>NZ_MLHL01000021.1 GCF_002000545.1 Rodentibacter trehalosifermentans | reverse complement strand
ATCTACTTCAGCCCCTAAGGAATAATGATGTACCAATTCAAAGCCCGATGTTCAGGACTTGCCGACTTAATGCCTGAGCCTAAACCCAAGAAAGACGGCATTTCTGCCACCGCCAAAAGTGCAGTCAGAAAAATCGCTAAATTCGATCTATTTGGTTATCAAGATTTTGAAGGCAACAAATACACCGAAAAAGGCAATTTACTGGAAGAACAAGCCATTAAATTAAGCGGTCGTAAACGAGGATTGCCACTCAAGAAAAACACCGAACGCCGTGAAAATGAATGGATCACCGGTGAATGTGATATTTACGTTCCCTCTCGCAAGCTAATTATCGATACAAAATGCTCGTGGGATATTGGATCTCACCCATTTTTTACCGATGAAGCGGCAGACAAAGCGAAAAAATCCGGTTATGACATTCAAATGCAGGGGTATATGTGGCTATGGGATTGCGAAGAAGCACAAATTGATTTTGTCCTCTTCCCTACCCCTTACGAAATGCTCAGTAGCTATGATAACCCTGAACGCTACATTGATTTAGTCGAACAAATCCCACAAGACAAACGGATCACAACGGTTACGGTAAAACGTGATAACGCGATTATCGAAAAAATCAAAGATCGTGTTGGTGCTGCACAAGAATATTACCAACAATTAATAGAGGAAATGAGCTAATTCCATTCTAAATTACACAGCCCACTTAACCGTGGGCTTTTTTATAGGTAAACAAAATGACTAAAAAATACGAATTATTAAAAGACGACACCAAAGAATATTTTGGTAGAACGCTATACCGTATTAAAGCCCTTATCTCTTTTGGTGTAGTTATAGCCGGAGAGCTTGGAGGGTATATCGAGGCAGAGCGGAATCTGGATCAAACTGGCAATGCTTGGGTGTCCGGAAATGCTTGGGTGTACGGCGATGCTAGGGTGTACGACAATGCCCGGGTGTACGACAATGCCCGGGTGTACGACAATGCCCGGGTGTACGGCGATGCTGAGGTGTACGGCGATGCTAGGGTGTACGGCGATGCTGAGGTGTACGGCAATACTGAGGTGAGATCACGGACCATCATTTCAGAACGCAAAATGATTTTCTGGGCAAGTAATGTTGGTTCGGAAAATGGCACACTTACAGTATTTAACGGAAAAGACGGATTAATTGTTAATCGAGGCTGTTTTGTCGGAACGATTGAAGAGTTTTTGTCAAAATCTGCAGAGGTACACGATGAGAAAACCAAGCGTGAGTATGAGTTATTGATTGAAGTTGCGAAAAGTAGAATTTTAGGAGGAACAGAGTGAACGAAATACACATCAGCCTACCCTATTCCTTTTTCGCTGAATTGTTTGGGAAGTACATCCACGACAATTTTAATCACAGAAAACCGAATAGACAGAGAGCTATTGAGCAAGTCAGAAAATACTGGCTGCTTTTAGATAGCGAACAACGAGAGTTCATCGTCAAACAATCGACAAAACAAGCACGTTACTATGGTGAATTTAAAGAATTGTTGGACTGGATAGAAACACGCCGCAATCAATACCAATCGACACCACAACCGCTTAATGCTTTTGTTGAGTTGCCGGTAGTTGATACAAACAAAAGTAATTAACCAAACCGCTCTTATTCTTATGGGCGGTTTTATTTTGGAGAAAGGAAATGATCGAACTAATCAAAAACATTGAGCAATGGGCGGAAGATCGAAATTTAATTAACGGCTCTACTCCGCAAAAGCAAATGTTAAAACTGATGGAAGAATTTGGCGAATTGTGCGGCGGTATTTTAAAGAATAAACCCGAAGTAATTAAGGATAGTATCGGAGATTGTTTTGTAGTGTTGGTTATTTTAAATAAGCAAATGAAAGTAATTTATTCTTTTGATTGGGAGGTTGCTTGCAATAATGAATCTTGGGGTGGTAATCCAGAAAATAGTTTAATTTTTTTGGCTAAACATATATCAGAGCTTAATTTTGACCCTGAACCTAAAAATTATAATTCATTAGAAAGATTTAATGAATGCCTAGGAGATTTTGTTGATAGTTTCAAAAGTGCTGTATCCACTTTAACTTACATAACTTTTTGTTTTGATCTAGATTTTAAGGACTGCATCCAACACGCCTACGACCAAATCAAAGACCGTAAGGGAAAAATGATTGATGGGGTGTTTGTTAAAGAGGGGGATTTAGAAAATGACTAAAGAAAACAACGGTTGGATTAGTGTTGATGATAGATTGCCTGATGATGGGAAAGAAGGTTTAATCCTTAATAGTTTTGTACATTTAGGGAGCTTCCATGATGGAATTTGGTATAAGCCTTTTGGTGGTTTTAATTTTGCGGAAATACAAAATGTAACCCACTGGCAACCAATCCCCGAGCCACCTAAAAAGGATTAAACCAATGCTAACCGAAAGAAACAAGGAATAGCTATGGAAACAACTGATGCGGTAGTAGCAATAGTCGCAATCATTGCTTACGTTGTGTTAATTATTAAAAGTTGAGGTGAATTATGTTAAGTGAAAAAGAAATTGAAGCATTGAAGAACGGTGCTTATGGTGTTACTAGAGATGGTAGAAAAGTTAAATATTTAGGTGAAAATGTTGTAGGTGGACATTTTTGGTTAGAAGGTTTAGAAGATAATAAAGTCAAAGTGATTTCATACGACCGTTTTGACCATTATTACATTGGGAGAAACCAATCTCCTTATGATATTGTTGGTTTATGGGAAGATAAACTCGAACCATTTACCCCTGAAAAAGCATTAGCAGGCGAACCCGTTCTGCTGCGAGACGGCGAAAAAGCGTTTGTTATAAGCGACATAAAATCGCTTGTTCCAATTAGCGATTATTCACTTGTTGGTATAACTCCCAATGGAACATTATTAAGATGGAATTGCGAGGGGAGCTATTGGCTCACTACTGATGAAGACGAATTAGATATTATTGGTATGTGGAAAGAGCCTGAACCGGTTAAACCAAATGCAGATGGTTTACCAAAGCCTATCCGTGATCTTATGGGGTTAGAAGAGGTTTGGCACGTTGCACTAGACGTGATCCTAGACAAACTAACCCCCTCGGTAGTTGTTAAACCTAGCATAGGATGGGCGAGTTGGCATCATACTAGAGCATCCAACGGCGTGTACTATGCCTCTAAAGAGAATTGCCAAAAAGCTTGTGATTTGCTGACGGGGGTTGATAATGGATAAAGAGTTATTCTTATTACAATTTGGTTTAAGACAATGCTATGGCAATACTAAACCCTCTAACATTGAAGAGTGTTATGGTTTCTCAAGAAAAGTTATAGAAGTAAATGAAGAATCGTTTGAGGTTCTTATAGAAACACCACTCACAGATATAGTTGTAGTTTATGAGAAAGAAGGTGATAAATTTTCTTTTAAGGAGGTTTATTAATGAAACACCCTGAACTAATAGTATGCGCTGCTATCAAATTTCAATTGATGAATGACTATGATATTCGCTATCTAGTTATTCCAGCAACTAGGCACTACAGCCCAGACATGAACGCGATAATTGATACGTTGGAATTCAATTTCTCCACCATAGAAGAATCCCAAGGTTTCATCACTAATTTTGGACGGTTCGTCTCTCGCAAAGAAGCTTTAGAAATAGCTAAAGCAAATAATCAAATACGTTTCGACATTGGTTATGAACCTGATGAGCTTTATTCAGAAATGCTTTACTAACTAACCCACTCAATGCAGTGGGTTTTGTTTTGCCGCTTACAGAAATGTGAGCGGTTTTTTATTAACTAAACAGAGGAAAATGAAAATGATTATAGAAATCCCAACAACGAAACAAGTTAATGTGAAGTATTTGAAAATTGACATACCAATTCGATATGGTGATGAAGATGTTTAGACAAGAAGTACAAGTCATGAATGGTAAGCGATACATCGTGCTTGAATGCCAGTTCCGTAGGGAGTGGGATGTGGTGAGAGAATCAAAGCATACTGTAACACAAGGCGAAGCATTAGAAATCGTCCATTATTGGCTTAAATACAAAGATGTCACACCGGAACAGCTAAAAGTTGTTGAAGTGCCGGATATTTCGAAGAGGTAAAAAATGCAACTGATTGGTACAAAAAAAGCCGCTGAAATCTTGGATATGCACCCAGTTACACTAAGAGAAAAAGCGGCAAAAGAAGAAATACCTGCATACAAAATCGGTAAAAAGTGGAAATTTGACCCGGAAGAACTTGAAAATCATCTCAAAAAGGATAAAGATAGCCCCGAACAAGAGATGGGGCATAAGGAGAATTTATGTCACGTCAAATCATCTCTCTCAAAAAGAGGGGCGAAATCTGGCACTTCTCGTTCACCTCGCCAAATGGTGAGCGGATACGCAGAAGTGCTCGGACTAACGATAAAAACCAAGCGTTACAGTTAGCTTCAAAGGAATATAACGAATGTTGGCGAGTATTTAAACTCGGTGAACGTCCGAATTATTCTTGGCAGCAAGCTGTTGTGCAATGGCTTGAAGAAAAACCAAAGCGTAAAGAAGATCGCAATATGCTTTACGGTTTGCGTTGGCTTGATAAGTATTTGGGCGATAAAAAGCTCAATGAGATTGACCGAAATCTAATTAAGTTCATTCAGTCAGAAAAAGCCAAGGAAGGCGTAAAAAATCGCACCATTAATGCGATTTTACAACAAATTAGAGTGATACTTAGAGCGGCAGTTGAGTGGGAATGGCTAGATAAATGTCCGGCAATAAAATTTTTACCTGAACCGAAAAGACGTATTCGATGGTTGAGCGAATATGAAGAAATTCGGTTGCTGGAAGAGTTACCGGAACATTTAAAGCCGATTGTGAAGTTCGCTATTTTAACCGGGTTGAGAATGTCAAATATCACTCAGTTAAAATGGAACCAAATTGATCTCCCGAAAAAACAAGCCTGGGTTAATTCGGAAGAATCAAAAACAGGAAATAGCATTGGCGTACCACTAAATGACAAAGCTATTGAAGTAATTTTATCACAATTTGGCAAGCATAAAGAGAGCGTTTTTACCTATAAGGGAAAGCCCGTTCGCATTGCAAATACTAAAGCATTTAGATCCGCTTTAAAGAGGGCTGGGATCAAAGATTTTAGATTTCACGACTTGCGACACACCTGGGCCACAAGGCATATTATGTCGGGAACGCCACTATATGTATTACAGGAGCTTGGTGGATGGAGTAAAACAGACACAGTGCGGAAATATGCTCACTTATCTGTCGAACACTTACATAGCCACGCAAACAATGTTCAGCTTTTTGACACAAAATTGGCACAACACCAGAAAGCAAAAAACCTTACCAATCACTAAATTATTGATAAGGTTGATAAATTTGGTGGGATTATCTCCACCAAATTCATAAAGCAAGGTAAACCACCTTGCTTTTTTCATTTCAAACATATTTAGGCATGATGAATAAATGCCTTAACTTTTCAACCTCGCTATGCAATAAAAATGTGCGGTAAAAAACTTCAGTATTATGTAGCAAATGCACAAAAGAAAAAATGTAGGGACACACAGCGTGTGTCCCTACAAATAAACCCAAAATAAAGTTTTGTTCAACGGCTACATAATACAGAAAAATTCCCTAAAATTTTCACCGCACTTTTTGCTTTTTAATTTTCTTTCGCTGAGCTTGGTTTTCTCCGTTTTCCAATATTTTTCGTGTCCTTGTGCCGCAATTTCACCTTTTGCTTTGCCGCCTCTTTTTTCTTTTCTTCACGTTTGGCTTTAATACGGGCTTTTTGTTTTTTCGTCACCGATTTAATTTCACCGTCTTTCGGTGGTTTGGTGCGGGGTTCTAAGCCTTCCAAAATTCGCGCCTTTAGGATTTCTTCTGTATAGCGTTTGATTTTCCCGAGCAATTTATAATCATGGGCTTCTACAAAAGAAACTGCCGTCCCCTTTTTGCCTGCTCGAGCGGTTCGTCCAATACGATGTAGGTAAGTATCTGCGCTGTATGGCAGATCGAAATTCATCACATGGCTAACATCATCAATGTCAATACCACGCGCTGCCACATCGGTTGCCACTAACACCGTCACCACATCTGATTTTAATTTATCAATGGCATGGTTACGCTGAGTTTGTGCCATTTCCCCCTCCAAATAGGTGGAGCGAATTCCCCGCTTGCGTAAAACTTCCGCCAGTTCTCGTGCCTCCTCACGGCGGCGTACGAACACCATACCACGATTGACATTTTCCGTTTCAATAAAACGAGCCAGCAATTTCACTTTGTGGTCATGACTATCGGCGTGGTAATACCACTGATTGATTTTTTTCCGTTCACGGCGACTGGGTTCTGCGTCCACTTTTACAGGATCATTAAGCAAGCGTTCGGCAAAATCCACCAGCAATTCGCCTTCAAGGGTGGCGGAAAATAATAAGGTTTGTTTACGCCAACGGGTTTCCGCCGCAATTTTTTCCGCATCTTGCCCAAATCCCATTTGCAACATTCTGTCGGCTTCGTCAAAAATTAAGATTTCCACCGAACGACAATCAAAATTCTCTTCCTGAATATATTGCAATAAACGCCCCGGAGTCGCCACCACCAAATCTTGATTGGTGTTAAATACTTCACCGTGATTTTGATATGCCACACCGCCGGTGATGGTGGCAATATTTAAATGGGTAAATTGCGCTAATTCTTCCGCCTGTTGCGCCACCTGCATGGCTAATTCTCGGGTGGGCGTTAATACCAAAATTCTTGGCGGACCGGGTTTACGGCGTGGATAATCAAGTAGATGTTGCAATGCCGGTAATAAAAATGCCGCCGTTTTTCCTGTTCCCGTAGGGGCAGAACCTAATACATCACGGGCTTCCATTGCCGCCGGTATCACATTTAATTGGATCGCTGTTGGGCGTGAATAGCCTTTTTTTTCAATGGCTTGAAGAAGTTCAGGGGAAAGATCGAATTGGTCAAATTGGGGAAAATTCATTATTGTACGGTTCTTTGTTAAAATTGGTGCGAATTATACCTGAAAAGCCCTGAAACGCCTAAAAATAAACAGGAAAGTGCGGTCAATTTAAGAAATATTTATGAGTAGTTTCACCTTTAAACAATTTCACATTAATCAACAACATTGTGCGATGAAAGTGGGCACTGACGGTATTTTATTGGGGGCTTGGGTAGATATTGCACAGGTTAAAAATGTGCTGGATATGGGCAGCGGCACCGGCCTGTTAGCCTTAATGCTCGCACAACGGAGTTCACCGGATTGTTTAATTTCTGCAGTGGAATTAGATCCTGCCGCCGCTCAACAAGCACGAGAGAATATTGCCCATTCCCCTTGGCTGGAACGTATTAATCTGATTCAAGCGGATGTGCGGGATTTTTTGCATACCACCTCTGAAACCTTTGATCTCATTGTCGCCAATCCTCCCTATTTTGCACAAGGCGTGGAATGTAAAAACGAAGAACGGGAGTTAGCCCGTTATACCAAACAAAGTCATTTAGACTGGCTGACCTGGGCGGCTGAACGCTTATCCGAAACAGGAAAAATCAGTTTTGTTCTGCCTTATGAGGCGGCAAAAACACTCGAAAAACTGACCGCACTTTATTGCATCAAGCAAACGGAGATCATCACGAAAATCGGCAAATCGCCGCAAAGAATGCTCATCACCTTCTCCAAACAATCACAGCCATTTGTGCATGACAAAATTGTGATTTACGATGAGAAAAACCGTTATACCAAGGAATTTATTGAATTAACCAAGGATTTTTATTTGAAATTTTTGTGAAAAAAGAGCTCTAACTACTCTCTTTTAACACCAGCTAATTATAATTTCTTTTTGAGAATTTCCATCATTTCTTTTAAAAGAAGGTTTTCACTTTGTAAGTTATTGATAATCTCATCTTTATATTTTAGCTCCAATTTTAACCTTTCATTTTCTTCAACTACTACTTCTGAACCAGAATAGTAATTATTGTTATCACTGAAAAAGTAAAATAATCCTTTTTCCTTTGCTGAATAAAGTTCGGATACATTTATATTAAAAATCTGAGCAATTTGTTCTAATTTATCTAAGCTTAACTTAGTAATACCTCTTTCTATTTTTGAATAAGCATTTACTGAAATATTCAATTTTTCTGCCAGTTCTTCCTGTGTTAGCTGCTTCATTTCTCGCATAGTTCGAATAGTATCTTGAACATTCATAGTAAAAATCTCTCTAAAGTTGATAAATACAGATTAAAAAGATATTAATCCATACTAAAGGTTTATGTTGAAATGATACAAAGCGATATATCATAACGCTAAAATTAATCTTGAGGAACTAGAAAATGCTCAAAGACATTATATCAGGTCTCTTATCTCTACCGTTATCAATTTTATGGATTATAGCTCCGATGTATGCGGCATATTGCGATTTTCAAAAAGGAAATTTCTTTCTTGCATTATTTGATTACGCTTTTTTTCCACTAGGTGCTATTAGAAGCATACTATTTCTACTTGGAGTAATATGAAAAAGTTTATTTTTTCTTTATTTTTTATAATATCTATGAGTTCTAACGCTCTATCTCCAGAGCAACGAGAAACAGTATTACGTTTGTTAACTCCTGAACTAGCACAAAAAAAATTCAAAGAGATCTGTTTGAATTATGTTGTACCTGGGTTTGAACAATATTTTTACAAATTATCTTATTCAGAGAAAAATAAAGGATGTGATTGTTACACTAAAGGTATTCTAAATGAGTTTAATTGGAATGAAGTGAAATTGATGGTGGTTGGCGAACATTCTATGATATGGAACCGACAAAACAGAGTAGATAAAACATTCCACTCTTGTTTTCCCATTCCTTATGGTATATAAAGCAAAAGGCGACATTAATGTCGCCTTCTTTTATTTCCACTGTAAAAGAGAAATTTTCAACTATTTTGTCAATTTCGTCCAGTTGTAATAACCGTAAAGGGAGTTCAGCAAATAGGCACTGTACATTAAATACATCGCCGGTGTTTCCGCCCATAAAATAATAGAAAGAATATTGAGGACAATCCATAACAGCCATTGTTCACGATAACGCAAAATCATCAGCAACTGTGCGGCCACCACAATAATGGTTGTTAAACCGTCTAGCCCCGTTGAACTTCCACCCGCTGCCTGCAAGGCTTGCACAAATAAAAGCGTACCGATGCCAATAAAAAGTGCAAGACTAATCCAACCTTTTGCTGTGAGCGCTTTTGCCACCACACTTTCACCACCATTGTCATGTTGCATATTGTTTTTCCACATAAAATAGCCGATGAATTGTGCCGGTAAATAGACATAAAGTACGGTATTCATTTCCCCTAAGAAATTTTGTCCCCATGCTACATAGAAATAGGTATAAGCAAAAATCAAGCCGAAGAAATAGTTGCTGATTTTCCCTTTACTCACCAATACCACACATAAAATACCTGAAATCCCGGAAATCATTGCTAACCATGAATCCGGAGCCTGCACATACGCCCAAATTTGCGCAATGACAAACACCACCAACCAAATCACTTCAAAGGGTTTCCAACCGGATAAAAATTCACGTTTAAGACGTTCAGACCAAGCCATTTTTTACTCCATAGTAATGAAAAAACCGTGCCATTCTCACATCGCACTTTGGCAAAGTAAAGCATAGAATCAGAAGTTCTACCACAGATGTGATAGAGATCACAGTTTTCATTGCTTTCCCTTTTAATCGGGCTACAATAGCCGCCCAAATTTGAGAGAATAAAACAGAGAGAATGGTATGACAGCTTTTGCCCTAGGGCAGCGTTGGTTAAGTGGAAGTGAAAATAATTTGGGATTAGGCACAGTGACCGAATTTGATGCCCGCACAGTGAGCCTGTATTTCCCTGCCTCTGACGAAACACGCATTTATGCTATCGCCCAAGCCCCCCTTACCCGAATTCAATTTAACAAAGGCGAAACGCTCAATCATAAGGACGGTTGGCAAGGTAAGGTAATGGATATTCAAACCATAAATGGGTTGAATTTTTATTTAGTGGAAAATCCACAAGGTGAGCAGATCATCGTGCAAGAAAGCGATATTTCACCACTGATTTCCTTCAGTTCGGCGAAAGATCGGCTCTTTTCTGCACAATTAGATCGTAGTCATCATTTTGCCTTACGTTATCGCACCTTAAAACATCAACAAGCTCAATTTCAATCCCCCCTACGAGGATTACGAGGTATTCGTGCAGGGCTCATTCCTCACCAGTTACACATTGCGGCTGAAGTGGGAAACCGTATCAATCCTCGGGTATTGCTTGCCGATGAAGTGGGATTAGGCAAAACCATTGAGGCCGGGATGATTTTACAAAATCAGCTGTTTGCCGAAAAAGTACAACGTGTATTAGTGCTTGTGCCTGAAAGTTTGCAACACCAATGGCTGGTTGAAATGCTCCGTCGTTTTAATTTGCATTTTTCATTATTTGATGAGGAACGCTGTGCCGATTTCGCCAATTCGGGAGAAAATCCTTTTGAGTCGGAATCACTGATTATTTGTGCCTTAGATTGGTTAGTAAACTCGCCAAAACGAGCGCAACAAGCCCTTGAAGCAGGCTTTGACTGCCTTATTGTGGATGAAGCCCATCATTTAGTTTGGTCGGAAACCTCACCAAGCCGTGCTTATTTATGCGTTGAACAGCTTGCCAATGCCATTCCTTCCGTTTTATTGCTTACCGCCACACCGGAGCAATTAGGGCAAGAAAGCCACTTCGCCCGCTTGCGATTGCTTGACCCTGAACGCTTTTTTGATTACGCCGCTTTCCAAAAAGAGCAACACAACTATCAACCGGTTGCTGATGCCGTGCAATCTTTGTTAGCGGATAAGCCTTTAAGTGAGGTGGAAAAAAGCCATATTGCGGCCCTATTAAAAGAACAACATCTCGAGTCGGTATTCCAAGACTTGACTTCCCCAAATGTGGAAATCCAACAAAAGGCACGTCAAACATTAATCGAAAACTTAATTGATCGCCATGGCACAAGCCGTGTGTTATTCCGCAATACCCGCCAAGGTGTGAAGGGATTTCCACGGCGTATTTATCATCCTATTACGTTAATGGCTAATGCGATGCAAAGTGAAACACTAAAAGCGCAATGGCTGTTAGATTTTTTAAAAACACAACGTAATAAAAAAATCTTTGTGATTTGCCAACAGGCGCAAACCGCCGTTCACCTTGAGCAATATTTACGGGAAAAAGAAGGAATTCGCGCGACGGTTTTCCATGAAAATATGTCAATTATTGAACGTGATCGTGCCGCTGCCTACTTTGCCGATAGGGAAAATGGTGCACAGGTTTTACTTAGCTCCGGCATTGGCTCGGAAGGGCGTAATTTCCAATTTTCAGACACCTTAGTCTTATTTGATTTGCCGCAAAACCCTGATTTATTGGAACAATGTATTGGGCGTTTAGACCGCATAGGACAATTACAAGATGTGCAAATTTATGTGCCTTATGTGGAAAAATCTGCCGATGAAGTATTAGCCCGTTGGTATCACGAAGGCTTAAATGCCTTTGAACAAACCGCCCCAATGGGCATGGCACTATTTGAAAAATTCACCGAAACACTGCAAAAAGTGCGGTCAAATTTAACCGCACTTTCAGACTTAGATAACCTTATTGCTGAAACCAAACAAGCACGGGAAACGCTTAAAATCGCCTTAGAACAAGGGCGAGATCGTCTTTTAGAACTCAACTCCAACGGTGGAGAACGGGCAAAACAGTTAGCCAATGCCATCGCCGCGCAAGATAATGAGGCGGAATTAGTGAATTTTGCCCTCAATTTATTTGATATGATTGGCTTAGAACAAGAGGAGCTTGGCGAAAGCAGCCTTGTGCTCACCCCAACAGGAACGATGCTTATGCCCGATTTTCCGGGGTTAAAAGAAGAAGGAATGACCGTCACCTTTGACCGTAATCTTGCCCTTGCCCGAGAAGAATTGGCATTTCTCACTTGGGATCACCCCATGATCCGTCAAGGTATTGATCTCATTGCCTCCGGGGATCTTGGCAAAGCGGCGATGGCATTATTGATTAACAAACAATTACCCGCCGGGACATTATTATTAGAATTAATTTATATCGTAGAAACCCAATCGCCGAAAGGATTACAGCTCAATCGTTTTCTGCCGCCAACTCCTCTTCGCTTGTTACTTGACAACAAGGGGAATAACCTTGCAGAGCAAGTCTCTTTTGAAACCTTACACGGTAAATTAAAGCCTCTTAGTCGGGATATCGCCAATAAAATGATCAAAATGGCACGCCCGACCTTAGAGCAATTATTTGCCCTTGGCGAAAAGCAGATCCAACCTCTTGCCCAAAGCTATATTAACCAAGCACAAACATTGGCAGAACAAAGCTTGAGTGCGGAAATTAATCGATTACAAGCCCTACAAAAAGTGAACAAAAATATTCGACAAAGTGAAATTGAGATTTTAACCGCACACCGTCATCAATCGTTAGACGCCTTGGCAAAAGCCACATGGCGATTAGACAGCCTTCGGGTTATCGTGACTAATAAGGAATAATCATGGCACTAATTGAATATCATCCTCCAATGGAACCCTATTTAGACATCATTTATCAAGATAACTACATTTGTGTTGTCAACAAACCGAGCGGGTTGCTTTCCGTACCGGGCAATCAAGTGCAATATTATGATAGTGCAATGAGCCGGGTGAAAGAAAAATTTGGCTTTTGTGAACCCGCACATCGTCTTGATATGGCAACCAGCGGCATTATTTTATTTGCTTTAAGTAAAGCGGCAGACAAAGAGCTCAAACGCCAATTTCGTGAACGTGAACCGAAAAAACATTATCAAGCTTTGGTATGGGGGCATCTTACACAAAACAGCGGCGAGGTGGATTTACCCATGATTTGCGATTGGGAAAACCGCCCACGCCAACGTTTAGATTTTGTCTTTGGCAAAAAAGCAGTCACAAAATTTGAAGTGTTGGCACGTTTACCCAATAACAGCACAAGGGTCAAACTCACCCCCATTACCGGCCGCTCCCACCAACTCCGCCTACATATGTTGGCGTTAGGCCACCCCATTTTAGGGGATAAATTCTACGCGCACCCGCAAGCAAAAAAGATGTCACCACGCCTTTGCCTGCACGCAGAAAGCCTTAGCATTACCCACCCTATCACAGGAGAGCCGATGAGCTTTTGTGCAAAGGTGGATTTTTAAAAGTGCGGTGACAAAAAACAACGTTTTTTGAACGTTGGCTTTGCCAACGGCCCCGATAGGGGTGAACAAACGAGTAAGCGAGTTTGTGAATAAAATTTGCGATGTTTTTCACTATTCCTTCTAAAATCACCTTTTAAGGAACATTGCTTGCTTAAACAAAGCGTGATAATTTGAGGCGTTGCTCACCCTATTTTAAAGGAGAAAATTATGCAGTTTGAAACTCAATGTTTACACGCGGGCTACAGTCCAAAATCCGGCGAACCGCGCGTTCAACCCATCGTGCAAAGCACGACCTTCACTTACGACAGTGCGGAAGATATTGGGGATTTATTCGATTTGAAAAAGGTCGGCTATTTTTATTCACGTCTTGCCAACCCCACCACTAACGCGGCAGAAGAAAAACTCACGGCACTTGAAGGCGGTGTTGGGGCGTTGTGTACCTCATCCGGTCAAGCGGCGACCTTTTACGCATTAATGAATATTTTAGAAGCCGGCGATCACTTTATTTCTTCCACCTCAATTTATGGCGGAACTTATAATCTCTTCGCCCATACTTTCCGTAAAATGGGAATCAGTGTTACCTTCGTTGATCAAAATCAACCTCTTGAAGAACTTGAAAAAGCGATTCAACCGAATACGAAAGCCGTCTTTGGTGAAACCATTGCCAACCCTGAATTACGCATATTGGATTTCGATAAATTTGCCAAACTCGCACAAAAAGCCCAAGTGCCTTTTTTGGTAGATAATACTTTTGCCACGCCTTATTTCTGTCGTCCTTTTGAATTTGGTGCGAACATTGTGATCCACAGCACCACCAAATATCTTGACGGTCACGCCGTTGCACTTGGCGGTGTAGTGATCGACGGTGGCAATTTCGACTGGAATAACGGCAAATTCCCCGCATTCACCCAACCCGATGCCAGCTATCACGGCTTAATTTATACGGAAACCTTTGGTCAAGCGGCATATATCGTCAAAGCCCGGGTACAATTAATGCGTGATCTCGGGGCGACACCGGCACCACAAAACAGCTTTTTGCTGAATTTAGGGCTGGAAACCCTGCCATTGCGTATGCAAGCACACTATAACAATGCCTTAACCGTAGCAAAATTCTTAGAAAATCAACCTCTTGTAAACAGTGTAAACTACCCTGCATTAGAAAGTTCACCAGACTATACACTCAAGCAAAAATATGTGCCAAATGGTTTATGCGGTGTCATTTCTTTTGAACTGAAAGGAGGACGTGAATCTGCTGCTCAATGGTTAAATGCCTTAAAATTAATTTCCCGTGAAGTCCACGTGGCGGATATTCGCACCTGCGCGTTACATCCTGCAACCTCAACCCACCGCCAAATGACTGAAGAAGAATTAGCAAAAATTAATATTTCCGCCGGGCTTATCCGTATTTCTGTGGGTATTGAAAACATACAGGATATTTTGGCAGACATTGAACAAGCTTTTACTGCAATTGAATAAACGCTTACTGACACAAAGAGCGGTCGAATTTGACCGCTCTTTTTATTTTTATACGGGATTATGTAGCAAATGCGCAAAAGGAAAACATCTAGGGACACACGCGGTGTATCCCTACAAATAAATCCCAAATAAAGTTTTGTGCAACTGCTACATAATAGTGTTTTTATAAGCCTAAGGTTTCTTTCACAAAAGGAATCGTGAGATTACGCTGTGCTTGTAAGGAGGCTTTATCAAGCTTTTCTAAGGCCTGTAATAAGGTGTGTGTGTCACGATTTAGGCGTTTTAGCAAAAATTGTGCGGTTTCTGCGGGTAATTCAATACCGCGTTGGTGAGCATTTTTTTGTAGTACTTCCAACTTTTGCCCGTCCGTGAGTGGGGAAAGTTGGTAAATTTCACCCCATTTTAAACGTGAGGCTAAATCGGGCAATTGCACGTTTAATGCGGAAGGGGAGAGAGAAGCACTCACGATCAAAAGTGTTTTGCCCATTGCTTTGATTCGATTAAAGAGATCAAATATTGCAATTTCCCACTCCGGATCGCCCATAACGGCATCGAGATCATCTAAACAAACAAGCGCTTGCTGCTCTAAATTTTCCAATACTGCCGGAGAAAAATAACGGGATTTACTTAGCGGAACATAAATGGCAGCACGTTGCTCGTTAAGATATTGATTGCTGAGAGCACGAAGTAAGTGGGTTTTTCCACACCCTACCGTCCCCCAAATATAGAAAAATTGTTGTTGAATCTGCTGTGAGTTTTTGCGTAGAGAATCAAGCAACAACAAATTGTTGTCACCATAAAAATTCTCAAATGTGTCATCGTCAATTTGATGAATGGGCAAAGGCAATTGCTGATTCAACATACTGTAAGGCTATTTCTTAAGCAAGAAAAGGGCTATTTCAGCCCTTAATTTTCGATTATTCTACTTCATTTTTTGCTTTTGGCAAAACTAAGTTCAGCACAATCGCTACGATGGCACACAAGCTGATTCCTTTCAATGAAACAGCATCACCGACATTGACAAACATATTGCCGATACCGAATGTCATCACGACAGAAATAATGCAAAGATTGCGGGGCTCTGTAACATCGACTTTGCCTTTGATTAATGTGCTCATCCCCACCACAGCGATAGAACCGAAAACCAGCATCATAATCCCTCCCATTACGATAGTTGGAATGGTGGAAAGGAAAGCGCCGACTTTTCCGCAGAAAGAAATAGCGATTGCCCATACCGCCGCCCAAGTCATAATATTCGGGTTAAAGTTGCGGGTGAGCATGACTGCCCCGGTCACTTCCGCATAAGTCGTATTGGGTGGACCGCCGACTAAAGAAGCCGCAGCGGTAGCAACGCCATCGCCTAATAGGGTACGGTGTAATCCCGGCTTTTTGAGAAAATCTTTTCCGGTGACTGAGCTAATCGCCATAATGCCCCCCACATGTTCCACCGCAGGTGCAATAGCAATGGGTAACATATAAAGAATGGCTTCAAGATTAAATTCCGGTTTGGTGAGTTTTGGTAATTCAAACCAAGGGGCATCGATCACCGGTTGGAAATTGATTAGCCCGAGGAAAAGGCAAAGAATATAGCCTGCCGTGATACCAAACATAATCGGGATTAACTTCATTAATCCTTTTGCAAATACAGCAACTGAGAGTGTCACGATTAAAGTGATCATAGAAACAAGTACCGCATCATTATAGGCATAAGCACTGTCTTTTCCTAATGCCATATTAACGGCAACAGGGGCAAGTCCCATGCCGATAATGATGATAACGGGTCCGACCACAACGGGTGGGAAAATTCGCTCTAAGGCTTGGCTACCACGAATTTTAACCAGTGCGGAAAGCGCAAAATAAACCAAGCCGGCACAGGCCAAACCGCCCATCGTGGTGGGAATGCCCCAGGTTTGTACGCCATATTGAATCGGTGCGATGAAGGCAAAGGAGGAAGCAAGAAAAATAGGCACTTGTTTGCCGGTACAAAGTTGAAATAGCAACGTGCCTATACCGGCAGTAAGGAGTGCGGTGTTGGAATCCAAACCTGTGATAAGCGGCACAAGCACCAGTGCGCCAAAGGCAACGAAGAGCATTTGTAATCCGACAAAAGATTGTTTCGCAATGCTTTGGGTTTCTTCCGGCTGAATGGAAGAAGTTTGATTTTGATTAGTCATTTTAGTTTCAACTCTCTGTTTGAATTAACTTTAAAGTGCGGTTGGTTTTTGATCTGTTTTCCGCCCGAAAAAAGACGGCTTGAAAGCCGTCTTAATGTTTTAGAACAGATTTTATTTCGTTCCAAAAATTTTATCGCCCGCATCACCCAAACCCGGAATAATGTAGCCGTGCTCATTTAGGTGATCATCCACAGATGCACAGTAAAGCTCAATATCGGGATGTGCCGCTTCTAAGGCTTTAATTCCTTCCGGTGCCGCCACAAGCACTAACACTTTAATTTGTTTACAACCTTTCGCTTTCAATAAATCAAGGGTAGCAATCATTGAACCGCCGGTCGCCAACATCGGATCCACTACGATGGCAAGGCGTTCTTCCAAATCGCTCGCTAATTTTTGGAAATAAGGCACAGGCTCAAGCGTTTCTTCATTACGGTAAATACCCACCACACTGATACGCGCACTTGGAATATGTTCCAATACACCGTCCATCATTCCAAGACCTGCACGCAAAATCGGCACCACTGTAACTTTTTTGCCTTTAATACGATCAATTTCAACAGAACCGTTCCAACCGTCAATAATCACTTTTTCCGTTTCTAAATCTGCGGTCGCCTCATAAGTTAATAAACTGCCGATTTCTGTTGCCAGTTCACGGAATTTTTTGGTGTCGATTTCTGCTTCACGCATCACGCCTAATTTGTGTTTAACGAGTGGGTGTTTAACTTCAACGAGTTTCATGATTTGCCCCTTAGCAAATGAATGGATTAATGTGAGAATGAGTGATTGAAAATCAAATCGGCTGATTCTAAATCAGAAAATAGAAAAACTCTAGTAATTTGTGCCTGAAAGACGATGGAGAGCAGGATGTTACTTTCTAAATGGACGTAATATGTAGTTTCTATTAAGAAAGTAGCAATTGAAGATAAGGAAAACCATTTAATTTTTGACAGAGATCACTAATTCGAATAAAAGCCGTTGTATTTATTCAGAACAAAGTTAGAATAAAATCAAGTTGTAATTTGCTGTTTTTAGTGATATGGAATTGTTAGAACGACGTCAACAAGCAGTCCGAAACCAAAAGATAGCCTCTCTATATGAGGATAGCGGTGGTGCTTGGGTAGCTTTTGAAAATAAACCTATCGTTTATAATGTCGTCCGGCTTGTTTTAACGAAACCGATTGGTAACTTAACTTTGCAAGGGGAAAATGGATTTTCCGAAACGCAAAAAATAATACAAAATACGACCGCTCTTTCTTTGTATCCCCTCTTTTCCGACTATTATCAATTACTGCTTTCAACAAGCTATCAATGTTATTTAATCTGTTTATTGGTCTCGCCAAGGATGGTTTTTCTCCCACAGATATTACAACAGCAAAATATGTGGGCTAACACTCAATGCCCGAATTTTCCCTACAAATTTATCCAAATTTTCTTTGCGATGAATGAGGCCGCAAAAGTATAAGGAGTAAGCAATGACAACTTTAATCACCCAACCAATTATTGATTCTTTTTTTGAAGCCTCAAATGGCGATCCCTTTGCTACTTTAGGTATGCATGAAACTGATTGCGGCATTGAAATTCGCGCCTTATTACCTGATGCAGATCGGGTTATGGTGATAGATCGGGAATCGGGAGAAGCGGTTGCCGAATTGGAGTGCTTGGACGAACGTGGTTTTTTTACCGGCGTGATGCCAAATTGCCACCAATTTTTTGTTTATCAATTACAGGTTTTCTGGGGCAATGAGGCGCAAATTATTGAAGATCCCTATCGTTTTCATCCAATGATTGACGATTTGGAACATTGGCTACTTTCGGAAGGATCAATGCTCCGCCCCTATGAAGTCTTGGGCGCACATTTTATGGAATGTGATGGCGTAAGCGGAGTAAATTTCCGCCTGTGGGCACCCAATGCCAAACGGGTTTCCATTGTGGGGGATTTCAACTATTGGGACGGTCGCCGCCACCCGATGCGATTCCACCCGAAAAGCGGCGTATGGGAATTATTCTTACCGAAAGCCAGCCTTGGTCAACTCTATAAATTTGAGCTTATCGACTGCCACGGCAATTTTCGTTTGAAAGCGGATCCTTATGCTTTCAGCTCACAACTTCGCCCGGATACCGCATCACAAATCAGTGCTTTACCAAACGTAGTGGAAATGACCGAAATCCGCCGCAAGGCAAATCAAGGAAATCAACCGATTTCCATTTATGAAGTGCATTTAGGTTCATGGCGGCGTAATCTTGAAAATAATTTTTGGTTGGATTATGACCAAATCGCCGATGAACTCATTCCTTATGTGAAAGATATGGGTTTTACCCATATTGAATTTATGCCTCTTTCCGAATTTCCTTATGACGGTTCTTGGGGATATCAACCTCTTGGACTTTATTCGCCAACCAGCCGTTTCGGTACGGCGGAAGGTTTCCGCCGTTTGGTGAAACGAGCCCATGAGGCAGGAATCAATGTGATTTTAGACTGGGTGCCGGGGCATTTTCCAAGCGATACCCATGGACTGGTCGCCTTTGACGGTACGGCATTATATGAACACGCCGATCCACGTGAAGGGTATCATCAAGATTGGAACACGTTGATTTATAACTATGGTCGCAACGAAGTCCGCAATTTTCTTTCCAGTAACGCCCTTTACTGGCTAGAGCGTTTCGGCTTGGACGGTATTCGGGTCGATGCAGTGGCTTCGATGATTTACCGTGATTACAGCCGAGCCGAGGGTGAATGGATCCCCAACCAATATGGCGGACGGGAAAACCTTGAAGCCATTGAGTTTTTAAAACATACCAATTGGAAAATTCACAATGAAATGGAAGGAGCAATTTCCATTGCAGAAGAATCCACCTCATTCCCCGGCGTAACCCATCCAAGCGAAAAAGGCGGATTAGGCTTTAATTTCAAATGGAATATGGGTTGGATGAACGACACCCTTTCCTATATGCAACTTGATCCGATTTACCGCCAATATCACCACAATAAAATGACATTTGGCATGGTGTATCAATATAGCGAAAACTTTGTGTTGCCGCTTTCTCACGATGAAGTCGTACATGGTAAATCCTCGCTTCTCGGTAAAATGCCGGGCGATGCGTGGCAAAAATTTGCCAATTTACGGGCTTATTATGGCTATATGTGGGGTTACCCGGGCAAAAAATTGCTCTTTATGGGGAACGAATTTGCCCAAGGCAGAGAGTGGAATTATGAAGAAAGTTTGGATTGGTTCCTGCTTGATGAAAACGTTGGCGGCGGCTGGCATAAAGGTGTGTTACAGCTGGTGAAAGATTTAAACCGTATTTACCGCCAAAATCGACCGCTCTTTGAACTGGATAATTCCCCTGATGGCTTTGATTGGTTGGTGGTTGATGATGCGGCAAATTCTGTCTTCGCCTTTGAACGCCGCAGCGAACCTGATGAAAAAGGGGAATGTGAACGGATTATTGTCATCAGCAATTTTACGCCGGTGCCACGTTACGATTACCGTATTGGTGTGAACGTAGAGGGAGAATACGAAGAAATTTTGAATACGGATTCTATGTATTATCAAGGTTCCAATGTAGGTAATTTCGGCTGTGTTCAAAGTGAAGCGATTGAAAGCCACGGACGGGAAAATTCTATTTTGGTTTCTATACCGCCATTGGCAACGATTTATTTAAAATTGAAAGCATAGCTAACCTATTTTCGCCCATTTATCGCAGAGAGGAAATCCAACGGATTTCGGAAAGAAAGGGGCAAAATTGGGATATTATGTTGCACAATGGATAATTTTTCGCTCCCTCCGTTTACGGGGGGAGCTGGGCGTAGCCCTGAGGGGGGATTGCAACGAAGTTGCAAAAACTCGGTGAAAAATAACCGCACTTTCCCCCCTCCGCCTGCGGCACCTCCCCGTAAACGGAGGGAAGGTATCCAAGAGTTTTGTGCAAGTGCTACATAATACTGCAAAATTTTATGAAAAATGACCGCTCTTTCCCTCTCTCTGAGGACAATCGGCGAATGCAATTTCCGTCTGTTTCTCCGCAAAAATTGGGCGAGAGAGGCGAGAGGATTGGAGTAATAACGAGATAAATATGTTCAAAATCCATCATCACAGCACAACAACACCATTCGGCTATTCGCAATCAGTCGAGAACGGTGAGAAAGTGACTAATTTTGCCTTATTTTCTGCGGCAGCAAATGCCGTGGAACTCTGTTTATTTGAAGGGGAAAGTGAAACCCGTTTTCCTATGGTTCGCACCGACAATGTTTGGCATTTAGCCGTCACAGGGGCGAAAGTTGGCACGCAATACGCTTTCCGCATTCACGGCGAACACACCAATCCACAGAAATTAATGCTCGATCCTTATTCGAAAGCGGTAAGCCATAAACCTGATTTAAGCACGGAAGAAAGCCGTCAATGGTTCTTATTAAGCGATCCCCGTGATAACGCCCATCTTGCTCCAAGAGCGGTCATTATTGAAGAAGATTTTGATTGGGGCGATGATAAGCATCCAGCCATTCCTTGGGGCGAAAGCGTGGTATATGAATTGCACGTCAAAGGGTTTAGCCGATTAAATGAGAAGATTCCCGCCTCATTGCGTGGCACTTACGCCGGATTGGCTCATCCGGTAAACCTTGCCTATTTACAGGAATTGGGCGTGACAGCCGTGGAATTACTTCCCGTTAATTTCCATGTCAATGAACCGCACTTGCAAGCCCGTGGACAGGATAATTACTGGGGCTACAATCCATTGGCGATGTTTGCCGTAGAACCGAAATATGCGGCGACAAATGATCCCCTCAAAGAATTTAAAACGATGGTGAAAGCTTTCCACCAAGCAGGTATTGAAGTGATTTTAGACGTGGTATTCAATCATTCCGCCGAATCCGAACAGCATTTCCCGACTTTCTGCCAACGAGGCATTGACGATCAAACCTATTATTGGCGAAACGATCACGGGTATTACATCAATTGGACAGGCTGCGGCAATATGCTGAATTTATCCTCCGATATGGGGAGAAAATGGGTAGTGGATTGTTTACGTTATTGGGTGGAACAATGCCACGTGGACGGTTTCCGATTTGATTTAGCGAGCGTACTTGGGCGTGATAAACCCGATTTTAATGCTTCAGCCCAACTTTTTGCGGATATTGCCAATGAGCCGGGTTTACAAAAGGTTAAATTGATTGCCGAGCCTTGGGATATTGGTGATTACGGCTATCAAGTGGGTCATTTCCCAAGCTATTTTGCCGAATGGAATGACCGTTTCCGTGATGATCTCTGCCGTTTCTGGTTGTGGAAAAGTGGTGAACCGGGAGCGTTTGCACAACGCTTTGCCGGCTCTAGCGATTTATTCCAAAAAAACGACCGCTTGCCCCATTGTTCACTCAACTTTATCACCGCTCACGATGGTTTTACTTTGCAAGATTTAGTGAGCTATAACACAAAACATAACGAAGCCAATGGTGAAGATAATCGGGATGGTCGCAACGAAAATTACAGTTACAACCACGGAGTGGAAGGTTCAACGGAAAACTTACCCGAGCCGCAAAAAAGTGCGGTGGAAAATGACCGCACTTTTGCCCAAAGTGGTTTACTGATGAGTTTGTTGCTTGCCAATGGTACACCAATGTTGCTGGCGGGTGATGAATTCGGAAATACTCAATTCGGTAATAACAATGCCTACTGCCAAGATAATGAGATCACTTGGCTGAAATGGGCTGATTTTAATCAAGATTTATTTGAACTCACCAAAAAAACCATTGCATTACGCAAGCAAATGGTGAGTTTAACGCAAGATCAATGGTGGTCGGTTGATAACGTGCAATGGCTCAACATTCACGGTCAGCCGATGAGCCTTGAAGATTGGCAAGATCGAGAAACCAAAGCATTACAGGTAGTTTTAGATAATCGTTGGCTTTTGTTGGTTAATGCCAAAGCCGAGGGGCAACGTTTTTGTTTGCCTCAAGGGAAATGGAAGACCCGAATCGGTACAAATAATTTGGCACTCGCTGCACAGCACGCCGAGCTTTCTGCGATGGGATGTTGTGTGTTGAGTAGTGAATAACAATAATATTATGGAGATCTTTATGAAAACTCGCGACTTAAACAAGTATGACCTGGTCAAAAATACCTTAGTATTGATTTTAGCGGGAGGACGGGGTTCGCGTTTACATGAATTGACCGATAAACGAGCCAAACCGGCACTTTATTTCGGCGGTAACCGCCGCATTATCGACTTTGCCCTTTCTAACTGTATCAATTCCGGTTTAAACCGCATTGGCGTCGTCACCCAATATGCCGCTCACTCTTTGCTTCGCCATTTGCAAACCGGTTGGTCATTCCTGCCGCAAGAACGCGGGGAATTTGTGGATATGCTCCCTGCCCGTCAGCAAATTGATGATTCCACTTGGTATCGTGGCACAGCGGATGCTGTGTATCAAAATATGGCGATTATTCGAGATCATTATCGTCCGAAATATGTGCTGATTTTGGCCGGCGACCATATTTATAAACAAGATTATAGTGTGATGCTAATGGATCACGTTAATAGCGGGGCGAAATGTACCGTCGGTTGCATTGAAGTACCACGTTCGGAAGCTCACGAATTCGGTGTGATGGCGGTGAATGAAAACTTAAAAGTGAAAGCCTTTGTGGAAAAACCAAAAGATCCGCCGGCTATGGTGGGTAAGCCGGATGTTTCCCTTGCTTCCATGGGAATTTATGTCTTTAATGCCGATTATCTTTACGAGATGCTTGAACGCGAAGTGAATACCCCTGAAACCAGTCACGATTTTGGTAAAAACGTCTTACCAAGATGTTTGGAAGAAGAAACCCTCTATGCTCATCCGTTCAGCCGTTCTTGTATGGGGCGCAATACCGAAGGCGAAATTTACTGGCGTGATGTGGGCACACTTGATAGTTTCTGGCAATCAAATATTGACTTGGTTTCCGAAAATCCACAGCTTGATATTTATGATCAAAGTTGGCCGATTCGTGGTAATCCGATTCAGGCGTATCCGTCCAAGTTCTTTTATAAACATTCCAAAGTGCATCCGGTCGATAATTCACTTATCGGTGGAGGCTGTGTCATTACCGATGCATCAATCAGTAATTCTGTACTATTTGATCGTATTAAAGTGGAGTCTTTCTCAAAAGTAGAACATTGCGTGGTATTACCTGAAGTGACGGTTGGTAAAAATTGTGTGCTGAAAAACTGTATTATTGATCGCCATTGCGATATTCCGGACGGCATGCAAATCGGCGTGAATTTAGAAGAAGATCGTAAACGTTTCCGCATCAGTTCAACCGGTAAAGTAATTTTAGTCACCCCGAAAATGCTTAAGAAACTGGAGGGGGAAGAAATTGCCTCAGAACCACATTTGGATTAACAGGTAGATATGCCGTGGGTATCAACACCCACGGTTAAATATCATCATTCCCTTTGGGGTATTTAAAAGCGCGGTCAATTTTCACCGCACTTTTGCAAGTCACCGACATTATGTCGCTGTTGCACAAAGGAAAAATATAGGGATGCACTGCGTGCGTTCTTTATAAAATCTAATGATTTCAATATGTTAAAGATGAACACACGCAGTGTGTTCTTACAAACTATTATGGAAAATGAGATGAAAATATTACACGTTTGCTCGGAATTTTATCCGTTACTAAAAACAGGCGGATTAGCGGATGTGCTGGGGGCATTGCCACAAGCACAAAATCAAATCGGGTTGGATGCCCGCATATTATTACCTGCGTACCCCGCTATTGCGGCAGGTATTCCAAATACACAAATTGTTGCAGAATTTGACAATTTTGCAGGGCACATTGTTTTGCGTTATGGAGAATACAATGGAGTTGGTATTTATTTAATTGATGCCCCTCATTTGTATCATCGTGAAGGTAATCCTTACCACGATATTTATTACAACGATTATGGCGATAACTATAAGCGTTTTGCCTTGCTTGGTTGGGTTGGCGCAGAACTGGCGACAGGCTTAGACAGTTGGTGGCGTGCGGAAGTGGTTCACGCTCACGATTGGCACGCAGGTTTATGTGCCGCCTATTTATTCAATAAAGGCCGCCCGGCAAAATCCGTCTTCACTATTCACAACTTAGCCTATCAAGGGCAATTTTCTTATCATCACTTATATGAAATTGGCTTGCCTTCCGGAATGTTCCATGTGGACGGCTTGGAGCTTTACGGACAAATTTCATATCTCAAAGCAGGGTTGTACTATTCTGATGCGGTGACGGCGGTAAGCCCGACTTATGCAGAAGAAATTACCACACCGGAGTTTGCCTACGGATTGCAAGGTTTACTTGGCGGACTAAAAGCAGAGAATCGCTTAGTGGGCATTTTAAACGGTGTGGATGAAACCATTTGGCATCCGAATGTAGATGGTTACATCCAACATCATTACAAATTGAAATATATGGCAGGCAAAAAGAAAAACAAAGCCGAATTACAAGCCTATTTCAATTTACCGCAAAATGAAAATATCCCAATCTTTGTAATGATCACCCGTTTAACGGAACAAAAAGGCGTAGATTTGCTGATTGAAAGTGCGGACGAAATTGTCAAACAAGGCGGGCAACTGATGATTTTGGGGTCAGGTGCACCACATTTGGAAGCCGGTATCCGTCATCTCGCTGAAACCTATCCACAACATATTGCAGTGAAAATTGGTTATGATGAAGCCCTTTCCCACCTGATGGTCGCAGGCGGTGATGTCATTCTTGTACCAAGCCGCTTTGAACCTTGTGGGCTAACCCAACTTTACGGCTTGCAATATGGCACGCTTCCTTTGGTTCGCAAAACCGGTGGATTGGCTGATACCGTGGTGGACAGCACATCCGCTACGATAAAAGATCGCACAGCAACCGGTTTTGTGTTTGACAACGCAACACCTGAAGCGCTACGCCACGCCTTGCAACGTGCTTTTGCCCTTTGGCAAAAACCGCGTGCTTGGTCAATGGTTCGCACCGATGCAATGGAACAAGATCTCAGCTGGCAAAAATCGGCGAAAGATTATTTGGCATTGTATCAACGGCTATAATTTACTATGTTGGTTTCCAACAAATGGTTTACGCATACAGTGTTTGAGGATTTTTTTCTCAAACACTGTAATTTTGGTTGTTTTTTGTATAAGAATGACTAGAATTTAGGCGTTTTTGTGGGGCTAATTTTAGCATCAATGAATAGGGATATTTGAAAAGTGCGGACGTTTTTTATGATGTTTTTAAAAGTGATCGCCATTAAATGGAGTTTTATTGTTTGATTATCCCCCTCTCACTACTGTCATTTCTACTTTTTATAGAGGTTTAACGTTATGATAATGGATAATTTTGATTCTCCATTTCTTTATAATCGTCCTGAATTGGATATTCAGGCATTAAAAAAATCTATCGTTTATAAATTAATTTTTTCTATCGGTCGTTCACCGCGCGAAGCCAGCCAACGGGATTGGCTCAATGCAACATTATATGCGGTGCGCGATTTGGTTACTGAGGGCTGGATCAGTACCGCCCGTCAAGCCCGTGCAGACGATGCCCGTCGGGTTTATTACCTTTCTATGGAATTTTTAATCGGTCGCACGCTTTCCAATGCACTGATTGCAGAAGATGTTTACAGTTTAACGAAAGAAGCGTTAAATGAATTAAATGTTGATTTAGAAGAAATTATTGAAAAAGAAGTGGATCCGGGATTAGGAAACGGGGGTTTAGGTCGTTTGGCTGCTTGCTTTATGGACTCTATCGCCACACTTTCTTTACCGGGTATGGGCTATG
Organism: Rodentibacter trehalosifermentans; assembly: GCF_002000545.1. Lineage (GTDB taxonomy): Bacteria > Pseudomonadota > Gammaproteobacteria > Enterobacterales > Pasteurellaceae > Rodentibacter > Rodentibacter trehalosifermentans. Next base: position 52,882 of record NZ_MLHL01000021.1, on the reverse strand, counting down.
GTATTCGCTATGAATACGGGATGTTCCGCCAAAAAATTGAAAATGGTCAGCAAGTAGAACGCCCGGATGCGTGGTTGGAAAAAGGTGCACCATGGGAATTTTTGCGCCCGTCAAAACGTTTCCATGTTGCTTTTGGTGGAAACATTCATTTTGAAGGCAAAAAATGCGTGTGGAATCCACAAGAAAATGTGACCGCACTTGCCTACGATCAAATGATCCCGGGTTATAAAAACGATTCTGCAGCGACCTTGCGTTTATGGTCTGCCCATGGCGGAGAAAATTTTGACCTTGCAGAATTTAACCGTGGGGAACATTTGGCGGCGGTAGAAGCCAGAGCTGCCAGCAAAAACTTATCACGGGTGCTCTATCCTGATGATTCCACTTGGAACGGGCGTGAATTGCGTTTACGCCAAGAATATTTCTTAGTATCCGCCTCATTACAAGATATTATTCGCCGTCACAAACGCACCCACAACAGCCTTGAAAATTTAGCGGATAAAGTGGCGATTCACTTAAATGATACTCACCCTGCATTAGCCATTCCCGAATTAATGCGTGTATTAATTGATGAAGAAGGTTTTGAATGGCAAAAAGCATGGGATATGACCTGCCGTATTTTCTCTTACACTTGCCACACTCTGATGTCTGAAGCATTAGAAACTTGGCCGGTTGAGATGATGGCGAAAATTTTGCCTCGCCACTTGCAGATGATTTTCGACATTAACGATCATTTCTTAGAATATGTACGCACTTATATCACCACGGATAATGAATTTATCCGCCGTGTGTCGCTTATTGAAGAAGGGCATCAACGTAAAGTACGTATGGGATGGCTATCCGTGGTTGGTTCACACAAAATCAACGGCGTAGCGGCAATTCACTCTGACTTAATGGTGACTTCGACCTTCGCAGACTTCGCACGCATTTATCCGGAACGCTTCACCAATGTCACGAACGGCATTACTCCTCGCCGTTGGCTGGCGGTAGCGAATCCACAATTAGCCGCATTATTCGACAAATACATTGGTACGGAATGGCGTTGTGATCTCAGCCAAATCAAAAAATTAGAAACTTTTGCCCATGAAAAAGCATTCAAAGAAGCAATTGCCGATATTAAATATGCCAATAAGGTGAAACTTGCCGATTATGTGAAACACACGCTGGGTATTGAATTGGATCCGAATGCGCTATTTGACGTGCAGGTAAAACGAATCCACGAATATAAACGCCAAATGTTGAATGTGTTACACATTATTGCACGCTACAATGCCATGATTGCCACCCCTGAAAAAAATTGGCAATCTCGTGTATTTATCTTGGCAGGAAAAGCCGCCTCCGCCTATTATGCGGCAAAACAAACTATCCGCCTGATTAATGATGTTGCGAATGTCATCAACAATGACGAACGTTTGCAAGGCCGCTTAAAAGTGGTGTTCATCCCAAATTACAGCGTAAGCCTTGCCCAACTGATTATTCCTGCGGCAGACATTTCCGAGCAAATTTCCCTTGCCGGCACGGAGGCCTCCGGTACAAGTAATATGAAATTCGCACTCAACGGCGCATTAACACTGGGTACGCTTGATGGTGCAAACGTAGAAATTTTGGAAAATGTAGGCGAAGAGCATATCTTTATCTTCGGTAACACCGTAGAGCAAGTGGAACAATTGCGCCGTGATGGTTACCGCCCGTTTGATTATTATCAAAACGATGCAGAATTACGCACCGTGGTAGATCAAATTACCTCTGGTGTATTCTCGCCGGATGAGCCTCAACGCTATTTATCGTTGTTGCAAGGTCTGCAATATCACGATTATTATCAAGCCTTTGCCGATTTCCGCAGCTACGTGGAAGCACAAAATACGGTAGATGAGAAATACAAGCAACGTGATCAATGGATTGAAAGCACCATCCAGAATATCATCAATATGGGTTTCTTCTCATCGGACAGAACGATTCTTGAATACGCCAAAAATATTTGGAAAATCGAACCGATTAAAGTCAATTAAAGCAAAACTTTAATGAGGCACCAAAAGTGCGGTCAAAATTGACCGCACTTTTTCTTTTACGCCTTATTATCTTTCTTCGTCTCAACCTCCATCAGAGATGGGCATTAGCAGTGGAATAATAAAAAGTGCGGTTGATTTTTTTCTTATTTTATGAACAAAAATTTGTTCAAATTTCATTCTTCATTGACTAAAAAATGTGATCTTGATCGGATATTTGAATATTCGCAATCGTTTTCCATTGACAGAAAAAAGGCTTTTTGCAATGATCCAAACCGCCTATGTAGGCGGCTTGACATTTTAAATAATGAAAAGTTCAGTCTTGGTCGTTAACAAACCAATAAGGAATAACAATTATGAAAAAAACACTAGCAGCATTAATCGTCGGTGCATTTGCCGCCTCAGCAGCGAATGCGATAGATGTCTATACAGACAAAGATACAAACCTTGAGCTATACGGCAGACTTCAAATCATGTTAGAGAAAGGTAGCAAAAAAACTACTGACGCTAATGGCTCTTCTACAAAAAAATCACAATCTGCATTACGTAACGCTGGTTCACGTTTCGGTTTTAAACTTAAACACAATTTAGATAACGATTTCTACGCATTAGGTCGTGTAGAATTCCGTTTTGACGATACCGAATCTCGTGATAAGTTCGGTAGCATTTACGCCAAACGCGCTTATTTAGGTTTAGGTAGCAAGCAATATGGTGAATTAACATTTGGTCGCTGGGTAGTTATCGCCGATGATTTAAGCCAATCCCATGACTATGAATATGGAATCATTCCAAAGGGCGATTATATCCCAACTGATGGTACTGGGGTTGTTCGCTATGACTATTTTGGAATTGATGGCTTACAATTAAGCGCAAACTATAATTTTGGTCAGAAACATGATGCAAAAGGTCGCGATTTGGCAAAATTAACAACGCCGGAGCCCTATCTCAAAAGTGCATTTGGTGTGGGTGCAATCTATGCGGTAGATAATTATGATCTTCGTTTTGCTTATGGTCATACCAACTATGAAACTGGCGTTGCAAATGAGACTCATCGCAAAGATGGCTTCCTTACCTCGTTAAGCTATAAATTTGGAGATTTCAAATTAATCGGCGATTTCGGTTATGCTCATGAAAAAGATTCAGGTGTAAAAATTGATAAATACTATGTTGCACCGGGCTTTGAATACCAAGTGCTTCCAAAATCAAAAATCTATGGTAACTACCTATACGAACATTCAAAAGCAAAAGAAGACAGCAAAGAAAAGAAACACGGTTTCTTACTTGGTGTTGACTATAAATTCCATAAACAAGTTCTCGTGTATGTAGAAGGTAAATATGAACGTACTAAAGAGTACGACTACAATGCCAATGGTGGTTATGACTACAGCGGTAAAAAAGATGACAAAGCTATCGGTGTAGGTATGCGTGTAGTTTGGTAATTTGAATTTGTTTTCAAATCTTTAACAAGGCGAATCGAAAGATTCGCCTTTGTTTTTTCTATTTATTTATGTTGTATGGTGAATGAATGAGTGCAATACCTGAATTTTTTGTCAAATTCATCATATCCCGTTTCTTTTAATAGCATATTATGCCCTCTTCAGTTGATTGGCGTCACAAAAACAATATCCTAGTTAATTAATAACCAAAAACTATGCGATAAAAAACCGCACTTTCGTTGCCAAAAGTGCGGTTGAATTTTAAGGTATTTTTATATTAATGAGCCGGTTTCGTTTCGTCTTCTTCAAAAACCGGTAATGGTTTGTGTTCCGTTGCCACATAACTATAAATAACCGGAAGAACAAACAAGGTGAAGATAGTGCCGATAGATAAACCAGCTACGATCACAATCCCAATACTAAAGCGTGATACTGCCCCTGCTCCTGTTGCATAAAGCAATGGAATCAACCCTGCCACCATGGCGGCTGTCGTCATTAAAATTGGACGTAAACGCACTTTAGCGGCGGCGGTGATCGCATCAATACGGTTTTTACCGTGCAATAATTGCTCTTCTTTCGCCACTTCACACATCAAAATACCGTGTTTGGTAATCAAGCCCACCAAGGTAATTAAGCCCACTTGTGAGTAAATATTCAAGGTTGTGCCTGAAATACCAAAGAAAGACAAGAAGTTCAGTGTCAATAATGCCCCACTCACGGCCAATGGCACAGAGATCATGATCACAAGCGGATCACGTACTGATTCAAATTGAATCGCTAATACCAAGAAGATGATAATGACCGCCAACGCAAAGGTCACCACCAACGCATTCCCTTCTTGCACTAACTGACGGGATTCCGAACGGAAATCGTAAGTATAGCCTTGTGGCAAGGTGGTATCCGCCTGCTGTTGTAGCCATGCCACAGCATCCCCTGTTGAGGTTCCCGGCATAGGTACGGCTTGAATGGTCGCTGCATTTAACTGGCTAAAACGTGGTAAAGAAGTCGGCTGGGTTTCCAATTCCATACTAATCAAGCTGCTTAATGGCACAGATTCACCATTACTTGCCGTGAGGTAGTAATTTTTAAAGCTTTCCGGCGAGAGGCGATCATCACGTTTAACCTGTGAGATCACTTTATAAGCCCGTCCGTCAATATCCACACGGGTAATAGTAGCACCGGAAAGGAAGCTTCCTAAGGTATTACTAATTTGCTGCATCGTAATGCCATAGGTACCGGCTTTTTCTTTATCCACTGAAATCGTCATTTGCGCGGTGTCGTATTTCAAATCAAGATTGGTATAAACAAACTTGCCTGATGCCCGCATCGCTTCTAAAAACTTCTCAGCCGTATTGGCTAGCGCGTTATAATCCTGTGCCGTTTTCAACACGATAGCAACCGGAGGGCCTTGTTCCCCTGTATCAATTTCAGGGAAGTTAAAGGCAGAGACCGAGACTTCAGGAATGGATTTTGCCTTGGTATTCAACTCGTTCATAATTTCCGGTTGTTTGCGTGAACGGTCTTTCCAATCCTTTAATGTCACAATATTAAGAGATTGATTAGAACTTGGTGCACCCGCAATACTCATACCAAACCACACTTCCGGGGTATCCATAACGGTTTTCATATAAGGTTGCATCGCATCTTGGATATAATCCACGTTCACATTAGAAGGTGCAGAACCAATGGCGATAAATGCCCCTTTGTCCTCATTAGGTGTTAGTTCACTGGAAAGTGAGTTAAAAAGGAACGGCAGTATCGCAAAAATTGCCACCGCAAACGCCACCATGGCTTTGCGATTTTGCATCACAATATCCAACATATAGTTATACACATTATTCATTTTAGATAAGGTGTGCTCAACTTTACGTTCCATCCAAGTTGGCTCGGCATTAGATTTCAGCAATTTACTGGTCATCATCGGCGAAAGGGTTAACGCCACAATACCGGAAATAAAGACCGAGCCAGCCAAGGTGAGGGCAAACTCTTTAAATAATGTACCTGTAATACCGCCCATCAATGCCATTGGCGAGTAAACCGCAATCAAGGAAATGGTCATGGAAATCACGGGTAAGGCAATTTCACGCGTACCAATAATCGCAGCTCGGAATGGGGTTTCCCCTTCTTTAATGTGACGGTCAACGTTTTCCAATACTACAATCGCATCGTCCACCACCAAACCAATGGCAAGAATCAACGCCAATAATGTCATCAAGTTAATTGAGAAATCTAAACTTTGTAACATCATTAGCACCCCGATCAAGGAAATCGGAATGGTGATAACCGGAATGATAATGGCACGCAGTGAACCGATAAACATCAAAATCACTACTAATACGATAACGGTCGCTTCAACAATCGTTTTAACCACTTCATTGATGGAACTGTTAATCGCAATGGTACGGTCGTAAAGAATATCCGATTCCATACTGTCCGGAAGCTGTTTTTTAATGCTGTCATAAAGCGGACGGATTTTTTCCGCCACCGTCAACGGGTTGGCAGAAGAAGTTGGATTGATCCCCAATACTACCGATTCGCCACCGTTTGCGGTCGCCCGTGAATTATCACTTTCTTTATTAAGTTCAACGGTGGCAATATCACGCAAACGCACTAAATCATCGCCATTAGAAGCCACAATCAAATTGCCTAACTGCTCGACAGATTTTGTGGTGGTTTCCACCTTATTACGATAACTCACATAATAACCGTTATCACTCCCTGCTGCTGTTTGAATGTTATTGGCAGAGAGTGCCGACATTACCTGTGAAGCAGAAAGATTTTGTCCCGCCATTTTTTGCGGATCGAGCCAAATACGCATCGCATATTCTGCCGCACCAAAGATTTGGACTTCCGCCACCCCTTCAATGGTAAAGAACTGAGGCTTGACGACCCGGTTAATATAGTCCGTCACTTGGCTTGAATCTAACTTGTTAGAGCGGAAACTAATATACATAATCCCCGTTCCCCCTGATGAGGAAGCCACTGTGGGATCTTCAATACCGCTTGGCAATTCCGAACGCACCGCATTTACTTTTGCTAATACATCCGCCAATGCCCCTGCCGGGTCTGTATTTAATTTCATTTTAACGGTGATCGTAGAAGAGCTTGGCGCACTTGATGAAGACATATAGTCAATATTATCAGCCTGAGCAATAGACTCTTCCAATTTAGAGGTCACGAAAGCTTGGATCAGATTCGCATCAGCCCCCGGATAAGCAGTGGTTACGGTAATCACCGTGGTTGTCATTTTAGGATATTCACGCACTGCTAATTTCGACACTGCCTGCAAACCTAAAATAATGATAAGCAAACTAATCGAAATCGCTAAAACAGGGCGACGAATAAAGATATCAGTAAATTTCATTCGTATTTCCTAGCCTATTAAAGATTGGTTTTCTTCGCAGGTTCCGTTCCACCAACGATATCTTTCTTAATCCATTCAACAAGGCTGCCATTACCAATACCTTGTTGACCACCGGTAATAATTTTATCCCCGACTTTGACTTCATCGCCTTGTAACTGGGAGTAAATACCTTGACGGTCTTTAGTAAATACCGTGATTTGTTTTGCACGATAGAGGCTGTCTAATTTCGGGTTATCGGCAAATTTTGCTTTATCTTCATCTGATAAAGGCTCAAGTAAATAAGAAATTTCACCGTACATGTTATAGCTGACCGCAACTTGTGGCACCACGATTTGATTGGTTTCTGTCGGTAAAGCAATACGCAAACGAGAGAACATACCGGAAAGCAATTTCGCCCCATCTTCAGGATCAAAGGTTGCTTGAACATCTACTAACCCTGTTGATGAATTAATTGCCGGTTCAATTGCCGTAATGCGGGCAGAGAAGGTTTCGCCTTGGCGGGCATCGGTGGTTGCCGTTACACGTTGGCCAAGATGCAATCTATCCAACTCATTTTGTGAAATGGCAAAATCAATTTTCATCGAACTGGTGTCTTCGACACGAACAATTTCCGTACCGATATTCACATATTGACCGACATTGACTTTGACAATACCCGCTTTACCATCAAATGGCGCCACAATTTGACGACGTTCAATGGTCGCTTTTAAGGATTCGATATTCGCCACTTGCGCATCATAAGCCGATTTCGCATTATCGACTTCTTGGCGGGAAACCGCACTGCTTGATAATAAATTGGCATAACGTTGATAGGTTTGACGCAATGCAGGAAGCTGAGCTTGCGCAGCTTGAAGGCTTGCACGTTCCACCGAACTGTCAAGTTCGACCAATAAATCACCTTTTTTAACAAGCTGTCCGTTTTGCACCAACACCTTCGATACCGTTCCGGCATTTTGCGCACTCAGCATCGCCCCTTGGTTTGGGCGCACAAGCCCAGTGGTATTGATCACCGGTGTCCACTCACTTGCCTTCACTTCCACGGCTGTCACCGGGCTTGAAGCCTCCAGCATATTGGCAATGGCCTTACCGATCATAATGCCCCGTAGCACATTAAAACCGATAACACCGGCAAAAATTAAAACAAACACTACTAAAATAATTTTCATAAAGAAAACATGTGAGCGTTTCGGTCGGGTTGTTTGAGTTTGACTCATTTGTTTAAAACTCCGTAATACAAAAAATAATGCTTATTTCTGAATTGCCCGCCAAGAGCGTTCAATCACAGATTCTAAAATTTCATGAGTGAGTTCCACATTTAAAAACTGAATATCCGATGCCATCGTCATTGATGTTTTTAAACTCAGTTGGAAAAGCACATCATCAGGTAGATCAGCTAATTCGTCCGCTGCTTTCGCCTGCAAACAAAAACGATCCCAACAACTATTGTCAATTTCCCGACAAAGGTCGGCAAAGTTGGGTAAAGATTGATATTGATTCAAGTTCGATAAAACCGTGGGATTTTCTTGTAAAAACAGCCAGATATTCCACCACATTCTTCGATACTGTTGAAAAAAGGATTCCGATTCGTCAAAATCCTTCTCTAGTGCTGCGACAAAGAGCGCAAACACACGCCGAGCAAATTGTTCTAACAATTCATCTTTATCTTTAAAATAAAGATAAATCGTTCCGACTGCAATCTTGGCTTCTTTTGCCAATTTTTGCATCGAAAGTTGGTTCAAACCTTCTTTTGCCATTAGGCAATCTACTGCTATAAAAATTTGCTCGGCAAGATCTAACTTAGCGTGCCGCATATATAAAAAGTCTTAGGTTTAAAAATAAAAAGGGAACATTTAAGCCCCAGAATGAACGAGCGTTCATTTTAGAGATTTTTCATTTTTTAGCAAGTTAAAAACACAAAAAAGTGCGGTCATTTTTCACCGCACTTCTCTTTATCACAATTAGACCGAGTATCCCTCGATTACACCACAATCTACATCCCGATAATCACACAACCTGCCACAGATTTTGCTTTATCCTGTGCCTGAGAAGCCGCATCTCGACTTGCAAAGGGGCCAACACGAACCCGATTCCATTCACCATTGACCATCACTTGCGCATTAATACCGGACATCACTAAACGACCCTGTAAATTTTCTGCTTGAGCCCGGTTTTTAAAAGCGCCACATTGCAAACCAAAGCGTTTCCCCTCACCGGATCCCGCGGTTGCAGCCGGTTTGCTTTCCTCTGTTTTGGTTTCTGCTTTTTTCGCCGTCTCCACCTTCACCGGTTCAGGCTTTTTCACAGGTTCTGTTTTCTTCGTGGTTTCCGGTTGTTTTTTCACTTCTTGTTTCGGCGTCTCTGCCTTTGCCGTTATGGCTTGTTGTTGGGCTTTTTCAGCCTCTTCTGCTTTACGTTTTTCTGCTAATTTACGCGCTTCCTCCGCAGCTTTTTGTTCTTTTTCCATTTGAATTAAGACTTGGCGCTGCTCTTCCGTTAAACGCATATTTTTTTCGACACTCGAAGGCTTATCATCCACTGGAACCGTGCGGGTTTCCAACGCTTTAATATAGCTCCACACCTCTTCCGGTCGATTTGGTAACACACTTTTGGGTGGTGTTTTTTCAGGCTGTTTTACCTCTGAAACAACAGGGGCAGGGGTTTTGGTTTTTAAAAAATAAAGCCCAATCCCAAAAGCAAGCAATACGCCTAATGCGATGCCTATCAATACATTTTTATTTGTTGCCTTTTTTTTCTTATTTGAACCACGGCGGGCTGCAAAATCTCGATGTGCCACGATAAATCCTAAACGTTAATGATGTTTAACTCTGCTGAAAATTTGCCAAGTTTACTGAAAAATATGGAGATTTTCTAGCTAAAATCCTGAGGATCCACATCTAAAATTAACCGCACTTGGCTATTTTTTTCTAAATCTGCCTGTTGATACGCCAGCAATACCTTTTGTAGCGCTAGGCGGGAGGGGTGTTGTAAAAGCAATTGCCAACGAAATTGTCCGGCTTTTTTGCTCAAAGGGGCAGGCATTGGCCCTAAAATTTGTAATCCCTCAATGGTTTTGGCTTGAAAAAAATCCGCAATCTTAATTAAACATTCCTCCGCCAGTTCACTAAAACGGGCCTGTGCTTTAAATAACGCTTGAAAACTAAAAGGCGGTAATCCCATTTTGTGACGCAAACCTAAGGTTTCTTGTGCAAATGCCGAATAGCCTTCTGCCAATAAGGTGGTAAGTAACGGGTGATCCGGATAATGGGTTTGCAACACCACTTCCCCTTGTTTCTCAGCCCTACCGGAACGGCCTGCGACTTGAACATAAAGCTGTGCCAAACGTTCTTCTGCACGAAAATCCAAGGAAAATAGCGCACTATCAACATTAACTAAAGCTACCAAGGTTACATTCGGAAAATGATGCCCTTTTGCCAACATTTGCGTACCAATTAAAATTTGGCTTTTTCCTTGTTGAATGTTCTCTAAATAATCTTCTAATGCCCCTTTTCGAGATGTGCTGTCTCGGTCTATACGCGCCACCGAATAAGCAGGAAATTGTGCTTTCAGGGTTTCTTCCAACTGCTCCGTACCAAGCCCTGTCGTCACTAAATGGGTTGAACCACAATCGCCACACTGACGTGGTATCGCTTTTTGCGAACCACAGTGATGACAACGTAATACCCGTTGATGTTGATGATAGGTATAAGGTTTTTCGCAATGAGGACATTGTGCAATCCAACCACATTCGTGGCAAAGCAAAACCGGGGCAAATCCCCGACGGTTGAGAAATAATAAAACCTGATTGCCTTTTTCAAGGTGATGCTTCATTCGTGTTAATAAAGGTTGCGATAAACCGTTTTGTACCGATTGATTTTTCAAATCAATAACAAACTGACGAAGTGCCGTTGCATTACCCGCTCTTTTTGACAAAACCAAATGTTTATATTTACCGTTTTGTACATTATTAATGCTTTCTAAACTTGGCGTTGCCGAGCCCATTAATACAGGAATATTCAGTTTTTGAGCCAGCACAATTGCCAGATCACGGGCATGATAACGCCAGCCGTCTTGTTGTTTGAAAGAACTATCCTGCTCTTCATCCAAAATAATCGCACCCAAATTGGCAAATTGAGTGAATAATGCCGATCTTGTCCCTATCACCACCGCACTTTGCCCTGTTTTTGCCCGATTCCACACATTAAGTCGTTGGGTATCATTCAAATGGGAATGAAGCACATCTATTTCCACATTAAAACGGGCTTTAAAACGTTGAACGGTTTGCGGGGTTAAGCCAATTTCCGGCACCAATACCAACACCTGCTTGCCGGATTTCAATATTTCTTCAATATATTGCAAATAAATTTCTGTTTTGCCTGAGCCTGTTACCCCTTCCAGTAACCACACATTGAATTCACGTTGAAACATCAATTGACTAAAGGCTAAGGCTTGCTGTTTGTTTAAAGTCAGACGGTTATCGACATTCACTAAGGGTTTATCACCCAAAACACTTTGCCAGCTTTTTATTTCCTCCGGCACGACGATCTCTTGGATAAAATGTTTAGCTTTTAATGCCGACCAAACAGAAGAGCTCACCTCGCCCTCGCCTTTTTCCCAATCCTTTTCAAACAAATATTGCAAGACTTCCGCTTGTTTTTTCGAACGTTTGAGTTCATCACGCCACAGGGCATGTTTTCCCTCCTCCGTGATACGCCAAAAAGTGCGGTCATTTTTCACCACATTTTCACCGTTACGCAATTTCACCGGCAACGCCTGAAACAGCACTTCGCCCAATGCGGCTTGATAATAATTCGCCGCCCACTGTAACCATTGCCAACTCACCGGGGAAAATAGGGATAGCGAATCCAACGGTGCAATAATTTCCTTTAATTTTTCCTTCGGTATCGTTGTCGTTTCCGACAATTGCACAACAATCGCCACTTTTTTTTGCCGACCAAAAGGCACAACCACACGGGCTCCCACCTCCAAAGAAATGTCATCGGGCAGCCAATAATCAAACAAACGGGGAAGCGGCACAGGCAGTGCGACACGGACAATTTTCATAATCACCTTCAGGAAAAAATTTGGCGTATTATACGGGAAAAGATAAGGATTTCGTGTATAATCGCCGACAATTTTACACATTCATTTTGTAATCAAAAACTTATGATATCAACCTTTGCCGACCAAAAACGTAAAACCATAGAAACCGCTGAATTTACCGAAGATGGGCGCTATAAACGCAAAGTACGCAGTTTTGTGTTACGCACGGGGCGCTTAAGCGAATTTCAAAAAACCATGATGAATACGCATTGGGGAGAATTAGGTTTAGATTATCAAAACACGCCTTTTGATTTTGCCCGTGTTTATGGTAATGCCAATCCGGTGATTTTAGAAATCGGTTTCGGTATGGGGCAATCTCTTGTGGATATGGCCTATGCCAACCCGGATAAGAATTATCTTGGGATCGAAGTACATACGCCGGGTGTGGGTGCCTGTATTGCCTACGCCGTGGAAAAAGGGATAAAAAATCTTCGCGTGATTTGCCACGATGCCACGGAAATTTTACGAGACAGCATCGCAGATAATACCTTAGGCGGGTTACAACTTTTTTTCCCCGACCCTTGGCATAAAGCAAAACACCATAAACGCCGTATTGTTCAACCGCACTTTGTCGAAAACGTAGTAAAAAAACTGAAAGACAATGGCTTTATTCATATGGCAACAGATTGGGGAAATTATGCCGAACAAATGCTTGAAGTACTCAGTGCCAATCCTCATTTGACCAACACCTCAGAAAACGCAGACTATATCCCGCGTCCTGATTTCCGCCCCTTAACGAAATTTGAGGCGCGTGGCCATCGTTTAGGTCATGGCGTATGGGATTTATTCTTTACGAAAAAATCAGTTTGATTTTATAACGGCATCTGTGAAAGACGGATGCGCCATTAAATTTCTCACAACCCTCTAAATAGGAGAACCTCAAAATGTCTAAATCTTACAATCAACGCCAGCGTAAAAAACTTCATCTTGCCGAGTTCCAAGAATTAGGCTTTTTGGTGAATTTCCAATTTGCTGAAGGCACTTCAATTGATACGGTAGATGAAGTTGTTGACCGTTTTATCACCGAAGTGATCCAACCAAACGGGTTGGCTTATGAAGGCAGCGGCTATTTACACTGGGAAGGATTGGTGTGCTTGGAAAAAATCGGTAAATGCGATGAAAGCCACCGTGAAACCGTAAAAAAATGGCTTGAAAGCAACGGCTTACAACAAATCGAAATCAGTGAATTATTTGATATTTGGTGGGATTACCCTGCTTCAAAAGCCTAAGTTTTTTAACGAAAAACAGCATAAAACGGTCACACCTTTTATGCTGTTTTTAATTAACGGTATGAGACCGTAAAATTAATAAAAAAAACGACCGCACTTTACATCAGGTTTCATTTATCCCCTAAGGCTTGCCCCAATACCTGACTTATTCTTATGAGAGGGGAAAAAAGACAAATTCCCGACATTGAAAGGTCACACTTACGGTTGCGTTTAAAGGTAAATCCGCACTGTCATAAACAATAAGATGAATACCGTTAATCGCAATTTGATAGCGATAGTATTGACCTAAAAAAAGTTTCTCAACAACACGCCCCTCACCTGCCTCATCTAATTTGAGCAGAATTTGTTCCGGTCGAAGTAACCATTCATACCGCCCAATGGCATAATCCATTTCAGGAAAAAGATGATAAGTCCCAATCGGACTTTTAAGATGTTGTCCCCCTTGAATTTCACACTCAAGATAATTGGTGCTGCCGAGAAAATCTGCCACAAAGTGATTAATTGGCGTGTGATAAAGCTGAGTCGGTGTGCCGATTTGCACAATTTTTCCTTGATCCATCACCGCAATTTTATCGGCAAAAGCAAAAGCTTCTTCTTTGCTGTGTGTCACAAAAATAGCCGCCACTTTTTGATTTTTTAAAATCTGTTTAATTTCCTGAATCATCGCATAACGTGTTTGGCTATCGATGTTGGAAAAGGGCTCATCTAATAAAAGTAACGCCGGTTTACAAGCTAAAGATCTCGCAATAGCGACCCGCTGCTGTTGCCCACCTGAGAGTTCATGGGGAAAACGTTGTTCAAAGCCTGCCAATTTCACAACATTCAGCATTTGTTGGGTTATGATTTGCTGTTCATGTTTCGTCAATTGACCCAACCCAAATTGGATATTTTCTGCGACGGTTAAATGGGGAAAGAGGGCATAATCTTGAAAAATCAAGCCGATTTTACGTTGCTCCACCGGAATAGGGTTCATCACCTTTCCTGCAAGTTTTACCCAACCTTGTGAACTTGGAATTAACCCGGCAATGGCTTTAAGTAGCGTTGTCTTACCACAGCCGCTTGCACCGAGTAAACAAACAATCTCATTTTCTTCAACATCAAGATCAAGAGATTTTAAAATCAGGTTTTGTTCAAACCTGCAGCTTAATTGCTGCACTTCAAGTAATTTCATTTAACGCTCTTTTTGTGATTGAGAAATCAGCGAGCGAGTGAGCCAAATCACAGGGATTAAGCCAACCAGCACCAAGATAATTGCCGGCATTGCTGCCCGCTCTAGCTGTTCATCCGAAGTAAAAGTGAAAACATAGGTCGCCAGCGTATCAAAATTGAAAGGACGAAGTAGTAATGAAGCATTCAGCTCTTTCATACTTTCAATAAAAACCATTAACGCTGCCGTGATCATTCCCTTAGAAATGAGTGGAATATGAATCTGCTTAAACATAGTTACCCCACTTTTTCCCATAGTTCGGCTTGCCATATCTAATGTCGGGGAAACATTTTCCAAACAGGCACCAAGACTTCCAATTGCCATCGCTAAAAAACGAATGGTATAAGCCAACACTAAAGCAAAGATCGAGCCGGAAAAAATAAGCCCAATGGGTTTTAATGCCAAGCTTTTGAGCAAACCATGCAGTTGATGATCCGCAAAAGTCAACGGAGCAAGCAAGCCAATTGCCAACACCGTCCCGGGAATAGCATAACCAAAACTCGATAAGGAAAGGGAAAGTCGGGTCATTTTGCCAAAAAATGGGCTATTTGAAGATAACCGGTGGGCAAAATGTAACAACAGGGCGACACATACCGTTGTGACTGCCGCAATCGAGGAGACCTTTAAACTATTGAGGGCAAATTGAATAAAATCCCAATTCCAAGATTGTTCAAAATAATCTATCGACCAGAAAATCAATCGGCCGAATGGAATAAAAAATGCGATAGCCAATAGCCCCCAGCACCATGCAAATGCCAAACCGCCACGCCAGCCGGTTAATGTTTTAGCTTGTGTTTTTTTCTCATAACCCCGTTGATAGCTTTTCTGTTTACGGCGACTATATTGTTCTAGGCTGATAAAAAGAAAAATCATCAGCAACATAAAAATTGAGATACGGCTTGCCGTGCCAAGATCGTGAAAACTCAGCCACGAATCGTAGATGGCGGTGGTTAATGTAGGCAACGCAAAATAAGCAACAGTGCCAAAATCGCCTAGGGTTTCCATGGCAACCAATGCCATTCCCACGGCAATAGCAGGGCGAATAAGCGGAAAAGTAACACGGCGAAAAATTTGCAAAGGCGTAGCACCTAGCATTTTTGCACTCTGCTGCAAATTTTCCGATTGCTCTAAAAATGCCACACGCACAAGGAGAAAAATATAAGGATACAACACTAAGGCAAGGACAAAACAGGCGCCATAAAGCGTTCTAATTTGAGGAAACCAATAGTCTTGCGGGGTTTGCCAGCCAAACATATGGCGCAATAAGGATTGAAAAGCACCCGAATAATCAAGTAAATCCGTATAAAGATAAGCGATTAAATAAGCCGGCATCGCAAGGGGTAGGCAAAGTAACCACTGTAATGAACGCTGTCCCCAAAACTGAAAATTAGCCACCAACCATGCCGAAGGGAGAGCGAAAAATAACGCCAAGGCGACAGTGCCTATGACCAATAATACGGAATTAATCACATAGCGACCCAGCATCGTGTTCCAAAGATGAATCAGATTATCCGTCTCACCCTCTAAGGCATGGTAGGCAATGGCGAGCAAGGGTAATAGAATAAAAAGTGCGGTCAAAATCGCAAATAATTTCCAAGCTAGATGACGGGTCATTTAAAGGGGTTTCCCATACAAATTCGTGATTTAGCAATCCGAAACAAATATTATTAGCGCAAAAAGAAGATTGATTAAGAATAAATCATTTTAGGCAGTAAAACGAGCCTTAACAAATTTTTAGAAAATCTCATTTTGTTAAAAGCCCGTTTTATTTTAATCAAGAAAGCTTAATCATTAAAATTCATCAAATTTGACTTCATCGACTAATTTTAACGCTTTCTCATAATTTTTGGCGATGGTTTCTAATTTTAAGCTATCCGGAGTGAATGTCCCCCAGCCTTTTACTAAGTCGGAAGGCTCAACACCTGCTTTAACCGGGTATTCGTGGTTAAGCTGTGCATAAAGTTTTTGGGCTTTTTCACCACTTAAATACTCCACAAGTTTTATCGCATTTTCTTTATTTGGTGCATATTTTGCCAATGCGACACCACTGATATTGACATGTGTGCCATATTTTCCGGCCGGGAAGTTGATCACGGCAGCTTCAGCCCAAGCTTTTTGTTTTTCATCGTCTAACATTTTACCGTAGTAATAGCTGTTACCGAGTGAATAATCACAAATTCCTTCTTTAATCGCTTTCACTTGGTCACGGTCGCCACCTTGCGGTTTCTGGGCAAGATTTGCTTTTAAACCTTCTAAGAAAGCCTTGGTTTTCGCTTCACCATAATGTTCAATCATAGAAGCAAAGAGCGAAACGTTATAGGCATTTTTACCTGAGCGCACGCAAACTTTGCCTTTAAATTCCGGTTTGGCTAAATCTAAATAATCAAAACCCGCCGGTAATTTTCCTACCCGATCTTTAGAGGAATAAATCGCTCTAGCACGGGTGGTTAAACCATACCATTTGCCCTCAGAATCACGATATTGCGCCGGAATATTTTCATCTAAGATCTTAGAGGTGAAAGGTTGTGCCAAACCTTCATTAACAATTTGCATGACACGGGAAATATCCACGGTTAATAACACATCTGCCGGACTTAATTCACCTTCTTGTTTGACACGTTCCACCAAACCTTTGTCAGCAAAAATCACATTGACTTTAATGCCCGTTTCTTTTTCAAAGTCTTTAAGCATCGGTTCAATAAGATAAGGTTGACGATAAGAGTAAACATTCACTTCATTGGCTGCCAATGCTGAAGCAGAAAGCAGTGCAGAAAGAGAAAGTGCAAAGGTGGTCAATTTTTTCATGGGGTTTCCTCCGTAAGAAAGGGGTGATTGTGTGTTAATAATGTGGGGATTCTAAAAGGTTATCCCACTCCCGTCAATAATAATTATTCTCATTTTAATGTTGAGGTGGTATCAATCCTCTGTCATTCTTCCCTTTATGAAAAAAATAAGCGGCGCTATTTCGCCGCTTATTCATCAATCATACAAAGGAATTATGCCGGATAAACCGGAAGACGTTTACAAATGGCTAAGACTTTCTCTTTCGTTGCCTCAATCACCTGCGCTTCGTTTTCTTTACCAAGCGCATCTAAAATATCACACATCCAACCTGCTAAATCACGGCAATCTTGTTCATTAAAACCACGACGGGTAACAGCAGGGGTTCCCACTCGAATACCGGAAGTCACAAAAGGTTTTTGCGGATCATTTGGCACAGAGTTTTTATTCACGGTAATATTGGCTTTACCTAATGCCGCATCAGCGGCTTTACCGGTTAAGCCCTGTTTGATAAAACTCACCAAGAACAGGTGGTTTTCCGTACCATTTGAGACCACATCATAACCACGTTGTTTAAACACCTCGACCATCGCTTTTGCATTTTTCAATACATTGGCTTGATAGACCTTATATTGCGGTTCTAGGGCTTCTTTAAAACATACCGCTTTTGCTGCAATAATATGGACTAATGGGCCGCCTTGGTTTGCCGGGAATACGGAAGATTGTAATTTTTTATAGATTTCTTCATCACCACAAGAAGAAAGAATTAACCCACCACGAGGTCCACCTAAGGTTTTATGGGTGGTTGTGGTGACAACATGGGCATGAGGTAACGGGTTTGGATAAAGACCTGCTGCAATTAACCCTGCAACATGAGCCATATCCACAAACAAATAGGCCCCGACTTCATCGGCAATTTCACGCATTTTCGCCCAATCCACCACTTGAGAATAGGCGGAGAAACCGGCAACAATCATTTTTGGTTTTGCTTCCAATGCTTTTTGACGCACATCTTCATAATCAATTAAACCGTCTGCGGTAATACCATAAAGCACCGAATTATAAATTTTACCGGAGAAGCTCACTTTTGCACCATGTGTTAAATGTCCACCATGTGCCAAGTCCATACCGAGGATGGTATCACCTGCATTAATTAATGCCCCATACACTGCAGCATTGGCTTGCGAGCCGGAGTGAGGTTGCACATTAACATAATCTGCCCCAAATAATTCTTTGGCACGATCAATGGCAAGTTGTTCCACAATATCGGCATACTCACAACCACCATAATAACGTTTGCCCGGATAGCCTTCTGCATATTTATTAGTGAATTGACAGCCCTGTGCTTCCATCACTCGCGGACTGGCATAGTTTTCAGAGGCAATTAATTCAATATGCTCTTCTTGACGGCGATTTTCATCTAAAATCGCCTGCCATAATACCGGATCATAGTCAGCGATATTCATATTTTTAGTAAACATGGTGTTCTCCTGTTATGTGATTTGCGATCTATAGTGTAACCGCTTATTGATTTAAATTTAATTAAAATTTCATTCATATTTTTCATTATGATGATGAATATTCATCATTTTATCCAATCAGTGGACATAGGTCTCTTTACCATCCGATTCAATCTTAAGATAACCCGCATCGCCACTGAGAATATTGCCATTTACCACACCTTCCAAACAATTGCCTATTTGATAATCGTATCCCATCGTATTGATCAATAAACTAGATAATTGATAATGGAATGTACGCTGACAAGAAGAAAAAACCGTTGAGGTGGTTTTTTGTATATCTTTATTTGGACTATACACTACTAAAGGAACAATATAGCTGTCTTGGTCTAACGTACCTTGTTTATAAGTATCACTTTTAACATATTGCCCATGATCTGAAGTATAGACAATCAGCCAATCATCAGAATTTCGTGCAGAAAGATGCTGATATACGACCGAAATAAAACGATCCGTATTTAAAATCGTATTATCATAATTATCTATTGCCTGAATTTGCCCAAAGACTTTCTCTTTTTCATCGAGCAAAGCGCCATAAGGAATATGGCTTCCACGATGATGTAACACAATAAAATGATTCCCCTCCTCTAAATTAATCTTTTTAAATTCAGGTAATAATTTATTATCCGGCATGGATTCTCGGAGGGAATAGCCCTCATTATCCGGAAATCTCATTTTATCAACCCAAGCACCGCCTAAGAAATTCATCATATGCATATCATCACGGGCTTGTGCCGAATAAAAATAGGTATTAAACCCCTGCGTTTTGGCTAAATTAAATAAATTCGTATCCCCTTTTGCAATTTGTTGCATTCCATTTGGATAGGGAATTGCATTGAAAAACATCGGTAATGAAATGGCAGTCAACATCCCGCCGGAATAAGCTTCTTTCATCACGACACCGGTTTCATTCTTAAAACGGGCTAAAAACGGTGAGGTCTCTCTTTCATACCCAAAAGCACTAAAATGACTGGCGGTGGCACTTTCTCCCATAATCAAAATAATATTTCTTACTTTAGGTAAGGCTTGAGTTTTGTTAGGTCTGTTTTGATGATAGAGCGGAACATCGGATAAAGAGAAAAGTTCATAGGGCAAAATGCGGCCAATAAAATAACCAACGGAGAAATAATTCGATTTTAATCGAGAATAAACCGTATTAGGGGAAATAAATCTTTCGTGAGATTTTGTGGTATAGGCACGAACAAAAACATACATCATTAAAATATAAAAGACAGCATCAAATACCCAAGAGAATTTATATCGCTTTCTTTTAATAAAATTTAAACTCAAAAATACGGCAACTTCGAACAAGCCGAATAATAATGGATAAATAAATCGATCAACCATCGTTATGCCGGCTTGCGTAATTTCTTTCACCTCTTTAAAGGCGAGTGAATAACTGACAGGGCCAATCCAAGACTGATATAAGGCATAATGCACATTATTGACTAAAACACTTATTGCAAACAGTGTCGCCACCAATATTCGGGTTATTCGATACTTGGAATAAACAAACAAGACCACGAATAAACAAACGAAAAGATAGCTTTCAGCATAGCGTTCTATGCTTGGAATATGAAAGATCTTACGATAAAGGATTTCTAGAATAAGCAGTAGCGCCGAATAACATAATGCTATGATCAATTGTTTCATAAAATAGTCTAAATCATAAAAATTGGGGCAATATTCTCGTTTATTGTTAGCGGTAGATAAATCACAAGAGAATGATTATCTACCGGATAAGCTTAGTGATTTTTCTGTTCACGTTGTACCGCACGGTAACCAATATCACGGCGATAAAAACGCCCATTCCATTGGATTTGTTCGGCAAGTTTCAGTGCTTTTTGTTGCGCTTCAAATACGCTATCACCTAAAGCCGTCACACATAACACACGGCCGCCATTGGTTAGCAATTTCCCTTCTTTCGCTTCCACTCCGGCTAAGAAAACTTTTTCATTTTCAACCGCACTTTGTGGCAGACCGATGATTTCATCACCTTTGCGGTAATCCCCCGGATAACCTTCAGCCGCAAGCACAATACCCAGTGATGCCTTAGGGTTCCATTGGGATTGCATTTCATCTAACTTGCCTTCACAGGCCTTAAGACAAAGTTCCACTAAATCGGATTCTAAACGCAACATAATCGGTTGGGTTTCCGGATCACCAAAACGGCAGTTAAACTCAATCACTTTCGGCTGACCGTTTGGCATAATCATTAACCCGGCATATAAAAACCCGGTGTACACATTGCCTTCAGCCGCCATACCGTTAACTGTTGGATAGATTACCTCTTTCATAATACGATCGTGAATTTCCGGGGTGACAACAGGTGCTGGTGAATAAGCCCCCATTCCTCCGGTGTTCAACCCTGTATCATTTTCTCCCACCCGTTTATGATCTTGACTAGTTGCCATCGGCTCAACATTTTTGCCATCCACCATCACGATAAAACTGGTCTCTTCACCGTCCAAAAACTCTTCAATCACCACACGGCTACCCGCTTGCCCAAAAGCATTGCCTGATAACATATCACGCACCGCCTCTTCTGCTTCCTGCAAAGTCATCGCCACGATAACCCCTTTTCCTGCTGCCAAACCATCGGCTTTCACCACAATGGGGGCGCCTTTTTCACGCAAATACGCCAATGCCGGTTCGACTTCAGTAAAATTTTGATATTCCGCTGTAGGAATATTGTGACGGGCTAAAAAATCTTTAGTAAAAGCTTTCGAGCCCTCTAATTGTGCAGCCGCTTGGGTTGGTCCAAAAATTTTTAATCCTGCTGCACGGAACGCATCCACCACTCCGATAACAAGCGGCGCTTCAGGCCCTACAATGGTCAAGTCGATTTGATTATCTTGGGCAAATTGAACCAGTGCTGAAATATCGGTAACCGCAATATTCACATTTTCAATATTCTGTTCCAACGCTGTTCCTGCATTACCCGGTGCGACAAACACTTTCTTAGCCAATGGAGATTGTGCAACTTTCCAAGCTAGCGCATGTTCACGACCACCGTTTCCGATAATTAAAATATTCATAATGTGTCCTTGTGTATTGAAATTTTGAATTCCCCCTGGTTTAAATTCCCCCGCCCCTCTTTACAAAAGAGGGGGAGATAGTCAGTTACCTGCTGGGGCAAATCCCGATATGAATTAGTGTCTAAAATGCCGCATTCCGGTTAATACCATCACCATGCCATGTTCATCAGCCGCATCAATCACTTCCTGATCACGCATGGAACCGCCCGGGTGAATGACACACTGAATACCCACTTTTGCGGCGGCATCAATACCGTCACGGAATGGGAAGAAGGCATCAGATGCCATCACACAACCGGCGACTTCCAGCCCTTCATCTTGCGCCTTGATACCGGCAATTTTAGCGGAATAAACTCGGCTCATTTGCCCTGCGCCAATGCCAATGGTTTGGTTATTTTTGGCATAAACAATGGCATTGGATTTCACAAATTTCGCCACTTTCCAGCAGAATAATAAGTCTTTGAGTTCTTGTTCGGTAGGCTGACGTTTGCTCACTACTTTTAAATCGTCCAAGCCGACCATACCTAAATCCGCATCTTGTACCAATAAACCGCCGTTTACCCGTTTAAAATCTAAACGTTGAGTGCGATGTTGCCATTCACCACATTCCAGCAAACGAACATTTTTCTTACGCTTCACCACTTCAACGGCTTCTGCCGAAACTTTCGGCACAATAATCACTTCCACAAACTGGCGTTCCACAATTTCTGTGGCAGTTTTTTCGTCTAATTCACGGTTAAAGGCGATAATTCCGCCAAAAGCGGAGGTAGGGTCGGTTTGATAGGCTCGATTATAGGCTTCTAAAATATCTTTACCTAATGCCACGCCGCAAGGGTTGGCATGCTTGACGATTACACATGCCGGTTCGTCAAATTCTTTCACACATTCAAGGGCGGCATCGGTATCTGCAATATTATTGTAAGAAAGGGCTTTGCCTTGTAATTGTGTTGCGGTTGCCACACTGGCTTCTTTGACATTGAGATCCACATAGAAAGCGGCGTTTTGGTGGGCATTTTCACCATATCGCATGGTTTGTTTACGTACAAAATTTAGGTTTAAAGTCCGTGGAAATTGACCGCACTTCGCATCAATATCCTCTTCTGCAGCCACATAATAAGGCTTCACAAGCTGACCGAAATAATTGGCGATCATTGAATCGTACTGTGCGGTATGTTCAAAGGCTTTGATGGCAAGATCAAAACGAGTTTCCAAGGTCAGGGTGTTTTGATGTTGATCCATTTCGGCGAGAATAGCATTGAAATCTTGATTATTGACGACGATAGCAACATCTTTGTGATTTTTTGCCGCAGAACGCACCATTGTTGGGCCGCCAATATCAATATTTTCTACCGCCTCTTCCAAGGTGCAACCTGATTTTGCAACAGTTTGTGCAAAGGGATATAAATTAACCACCACCATATCAATGGCTTCTATACCATGTTGCTGCATAATCGCATCGTCTGTTCCACGGCGACCCAAGATCCCTCCATGAACCTTAGGATGTAAGGTTTTCACACGTCCGTCCATCATTTCAGGAAAGCCCGTGTAATCGGACACTTCTGTCACAGGCAAACCATTTTGTTCTAAAAGTTTTGCGGTACCACCTGTTGAGAGTAATTTTACACCACGTTGTACAAGCCCTTGGGCAAATTCTACAACACCGGTTTTATCTGAAACACTTAATAAAGCCTGACGAATAGGACGAGCTGTCATTACATTTTCCTTTCATAAAGAGGTTAAAAAAATAAGCGCGCAGATTATAACGCAAACGGTTGCGTAAATATAGAAAAGATTAAAGAAAATCCGTGGAAAGAAGTGCGGTCAAAACGGAAGATATTTTAAAGAAAAGCCCACATATCGTGGGCAAATTGGAGGTATAAAGAATAAAATCTATATTAGTTTTTCTTAAATTTATTGTCTAATGCCAATGCACCACTGCCGGCAAAAACAAAGTAGAAGAAAACAACAGAATAAAGTAATGCGAGTTCACCACCGTTTGCGAGTGGGAAAAATAATTCGCCTTTTGCCGCATGCATAAAGAAATAAGCGTATGCCATTTGACCGGATAAGATAAAAGCAGCAGGGCGGGTAAATAGGCCTAACAAGACTAAAACGCCCCCCACAATTTCAATGATGCCACCAACAATCATTAATGGATCGCCAACCGCACCATTGCCACCGGTCATCGAGATGGGAAATTCCCAAAATTTAGCCGTGCCATGTAAGATAAACATATAAGCCGCCACAATGCGTAATAACGCTAAAGCATAGGGACGAAATTTTTCAAGATTATTCATAAAGTTTCCTTATTTAAAGATGAATGAAAAGGTGCGCAGATCATAACGATTAGCGTTTTATCAAACAAGTAGCCAGTTTGAAAAAGACTTTTTCCTTTCAGTTAAAAATACGTTAATTTTCAATTTTATTTAGCCAATCTAAAAAGCGATCGGCTTCCATAAAACCGGTGATGCGGCTCCCTGAAATTTCATTACCTGAACGATCTAAAAATAAGATTGTCGGTAACCCTAACACCTGATAACGTTCCATGATGGCTTTATTTTCTGCGCTGTTTTTTGTCATATCCACTTGCAACACCAGCATATTTTCAAAGGCATTCTGTACATTTTTATCACTGAAAGTATAACGTTCAAATTCTTTACAAGCCACGCACCAATCCGCATATAAATCTAACAAAGCGATACGGTGAGGATTTTTCGCTAACAGCTCATCTAATTCTTGTAAATTTTGAATACGCTGAAATGGGGTATGAGAAATCACCGTATTTTTGACCGCACTTTGCTGATCTTGCCATACAAGCTGTTGCAAAGGCTGCACCGCCACCATGGCACAAAGCAATGAAAGCACTTTGACGCCATAACCCAAACCACGTTTAGGCATTTGCAAAGCAAACCAAAGGAAGAATGTCGTTGCCAATAATGCCCACAAACCACTCTCCCAGGTTTCAGGCAAAATACGGGAAAGCAAAAATACCGGTAGAGCAAGCATCACAAAACCAAAGGATTGTTTGACCGTATTCATCCACTCCCCTGATTTCGGCAAAATTTTATTACCGAATAATGTGATGAGCATAAGTGGAATGCCCATCCCCAGCGCCAACAAATAGAGGGTTATCCCACCGGTAAGCAGATCACCACTTTGTGCCACATAAAGCAATGCACCGGAAAGCGGGGCAGAAGTACAAGGTGAGGCGACAAGGCCTGCAATCATCCCCATTAAAAACACCCCACCGAACGCACCGGAAGTTTGTTTTTGGCTTAACGCATTGAGCTTAGTTTGCAAAGAAGCCGGTAATTGCAGCGTGAATACCCCAAACATGGATAATGCCAATAACGTAAACAACACAGAAAGCGCAATCATGACGTAAGGATGTTGTAATGCGATTTGAAATGGTAAACCTATTGCCGCAACAGTAAGCCCCAACAAGGTATAAGTGAGCGCCATTCCCTGCACATAGAGAAAACTAAGAAAAAACGCACGCAACGTATTCGGACGCTGTTGCTGACCGATAACAATGGAGGAAAGCAAAGGCAACATCGGTAAAACACAAGGTGTGAACGCTAATCCAATGCCGAGTAAGAAAAAGCCGAACACCGCATATTTACTGTGGAACAAACCTGCAGCTAAGCGGTCTTGTTCTGCCAAAAGTGCGGTAGGATTTATCGGTGTTTTTTCTTGCGCTGAAACAATAGGTAAGTCGCCCACTTTCAAGGTTTTGACTTCCGGTGGATAGCAAAATCCTTCTGTACATCCTTGATAGGAAAGCTCAATATTCTGATGCGCTTCAAAAGTTTCACCGGAGAAATAAGCCACGAAAGGTTGAGTGAAAACGGCAACACGCCCAAAATAAGGATCATCGTGTATTTCAGGGGAGAGATTAAAATTAACGGGAAGTTGTGCGATTGAGCCCTCCAGTTTTGCGGCGATTTTATCTTGATAGAGATAATATCCCTGTGCAATATCCCACTGAATTCGCAATTGTTTTTTATCAGAAGAAATTTGAGCTGAAAAAGGAAAGGCTTCATCAACCTTAAGAAAACCTGTGGACTTAAATAATCCCCCCCAGCTTGTTAATACCGTGAAAATGAGTATCAAAAAAAGAAGAAATTTTTTCATAGAAGAAATGATAAATTGGCGTGGGAAAATTCTAACACAAAGCCATTTGAAAGCCCAAAAGTATGATTTAGATCATAAAAATAAAAAGATCAGCAAAAATAACCGCACTTTCCCATTGTTACAACAATGTTACAAAGATAGAATAAGTCATTTTCTTAAATAACCAGAAAAGGGTGAAAATATGGCAACGCCACAAGTTCTTCTTGTTGAAGATGAAACCGTTACCCGAAATGCCTTAAAAGGTATTTTTGAAGCGGAAGGCTATTCCGTTCTTGAAGCGCAAGACGGAGCTGAAATGCATGAAATTTTAAAAAATAATACAGTAAATCTGGTTGTGATGGACATTAACCTGCCCGGAAAAAATGGACTTTTATTAGCGCGTGAATTACGTGAATATGCCAATTTACCTTTAATTTTTTTAACCGGACGCGATAACGAAGTCGATAAAATTTTAGGGTTGGAAATTGGTGCGGATGATTATCTTACCAAACCGTTCAATCCTCGTGAATTAACTATTCGTGCACGCAATTTGTTACACCGTGCAATGCCGCAATATGAAAAAGAAAACAATACTGAACGTGAGTTTTATCGTTTCAATGGTTGGACATTGGATTTAAACAGTCATAGTCTGATCACACCGGAGGGAGTCGAATCTAAACTTCCGCGTAGCGAGTTCCGTGCAATGTTACATTTTTGCGAAAATCCGGGGAAATTACAAACCCGTGAAGAATTGTTAAAAAAAATGACCGGGCGCCCACTAAAACCACAGGATCGGACCGTAGATGTCACAATTCGCCGCATCCGTAAACATTTTGAAGATCACCCGAATACACCTGAAATTATCGCCACAGTTCACGGTGAGGGTTATCGTTTCTGTGGTGAAATTGAATCGTAAAAACGATTTTTCCTTCCTTCTTTAAGGGTGAATCTAGTTCACCCTTAAGCCTAAGCCTCAAAAAACGACAAAATGTGAATAAATGGGTATTCAGGAAAAATAGCAATAGAATTAGCAATGGCACAGTTACTGGCAGCAGCGGCAGACAAATCAATCGGGCAACGCATTCAACAAAAAAGAAAGGAATTTGGCTATTCAGCAGAAAAGTTATCGGAATTGATCAATTTATCCCAACAGCAACTTTCCCGTTATGAACGCGGTGTCAGTAAAATCAATGTAAACCATTTGATTGACATTGCGATCTTGTTTAACACCCCCATCAGCTGGTTTTTTCAAGATTGTATGCCGGACACATTAATGAAAAAAGAGTTAAAAGAGATGGAAATCAATCAAAAATGGGAAAACTTATCCAGCGAGCAAAAACGAGCCTTTGTGGCATTTTTAGATACATTGAAATAATAGTGAAAATCCGTTTGTTAGATCGGTTTGCCATTTCAGCTCAAAGACCAATCCTTTTAACTTTTGCCCGACTTTGCTATCAAGAGACATATTCGGTAAAATCAGCAAAAATTAAAAAATACGGAAAATTATGACAAAGAAAAAACTAAAACCGGGTTCAAATACCATCGCGCTCAACAAACGGGCACGTCACGATTATTTTATTGAAGATGAAATCGAAGCCGGGCTTGAATTACAAGGCTGGGAAGTAAAATCCATGCGCGCAGGCAAAGCCAACATTAGCGACAGCTACATTATTTTCAAACAAGGGGAAGCCTATTTATTCGGGGCGACAATCCAGCCTCTCAGTTTGGCTTCAACCCATATTGTTTGTGATCCCACCCGTACCCGAAAACTATTACTCAATAAACGAGAATTGGAATCTCTTTTTGGTAAATCCAGCCGTGATGGTTTCACCATCGTCGCCCTTTCGCTCTATTGGAAAGGCGCTTGGGCAAAAATTAAAATTGGGCTAGCGAAAGGTAAAAAACAACACGATAAGCGTGATGATATTAAAGATCGGGAATGGAAGCTGGCAAAAGAACGAATTATGAAAAATGCCAACCGTGGGTGATATTCTCTCCATCGCTCCAAAAACAAAGTGCGGTCGATTTCATTGTTAAAATCGACCGCACTTTTTTAGGAAGAATTAGGGTTTATAGATAAACTCAATCCCTTTGTCATCTTCTTCTGTCCAATCATCGTCCCAATCGTCCTCATCATCAAATTGATGTTCTGCCAATTGTTCTTGGTGATAATCTTCCCATTTGAATTTCACCGCTTCCGGCGCAACCTCTGTCTCTTCCGTATCACGAGGGTGAGCCTCAATAAAATCCATAATATCACGGCAAAGTGAAGGAACATTCTGACCTGTTGCCGCAGAAATTAAATAATAATCCTCATCCCAGCCTAAACGTTCCGTAATATCTTTTGCACGAGCTTGTAATTCTTCATCGGTCATCGTATCAATTTTATTAAAGACTAACCAACGGGGTTTTTCCGCTAATTTTTCGCTATATTGGAACAACTCCGATTCAATGATCGCCACATTATCTGCTGGGTCTGAGCCATCAATCGGGTTGATATCCACAAGATGAATTAACACACGGCAACGTTCCAAATGTTTTAAAAAACGGATCCCTAAACCGGCCCCTTCTGCCGCCCCTTCAATCAAACCGGGGATATCGGCAACCACAAAGCTTTTCGCTTCATCCATTTTCACCACGCCAAGGCTTGGCACTAAGGTGGTGAACGGGTAATCTGCGACTTTGGGTTTCGCCGCCGATACCGCACGAATAAAAGTGGACTTACCAGCATTTGGTAATCCCAACATACCAACATCGGCAAGCAGCATTAACTCCAACAATAAATCCCGCTTTTCTCCCGGCGTTCCCATGGTTTTTTGACGTGGCGCACGATTAACAGAGGATTTAAAACGGGTGTTACCAAGCCCATGGTATCCGCCCTTTGCCACCAGCATTTTCTGCCCGTGTCGGGTTAAATCCCCCAAGGTTTCTTTGGTGTCATTGTCAATGGCTCTCGTTCCGACAGGCACCGGTAAAATAATATCTTTACCACGGCGGCCGGTACAATCGGAACTTCGTCCATTTTCCCCTCGTTCTGCGGCAAAACGCTTGTTAAAGCGATAATCGATGAGGGTATTGAGGTTCTCGTCAGCGATGAGGTAAACATCACCACCATCACCACCATCACCGCCATCCGGCCCACCTTTAGGGATAAACTTTTCCCGACGGAAACTCACACAACCGTTTCCCCCATCTCCTGCTTCCACCCGAATCAACGATTCATCAATAAATTTCATTAAAACTCTCCCAAATTTAACCGCACTTTTTGATTATTTCACTTTGTGCGACGGTAATAATTTATGCCCAATAGCCGATAAAATTGCTCCGCATACTACAATAAACGCCCCGATATAGCTAATGCTATTTAATTCCGGCGCATTGAAATGCTCGGGGCTGATAATATGTGCAATATGTGAGAAGAAAATAGTAAAAAGAGGAACCAAGGTCACGACAACACTTACTTTTGACACATCCCAGCGGTTTAATGCCTCGGCATAAGCCCCATAACCAATCAAGGTATTCAAACAACAGTAAATAAAACAAGCTAATGCAAAAGGCGTGAGTGCGCTCACTTGGGAAAAATCCGCCATTGGGGTGAACACCATTGCACAGCCGAAATACATCATAACGAGAATTTGTTGCGAGCTAAATTTACGCAACATTAATTTTTGCACCATGCCATAGGCAACCCATACTAATGCGGCACTTACACTGAGTATGACGCCGGTTGAATATTGATTTATCCCAACGAAAGTTTCAAAACGGTCGTTAAAAAATAACCCAAGACCTATCAATAAAAGCAAGATGCCCACTTTTTGATGCCCCCCTAAGGTTTCTTTGAAGATAAGCACACCGCAAATCAACATACCAAAAGAGGAAAGGTGAATAAAAATTTGGGCAATTGAGGGTTCGATATAGTTTAAGGAGGAACTAAATAGCAAAAAATTACCGGCAAGCCCAAATACACCGATGATTGCCAACCAGCCATAACGCCCGACTTTTCTTGCTTCGGGGAGTGTCTTTTTGTAAGCCAGTAAAAACAATAAAGCAAGAGTAGCAACCACAAAACGATACCACACGATAGTTTGAGCATTCATGATTGATAGCACTTGCTTTAAGGCGATAGGTAACGATCCCCAAGCCATTGCGGCAATGAGTGCAAACATGAAACCGAATAAAGGTTGTTGTTTCATATTTCTCACTTACAAAGGTTAAAAAAGACAAAACGCCCCACAAAACTGCGGGGCGTTCAATTCGATTAATGTTTTAAATTACTCAGTAACAATACTTACGTATTTACGGCTTTTTTCGCCTTTTACTTCAAATTTAACTTTACCATCAGCGGTAGCGAATAAAGTATGATCTCTACCCATACCTACGTTCGTACCGGCATGGAATTTTGTACCACGTTGACGAACAATAATGCTACCCGCTAAAACAGACTCACCACCGAAACGTTTAACCCCAAGGCGTTTAGCTTCAGAATCGCGACCATTACGAGTTGAACCACCAGCTTTTTTAGTTGCCATCTACTTGCTCTCCTCTGAATTATGCTTGAATCCCAGTGATTTTCACTTCAGTGAACCACTGGCGATGACCTTGTTGTTTACGACTGTGTTTGCGACGACGGAATTTAACGATTTTAACTTTCTCGCCACGACCCTGTGCCACAACTTCAGCAATTACTTTTGCGCCGGCTACAACCGGTGCGCCGATTTTAACATCTTCACCGTTAACGACCATCAACACCGAATCGAACTCAACTTTTTCGCCGGTTGCAAGCTCAAGTTTCTCTAAACGAACCACTTGACCTTCGCTTACACGGTGTTGTTTACCGCCACTTTGAAAAACTGCGTACATAAATACTCCGCTTAACTGTGCTTCGCTGCCCTTAGGCAGTATGCACTTCAAAATTCATATAAAATAGGTCGCAAATTCTACGGAAAAAACAATCTCCTGGCAAGAATTTATTTACAATAAAATAAAAAAATTCCCTTTTCTGATTGATTAATTTTAGAAAGTACAAAAATTCAGGTAAAATGCACCGCATTCTTTATTTGATAATTAACGATAAACAATGGAAAAACAAGACCTCATGACGATGCATACCATTCAGCAATTAGCCGATCCGGATATGCAAAAAGTCAATCAGAATATTCTTGCCCAACTCAATTCTGATGTGGCATTAATTAGTCAACTTGGTTTTTATATCGTTCAAGGTGGTGGAAAAAGGATCCGACCGTTGATCGCTGTGCTTGCTGCACGTTCTTTAGGGTTTGAAGGATTGCAAGCCATAACTTGTGCCACTTTTGTCGAATTTATCCACACCGCATCCTTGCTACATGACGATGTGGTCGATGAATCCGATATGCGCCGAGGGCGTGCCACAGCGAATGCCGAATTTGGTAATGCCGCAAGTGTATTAGTGGGAGATTTCATTTATACCCGCGCCTTCCAACTTGTTGCACAACTCGAATCCTTGAAAATCCTTCGCATTATGGCAGATGCCACAAATGTATTGGCAGAAGGGGAAGTGCAACAATTAATGAATGTCAACGATCCGCAAACCACCGAAGCGAATTATATGCGGGTGATTTATAGCAAAACCGCCCGTTTATTTGAAGTGGCAGGACAAGCCGCTGCCATTGTCGCCGGCGCCACGGAAGCCCAAGAAAAAGCGTTGCAAGATTATGGGCGTTATCTTGGAACGGCATTTCAGCTGGTGGATGATGTATTAGATTACAGTGCTAATGCCCAAGATCTCGGTAAGAATGTGGGCGATGATTTAGCCGAAGGCAAACCAACCTTGCCGTTATTACATGCGATGCATCATGCTAATGCACAACAGGCCGCCCTCATTCGAGATGCCATTGAACAAGGTGGCAAACGTGAAATTATTGATGAGGTGCTAGCGATTATGGCGCAACATAAATCGTTGGACTATGCAATGGAACGGGCAAAACAAGAAGCGCAAAAAGCCGTTGATGCGGTTTCTATTTTGCCTGAAAGCGAGTATAAACAAGCGCTGATTTCCTTGGCATATTTATCTGTTGATCGAACTTATTAATCTCCCCAATGACTTTATGAATAACGAAAATATGACAGGTTTCCAACCTAAAAACCGCACTAAAAAAGCGAAAAAAGATCCAAATGCCCCTTTTATCCGTGAAAAACTTGAGCTTCCCAATGGGCATAACAAACTCCTGCTTCATTCCTGTTGCGCCCCTTGTTCCGGTGAGGTGATGGAGGCCATTTTAGCCTCCGGGATTGAATTTACGATTTATTTCTATAATCCCAATATTCACCCATTAAAAGAATATTTGATCCGTAAAGAAGAAAATATTCGTTTTGCTAAAAAATTTGGCATTCCTTTTATTGATGCTGATTACGACCGACAAAATTGGTTTGACCGAGCCAAAGGAATGGAATGGGAACCGGAGCGAGGTATTCGCTGTACCATGTGTTTTGATATGCGCTTTGAAAAAGCGGCAGAATATGCCCATCAACACGGTTTCCCGGTATTCACCAGCTGTCTTGGTATTTCCCGCTGGAAGGATATGAATCAAATTAACGGCTGTGGTCATCGGGCGGCAGAAAAATACGATGATGTCATTTATTGGGATTACAACTGGCGTAAAGAAGGCGGCTCACAACGTATGATTGAGATAAGCAAACGTGAACGCTTTTACCAACAAGAATATTGTGGCTGTGTTTATTCATTAAGAGACAGTAATAAATGGCGTGAAGAAACGGGGCGTCAGAAAATTGAAATCGGAAAGCTCTATTATTCCCCAGATTAAAATGCCAGAAAAAATGACCGCACTTTTCCATAAAAAAGTGCGGTTATCATTTACATTCATACAAAATAAAAGGAAGAAAAATGGAACAAAATCAAGTCGAAAGATTTCCGCTACTCATTACCGGCATACTCAAATATGTGTTAAGCACATCACTTATTGCACTTGCGATCGTATTGATTATTGCGTTGGCTAAGATTACCTATTCTCTTGCCTTAATGGTGCTAACTCCTTCCACAACGGTTCCTTATGCGTTGGCAGAACAAGCGGTCATGTTTTTCTTGTATTTTGGGTTTATCGGTTTAATTGTGCAATATTTTAAAAGCGGTTATCACTTTCCGCTACGCTACTTCATTTACGCCGGTATCACAGCAATGTTGCGTTTAATTATTGTGAAACATGAAAATGCGGTCGATACCATTTTATTTGCCGGTGCCATTTTGATTATGGTCATTGCTCTTTGTTTAATGCTTTATTCCAATAAATTGAGAAATATTTAAAATGTCCCCTCAAAAGTCGGACTAGTGTGCTTGTGTGTCTAACTTTTGAAGGAACAAAGTGCGGCCAATTTTACAAAAGTTTTATTTTTTTGAGGCTTCGTAGAGTTTCATCGCTTCCGGAAGTAAACGTTGTAAATTTTCTTGGCGATCTTCATCTGTCGGGTGGGTAGAGGCTAGAGCCTCTAATGCCCCCTTGGAACCACCGGAGGCCTTTTTCATTTTATCCCATAAACCAGGGGCAGCTTGTGGATTAAAGCCTGATTTTGCCATCAGCAATAGGCCCACTTCATCGGCTTCGGTTTCTGCACTACGGGAATAAGGTTTATCTAATGCAAAATCTTTGGTTAAGCCAATTGCGACTCCACTTAAATCAGACCCGACCACAGTAGAAAGGGCAATATGACCCAATTGTGCCGCAATGCCGGTAGCCATACCGAAATTCGCTTTCGCTTTACCATGCTCTTTTAGGGCGTGTGCCATTTCGTGCCCCATGACGGTGGCAATTTCATCATCGTTGAGCTTTAAGGTATCTACTAACCCCGTATAAAAGGCCATTTTCCCGCCCGGCATAGCCCAGGCGTTTAACTCTTTCGATTTAATGACGGTAATCTGCCAGTTAAAAGGTTGACCGGTTTGGTTTTCTTTATTGGCATAAGGCACCATTTTGTTGAAAATTCGATGAATACGTTTTGCCGTTTGAGAGGTGGTATCTACCGCTCCTTGAGTGCGAATTTTACCCATTTCTTGGGCATAGCTTGAGGCCGCTTGTTGATTAATGGAAGCGGAATCTGCACAGGCATTAAGCACTAATGCGGCGACAGAAGCAAAGGCAAAGGATTTGATGTATTTTTTCATTTTTAATTCCTCTTATGGGTATCAACTTTAGAGATGGCAAAATTATAAGAAAAGTCCGATCACCTTGTCTAATAAAAAACCATTGAGTTTTTGATTTGCACTATTATAATAGTGCAAATTTTTGCTATTAGAGAATAAATTATGACACAACAAAAATCCCCTTCTTTATTAGGCGGTGCCATGATTATTGCCGGCACGGCCATTGGTGCAGGTATGTTGGCTAACCCCACTTCAACCGCAGGCGTGTGGTTTATCGGCTCACTTCTTGCGCTGATTTATACTTGGTTTTGTATGACCACTTCCGGTTTAATGATTTTAGAAGCCAATTTGCATTATCCCACAGGGGCAAGTTTCGACACCATTGTCAAAGATCTGCTTGGTAAAGGGTGGAATGTGGTTAATGGGTTATCTGTTGCCTTTGTGCTTTATATTTTAACCTATGCCTATATCACCTCAGGGGGTGGTATTACACAAAATTTATTCAATCAGCTGTTGAGTAGTAGCGAAAGTGCGGTTGATATTGGGCGGACTTCCGGCTCACTGATTTTTTGCTTGGTTTTAGCGGCGTTTGTCTGGCTTTCAACCAAAGCGGTCGATCGTTTTACCACAATATTAATTGGTGGGATGGTTATCGCCTTTTTTCTTTCTACCGCAGGCTTGCTCGGTTCAGTAAAAACAGAGGTTTTATTTAATACGGTGGCACAAGGCGAGCAGCAATATCTACCTTATTTATTGACCGCACTGCCGGTGTGTTTGGTTTCCTTCGGTTTCCACGGCAATGTACCAAGCCTTGTGAAATATTATCAACGTGATGGCAATCGGGTGATGAAAGCCATTTTCACCGGTACCGGTTTGGCACTCATTATCTATATTCTCTGGCAGCTTGCGATTCAAGGCAATTTACCTCGTGCAGAATTTGCACCGGTGATTGAAAAAGGCGGTGATGTTTCCGCATTACTTGAAGCATTACGCCGCTATATTGAAACGGATTATATTGCAGTAATGTTGAATTTCTTTGCTTATATGGCAATTGCCAGTTCTTTCCTCGGAGTTACATTGGGATTGTTCGACTATATCGCGGATTTGTTGAAATTTGACGACAGCCTAATGGGAAGAACAAAAACCACCTTGGTCACCTTTTTACCTCCTTTATTATTAAGCCTTCAGTTCCCTTATGGTTTTGTGATTGCTATTGGTTATGCGGGGTTAGCAGCAACCATTTGGGCCGCTATTGTGCCGGCATTACTTGCAAAGGCAAGCCGCCAAAAATTCCCGAACGCTACTTATCGGGTTTATGGTGGCAATGCGATGATTGGTTTTATTATCCTCTTTGGTGTGCTTAATATTGTGGCGCAAGTGGGGGCTAATTTAGGCTGGTTTGCAAGTTTTATGGGATAATCCTATCCCATTGTATTCTAAGGGCGTAGGATTATACGCCCTTTTACATTTTGGCTTTCACCAACAGGAATTATCCATGAAGAACAACACCAGCGTTTATGATAGGGAAAACTTCTTTGAACGTTATCAAAAGCTTCGTGAAAACCCGATGAGTTTGAATGAAATCGTAGAAAAACCGACAATGCTTTCTCTTTTGCCCGATCTTCAAGGCAAAACGTTATTGGATCTTGGCTGTGGTAGCGGTGGGCATTTAGCACTTTACTTAGAGCGGGGCGCAAGAGCAGTCGTGGGAATGGATTTATCCGCCAATATGTTAAAACAAGCACAAACAGATTTGGAAAAGTGCGGTCAATTTCACGGGCGTTTTTCTTTATATCAACTTGCAATGGAAAACCTTGCAGATTTGCCTGAGGAAAATTTTGATGTTATCACCAGCTCTTTTGCTTTTCATTATGTGCAGGATTTCTCTGCGTTGTTGACAGCGATTTTCAAAAAATTAAAACCAAAGGGAACATTGGTGTTTTCTCAAGAACACCCTATCACCACTTGCCATAAAATGGGGGAGCGTTGGGAAAAAGATGAAAACAAACAACAGGTGGCATACCGCTTGAACCATTATCGTGATGAGGGTGAACGGGAAAGAAATTGGTTTAAACAGCCTTTTAAAACCTATCACCGCACCACTGCCACCATTATTAATCATATTATTTCCACAGGTTTTCAAATTGAACAGATGGCCGAACCCATGTTGGCGGAGCACCCTCAATGGCACGCTGAATTTAAAGATTTGCAGCATCGTCCGGTGTTGCTTTTCATACGAGCAAAGAAAATGCGGTAAACCCAAAAATAAACTAGAATTTAACCGCACTTTATGGTATAAATCGCACCGCTCTTTTTTCCGTAAAAAAGAGTGAATTTTTAACTTAAATAACACACACATATCATTAAGGCTTCATCGGGGTGCCAAACGGTCGATGAGCTGATATGTGGAGGCTCAACCCCAATAAAAGGAAAATATTATGGCACAAGTTTCAATGCGTGAAATGATCAACGCAGGCGTACACTTCGGACACCAAACCCGTTACTGGAACCCACAAATGAAACCTTTCATTTTTGGTGCGCGTAACGGTGTTCACATTATCAACCTTGAAAAAACCTTACCTTTATTTAACGATGCATTAGCTGAATTAACGCGTATTGCGAGCAATAACGGTAAAATTTTATTCGTAGGTACAAAACGTGCGGCATCAGAAGCAGTGCAAGCTGCAGCATTAGACTGTCAACAATATTATGTAAACCACCGTTGGTTAGGTGGTATGTTGACTAACTGGAAAACAGTGCGTCAATCAATTAAACGTTTAAAAGATTTAGAAGCACAATCTCAAGACGGTACTTTTGACAAATTAACCAAAAAAGAAGCATTAATGCGTAGCCGTGAGATGGAAAAACTTGAATTAAGCCTTGGCGGTATCAAAGATATGGGTGGTTTACCGGATGCATTATTTGTAATCGGTGCCGATCATGAACATATCGCAGTGAAAGAAGCCAATAATCTTGGTATTCCGGTATTTGCAATTGTTGATACCAACTCTACACCGGCGGGTGTTGATTTTGTTATCCCGGGTAACGATGATGCGACCCGTGCGATCCAACTTTACTTAACTGCGGCAGCAGCGGCAGTAAAAGAAGGTCGTGGTAACGAAGCGGCTGTTGCGGAAGAATTAGCCGCAGCGGATGCAGAATAATTCAAGTTATCAAAATAAGGCATAGCCCTTATTAATCAAAACGATTAATTGGCACAGGGGCGAGAAATTGCCCCTGTATTTTTATCTAAAAAGTGTGGCAAAAATCACCGCACTTTCAGACAGAGGATTGGAAAAATGGCTGAAATTACAGCAGCACTTGTTAAAGAACTTCGTGAACGTACCGGCGCAGGTATGATGGAATGTAAAAAAGCATTGGTTGAAGCTAACGGCGATATTGAGTTAGCTATTGATAACATGCGTAAATCCGGTCAAGCAAAAGCGGCGAAAAAAGCAGGTCGTGTAGCGGCAGAAGGTGTGATCATCGCTCGTGTTGAAGCAGGTTTCGGTGTGTTAATTGAAATGAACTGTGAAACCGATTTCGTGGCAAAAGATGCCGGTTTCTTAGATTTAGCCAATGAAGTCGCAGATTACGCTGCGGCAAACAAAGGCACCACTATCGAGCAATTACAAGCACAATTTGAAGAAAAACGTGCTGCATTAGTGGCAAAAATTGGTGAAAATATGACAATTCGTCGTGTTGCTTACCTTGAAGGCAATGTGATCGCTCAATACTTACACGGTGCGAAAATTGGGGTATTAGTGGCAGGTGAAGGTTCTGTTGAAGAACTGAAAAAAGTGGCTATGCACGTTGCTGCATCTAAACCTGAATTCGTTAATCCGGAAGATGTTTCTGCTGAAGTGGTGGAACGTGAGCGTCAAATTCAAATCGACATTGCTATCAACTCAGGCAAACCGAAAGAAATCGCAGAGAAAATGGTTGAAGGCCGTATGAAGAAATTCACCGGCGAAGTATCTTTAACCGGTCAAGCGTTCGTTATGGATCCTTCTCAATCGGTAGGCGACTACTTAAAATCAGTGAATACGAAAGTGACTAACTTCATCCGTTTAGAGGTCGGTGAAGGGATTGAGAAAGTCGAAGAAGATTTCGCCGCAGAAGTAGCGAAAATCACAGGTGGTAATGCTTAATTTCCCCTCTTTTGAAATATAAATCAGATATTGATTTGACCTTGAAAATGTATTGATTTAACTTAAGGACTAAGCCTTATTCTATGACTTAGTCCTTTTCTATTGCACCTACTATCTCTGAATCTCCTCAAATATTTCAAAAAACTTATTAAGTTTACTTATCTAAAAAAGTTTCCTACTATCCTATACTCAAATTATTTCTATAATATTGATACTTTATCATGCAAACTCTTTAAACAAAAATCAATTTATTTGATAGATATTAAAATAATACTTTTCATATTTTCTCACTCATTAAGCCAATTTTATTTTTATATAGAAAGAATAAAACCAGTGATAATAAATATTGGTTTTTATATATAGAGAGATAGTAAAATTATCTGATTGCAATTGCTTAATTATTATGTCTTATTTCTCAAAAAATTAAAGAAAACTCAACAGTACTTGGAAGTAAATTACATTTGTATTCAGTAAGATAAAATTATTCAGATAACAAAAATTTTATTTGAATATAGTTAATTGAATTTTATGAAACTTTTTAGAGATATTAATTAGTTTTCTTTAATTTCGGAAAGTTAAAATTGATTTTCCTAAGGAACATAATGTTATTGATGTGAACATATGTAATTCTATTTTTGGTGAGCTTATACATATGTATATTATGAATCATTAAGAAAATTTGTGATGTATATCACAAAACCAATAATTTCCTTTAAATTATTGTGATAAATATCACATACTAATAAATTATATCTTGAAAAAGTAGTGACTATAGTTATTTTATTGCTATTAATTAAGCTTTTCATATGTTATTTCTATTTAATAATGTTCATAAAAGGAGACTCTTAATATGAAATTTCATTTATGCAAAAAACTCAGTATTACTACTATCATTCTATTTATTATAAGTTTTTCCTTACAAGCTAAAGACTTAATTGTATCAACTTCTGCAAGTGTAGGATCTCTACAATATAATACAACTAAACATTTTGTCGATATAACCAATGAAAAATTATCTGCGGCTAAGTTAGATTATCAATTGAAATTTTTTGGTTCTGGGCAATTAGGATCTGATAAAGATACACAACAAAAATTAAAATTAGGCACAATTGATATTGCATTGTTATCTTCTACACTTGCAACCAATATTCCACAAATGGCTATATTTGAATTACCGTTTTTAATTACTAATCGTCGGCAATTAATTGAAATAGAGGAACAAGTTTTTTATCCATATATTGCACCTGAAGCAGAAAAAAAAGGGTATAAGGTAATTGGTCTATGGGAAAACGGTTTTAGGAATATAACAAATAATGTTAGACCTATAACTAAACCAGAAGATTTAAAAGGATTAAAAATTCGTACTCCAAATAGTTCGTGGCGTTTAAAAATGTTTAAAGAATGGGGAGCTAATCCGACACCATTGCCATTTGGTGATGTATTTATTGGTTTAAGAACCGGTGTCATTGATGGGCAAGAGAATCCACTAACCAATATTTATGCTGCTAAATTACAAGAAGTTCAAAAATATTTAAGTATTACTAATCATGTATATTCTCCCTCATACTTAACCGTAGGAGTTAATTCATATAAAAAATTGCCTCAGGAGGTAAAAAATATTATTGAATTATCTTCAAAAGAAACTCAAAGTTGGGCATACAAAGAAGCTGAGAAATCAGATACAGAATTGATTAAAAAATTAATTGCTAGTGGAATGCTGTTAAATGAGGTTGATACGGCATCCTTTATTGAGGCAAGTAAGCCTATTTATCAGGAGTTTATATCATCAGTTCCCAATGGAAAAGTATTATTAGATAAGACACAAGAAGTGATTAAACCATAGAGATAGAATAGATTTTTTCAGGAGGGATTTATATGGAAAGATTATTTAATCTAGTAAGAAAGATATTAACAATAATATCATCTACAATATTAGCTGTATTAACTATCATTATTATAACATCAATATTTTCTCGTTTTATTGGAATATCGTTATATTGGTATGATGAAGTATCATCAATTTTGCTTGCGTGGTTAACCTTTTATGGTGCTGCTTTATGTGCCTTAAATCGTAATCATATGGGATTTGGTAATCTTATTGTTTCAATGCCGTACAATATTAAGAAATATATTTTTTTCTTAAATGAAATTATTGTAATCAGTTTCTTTATCACTCTAGCTTGGGCTGGGTTTTATGTATTATCTATATTTGGCGATGAAACCTTGACTAGTTTAAGTTTTATTACTCAAGCAATGGCACAATCTGCATTACCAATTGGATGTGTTTTATTTATTATTGCAGAGATTATTTCAATGCCAAAAGCATTTAAATCTATTTTAGAAAATAAAACTCAAGATGATGAAGAAATAGAGCAAGCTTTACGTAACGTTAACAATAGTGTTGATATTAAAATGGCTAAGGAGAAATTATCATGATAGCACTTATCGTACTGCTTAGTTTGATTCTGTTAGTAATGATTAATGTACCTATTGCAGTTGCTATTGGTGTAGTATCGTTGGTAGGAATGTTAATTACGAACAATTTTGGTGCTGTATATAATGTGGCGTTATCTGTGTTTGATGGCGCATCTAATTTTTCGTTATTAGCAATTCCTCTTTTTATTTTAGCTGGTTCATTAATGAACACAGGAGGAATTTCAGTTCGTTTAATTAACTTTGTAAATGCTCTTATTGGATTTGTTCGGGGTGGGCTGGCAATGGTAAATGTTGGTGTATCAATGATTTTTGCTGAAATATCCGGTTCATCAGTAGCAGATGTAGCGGCTTTAGGATCAATTCTGATTCCGGCAATGAAAAAACGTGGATATAGTGGTAGTTTTTCAGCAGCAGTCACATCCTCTTCTGCTTCATTGGCCGTTATTATTCCCCCATCATTACCAATGATTATTTATGGTGCTATGGCTGATGTATCTATATCTAAGTTATTTATTGCTGGATTAGCTGCTGGAGGAATAGCCTCTTTAGGTATGTTTGTGGTTTGTTATTATTATGCAGTTAAATATAATTTACCTAGAGAAGAATCTTTTAGTTTACGTAAATTATGCTCTTCCTTCAAAGAAGCATTTTGGGCATTGACATTACCTGCTATCATTTTAGGTGGCATTATCTCTGGCTTTACTACGGCAACTGAAGCAGCTGGTTTGGCAGTATTGTTGGCATTTCTTATAGGTTTTTTTATCTATAAAGAATTGAGTATTTCATCTTTATTTAAAGCGTTGGTTGAAAGTGTAAATGGAACTTCAGTAGTAATGCTTTTAGTTGCAACTTCAGCTGTTTTAGGATTGTTTTTAACTGAACAAGAAGTTCCGCAACATATGGCATCAGCTATTTTGGGTGTATCGGATAATAAATATATTGTACTAATGATGCTCAATCTGATGCTGTTTATTATTGGTATGTTTTTACATGGTGCGGCAGCAATCATTTTGGTTGTTCCTATTGTGATGCCACTGATTATTCAATTAGGGATCGACCCTATACATTTCGGTATAATTTTGACGCTTAATATTGCCGTAGGACAGCAGACACCACCTGTAGCGAGCGTATTGATTACAGCTTCTTCAATCGCTAAAAAAGATATTTGGAGTGTTACTAAGGATAATTTATGGTTTATTTTAGTCTTACTTATAACACTGCTTGCTGTTACTTATATTCCTTCATTGACTATAGGAATGGTTAATTTTGTGTATTAATTTGTAGATAATTAATTCCTCCTGAATTTGGAGGAATTAAACTTTATAAGTTTTTCTATCTCTCCCTTTCTCTTTTTTCTTAAGCTCCAATGCTGATATATAGTTATATATCTTTACAACGTTTTTAGGGGAGCACTTCAACGTGAAATTTCATACTAGATCTGTGATATACCTCACAAATTTATAATTTAAATTACATAAAGTTCTATTTTGTGATGAATATCACTTTTTTTTCTTGAAAAATTTGTTCTAATTCTAGAACAAAAGTTAATTTATTGTTCTTTTGTTTAGTCGGTGTAATCTTAAGAATAGTTGATTTTCACGAGGATATTAGTATGCAGAAACCTACAGTTGCAATGGTTTTGGGAGATCCAGCTGGTGTTGGACCAGAATTAGTTGCTAAATTATTAGTTCAAAATGAACAAAGACAAAAAGCAAATGTTTTACTGATTGCAGATCCTGATGAATTGCACAGAGGTATGGATATCGCTCAAATTAACTTTAAATATGAGCAAATTACAGAAGAACAGTTACCAGATTATTCTTTTAAGGATGGAATACCTGCTTTAATTACACATAAGGGCTCCCATCCATTGCCTTTTGAATATGGTAAAGCAACAGCTCAAAGTGGGGTGTATATATTAGAAACTCTCAAGCGGGCGGTCGATTTTGCTCAAGCGGGGTATATTCAATCTATTTGCTTTGCCCCACTTAATAAACAAGCAATGCATAAAGGTGGTTTGCAATACAGAGATGAATTACATTGGTTCGCAGATCAAACAAATTATCATGGATTTGTTTGTGAGTTAAACGTTGTTGATAATATTTGGGCTGGGCGTGTAACTTCTCACATTCCATTTAAAGATATTGTGCCTAATTTATCTGTTCAAGGAATCGTCGACGGAGTCCGTCTTCTACACAAAGCTTTATCTCAAGCTGGAGTTCAAAATCCTAAAATAGCAGTTCAAGCTTTAAATCCGCATGGAGGGGAAGGTGGGGTATTTGGTGATGAAGAAATTACTATTATTGCCCCAGGGATAGAGAAGGCTCGTGAGTATGGGATTGATGTTTATGGTCCATTTCCAGGAGATACAACAATGCGCGAAGTTGAACGTCTAAAAATTGATGGTGTGCTTTCTATGTATCATGATCAGTTTTCGACAGCTCTTAAATTACTTGGTTTCGAACGAGGTGTTACGGTTCAAGGAGGTATCCCTATTCCTATCACTACCGCTAATCATGGTACTGCATTTGATTTGTATGGCAAAAATGTGGCGATTCCAACGGCATTTGAAGCTGCTTTTAATATTGCTGTTCGTATGGGAACAGGCGTTTTATCTTCAAAATAGGAGACTAAGCTATGAGTAGAAAACCCAAAAAATTACTGAATAACCCAAGTGATGTTCCACTTGAACAGTTAGAAGGTTTATTGCACGCCTGCAACGGAAAATTAACAAAAGTCGAAGGATACAGTGGGGTAATTTGTAGTGATATCCAATCTGATAGGGTCATTGTTGTAACTGGTGGAGGAAGCGGTCACGAACCAATGTTTGCTGGTTATGTAGGAAAAGGTTTAGCTGATGCTGCAGCATTGGGTGAAATATTTGCTTCTCCATCTCCGGATATCATTATTGAAACAACTAAAGCCGCACAAAAAGGCAAAGGAGTGCTCTTTGTTTATGGTAATTATGCTGGTGATAATATGAATTTTGATATTGCAGCAGAATTATTAGAAGAGGAAGGTATTCAGGTTAAAACTGTTCGTGTAACTGATGATATCTCAGCCGCACCATTATCAAAAATGAATGATCGTCGAGGGGTCGCTGGAGATATGTATGTTTTAAAAATTGCGGGTGCAGCAGCTGAGTCCGGATATGATTTAGAAGAATTGTATGAGGTTACTGCAAAAGCTAATTTTAACACACGGACAATGGGAGTCGCTTTAGGTGCTTGTTCGATTCCTCAGACGGGGAAATTCAATTTTGAATTGGCTGATGATGAACTTGAATTGGGTATGGGCATTCATGGAGAACCGGGTGTTAGAAGACAGAAAATGACATCGGCAGATGAAATAAACGGAGAGATTATTGAAAATTTATGTGCCGATATCAATTTGCAAGCAGGAGATAAGGTATGCGTAACAATCAATAATTTAGGAAGCTCTACATATACCGAATTATTAATTGCAAACCGGAAAGTTCATCAGGAATTAAATGCTCGTAACATACAGGTTTATGACACGTTAATCGGTGGATACTGCACTTCACAAGAAATGGCAGGATATTCAGTTACCGTATTCCGTTTAGATGATGAATTGCAAAAACTTTATGATATGCCTTGTGACAGTTTTGCGTGGAGAAAATAGTATGAATGTATCAGAAACTAAAAACTTATTGCTTTATATCGCGGAAAAAATGGTTGAAAGTGAGCCTGTTTTAACTGAGCTGGATTTGAAAATAGGAGATGGCGATCATGG
The DNA here is from genome assembly GCF_002000545.1 of Rodentibacter trehalosifermentans. Classification (GTDB taxonomy): domain Bacteria; phylum Pseudomonadota; class Gammaproteobacteria; order Enterobacterales; family Pasteurellaceae; genus Rodentibacter; species Rodentibacter trehalosifermentans. The sequence continues at coordinate 8,620 of NZ_MLHL01000021.1, read as the reverse complement.
TTTAGGTATGCAACGTGGTTTTGCTGCAGTAAGAGATTTATTAAAGACAGAGACCTTTCAGCCTAAAGATATTGGCGAATTATTTGTAACCGTTGGTACGAAAATGATGTCTAGTATGGGAGGTGCTTCTGGTGCTATTTTCGGTACATTGTTCCGAGCTGGTGGAAAAGCTATCGCGGGTACAGAAACTTTTGACACTAAGATATTGACCCAATTTTTATCTGCGGGTAAAGAGGGAGTATTTAACCGAGGAGGAGCGAAACCAGGCGATAAAACAATGATGGATGCATTAGCAGCAGCAACATCAAAAGCTATTGCTGTACAAAATGAAAGTCTGGTGGATGCTGTAGACCTAATCGCAATAGCGGCAGAGCAAGGAGCCGAAAGTACGAAAGACCAAATAGCTGTTTTTGGTCGAGCAAAAAGTCTAGGAGAGCGCTCTTTGGGGCATGTGGATCCAGGTGCTGTTTCTATGTCATTTATTCTTAAATATATGTCAGAGTTTATAAAAAATAACAAATAACCATGAAATAAGGCTTAGCATGTCCTAAGTCTTATTTTAATGAGGAGAGTACTATGAAACAAAATAAAGCGTCTAATGTTCGTTGGTTTGTATTTGGTATTATCTTTTTACTGGTTATGGTTAACTTGATTGACCGAATATCGCTCTCTATCGCAATGCCTACTATTGCTAAAGAATTCGAGTTGTCTCCTACAATGCAAGGTATTATTTTAAGTAGTTTCTTCTGGGCCTATGCTCTTTTACAAGTACCGGGAGGGTGGTTAATTGATAAGTATGGACCTCGTAAGATGATTACCGGTTCTACAGTATTGTGGGGGGTATTTCAAACTCTTGCGGCGTTTTCAACTGGTGGGGTGTCGCTTTTATTGTCGCGCTTTATGCTTGGGGCTGGAGAAGCTCCTCTTTTCCCGGCTGGGGGAAAATTAAATTCAACATGGTTATCTTCTAAAGAACGTGGGCGTGGTGCGGTTATTATGGATTGTGGAGGACCTTTAGGTGCAGCGCTTGGCGGCATTATTATTGCTTATATGATTGCCGCTATCGGATCTTGGCGCATAGTATTCGCTATTATTGGGATTATTACTATGTTATTAGGCGTTGTCACTTGGCGATATTTACGTGATACACCACAAGAACATAAAAATGTGAATGAAGAAGAATTAAAAATTATCAAAGCTGAAACAGTAAGTAATACAGAAAGTGCGGTCATAAAAGAAGATGTTTCTAAAAGTATAGGCGTTTCAAAAATTTCATTAATCGCTATTTTGTTTGGTCGTGCTGCTTGGGCAATGATGTTCTTTGGGTTGCTCACTTGGGGACCAAGTTATTTAGCACAAGTCAGAGGATTTGATATTAAAGGTGTGGGAAATGCGACATTTATTATTTTCTTATTTGGTTCTTTGGGTTCATTGTGTGGAGGTTTTTTCTCTGATTCATTAGTCAAATGGGGCGTTACTCAGCGTATCGCAATTAAAGGTGTCTTGACTATTTCGGGAATCAGTACATTAGTCGCATTTTCTCTCCTGCCACATATGAATGACCCAGTCATTGCTATCGCAGTACTTTCTATTGCTGCTTTTTTCTTAATGTGGGGCAGTTTGTATTGGAGTTTTCCAGCTCTACTTGCACCAAAGAATAAAGTGGGTCTTGTTGGCGGTATTATGAATATGGCTGGTAGTTTAGGGGGAATTATTGTACCGATTTTAGTTGGTTTTATTCTACAAAAAACAGATAACTACGATAATGTACTATTCTTCTTTGCAGGGTGTTCCATAGTATATATTTTGGGCACGTTAAGTATTCAGTTAAGTAAACAAAATAAGTAATAAGGATGGAAATGTATGGAATATAACTTATATGATGGTCCGATGATTGATGCACATCAGCACTTTTGGCAACCGCAAATCAATCCGCATCCGTGGTTGGCTCCTGGTGTATTGATTCCATTTAGATATGGTGATTATACATCCATCAAACAAGAGTATTTACCACCTGATTACTTAAAAGATGCAACTCCTAAGCATAATGTTATTGCAACAGTTTATGTTGATGCAGAATGGGATCCTCAAGATCCTATGGGAGAAACAGCTTATATTCATACAATTGAAGAAAAATATGGAATGCCTAATGCGGTTGTTGCTCAGGCATGGCTACAAGCAGATGACGTTGAACCTGTACTGAGAGCGCAATCAGCATTCCCATTAGTAAGAAGTGTTCGTCATAAACCGGCGGGAGCATTATCTCCACAAGAAGTTCAGAAAGGTGTAAGAACCTTGATGAGCGATAGCAAATGGCGTAGTGGCTATGAGTTATTAGAAAAATTTAATTTAAATTTTGATTTGCAAACGCCTTGGTGGAATTTACATGAGGCGAAGCAACTGGCTTTAGATTTTCCAAATACGCTCATTATTTTAAATCATACTGGGTTACCGTCAGATCGCTCTCGAGAAGGGCTGGCTGCTTGGCATAAAGCAATGAGCCAATTATCAGATATTCCTAATGTTGTTGTGAAAATTTCAGGTATTGGTTTACCCGAAAAGCGGTGGGATATTGAAGATAACCGATGGATTATACAAGAGACAGTTAAAATATTTGGCATAGAACGTGCTATGTTTGCCAGTAATTTTCCAGTAGATAGTTTATGTGGAGAGTTAGAAACTATTTTTACTGGGTTTAAAGAGGCAGTTAAAGAATATAGTTATGATGAACAACATAAAATGTTTTTTGCAAATGCTAAAAAGTATTACAAAATTGATATTTAGTAATATTGTAAAAGAGTGGGAGTAAAAATGGCTAATCTAACAAATTTATCTGTTAATACATCTATCTATGATGGATATGATTTAGATACGACTTTTAGTTCAATTAGAAAGTGCGGCTTTAAATATTTTGAATTAGCATATAACCAAGGGTATATAGGAAATTTACACCAAGGTTTATTTAGTGTTGATAATGCAAATACTATCAATGCTCTTAAAGTAAAATATGGATTAGATACAAATGCTCTCGGATGTACTATGGATCTTTCTGTTGATGGGTTTGTTGACATTTTTATTCCTAGAATTTATTTTGCCAGTTTAATTGGAGCTAAATATATAAATGTTTGTACAACCAAATTAGAAAATAAATTTAAAATGATTAATAATTTAAGATTATTAAGACCCATACTAGAAGAAACAGGTTGTATTCTTTGTTTAGAAAATGGTGGTGATTATAATTTCAACGCATTTATTACTATAGAGGAAGGACTATACCTAATTAATGAATTAGGAGATGATATTTATTCAATAAATTTTGATCCAGGTAATATGGTAACTTATAAAAAAGACTTAGATGTATTATCTCAATCTTTTACTGCATTAGATTACTCAGGATATTTTCATATTAAGGATGTTAAGATTTCGGATAATAAATTCGAATTTATATCTATAGGAGATGATGGATTGATAAAGTATAAGGATATTCTTTTAAAATTAAAAGATAAAGGTATACCAAGTAGTTTAGAAATCCCCTTGAAAATTTATAGAGAGCTTGATTCTATGCCGAAAAAATATGATAAGGAAGTTCCTTTAAGTCTTATTGAAGACACTCTAATAAAATCAAAAAAATATATTGAATCTTTATAATTAAAAGAGGTTAATTATGAACTTGAAGGAAAGTAATTTATTAACAGAAATTGCTATTGCATATTATGAGCATGAACTTACTCAAGAAGATATTGCTAGAAAGTTTAATATTTCTCGAATTAAAGTAGGTCGTTTATTAAAAAAAGCAAGACAAGAAGGTGTAGTAGAAATAAATGTTAAATATCATCCCGTTTTTACATCTCAGTTAGAGCAACGGTTAATAGAAGTATTTGGTATTCAACGCGCTTTAATTGCAATAGATGAACATAATGAAAAAGAACAAAGAAAACAGGTCGCCTCTTTAGTGAGTTCATATCTTTCAAATATTTTAAAAGATGGTATGACAGTAGCCGTCGGACAAGGACGGAACGTCGCTGCAATAGGAGAATACGTAGGAATACCATCAGAGAAAAAATGTAAATTTATTTGTGGTATTGGAGGAGTTCAACATATTGGAGATCCTGTAGATGCGGATAATATTTGTAGAAATCTAGCAAATAAATTTAATGGAATGAATGAAACTTTATATGCTCCAGCATATTTAGAAAATAAAGATTTTAGAGATATTTTTATGAGTAATGGAGTTATTAAAGAAACACTAGATAGAGCTCGTAAAGCAGATATTGCTTTAGTGGGTATTGGAGATATGAATGAAGATAGCTACATGGTTAGACTAGGATGGTTTACTGCTAAAGAAGTAACTGAAGCTAAAAGAAATTTGGGAGTTGTCGGTGATATTGCTGGATATGGCTTTTTTAATATTCAGGGTGAACCTGTTGATACTGTAATGAATAACAGAGTAATTGGGTTAAGCTTAGAAGATTTAAAAGCGATCCCTTGTGTTATTGGTATTGCTTCTGAAAATACGAAAGCAATGGCAATACTTGGTGCTTTGCGCACAGGCATTATTGATGTAATAGCAACGAGTGCTAGTAACATTAACATAATCTTAAATTTAGCAAAAGAGTAGTTATAAAAAAACAGGAGACAAAAATGAAAATTGCAATAGGGTGTGATGAGGCTGCATATCGTCTTAAGATTGAGTTAATAAAATATCTAGAGTATCTAGGTATTGAATATGATGATTTTGGTGCAGATGAAGGCTCAGTAGTGTTATATCCAGATATTGCTGAAAAAGTAGCTTTAGCAGTTTCTGAAGGCAAATATGAGCGAGCTATTTTAACTTGTGGAACAGGAATTGGAATGGCCATTACAGCTAATAAGATTCCAGGAGTAAGAGCTGCCGTATGTCATGATGTTTTTTCAGCTGAGAGGGCAAGAAAAAGCAATGATGCACAAATTATCTGTTTCGGGGAGCGAGTCATAGGGGTTGAGCTTGCAAAATCATTACTTAAAGTTTGGCTTGATTCAGAATTTTCAGGAGGTGGTTCTACACCTAAAGTTGAGAAAATTAACATAATTGATGCTAAGTATCACAATATTTGATTTCTTAGTTTAAGTTATTGATTAGCAATAAAATTATATATTTGGGGTGTCCTTATGAAAAAAATAAATGTTATTTCTACAGCTATTTTATTTTCAGTTGTTTCAGGTTCAGTACTTTCGGCTGGAACACATACTTTAGCACTCAGTCACTATGGTTCACCAAATGATACAGTGACTAAGGCAACTGAATTTATGGCTAAACGAGTGGCTGAACTCTCTGATGGTCGAATTACTATCAAACTACATCCGAACAGTGAACTAGGACCTTCAGGCACACAAATCGATGGAACTAGAATGGGAACTATTGATATTGTTGTTGTCGGTAATCCTTATTACACAACTTTTAATGAAGAGCTTAATTTATTGGATTTACCATTTTTATTTAGAAATGAAGTTCATGTAGAAAAAGTATTAAGCGGTGAAGTTGGTGATATTCTTCTAAAATCATTAGAAAAATCGGGATTGAAAGGATTGGCGTTTTATGAAATTGGATTTAGAGATATCACTAACAGCAAGAAACAGATTAAAACAGTTGCTGATTTATCTGGTTTGAAATTACGGACTACACCAAACCCCGCTCATATTGCGGCATTTAAAGAATGGGGCGTAAATCCAACACCTATGCCGTTCAATGAAGTTTATTTTTCTTTAAAAACAGGTGTAATTGATGGACAAGAAAACCCTGTTCACCATATTTATAATAATAATTTGCAAGAAGTGCAGAAATATTTATCTTTAACAAATCATGCTTATACAGCAGCGCCTATGGCTATGAATTTAGATCGTTTTAATTATATGGACAAAGAAGATCAGGATATTCTTTTACAGGCTGCAAAAGAAGGTGCTGAGTTAGAGAAAAAACTTAATATAGAAGAGAATAAAATTTATCTTGGAAAATTAAAAGAACAAGGTATGGAGATTGAGGAAAATCCAGATATATCTTCATTTCAAATAGGAGCAAAAAAAGCTTGGGATGATTACGCTAAGAAATTTGGAAACAATGTTCTAAATAAAGTTATTGATCTCAAATAAGTTAATGTTACATAAAGGAAAAGGAGGCTGATTTATGGTTGATAATTATGAAAAATTTATTAGTAAGACATTTTTATCATTAGGATGTCTCTTTTTTCTTATTATTGTTGTTATGACATTCATTCAAGTTATTACAAGGTATATCGTTAATATATCTTTCCCATGGGCAGAGGAGTTTTTACGTTTTAGCTATACCTGTATGATTCTATTTGGAATTTTGACAACTGCTCAAATACAGGTTCCATTATTGAGAATAATGATATTTGAGCGATTCAAATACGGCTGGCTGTTATCATCGGTTTTATATATTGTTATGCTAATTTGCTTATTTTTATTAGTAAAAGGTGGGATTAAGCTCTATGAAATGAATATAAATAGCTACTATTCAGCCTTTAAAATATCTATTTCATGGATATATGTTCCATTTATCCTTTGTCTAATTCTTGAAATGGTAAGAGTAGTCATTGCATTTATATCTTTAGCTAAAACGAGAAAAGTGAGGGAGTTATAATGTCATTTATTGTATTACTTGGTATCATGTTTATTCTGACTGTTTTGGGATTACCACTATTCTACAGCATTATTTTTGCATCTATTGTCACTTTATTTATGTTCTTGCCTTATGTGCCGGTAACTATTGTTGCACAGCAAGTTATGCAAGGATTAGATACGAACGCTTTACAAGCATTAGCTTTCTTTTTCTTAGCTGGAGAGTTAATGAGCGTAGGAGGTATTACTTCCAGAATTATCCGCTTTGTTACCTCATTAATTGGACGTTGGAAGGGGTCATTAGCATATATCAATATCTTCTCTAGTTTATTTTTTGGTTCTATTAGTGGGTCTGCTGTTGCATCGACGGCTGCTATTGGTAGTTCTTTAATCCCCGAAATGAAAAAGAATGGATATCCCGCACCATTTGCTGCCGCCCTGACACAATCCGCCTCAATTATTGGGCCTATTATCCCTCCAAGTGTTCCTATGATTGTATTTGCAGCTTTGGCTGGAGCAGGTGTTTCGGTCGGAAAAATGTTTATGTCAGGAATTATTCCGGGCATTATGATTGCACTGATATTGATTTTAGTGACATTAATTCTGAGTAAAATATATAAATATGGCAATAAATCTGTAGAGTTCAATCTTAAAGAAGTTAAAGATAGTGCAAAAGATGCAGTTTGGGCATTGCTTTGTCCTATTATTATTCTTTATGGCATTATTTCTGGTGTATTTACAGCAACTGAAGCAGGAGCTGTATCAGTAGTATATGCTTATTTAGTCGGAACTTTTATTTATAAAGAACTCAGTATTGAGCGATTGAAAAAAGCTCTAATCTCGTCTCTAAAAGGAACGGTTACTGTCATGTTGATTGTGGGGGCGTCATCTATCTTTGCTTGGATAATTGCTCGTTTACAAATTAGTCACCAGGTCGCAGCATGGATTTCTTCAATTTGTGATCACCCCCTCGAAGCGCTGATATTGATAAATATCATCGTATTGTTCATTGGTATGGTGATGGATCCTACCGCAGCATTAACAATTTTAGTTCCCGTTTTTATGCCGATTGTTAGTCAGTTTGGCATTGATCCTATTCATTTTGGTTTAGTAATTATTTTAAATTTAATGATAGGTTTGGTTACGCCACCTGTAGGTTATCTAATATTTTTGTCAGCAAATATAGCCGAATGCGAACCTATGAAAGTACTGAAAGCCAGTCTTCCATATTTGTTAGCCCTCTTTGCTCTATTAATTTTGTTAATTATTGTTCCGGAATTTAGTACGTTTTTGCCGAATCTATTTTTTGCATAGGAGCTAAATAATGAATAAATGGATTGATTTATCTATGCCAATTTCAACTAACCATATTCGTTGGAAAAGTGCGGTCGAAAAAAAAGGTAATTTTGATAATGGAGATTTATTTGAAGCAACACAGCTACAAGTTTCTTGTCATGCTTTTACACATATGGATGCATTAAGCCATATACAGAAAGGTGCCTATAATATATTAGATATTGCGCCTGAAATATTTATTGGTGACTTTCATGTTTTAGATTTATCAAACAGAATCACTGATAACTTTGCAGTTACAGCAGAGGTTCTTAAATCTATTTGGCCTAATCAGCAAAAATATAAAAAATTTATTTTTAAAACATGCTGGGATACTCATTATAGCTATAGCTCTCAAGAGTTTTGGGGGAATGCCCCCTATATTACAGATGACGGTGCTGCTTATTTGGCATCTCAACAAATTGAAATTATCGCTTTTGATTTTCCACAAGATTATCCTATTCGAGGTTGGTTAACAAATACAATGGAAAAACCGTTAAGCAAACATGTGACACATCATCATCTATTAATAAAAGGTGTGACATTAGTGGAATATCTCTGTAACACTAAAAGCATTACCAGCTCAGAAATTGAAGCATTAATGATCCCGATCGCAATAGAGAATACAGATGGAGCACCCTGTCGAGTATTGATTAAAAATAAAGGGGCTGAC
>NZ_MLHL01000020.1 GCF_002000545.1 Rodentibacter trehalosifermentans | reverse complement strand
ATAAAATTAAATGGCTTTTATAGGCTACCGCCCTACGCCTGACGGCTACGGTTGCTGAACCCTTGCAGAACAAGCAAACAAGTTTACTTGCTCTGTAAGGGTTTTGTAATTTTAAATCCTGAAAAAAAGAAAAAATTAGGGCTGAAAGCCCAAAAGAGCCGAAAGGCTCTATTTTTTTATATTTTATATTTTTATCTTGTTTTCGGATAGGCTAGAGCCTTTATTTGCAAGGGTTGCGAGATTTTAAAGACTAGAAATTTGTCGTTTACGACTAGAAATTTGTCGTTTAAAGACTAGAAATTTGTCGTTTAAAGACTAGAAATTTGTCGTTTACGACTAGAAAGAATTTTAAACCTAGTTTATTATGTGTTTAATTTTTCAACTCTAGGTGTGATATGGCAAATGATTTAACGGTGGTAAAGGCAAATAGTCTAATCGAGGCGAGTTACCGTCTGACATTGGACGAAATGAGATTGTTAGCTTTAACGATTGGAACAATGAACCCGAAAAGCGATCAGCAAGTGTTTGAGTTTTCGGTGTCTGAATTTGTAAATCAATTCCCTGATGTGAACGCAGATAGGGCGTACACACAAATAAAATCAGCGATTGAGCGTATTTCTGAACGTTGGGTAAAAACGGAAGATGAAAGGCACGTTACTAAATTTAGATGGGTGTCGTCTCAAACGTATTTCAAGAAAGAGGGGCGATTTAAAATAGCCCTAACCAATGAAATTATGCCTTATTTAACGCAGTTAAAAGGGCAATTTACGCAATATCAGTTAAATCATATCTCTGGCTTTTCCAGTGTTCACGCTATTCGCTTGTATGAGTTATTTACGCAGTATAAGCGATTGGGTGAACGTTATATTTCAGTGGAAGAATTGAAAAAGTGGTTACAGCTTGAAGATAAATATGATCGCTATAACAACCTTAATCAGTGGGTTTTAATTCCAGCTTTGTCTGAAATTAACGAAAAATCAGATCTCTTTGTAGGGTATGAACCTATCAAGCGAGGTCGTAAAATTATTGGTGTTGAATTTAATATCACACACGAAAAACCAGTAAAAAAACGCCCGGCATTTCCGCATAAAAATAAGTACGGGAAGTTTGTAACATTAAATCGACAAGATCCACGAATGAGTAATCACGAGTACGGAGAATGGGTAAAAGACAGTCTAAAAATCTTAGAAGATTTTTACAAAAAACTCGAAGATGTGCCGAATGAAGATTTGCTGTTTTATTGGATTTTTCTTGCCAGTAACGAAAGTAACAAATCAAAACTGGGTTCAAAGAAAACCTTTTCAGATGAACTGAAAAAGCGTGGTTACAAAATCGTTGAGTGTGAATTAGTAAAAATAAGGGATAACTAGATTATGTGTACTTTAATGCAAAAAGATAGCTTAATTCATTTAGTTGCTGAAGCTCAAGCAACATTAACATTAAGAATTGATCCACAAGCTCCATTTTCTGATGATGAATTAAGACTAGGAGAAATTCATAATTTTATTTATGACAGTTCTCCTGATGATATTGATTTCAAAACTCTTTCAGAAGAAATAATGAGTATAAATAGCAAATATGAGGACATTCCTATCTTAGAGCGATATAAAAAGTAAAGCTAACGCCCTTCGGTTGTTGATACAAGATTGATAATTGTAAGTTAGTGAAAATAGAGAAAAAAGCGGTATAATCAAAGAATGTTCGGGGGTTGAGAAATCAGACCTTGAGCTAGGTGGGTCTGCTGGCAGTCCCACCAGTGGCTGCTAGTGGGGCTGCTCGCAGAACCTTGTGATTAACATCAACAAGGAGCGAAAAATGAAACGTTTAATTATGTTTCTAATCGTAATTCTGCTATGCCTACTGCTCAAGGGCAGTACTGCAACCATTGGAATGTAGCAGATCATAACCTTAAAGCTCACAGAGTTCCCGCTCTGTGGGCTTTTAAATTATATGGGTTGTACAGAAATAATTCAAGAACCCTTGTCAGGCGTGCAACTTGCTTGCACGTTTGGCAAGGGTTGAACAACCGAAGCCAAAGGCGTAGGGCGTTAGCTACAAACTTAACCCATCATCACGGCTTAATGAGCGGTCTTTTTGTTTATTTTTCTGCTCTCGTTCCCATTTTTCTGTATTTCGTTTGAACTGCTCTTGGTGTAGCTGTGCCATTGATTTTTCAATTAAATTCGGATTATCTCGCATAATTTGAGCTTTACGCTCGAAAAGCGGTTTATTTTGCTTGTTGATTTGCTCGATTTTTTCCTGTTCTTTGGCTATATAGTCTTTTGTTCGGTCAAATCGCTCTGATAAATCGCTCATAACCCCCTTAATTCGCTCTATTTCGGCTTTTTGCTCCTTAGACTGATATAACCCTAGCATTCCCCACTTCTCGCTTTCTAAACGCTCTAAATCGCCTTTGTAGTCCGCATACGTTGATTTGAGCTGTTTGAGCGATTTTTCCCATTCTTCGATTTTTCTTTCGTGTTCAAACTTAGGACGTTCTGCATTTTTGATAGTTTTATAGATAAACATATCAAAATCAGCTTGAGAAACGCTCTCTTTGCGATTTACAGGCGTTTTTTCTCTTTCCCTTTGCATTCCTTTGCCTTTTTCAGAAAAATCGCTCTGTGTGTGATTTAGAGGATTTTTAGAGGGTTCTTTTAATGCACTAGCAAATTTAGCTGAAAAAATGCCCTCTCCCTGCTCTCTGAGTTCGATATAACGTCTTTCTTGGGCAAGATCTTGCACGTTTTGGGCAATTTTTTGCCCAATTTCATCGGATTGACGCTGAATTTGTTCTAAATTCTTAAATTCTCGCCAGTGAATGTGTGTGGTGGGATCTCGTTCAATCCCTTGAGCTTTAAGGGTTCGTTCGTCTATTCGGCTATCTATGCCGTGCTTTTCTAGGTGCTGATTTGCCAGTTTTCGCCACGTTGTCCGAACATCTTGCACAAACTCCCTTGCGTTAGCGTGCTTTGATTTCATCGCTCCGCCTAGCTCTAATGCCTTACTGTTAGCACGCTTAAAAAACTGTTCAGGTGTGCGATCTATGCCGTCTTGATGACGTTCTGAAAAGATTAGATGGCAATGAGGGTTATTATTTTCAGGATCGTTATGAATAGCGAATGAATACGGTAACTTGTGCTTATCGTTGTCTATGGTTTGTTTTATGAACTCGTTCACCAGAATTTGCTGTTGCTCTAGGTTTAGTTCTCTTGGCAATGCAAATTCAATTTCAGTACAAACCCGAGCATTTGAACGTTCGTAAATGTCAGCACTTTCCCAGAATAAACTAGGGTTATTTTGGGCAAACATTGGCATATTCCCGCTTTGTGAAAATTTTAAATCATCAAATCGAGATGAGTACTTATCATCTCGGTTGATGTAGTTGCTTTTCGCCAATGCTGATTGTCCTTTAGCTTTGCTAACTCGTCTAACGTTTAAGTGATATATCGCCATTTTTATTTTAGCTTGTGAATATGGTCAAGCGGAACGCTTGCGAACGGTAGTTTCTTATGCTTTAGCATAGAAACTAGGAAGTGAGCATTACGTTATTTTAACGTAATGAATAGAACGCTTGCAAGCCTAGCACTGACTAAATAAAATAAGGGAAATATAAAACCAACAAACAAGGGGCTATCAATGGCAAGCAAAATCGAAAAGCTAGAACAGCAACAAGCAGATTTACAACGTAAACAAGACGAAATCAAAGCGAAAATTCGTGCGATCAAGTCAAAAGAACAAGCAGAAAAGCGTAAAAAAGCCACGCATTACAAAGTTTTGTTAGGTGCTTACGCTTTACATTCTTTTGTTGAACGTGGAGAATTTCCTTTAGTATCGGCTGAACAGCTACGAAAATTCATCAATGATGACAATAAATTTGATGAGTTGAGAGCATTTATCAATGAAGAAATTACAAAAGGTAAAAAATAACTGTGAGTGAAATAGTAACAATCATTTTTTACAATGTATTGATATTGTCTTTTATTGCTATAAGTGTTTATGTTTACCTGAAATGGCAACATAAAAAACTGATTGATAGAATGTTAGATGAGATGGAAAAATCTTATTCAAAATTTGCCGATCACAAAGCAAACGAAAGAATGCAAAAAAGGATTGATGAGTACGATAAAAGACACCCACTCAAAGCATTTAAAAGAAAGTTTAAAG
>NZ_MLHL01000002.1 GCF_002000545.1 Rodentibacter trehalosifermentans | reverse complement strand
TGTTATCAGGTTGTACCCCTGTGGCACCTCCCGTAAACGGAGGGAGGGAAGAGATCCAATCGTTTTGTGCAAGTGCGACATGACACCGAAAAATTGTTTAATTTTTTGACCGCTCTTTTATTTTTGATTAAATCAAAGGAAGAGATTTATGCAAGGAAACGACCGATAACTTGCCCTCCGACCATAATCCATGTCATCAATATTGAAGTCAAAAACACGCCTAGATAAATATAACCTGTTTTTAAATAACACCAGTAATTAATAAAAATAAAGGCAATGATCTGCGGAATAATCACAACTAACATCATCATCCAGCGACCACCAAATTGTGGCAATCCAAGCACATCAAACATCGGTCCAATTTGCATAAATGCCGGAATGAAGTGAAAACACCATAGAATGATTAATCCACCTGCGGCAAAAATACTGCTCTTTAATGTCCACACAAACAACGTCTTAGTGAATGAAGTTTCAACCTTTTGCTTCATTTGCACAGAAATAATTAACCCGTAGAAAATAAAGAAAAAGAATAAAATAGGTAACCAATAAATTGGGAATAAATCGAAACGTTCAGCCGTTAACGGTTTTAAGAGTGGCCACAAGAAACGTAGTTCAACGCCCCAATAAACCTGTACAAAATTTGCAATAGAATATAACCAGAGAATCAGCAATGCGGCTAAAACTAATGAGCGAAAAATTAACGTCAATGTCGATATGTTTTGATGATTGCTATAAACCCCAAACTCCGCTAGAGAAATTTGTGTTGATTTTTTCCATACTAAGAAAAAGATTAAATTAATCAACGCACTCACGACTAACCAAGTTACAATTCCGTTGCCCATTTCTAATGGCATAAACGAGAAGGTTGCGGCAATAGGTTCATTCGCTCCTCCCCATTGTGTAAAAATCGGATATAACACAATAGTGGCAACAATATTGATCAGGGAAAATATCCGCCAGCGAGATGTCGTTACTGCCATTTTTGGGGTGATAGTTTGCGTAATTGATGAAAAATAATTGCACTTTAATAACCCGTTTGCCAAACATAACGCAGATCCTATCGCACAAATTAATGCAAACAATCCGGCAAATTCTTTATACCAATAAGTTTGTTCCTCCGGTTCAATCCAATCAGAATCCTGCTCCGCATTTTGCAATGTTTGATTAAACCACAGAATCGCTTCCTTATTACTGTGAGAAGAAATCATCACCCCAAGATGTGTTCCGTTGACTAATGCTGCTCTACGTGCCGAACCATCGTTAAAATTACCATAAGTGTGATCCCATTTTAACGTCTCGCTCGATGCCAACGAGAAGGCTTTTAAGCGATTTTCATTATGTACTAAGGATTTAACAGGGAAGGTTCTTTCTCGGTATCCGCCAATTTCCTCATACAGACCTTGAGTGAGCAAATAATTGTTTAGATCAGTATCCCCACCATTAGAACTTAGCCCATTAATCGCACGGTGATCCGGATTTAATTTTGCTACCCGAATCGCATTTAATGCACCGGTAGAATGACCAAAAATCCCCAAACGTTGAGAATCCACAAAGGGCAATTTTTTCAAATACTGATAGCCATTATTGGCACCGCTCATATTTTTATTCGATGCTGGTAATTTCGTTGAATAGCCATGTCCAAAATGATCAATTGCGAGTACCACAAAACCACGTTTTGCCAATTCTAAAGCACCAAAAGTTGTTGTTGCCTCTTTATCACTTTGATACCCGTGCAATGCAAGCAATCCCGGTTTGGGGGTTTCTGCCGTAGCAGAATGAGGATGATATAGTTTCGCCACCATAGGTTGGTTTTCTTCCGTGATAAAACTAACGGTACGCACATCTATGCGTCCAAAATCACTTTCAATTAAAGAAGAAAAATAGGCGCTGCATAAACTCAATATCAATAAAAAGAAAGTCCATAGAAATGATTTTTTCTCAATCTTCATCAGGCATCCTCCAATTCCGCTAACACCGTGACTTGCGCACTATCAATGCCCTTCACTCTGAGCGGTAAAGCAAAAATGCGTTTTACTTTTGTTTTATCCAAATGGGCGAGAGTCATATCTTCAATAATACAGATGAAATCATCACTGAACATTCCCAACAAAATTTGGTGGGCTTTCACGCCGTGATCAGGATGGGTTGGAGAAGCTAAAGAAATAAAATCAAAACCTACCGCTTTCAGATTTTTAGCGTGATCAATTAAATACTGTGCAGCTTGAATACTAAATGCGCCGCCATTCTTAGCATATTCCTGCGGGTTTTCTTTACGTGAGGTTTCTAATCCTGTACGAATAATCAAACAATCCGCCCGTTGAATACTCGCCAAATGCGGTTGAAAATCTTGAGGTTCTATCAGTTCTCCATTTTTCTTAGGAATATCAAGAACCAAAGGAGATTCATAAATAAATTGGCTCAAGGGCAATTCCGTAATCGTCACGCCCTTGGGATTAAAATGACGTGGCGCATCAAAATGTGTACCAAAATGGTTAAATAAATGAATTTTCGAACTGTTATACACATCGCCATGATCCGTGTTGGTACAGCATTCTAGTGTTAATGTCGGTTCCCCCGGAAACCCGGGATCATTCACATCAAGTGGGTATGATAAATAGACATACATAATTGCCCCCTATTAATTTTCATTTTTACTCATTACACGGCGTTGTTGTAATAACCACTGCATGACTTCCGGGCTGTTAAAAATAACATCCCAAGTGTTGTGCGGATTATTATTAATGATGCCATTATCGCCCGCTTTTTCTGTGGTAAACTCGGTATATCTCACGTAAGGGGCATCAAGTTGGTTGTGCAAAATCTCATAGTTAATACGAGATCCTTTAACCGGTGAGATTCGATCTTCCTTACTATGGAAAAACCACATAGGCACATTTTTAATTGGCGCTAAATTTTCTTTATTGGCATAACCATCAATCCATTCCGTTGTATAAGCCTCCCTTCCACTTGCTAATAATGCACCGGCAAAAAAGTGCGGTCGATTTAGTAAGAGATTTAACGCCCCTTCGGCACCACGAGATAATCCCACTAAATAAATACGATCTTTATCGATAGCTGGATTTTGCTGCACCACCTCATCGATCATCTTTAACACTAAATTCGCTCGATTCTGAGTTTGCCAATGAATACCGCCCTTTTGCCCTTTCGCTTTATCATCAAAAGGATCAAAAACCGTACTATATTGAGGAGCAAGTACAAATCCGTCTTCATATTGTAGTGTCGAAATTGCACCTTTATTTGAAACAATATGGGCTAAATTATCTGTACCGACTTGACCGGAGCCATGTAAGAAAATCGTGAGAGGATATTTTTTGTTTGCCATTAAATCGGGACGATAAAAACGATATTTCAAGAAATTATTTTCATTAAGCCTGACCACTTGTTCAGAAAAATCATCGATAAATAAAGTTTTAAGGTGATCTTTTTCGGCACTCAAAGACACTGAATTTCGTTCAATGGTTTTCCCATTGGAAAGTTTGATATAACCGGTTTGGTCAATTTGATAGACTAACTTCCCGCCATAATATTGCGGAATCTTTATTCCTTGAACTTTCTCAACCTCAACAATATTGCCTGAATTGTCTTTTGATTGAAATTTCATAGGCTGTTGATTATCCTCTTTCAACGAATATAAAGCCGCATTCACATCCCTATCATCTAGTTCAAGGATGACAAACTTACCTGATTTGGCTTGTATTGCTTTTTTCGGCAAATCATTGACATAAGCACGAATAATAGAACGGGGGAGCCTTTCTTTTTCTTCTAATTGGGTGAGTACTTGGTAGGAATATCTCAAATCACTGGTTGCCAGAACATTATCTTCGTATTCCAATGCAACGCCTGTTATCCTTTGACCTAATGGGGTAATTTCAGCCAGTAATGTAGCCTGTATCGGTTTTCCTGATTGAGGTCTATCCTCTTGAGCCCAAACATGAAATAGCGTAAAAAATAAAAAGATACCAACGAGTATTTTTTTGAACATGTAAATCTCTCCTTTTTATACAAAGCGAGCGACTTTTTACACAATAATGACAATTACAGGTGAATCACGCCCCTTCTCTTGTCATGGTAAAATTTTTAATCTTGAGTGGGAGGAAGGAAATCCCCCTCCCACTCAATAGATTAGCGGTTATAGCTTTTTACTCTGAATCTGAACATACCCCATGATTAACGCGAGGATGCCTAATGGGAAAATCAAATCCGTTATAGAACCGTCATTACCCCAAATTAGATTGGCGATAATCACCAAACTTCCCCCAATTGCCCATGCAATTGTGGTAGGGACGGACCAAACGATCATTTGTTTCTTCACATCATTGATTCCCATCATTCGGTTGACCACCCAGAATAAACTATCGTTAAAGTAACCAAAGAAAAGTGATCCCATTGTTGCAGCTTGAGCAGCGAGCAACATATTGACACCCGGAATTTGAGCCAGAATAGGCGCAGAAATTGATGCGGCAGTGATCATCGCCACCGTGCCGGAGCCCTGAATAAAACGGACCAGTGTAGAGACGATAAAAGGAATTAAAATAGGCGAAATTGGGAGGCTGGCAATTTGCTCCGCTAATTGTTTGCCTGCGCCACTATCGCGCAATACCGCACCTAATGCCCCACCGGCACCGGTTACCAATAAAATAATACCGGCTGTTTTTACCCCTTCTTCAAGGTGAAGTGCGGTCGTATTTTTATCGACTTTAGGCAACAAGGTATAAACAGAAATTAAAACACTTAGTGCTAATGCAATCATCGGATGACCAATAAAAGCAAAGAAATGGTAGATTTTCATCTCTGCAATTGCCGGGCTACTCTTAATCGCTAAATCAAGAATCGCTTTGATAAAAATAAGCAAAATTGGCAGTACAATTGGAAGTAACGATAACCCTAAGCTTGGAAGATTTTTCTTCTCGTGTTTTTCAATATAATCATCGTATTTTTGCTTTAATTCTTCCGTAGAAAAAGATTCTTGGTTGAAAGTCGGATATTTTTTATCTAACCATTTCGCATATAAAACCATACCAATCACCGGCAATACGGCAAATGACATACCAACCAGTAACATTGCACCAATATCCACACCGAATAGACCTGCAACGCCTAATGGACCCGGTGTTGGCGGCACAGTATGGTGAGTCACAACTAGACCACCGGCAAGTGCCACGCCTAAGGTTAGTAATGAACGTTTTCCGTTTTTCGCCAACGCTTTAGCAACGGGATATAAAATCACAAAGGCTGAATCCACAAAAATAGGAATACTCACAATATAACCGGTAATTGCGAGAGCCCATTCTTCTTTCTTTTTACCTAAGAATTTGATGAAGCTAAATGCCATTTTTTCAGCCGCACCAGACACTTCCAAAACGCTTCCCATCATGACACCAAGACCGATAACAATCCCGATTCCCCCCAATGTGCCACCAAAACCTTTAGTTATCGCACCAAGGGTATCATTAACGCTCATTCCCCCGATCAAACCGGCAATAGATGAGGCAATTAACATCGCAATAAAAGCGTGAACACGTGTTCTTAACACCAAAACAACAAGAACGAATACAGCAATAATTAAGCCAATAATTGGCGTAGGTAGTCCAAGCATAAGTACTCCTTATCGTTAATAGGTCACATATCAAATTGGATGAATTGATGAATCACATCTTTAAAATTCTGATCAACGGAAAATCCCAGTTCTAAAGCTTGTGAACAATTAATTTCAGCCGGCCAACTTGCCACGATATTGTTAATGTTTTGATCAAATTCAAATTTGACATTTGCCAAAATCTGATCACCTTTTATACTCGCCAAATCGGAAAGCATCTGTTTAACACTGACGGTAAAGCCAGGAAGATTAATAACATGCCAACTACGTAATGGTAACGACGGTAACGTTAATGTATGAATGAAGTTCTCAATAATTGTATTCGGGCTGGATAACCAAAGTCGCAAATCTTCCGATACCGGGCAGATGGCTTGCTCGCCGTGTAATGGTTCTCGAATAATACTACTCACAAAAGAAGAAGCGGCTTTATTAGGTTTGCCCGGGCGAATACAAATGGTCGGTAAACGAACACAAAAACCATCAACAAAACCTTTTCTTGTATAGTCATTAATGAGTAATTCACTCATTGCTTTTTGTGTGCCATAGGTAGATTGAGGGGTAACGGCGGTATCATTTTGAATGACCGCCGGTAATTCACCGCCAAATACGGCAAGTGAACTGGAAAAAACGAAACGTACTTTAGGGTTATTTTGGCGACAAACTTCAAGTAAGTTCTTGGTTGCCAAGAAATTAATTTCATAACCGAGATCAGGATCTTGTTCCGCATGACTACTTACAATCGCTGCAAGATGGAAAATGGCATCCGTTTCAGCCGTTATAATCTTTTCCAATCCTTTAGGATGGCGAAGATCCATTTCAAAACATTTTACGCGTGGATCATTATTCGGTGCGACAGGCTTCACCACATCAATTAAGGTAAGCTCATCAATATCAATTTTTGTTTGATTAAGTAATGTTTTTGCAAGGCGTTGACCGAGAAATCCTTGTCCGCCGGTAATCACAATTTTCATAAAAAACGCTCCTTGAACCTTTAAAAAGGCAAATTTAGGGTATAAAAAAGCGGCTATTTTCATATTTAAAAAACATGGCAAAAAACAACCGCACTTTATGACTTATTTATACTTCTCAAACCATCCCAAACCGCTTAATGTCTCCCCTCGCGGTTTATATTCGCAACCGACAAAACCTTGATAACCGATTTCATCAAGTTTATTGAAAATATAGTCGTAGTTAATTTCACCTTCATCCGGCTCATGACGATCCGGTACGGAAGCCATCTGTACATGGGCGAATTTGCCGTTTAATTTATCCGTTAAACGAGATAAATTACCGTCCACATTTTGCGCATGGTAATAATCCAACTGAACGAAGACATTATCCCGTTCAACCCGTTCCACGATTGCCAGCGTGTCGTATTGGCTTTTTAACAAATAATTCGGTTTGACTTCCGGACTTAGGGCTTCAAGTAAAATATTCACACCATGAGGTTTAAATTTCTCTGACGCATAACGAATATTGTTAATGAACGTTTGCTGATATTCCACTTTATCCGCACCTTCAGGGACAACCGCCGCCATGATATGCACATTGGGGCAACCTAGACCTAAGGCATAATCCAGTGCCATATCAATATGCGCATGACTTTCCGCTTCACGTCCCGGAATCGCTGAAACACCCCATTCACCTTTGGAAACATCACCGGCGGGTGTGTTAAATAGCACGACTTGTAAACCATGTTTATCCAGTTCTTGCTTGATGGTTTCAATGTCGTAATCATAAGGCCAAAGAAATTCAACATACTTAAAGCCCGCTTTTGCCGCCTCGGCAAAACGTTCAATAAAAGGAACTTCGTTGAACATCATGGTTAAATTCGCAGCAAATTTTGGCATGGCTATTTCCCCCTATTTTTTAATTCATTCACTTCGTCATCGGTGAGATAACGAATCGGTTTTCCTTGTAAAAGGAAGAAAAGTTTGGCGGTTTCCTCCAATTCTTCCGCATTATCAGCGGCATCTAACAAATCTTCTCCTGTTACCACCACGCCATGATTCGCCAGCAAAAAGGCTTTTCCGGATAATGCCCGGGCTTCTAACTCTTCGGCAATACGAGGGGAGCCGGGACGATAATAAGGAATGACCGGCAAGCCTCCGACCCGCATCACGTAATAAGGTGTAAAGGCTTTCATGGCATTTTGCGGATCAAGATTTTCCAAACAGGAAAGTGCCGTCAAATAGGTAGAATGAAGATGTACAATTGCCCGGCATTCAGGATTTTTACGGTACATCGCCAAATGAAATACGGATTCTTTTGAGGGTTTATCACCTTCAAGTACATGACCATCCATATCCAGCACGGAAAGTCGTTCCGCTTTCAAACGCCCTAGGGAAGAGCCTGTCGGGGTCACTAAAATACGATTTTCATCTAACCGAACGGAGAGATTCCCTGCTCCACCAACGGTATAACCCCGCTCATAGAAAGAACGACCAAGTTGCACCATAAGTGTTTTTAATTCTGAATCAGTCATAACATCATTCCCTGCGCATCAATAAAAAAGGTTTCTTTCCCGAAATTACCGGATTTCAAAGCAAGTGCGGTCGATTCTCCCAAGGCTTTTAACCAAGGCACACCCGGTGCAATTTGTTTACCGATTTGAAAACCGCTAAATCCGAGTTTTTGCACGACAATGCTGGACGTTTCACCGCCTGCGGTGATAAAGTTTTCCACATTGGCTTTTTCTTTTAATCGTTGTGCCAATTTCGCAAAAGTTTGCTCAATAGCTTGGCTTGCCTGCTCCGCACCAAATTGTGCCTGAATCCGTTTTAATTCATCGGGTGGCACTGTGGCATAAACCATTGGCGCAAGCGGTTCATCAATATGTGGTAAAATTTGTTCAAATAAGATGTCGGCATAATTGGCATCCGCTATCGCTTTTTCCACCTCTAAATAAATCGTGGTGGCTTTTTCTTTATAAACATTCACTTGTTTATTCGTCATCTCGGAACAAGAACCGGAAAGAATGATACTGCGTGCTTTTTTCGGTACAAACGCCTCTTCCGCTTTTTTACCGCCACTTAATCTCGCCGCCATATAAGCACCGAGTCCGGAACCGCCGGTCACTAATTTCAAATCACTCACCGCTTCCGCAAGTACCGCAAGCTGGCTATTATCTGCCGCATCCACCACCGCATAACGGAATCCCGTTTGCTTTAATTGGGCAAAACAAGATTTCACATGCTCGGCGCCTTGAATCACATCAGCATAGCTCACCAAGCCTGTTTTTCCTTTGGCTTGCGCATCCATTAAACGCATAAGATTGGCATCTTTCATCGGCGTAATCGGGTGATTACGCATACCGGATTCGTTCAGTAGCACATTGCCGACGAATAAATAACCGTTAAAAATCGTTCTTCCATTAATCGGTAATGCCGGTGTAATGACCGTAAAATCATCATTAAGTGCCTCTAATAAGGCATCCGTTACCGGACCGATATTACCTTTTTCAGTACTGTCAAATGTCGAACAATATTTAAAATAGAACTGAGAACAACCGCTCTTTTGTAGCCAATCAAGCGCCTGTAATGATTGTTCGATCGCTTCCTCCACCGGATTTGAACGAGATTTTAAACTGATGACAATGGCATCCACTTTTTCTGTTAATGTGGTATTGGGTACGCCATTCATTTGCACCGTATTCAAGCCATTTTCAACAAGGAAACTGGCGATATCACTTGCACCGGTAAAATCATCTGCAATAATACCTAGCATCGTTACACTCCTTTTTTCGGTAATTCAATACCACTAAAAATTTTAATCACTGCACTGTCATCTTCTTTTCCATAACCTGCATTGCTGGCTTCTGTGAACATCGAATAAGCGGTGCTGGCAAGGTGAAGCGGGAAACGTAAGGATTTTGCCGTATCGTTCACTAATCCTAAATCTTTCACAAAGATATCTACCATGGAAAGCGGTGAATAATCCCCTTCCACAACGTGTTTCATTCGGTTTTCAAACATCCATGAATTCCCTGCCGCATTGGTGACCACGTCATACATTAAATCAAGAGGAATACCTGCTTTAGCGGCGAGCGCCATCGCTTCTGCCCCAGCGGCAATGTGTACGCCGGCGAGTAATTGATGGATAATTTTCACCGTTGCCCCTAAACCAATTTCTTCGCCGATGTTGTACACCTTACCAGCCACAGCATCGAGTACAGGCTGTAATTTATCAAACGCCTGTTTTGAACCAGATGCCATGACGGTCATTTCTCCTGCGGCGGCTTTTGCTGCACCACCGGAAACAGGCGCATCTAACATAACCAATCCTAAACTTGTTAATTTTTGTGAAATTTCTTTCGCATCCTGCGCAGATATGGTTGAAGAAACCATCACGGCGGTACCTTTATTAAGTTTTTCCGCTAACCCATTTTCACCAAATAACACTGCATTGACTTGTGCCGCATTCACGACAAGTAATACAACAGCATCTAATTTATCGGCAAAATCGACCGAGCTTTGACTAACGGCATAAGCGCCTGCTTCCTTTAATTTTTCAAGTGATGTCGTATTAAGATCGACACCGTAAGTGGTTAAGCCGGCTTTCACGCAAGATTGCGCAGCCCCCATACCCATTGCACCTAAACCGATTACGGTAACTGAATAAGATTTGTTTGTCATCATTTTTCTCCTAGGTAAGGTTAATTGATCTATGTGGAGCATTCTGCCACAGCTAAAAATAAAAAAACGTGAACAAGATCACAGGTTTTAACATTTGTGTTATTTTTTGTTAAAAATAAAGAAAACAAACGTTGAGAGAAAAACGATATAATGAAGAAAATTTTAGAGGGGACTTTTATGATTCCTGCAGAACGCCAAAAATTATTACTCAATTTAATCAGTCAAAAAGGTATGGTAAGCATTATACAACTTGCCGAATCGCTGAATGTTTCCCATATGACTATTCGCCGGGATATTCAAAAATTAGAAGAAATGGGAAAAGTGGTTTCCATATCGGGTGGAGTAAAAATGCAAGAGCATTTATCTTTTGAGCCAACTCACCAAGATAAATCTCTTCTCTTTCGTGCTCAAAAAGAACAAATTGGCAAATTTGCCACACAACAAATTCCAACCAATACCACCATTTATCTTGATGCCGGCACTACCACATTAGAAATTGCTTACCGTTTAATTGAGCGTAATGATCTCTTAGTGGTGACAAACGATTTTTCTATTGCTCATTTTCTTATGACGAATGGGCAATGCGAATTGATTCATATCGGTGGGAGCGTGAATAAATTGAATCATTCTTCCGTTGGCGAACTTGCCGGTCAATTCCTCCGACAGCTTTCTATTGATATTGCCTTTGTTTCTACTTCATCGTGGACATTGAAAGGCTTAACCACCCCTGACGAAAACAAATTACCGGTAAAAAAAGCCTTGCTTGATGCCAGCAATCAAAGAATTTTAGTCTCGGACTCCTCAAAATATGGCAAAGTGGCAACCTTCCATATTTGCCCTTTGACAAGGTTTGATTGCATTATTTGTGACAAAAATCTGGTTGAATCGGTACAACACGCCATTAAAGAGCTCAATGTTGAATTAATCACTGTCTAGCATTGGCACAATAAAAAACGGCTTATGCCAACACATAAGCCGAAATCTTTTTAAAAATTGACCGCACTTTAGAAGAAGAGAATACTTCCCCATACTACGCCAACAATGCAAAGTGCGATAAATACAGCGGCGGAACCTTGATCTTTGGCTCTGCCTGAGAGCTCGTGGCGTTCGGTGCCGATGCGATCCACCACCGCTTCAACAGCACTGTTTAATAATTCCACTGCCATGACCAGTAAAACCGATGAAATCATTAAGGCGATTTCAAGTTTCGTTTCCCCAAGGAAGAAAGCGAGCGGAATTAAAATAGCCGCAAGAAAACACTCATGGCGAAAAGCTGTTTCATTTTTAAAGGCGCTTTTCAAACCTTGGAGGGAGTATTTTGTTGAATTGATTAAATGGGTTAATCCCGTTGTTTTGTACATAAATTTACCTATAAACGTTTTGCTTCAATCACATCATCTAATTTGGCAAGTCTTGCTAAGATCTTGCTTAAACTTTCTACATTGTGAAGTTCAATTTCCATATCAATGGTTGCTAGTTGTTTTTTGGTATCCGCCCGGCTCGCTACCCCTAACACGCTGATTTTTTCATTTGCCAGAACAGTAGTGATATCTCGCAATAATCCGTTTCTGTCACTGGCGATAATACGAATATTAATATGGAAGCCTCGGGCGTAGTTTTCTCCCCAAAGGGATTCCACCACCCGTTCCGGATGGGCAGCTTGCAATTCTAAAAATTGTTCACAATCACTACGATGAATAGAAATGCCTCGTCCCATTGTGATGTATCCCACAATGGCATCACCGGGAATAGGCTGGCAGCAACGGGCAATATGATGCATTAAATTGCCCACGCCTTCTACAATCACACTGCCGTTTTTTTCTGCATTTTTTTGCTGAGAATTGACCGCACTTTTATTGGCTACATGACGAAGAATTTCTTGGTCCGCCTGCTCGGCACTTACTTTAATCAGTTTACTTTGTAAAAAGTTTACCAAATGATTTAAACGAATATCACCACTGCCAATTCCCGCATAGAGATCCTCGAGGCTTTTGAGATTATAACGAGGCAGGGCATAAGGCTCGACTTGCTTGATATTCAGATTTAGACGGGCAAGTTCGTTATCCAGCAATTCCTTTCCTGCCGGCACATTTTTATCACGATCTTGTTTTTTAAACCAAGCTTGAATTTTTGAGCGGGATTTTGCGGTGTGGGTAAAACCTAAATTTGGGTTGAGCCAATCCCGACTTGGGTTCGGGTTTTTCTGGGTGATGATGTCGATTTGATCACCCATTTGCAGCTGATAAGTGAAAGGCACAATACGTCCGCCTACTTTTGCCCCAATGCAACGATGACCGATTTCACTGTGAATGGCATAAGCAAAATCAAGCGGTGTTGAACCTGCAGGTAAATCGACCACCTCACCTTTTGGGGTAAACACATAGACCCTGTCATCAAACACTTGGCTACGCAATTCCGCCATCACCTCACCGGAATCGGTAATATCATCTTGCCAAGCTAATAATTTACGCAACCAAGCGATTTTTTCTTCATAGGCGGATAAACTACCGGTGGTACCTTCTTTATATTTCCAATGGGCTGCCACCCCGAGTTCTGCATCATCGTGCATTTGCTGAGTGCGAATTTGCACTTCAATAGGCTTGCCGCCTTTTCCCAACACCACAGTGTGAATGGATTGATAGCCGTTTGGTTTTGGGTTAGCGACATAATCGTCAAATTCTTTGGGTAAATGTTTGAAATGGGTATGCACAATACCTAATGCGGTATAGCAATCCTGTAATTTTTGAACAATAATTCTCACCGCCCTCACATCATAGAGCCCACTAAATTCCAAATGTTTTTTCTGCATTTTACGCCAAATGCTGTAAATGTGTTTTGGTCGGCCATACACCTCAACCCGTTCTATATTTTCACGCAAATAACCGCTTAACTCTTGCACAAAATCAGCGATATATTGTTCACGATCGAGGCGGCGTTCTTGGAGTAATTTAGCAATGGTGCGATATTGCTCAGGGTGTAAATAACGGAAACAATAATCTTCCAGTTCCCATTTTAATTGACCAATGCCTAAACGGTTTGCCAACGGGGCGTAAATATTGGCACATTCCTTGGCGGCGAGCACTTTTTCTTCTTCGGAACAGCGATTTTCAGCATCTCTCAGAAAGGTAATGCGTTCGGCAAGTTTAATAATCACACAGCGGAAATCATCGACCATGGCAAGGAGCATACGGCGCACATTATCTACTTGTAAGGCATTGGCAGAATGGCTTGCGTTAAGTTGACGGATATTATCCATCTCTTCCACTCCCCGCAGTAATTTGGTGATTTCTGTGCCAAAATCTTCCTTCAAAACTTCCCAATCCACCAGCCAGTTTGCCACAATGGGGAAAAGCATTGCTGTAATCAGGCTTTCGGCATCCATATTCAGCTCATGCAAAATCTCTACCATTTCTACACCGGATTGGTGTGTCAATGTGGCATTTTTCATTTCATCAGGGTGAGCTTCCATCAAATTGCGGGCATAGTACCACGCCGCAATCAGACGTTTTTCCGTTTGCTCTGTCAGTTTTAACGCAGCACACCATTGTTCAATCACAAAATCTTTCGGGTTTAACAAATGTGATCCACGAACAGCAACCATAATCCCCCCTTGTTGATGAAGAAAAGAGCAACTTCCTGTCACTCCATTTTTGCTCTGCCATTGTAACAGAATAACCGACTTATTTTGTAGAAAATAAGGTGATGGATTCTAAATGCCCGGTATGCGGAAACATATCAATAACAGCACTTTTTTCGAGCTTATAACCAAATCCACGCAACATTTCCGCATCACGAACTAATGTCGCCGGATTACACGAAACATAAAGGATTTTCTCCGCCTTTAACTCACACAACGCATTCAATGCAAACGCCGCACCGCTACGTGGCGGATCAAGCAAAATTTTGTTGAAAAACCGGTTTGCCCAAGGCTGATCAATAAAAGATTGGTCAAGATTCGCTTGAAAAAATTCAATATTATTAATCTGATTTCGCGCTGCATTTTGCTTGGCTTTTTCCGCCATTTCAAAAACACCCTCAATTCCTACCGCACTTTTTACCCGTGTAGCAAGGGGAAGCGTAAAATTTCCCATTCCGCAAAACAAATCCAATACCCGATCAGTCGGCTGAAGATCAAGCCAATCCAGTGCCGTTTGCACCATGGTTTCATTTAACTGACGATTTACCTGAATAAAATCTTGAATATCAAAATGAAGTTTGATGCCCCCGGCAAATTGATAGTAAGGGGCCTCTCCACAAACCTGTTCGATACCTTCATCACTTTGTAAAAAAAGCATTAAATTTTCTTGCTCGGCAAAATTCAACAACAAAGAGCGGTCGGTTTTGGCAAGATTTCCCATATAACGTAACAACATTGCCACGCCATTGTCTGCGGCAACCAATTCGATATGCCCTAATTGTTTCGGCGTGGAATACTCCGCCAAAAGTGCGGTCAATTTTGGTAACAAAACATTGATGGTAGGCTCAATCACTTCACAATGTTCCACGGGGATCAAATCATGAGAATTTTTTTGGCGGAAACCCATTTCAATTTTTTTGCTTTTTCCATTAAACCACAAACCGAGCCGAACCCGGCGACGATATTGCCAAGGTTCACCACAAATCATCGGTTGAAAATCAATGGGTTCTTGCTGAAGCTTTGCCAAGCGTTTAAATAGTGCAGCCTGTTTGGCTTCACGCTGCATTTCAATGGGGATATGCTGTGCTTGGCAACCTCCACAGCGTTCATAATAAGCGCATTGCGGCAAGACCCGATTTGGGCTTTTCTCAAGCCATTTTCCAGCCACCGCCCGTCCATATTGGCGTTTTTCTTCCAATACGCGACATTCCACTTTTTCTTGTGGCAGTGCATTTTCGATAAACCAGGTTTTACCGTTAATTTTCGCCACACCTAAGCCTTGATAATCAAGCTCGATAATCTCTGCGGTGAGAGTTGATAATTTTTTTACTTTTTTCTGCGGAGTATAAAGAAGTGCCATTATTTTAAAAATAAACTATTTTGTGAGAATAACTCCCGGCTTTTTAAGGGTTTATCGCCGAGATAGGGTTTGAGTGCCACACGTGTAAAACGCTTAGCCGCTTGACGTACCGCTTCATCGGAAAAATCAAGATTGGCAAAAGCAATCAGATCCCGCCCGTAAAAGGTAAGATTATCTTTTACCAAAGAGGCGATAAAACCTTTTTCCTCTCGGTAGCGATAAGTCATTGTGGGATCGACAGGCTGACCGGAACCGGCACAATGCAAAAAATCCACGCCATACCCAAGAATTTGAAGCAGGTGAAATTCAAATAGCCGCAAGCAAGGTTCCACATTGGGCTCTGTCGCCAAGCTTGTTAAGCATTTTAAGTAATGCTGAAATAATGGAGGATTCGCCGTTTCAGGCTCCATCACACGGCTAAGTAATTCATTCACATAAAAACCGCTATAAAGTGCAGTTTGTTGTAAAGGTAAAGTGATCGCGGCAGACTCCGCTTTGGTGAGGGTTTTCAAGCCGCTTTTTCCCGTCCAGCGTAATAATAAGGGGGTAAAAGGTTGTAAAACGGATTTCCACGTTGAACGTTTTGCCCGTGCGCCTTTTGCGATCACCATCAGACGACCGCTTTCTTCCGTGAATAAATCCACCAATAAACTGGTTTCGCTATAAGGACGGCGGTGTAATACAAAACCACGCTGAAGTTCAATTTGCACGTATTATTTACTCAATGATGCGGGAAGATTTCAGAACGCATTGCTCCGCCAAAATTTCGCCGACACTGGTTTTCAGGGAACTAAAATCACTGCGTTCCAGCCACGTCCAACGGATATTTCCGTAGTTATTGCCCCGCTCGGAAATCATTAGTGTGAGTTTTTCCGTCACTTGGTTAAAGGTGATGGAAACTTGTTTTAACATTTTTTTATTTCGTTTCTGTGTGCTATGCACCACACGAACTTCCTTGCCATCTTTACAGAAATACAATTTTGCCGAGCCGATTTGCGAGGTTTTATCCACTTTTTGCACCACCATCTTTTGTGGAGGCGGCTCATTTAATAAGCTGTTTTGGGTACAACCGCCAAGCAAAAGTGCGGTCGAAATCAACAATATTTTCTTTAGCATAAGCCTTCACCAAAAAGAAACAAAAAGGGCGAATATTCGCCCTTAACATTATTTTTTGAATTGATACGAACCATCAGCCTGACGCACAAATTTCGCACCGTTAGATAAGCGCAGCTCACTGACACGTCCTTGCCCATTCAGGGAAACTTGAACTTTATCGCCCGGTTTAAAACTGCTCAACGCATTACCTGCACCATTCGCTTTGGTCATTGCATTCACATCGGAAATATTTAAATTGTTATCACGGAAGACTTGCATTAAAGACACGCCTTTCGGTACGGTTAAGGTTTTGCTTGCACCGCTTGATACCGCTTTTGTTGCTGACGTATTCGTCGTAGCAGGTTTTGCTTCCACAATTTGAACTTTGCGCTCGTTCTTCGGTGCCGCTTTTGTTTCTTGAACCGACGCTTTTCTTACTGTTTCAGTTTTGGTTTGAACCGGTTTTACCGTTGTTTTTTCTACGGTTTTACGGTCTTGAGCAACAGATTTAACTGCTTCACGGGCAACGGTTTCACGACGTGGCTCAACAGGTTTTGCCGGTTGTGGACGAACCGGTGCAACAGGGGTGAGATCAGGCTGTACAGAAGGGGTTGCAACAACGGTTTCCTGCGGTTTTGGCGCTTCTTTTGATGTATCACCTAAGTATTCCATTTTGCCCGGCTCTACCGGTGTATTGGATTCAGACTGCATTTGTGGCTCGGCAACCGGGGAGGTTTCTTGTGGTGCAGGAATACTATCCAAAACCGTGGTTTCTATCGGTTGAGACTGATCTAACGACTGAAATTGCACCGGAATCTCATTGCTGTTTTGTAGCTCAAAAGACTCCACCGTATCGGAACTCGGTTTTAATGCGAAAAATACAATTAAGAGTAACACCAAAGCCAAAATCGCAATAAAAAGACGGCGGTGTTTTTCCGGTAAAATTTGCAAGATTTTCCATTTTTCAGGGCGTTTTAACGCCGTTGCCGCAGCACTCGCACCAGCAGCTAAGTTTTCTTTCGCCTGTTCTACGGTTGAAACTACGCTTTCTTGGGTTTCTTCAACTTTGTTTTCAACGGTTTCGATGATCGGCTCAACCACTGATTCCACTTGGGCTTCTACGCCTTGTTCTGCATTTTCAGCGGTGCTTTTCAGCGTTTCGAGATCTGCGGTAAAAGTTGTAGGTTGGTTGGGTTGAGGCGTTTCTTGTGGAGAACTTTCTCCGAAAGTCGGCTCTTTGCGTATATGAAATTGGGTCTCTGATTGAGTTTTACGTCCAAATAAGCCTTTTGCTTTGCCAAATAATGATTCGTTTGATTGAACCGGTTTTCTTGGTGTGATTGAATCGGCTTGGTTTAAGCCAAGATCGAGTTCGTTTTGGGATTTGTTATCGTTCGGTTGATTGTTATTCATAGAATTCACAGATTGCCTCGTTTAATAATTATTTTGGTATAGCATAACAAACGTCATTTCAAAGAAATAATGTAGGGACACACTGCGTGTGTCCGTTTATAACATATTGAAATAATTTAATAATGGACACACGCAGTGTATCCCTACAAATAAATCCAAAATAAAGTTTGTGCCACAGCATAATACCGAATCATTTTTTGATTTCACCGATAAAAAGTGCGGTGAAAAAAACTTGCGTATTTTATCGGATCTTATTCTGCGTATAAAGTCTTATTTGGTTCACCGGCAATTTCCCGTGCCAATTTCGGTACAAGATAACCCGAAGTAAGCGATTGTAAAGTTTTATAAATGGCGTGGGCTTCTGCATCGCTAATGAGAAAATGGCTCGCTCCCTGCACTTTGTCCAACAAATGAAGGTAGTAAGGCAAAATGCCGATGTGAAATAATTTATCGCTTAGGCTTTTCAAAATGTGTGCATTATCATTAATGCCTTTCAATAAAACCGATTGATTAAGCAGCACAATCCCAGCATGATGCAGCTTCTGCATTGCTTCGCCTAACCGATCATCGATTTCGTTGGGGTGATTAATGTGACTAACCATCACCGTTTGCAAACGGCTTTCCGCCAACATCTCACAAAATTCATTGGTAATACGTTGCGGAATCACCACAGGCAAGCGGGTATGAATGCGCAAACGCTGTAAGTGCGGTAGATTTTCAAGGCGTTTTATCAGCCACGCCAGTTCATCATCTTTTGCCATCAACGGATCGCCGCCGGAGAAAATCACTTCTTCAATTTCAGTATGTTCGGCAATGTAATCCAATGCCTGTTGCCAACTTTTTTTGTTGCCCGGATTTTCATCATAGGGAAAATGACGGCGGAAACAATAACGACAATTCACCGCACAACCGCCTTTTACCATAAACAAAAGGCGGTTTTGATATTTATGCAAAATATTAGGTACGGCATTCGCCTCTTGTTCTTCAAGAGGATCCGATGAAAATCCTTCTGCCTGCACAAATTCCAAATCAGCACACATCACTTGTAAAAAAAGCGGATCTCTCGGATTGCCCTTTTCCATTTTATCCACAAAAGGTTGCGGCACACGGAGGGCAAAAAGTTTACGGGCATTGAATGAAGCCGCAAAATCTTGCTCGGACAAATTCAGGATATTGAGTAATACACGGGAATCGGAAATCGAATTTTTTAAAATATGACACCAATTTTGCTCTTCTCTAATGGCGGGTTCTTGAGTTAAAATATGCACCTTTCAAACCATTTCTATTTTTAGGATATTTAATATGGCTACATATACTACCAGTGATTTCAAACCGGGTCTAAAATTTATGCAAGATGGCGAACCTTGCGTGATCATCGAAAACGAGTTCGTTAAACCGGGGAAAGGTCAAGCGTTTACCCGCACCCGTATTCGCAAATTAATTTCCGGCAAAGTGTTGGATGTGAACTTTAAATCCGGTACTTCCGTTGAAGCCGCTGATGTGATGGATCTCAACCTAACCTATTCATACAAAGACGATGCGTTTTGGTATTTTATGCATCCGGAAACTTTCGAGCAATATTCTGCCGATGCCAAAGCCGTGGGTGATGCGGAAAAATGGTTATTAGACCAAGCAGATTGTATCGTTACCTTGTGGAATGGTGCGCCAATCACTGTGACCCCGCCAAACTTTGTTGAATTAGAAATTGTGGATACCGACCCGGGCTTAAAAGGCGACACAGCAGGAACCGGCGGCAAACCGGCAACGCTTAGCACCGGTGCAGTGGTGAAAGTGCCGTTATTCGTGCAAATCGGTGAAGTCATCCGTGTGGATACCCGCTCCGGTGAATATGTTTCCCGTGTGAAATAATATCTTCCATGTCATAAAAGTGCGGTCAAAAATCCCGCTATTATGCAGCAATGCACAAAAACTGTCATTTCAACGAAACGCAGTGTATCCCTACAAATAAACCCCAAATAAAATTTGTGCAAATGCTACGTAATACCGAAAAATCTTGTGGGTTTTGACCGCACTTTTTTATCGCCTTTTAAAATCAGCCGCAAATTGATGCAGATAGGGATCCATATAGCAAAGCGCACGGTAATAAGCTTCACAAAGTTGATTGTGGGGTGCACCAAAACCGTTAATGGTTCGATGTTTAGGACAACCGCCATGACAGGCAAAATGAAATTTGCACCTTTGGCAACGTTCGGAGAGAAAAGATTTCATAGAGCCAAAATGAATTTGCGTTGGCGATTCCGCTATGGTACGTAATGGCGTTTCAATCAAATTTCCCAATTTATATTCAGGATAAACGTAGTGATCGCAGCTATAAATATCACCGTTTTGTTCAATGACGAGCTGATCGCCACAGGTTTCACGAAAAATACATAAATCGGGTTGTAATCCTAAATACGCCATAAACCATTGTTCAATAAATTGAACACCGATTTTTCCCACATCATTGGCATACCATTCATCAAAAATATCAACCAAAAATTGCCCGTAATCACTTGCTGTAGCTTGGTGTACTTCATCCCCCATCAAGGGAATGAATTGCATATAGGGTGAACCCACCCGTTTGAGAAAGCGATAAATCTCTTTACCCTGTCGAACATTCAAATTATGCACGACCGTCAATGTATTAAACTGCACACGATAATTAATGAGCAAATCAAGGGCATCCATAACTTGCCGGAAAGTACCTTTACCGCTTTTACTTAAACGGTAAGTATCATGCAAATGTTGCGGACCATCAACGGACAATCCCACAAGAAAACGGTTGTCATACAAGAACCGACACCAATCCGCATCCAGTAAAACACCGTTGGTTTGTAGGGCATTTTCCACTTGCTTACCGTTCGCATATTGACGTTGAAAATCGACCGCTCTTTGATAAAAATCCAACCCGGCCATAGTCGGTTCTCCGCCTTGCCAAAGAAAGGTCACACGCTGTTGGGGAGCATTTTCAAGATAGGACTGAATATAACGGGCCAACACCTCATCACTCATTGCTCGTTGATTCTGATGCGGCTTTTCTAAGTAAAAGCAATATTGGCAATCCAAATTGCACATTGAACCTGTTGGTTTTGCCATAAGTTGAAATGGGTTCATACCTTATCCCTGTGTAATACAAATCGCATCATATAAATAAAATTTTTCCTTGTATATGACAAAGATCATAAGCCTTACAACCACATTACACCAAAATGCTGCCAAGTCCTTGATTAGAGCAAAACACTATGACACTCAGCGAAATTGGCATTCTACTCATTTGTGGCGTATTGACGAATATGGTCTCTGCCGTTTTTGGCATTGGCGGCGGCGTTTTAATGGTACCGATTCTACGCACATTATTTCCCGATCTGCCACTCCAAATCATTGCCGCCACCTCATTAACTATCGTGATGTGCACGGCGGGTATTAATTTACTTTTTTTCCGCCGACAGCATATTGAAATTGATTACACAAATCTATTGCTGTGGTCCGTTGCAATGATTATTGGCGTGCAAATTGGTTTTGAACTCAGTTTCTATTTTTCCAATTTTATGATTAGCCTAATTTTTACATTGAGCCTCACCGCACTTGCATTAAAAACCTTGTTTACCTCCGGTCGGATTGAAAATTCAAGTGAAAAAATCACCACACTTGAACGCTTTAAAGGCGGTTTTAGCTGCTGTATCGGCGGATTAATCGCAGGAATCACAGGCATTGGCGGCGGTTCAATTCTCGCCCCTTTGGTTGGGCAATTAAAAAGCGTAAAAGCACCGCAAATCGCCGTTTATGCGAATGCGATGATGATCATAGGCGGGATGGGAAATTTATACGGCTACCTTACACGAGAAGTGTTATTTCAAGTCAATCTCAGCGGACAATTCGGCTATGTCAATTTCTACATTGTGGGAACCGTCACCCTGGGATCTTTTGCGATGAGTTTTTTTTCTATGCGATTACGGGGATTAATCAACCCCACATTAACCGGAAAATTACTCGCAAGTATTTTATTATTGATTGCGGCTTATATGTTCGGGTTGGCTTTTTTGTAGGACAAATGAGTTCAATTCATCACCCGCTTATTAGACAAAATCCGACTATAATAAAAATCTCGGGCATAAAAAAAGCACCTTTAAGGTGCTATTTTGATTTTCGAAAAAATTGGCGGAATGGACGGGACTCGAACCCGCGACCCCCTGCGTGACAGGCAGGTATTCTAACCAGCTGAACTACCACTCCGCTGTTTTATTTCGTATTGATCTATCTTCACAAACACATCAACGAGGAATAAATGAAAAATTGGCGGAATGGACGGGACTCGAACCCGCGACCCCCTGCGTGACAGGCAGGTATTCTAACCAGCTGAACTACCACTCCGCTAAGTGGTGCGTATCATAATGATCCACTGTTATCTCGTCAATCTTTTTTTTGCATTTTACGTTTGGCTGTTCATTTAATGCACTGATTTATCACCGACACGCAAATCCCACAAACATTTTCCATCACTTTTTTTATTAATCATTTTCAACAATTCCAAATGGGCTTGCAATTCTTCATCATTTGGTTGTAAGCGTTTTAAATTATTAGAAAAAATCACCGCACTTTCTATTGATTCCGCCACATTGCCTTCCGGTGTGGCAATAATGGGAATATCTTCCTCCCCTTCATCAAACAGACTGGTTTGCCCGCCTGTCATGGAAAGATAAACATCCGCTAAAATTTCCGCATCCAACAACGCCCCGTGCAAGGTTCGTTTACTGTTATCAATCCCTAACCGATCACACAAGGCATCTAAACTGTTCCGTTTGCCCGGATACATTTGACGCGCCATTTGCAAGGTATCCGTCACCACACAAATATCCTCGGTTTTCACCGAAAGCCCAAGCTTACGAAATTCATAGTCCATAAAGCCCACATCGAAGGGGGCGTTGTGAATCAAAAGCTCCGCACCTTTTATATAATCTAAAAATTCCTGCGCAATAGCTTTAAATTCCGGTTTATCCGCCAACATTTCATCGGTAATGCCGTGAACCTTAATCGCCTCCGGATCCACCGGACGGTTAGGATTAATATAAATGTGAAAATTATTGCCGGTATAACGGCGGTTTATCAATTCCACCGCGCCAATTTCAATAATACCGTGTCCTTCGTAATGCGCACCAAGTTGGTTCATCCCCGTGGTTTCCGTGTCCAGCACAATTTGACGATTTGGATTAATCATTGTTCAACCTATTCCTTTCCATTAAAATGTCCGCCATTTTACACAACAAAGATTTTGTTATGCAAAAACAGATTGAAATTTTTACCGACGGATCCTGCCTCGGCAACCCCGGTGCGGGCGGAATCGGTATTTTACTACGTTATAAAAATCACGAAAAAACCTTGTCCAAAGGCTATTTCAACACCACCAATAACCGCATGGAATTACGTGCCGTCATCGAAGCGCTTAACACATTGAAAGAGCCTTGCCAAATCACGCTCTATAGCGACAGCCAATATATGAAAAACGGCATCACTCAATGGATTGCCAATTGGAAAAAAAATAATTGGAAAACCAGCAACGGTAAACCGGTAAAAAATCAAGATTTGTGGTTAGCACTGGATGATGCCATTCAACGGCATAAATTAGACTGGAAATGGGTGAAAGGGCATAGAGGGCATCGTGAAAATGAACTTTGCGATGCCTTGGCAAAAGAAGGTGCCACCAATCCAACGCTTAACGATGAAGGCTACCAACCGGAATAGAATAAAAGTGCGGTGAATTTGACCGCACTTTTCACTCGAAACAAGGAAAATTATGCAAATTCTTGAACCTCAGCAATTCGCCAGTTGGAATGAACCTATTGAAATGCTTTATGCCTGCCATAGCAAAGTCAAACGATTTTGCCATCAACTTAGCATTTTACCGGGCTATTTAGAGAAAAATGGTGTAACCCAAGCCGTACTGAATGATGTAAAAATCATTTTGCAATATTTTAATCAAGCCGCACCACTTCATCACGATGATGAAGAAAAGGATTTCTTTCCGGCTTTAATTCGAAAACTACCTGAAATTCAATCACAGGTGGAGGAATTAGAACGTCAGCATATTGATTTACACGAAAACTGGCGTTTGCTTTCAGCACAATTGGAAGCCTTAATTACACAAGAAAGTATTTCTGTCGATCCTGCGTTAATCCAACGTTTCGTGTTGGGTTACGACAAACACATTCTGATTGAAGAACCGCTTTTTGAATTAGGTAAACAGCATTTGACCGAAGCGGAATTGAACTCTATTGGTCAAGTTATGTCAAATCGGCGTCATCCTTGAGTGATGGATTATCAACTTGATACGCAAAATTATCGCTGCCCTTTGCCGTTGCTGATGATAAAAAAAGCGCTGGCAACCCTCGAGGAAGACGATAGGTTATTGGTACTCATTTCAACGGAAAGCAGTGTGAAGGAAATCGAACAGCTGTGTGAAACCTTAAACTGTATTTGCCAACAAAATGAGGATCGTTCATTTATTCTTCGCAAGCGTTCAAAGCACGCTTGCCCGTAGTAGGATTTTTTATGAAAAAAAACATTGACCGCCACTTTTTTAGCAACAGTTATCGGTTTGACTTCTACCTCAGTATTTGCAGCTTCTGCACCTCGTGATATTTATCAACCAAGTAATGCTAAATTAATCAAAATGGATAAACAAGGAAATGGTGAGTATGAGGTCGAGTATCGCTTACAGGGTAATGATGTTCGCCCATTGGCAAAACGTGTGATTCAACACGCAAAAAACCGAGGTTTCCATCTTGTCGAATCTGAAATTGAACGTGATGATGCCGATTTAAAATTTAAACGCGGTGATCACGAATTGGATGTATCTATTGAACAAAAAGGAAATGGACGTATTGAATATAAAGCGGATTTAGATTTGGATAAAAATTAAAAAAACACACCTAAAAATGACCGCACTTTGAGCTATATTCTTTTGAGCTATATTCTAAAGGTTGAATGAGAATCTTCAGCTGATTAGGTACAGCTCTACTTTTCCATCATATAATTTTATATACCAAAAAACTCTAATCCATAATTGCTAGGCAACCTAAAGGGTTTCCATATTCAACGCATTGATTTATTTCCTTCAATCCCTCTTAATTGGATAACATCCGGCAATTAAAATAACTATAATGAATTTTACTTATCAATTAAATTCGTTATTGTAGTGTGGTTTTAACCTAAAGAGATGAAGTGTAATGAAAAATTTAAACTTAATTTTGGGATTGGTTTTGGTATTCGTGATTACTGCCATTGCCTTTTTAATAAGCCATAGTGAATGGCTAATGACACTAAATATCAGTGCATTAACCTTAGCGATTGTCATTGGGATTTTGTGTGGCAATACGTTCTATCATAAAATCGAAAATTTTACACATCTTGGCGTGACCTTCGCAAAAGGAAAATTGCTCCGCCTTGGTATCATTTTGTATGGTTTTAGAATTACCCTACAAGATATCGGACAAGTCGGCGTAAATGCCGTATTAGCGGATGCCGTAATGTTGATATTGACGTTTTTTATCACCTGCTGGATTGGTATTAAGATCTTGAAAATTGATAAACAAATCGTTTTGCTTACCGGTGCAGGATGCAGTATTTGTGGTGCGGCTGCGATTATTGCGAGCGAACCGGTAGTAAAAGCCCCTTCTTATAAGGTTTCTGTCGCCGTGGCGTTAATTGTTATTTTCGGCACGATTTCTATGTTTTTATATCCTGTTCTTTACCCGATTTTGATTGATTTTATTAATCCGCATCAATTTGGTATTTACATTGGTTCTTCCGTGCATGAAGTCGCCCAAGTCTATGCGGCAGGGAGCAATATCAACCCGGTCGTCGCAGATATTGCAGTGGTGTCAAAAATGATACGGGTGATGATGCTTGCCCCTTTTTTGCTTGCCTTATCTTATTTTCTACACAAAGATGAAAGACAAAAGCACGCTATTTCAATTCCTTATTTTGCACTGATGTTTATCCTTGTTGCCGTGTTTAATTCGTTTAACTTATTACCTACCGAATGGGTGAGTATATTGGTTCAAATTGATACCTTTTTGTTAATGGCTGCCATGGCAGGACTAGGACTGACAACGAATATAAGTACGGTAAAACAGGCTGGATTTAAACCACTTTTATTAGGTGCGTTCGTCTTTATATGGCTGGTTGTCGGTGGATTTGGTGTGAATTTACTGCTTTATCATTTATTAGGTTGATACGGTAGCAAAAGCGATAGGATTTGAAATAACAAGAATAAGGCGATTGAGAAGAGGGATTACCGTAAATTATGTAATTAACTTAATATGCTTTTCACATTTTGTGCGATTTATGGTATTTTATCGCCCAATTTTCAACTTAAATTTTATAAGGAAAACATCAAATGGAAGCTCAAAGTCCAATGTCAACGTTAATGATTTTCGTGATTTTTGGTTTAATTTTTTACTTTATGATTTATCGCCCGCAAGCGAAACGTAATAAAGAACACAAAAAATTAATGTCTGAATTAGCCAAAGGCAGTGAGGTATTAACCGCCGGTGGTTTAATGGGAAAAATCACTAAAGTGGTTGAAGACAATAACAGTGTAGTGATCGCATTAAATGAAACGACAGAGATCACAATCAACCGCAACTATATTGTTACAATCCTTCCAAAAGGTTCGGTAAAAACGCTTTAATTTTTTATTCCTAAAGGGACAGCTATGCTAAATCGTTACCCGTTATGGAAGAATCTAATGGTGATCCTCGTGGTCGCCATTGGTGTTTTATACTCTCTTCCAAATATTTATGGCGAAGATCCTGCGGTGCAAATTTCAGGCACGCGCGGACAACAAGCTACCACCGCAACATTAGGGCAAGTTCAAGAGGTTTTAAAAACCAATAATCTTCCAACTAAATCCATCATTCTTGAGCAGGGTTCTATTTTAGCCCGTTTCAATAATACGGATGATCAGTTGCTTGCGAAAGATAAAATTGCTGAAAAACTCGGTAATAACTATACCACTGCATTAAATTTGGCGCCGGCAACACCGGCTTGGTTAAGCAGTATTGGCGCAAACCCGATGAAATGGGGCTTGGATTTACGTGGCGGCGTGCGTTTTTTAATGGAAGTGGATATGAATTCCGCACTGGCAAAACGTCAAGAGCAACTACAAGACACCTTACGCAATGAACTTCGCAAGGAAAAAATCCAATATACAGGGATTAAAAATGCCGAGAATTTTGGTACGACAGTTACCCTTGCAAATCCGGATCAGCTTTCAAAAGCCGCACGCATTATCCGCCAATCTCATCCGACTTTAGATGTGACAGATTCGGCTAACGATACATTAAATTTATCTCTTTCAACGACCGCACTTAATGAAGCTCGCGATTTAGCCATTGAACAGAACTTAACAATTTTGCGTAAACGTGTTTCGGAATTAGGGGTCGCTGAAGCGGTAATTCAACGCCAAGGGGCTGAACGTATCGTGATTGAATTACCGGG
Organism: Rodentibacter trehalosifermentans; assembly: GCF_002000545.1. GTDB lineage: Bacteria > Pseudomonadota > Gammaproteobacteria > Enterobacterales > Pasteurellaceae > Rodentibacter > Rodentibacter trehalosifermentans. Next base: position 18,834 of record NZ_MLHL01000002.1, on the reverse strand, counting down.
TGTGCAAGATACCGCTCGTGCGAAAGAAATTCTTGGTGCCACGGCAACCCTTGAGTTCCGTATGGTAAATCAAAATGTGAATGCGGAAGCCGCTACACGGGGGATTTTGCCAGCAGATTCCGAGGTGAAATATAACCGTCATGGTCAGCCGGTGGTGTTATTAAAACGCCCTTCTTTAGGCGGCGAACACATTATTAATTCCAGTGCCGCATTGGATCAGCAATCGGGCACACCACAAGTGAGCGTAACATTAGATAGTGAAGGTGGGGAACAGATGTTGCAACTCACCAAAAAATACTATAAAAAACCGATGGCAACCCTTTATGTTGAATACAAAGACAACGGTAAAAAAGACGAAAACGGGAAAACCATTCTTGAAAAAAGTGAAGAAGTGATTAATGTCGCAACTATTCAAGGACGCTTTGGTGCAAATTTCCAAATTACCGGGGTGGATAGCATGGCGGAGGCCAATAATCTTTCCACGTTATTAAAAGCCGGGGCGTTAATTGCACCAATACAAATTGTGGAAGAGCGTACAATCGGCCCATCATTAGGGGCGCAAAATGTGGAACAAGGGCTAAATGCCAGCTTCTGGGGGCTGATTGCCGTCATCGTATTTATGCTGTTTTATTATAAATTGTTTGGTGTTATCGCAAGCCTTGCAATGGTGATTAACATTGTATTGTTGGTCGGATTAATGTCTATTCTTCCGGGGGCAACTTTATCTATGCCGGGGATTGCCGGTATCGTTCTCACATTAGGGATGTCTGTGGATGCTAACGTACTCATTTTTGAGCGTATTAAAGAAGAAATCCGTAATGGTCGTCCGGTTCAGCAGGCGATTAACGAAGGTTATAACGGTGCGTTTACCTCGATTTTTGATGCGAATTTAACCACCATTCTAACGGCAATCATTCTTTATGCGGTGGGAACGGGGCCAATTCAAGGCTTTGCTATCACCCTTTCTTTAGGGGTAGCAATTTCAATGTTTACCGCAATTACCGGAACGCGTGCGCTTGTAAATCTCATTTATGGCGGTAAACGTGTTGAAAAACTTTCAATTTAATTGAGGTGACTATGGCACTTTTTGCAAGAGATAAAAACGGACATCTCATCAAAGAAATTAATGGTATTAAACTCCCTTTTCCCTTAACGGAATTTATGAAAGTTCGCAAATGGGGATATCTTGTTTCCGCTTTGCTGATGGCCGTTTCCCTGTTTTTTATTGTTACAAAAGGGTTTAACTGGGGGTTAGATTTTACCGGCGGGGTGGTATTTGATACGCATTTTTCACAACCTGCCAACCTTGAACAAATCCGCGGTAAGTTAAAAGAAAATGGCATTGAAAGCCCGATAGTACAAACAACCGGATCGGTTCAAGATGTGATGATCCGTTTACCGGCAACAGATAATGATGCCGGTATCGGTGATCGTATCAAAGCCATGTTGGTTGAATTGGATTCAGCAATTCAGATTAAAAGTATTGAATTTGTCGGGCCTAATGTCGGTGAAGAGCTGGCTCAAGGTGCGGTGTATGCCACCCTTGCCACCCTTGCGATGATGCTCATTTACATCGGCTCCCGTTTTGAGTGGCGTTTGGGTTTTGGAGGCATTGTGTCTCTTGCCCACGATGTGGTGATTACCCTTGGGGTGTTCTCCGCATTACAGGTGGAAATGGATCTCACCTTTGTTGCCGCAATTCTTTCAGTGGTGGGGTATTCCATTAACGATAGTATCGTGGTATTCGACCGTGTGCGTGAAAATTTCCGTAAAATCAGACGATTAGATACCCTTGATATTATTGATATCTCTCTCACACAAACCTTATCAAGAACCATTATGACCTCTGCGACCACATTAATTGTTGTCGTGGCACTTTTTTTCTTTGGTGGGCCTTCTATTCATAACTTTTCCCTAGCCTTATTGGTTGGGATTGGTTTTGGTACTTATTCCTCAATTTTCGTTGCCATTGCCGTTGCTTATGATGTGGGGTTAAGACGTGAACATATGATCCCTCCTAAAGTGGATAAGGAAGTCGATGAACTGCCTTAAAAGTGCGGTCGAAAATGGGTGAGTTTTCTCACGCAATGGAATAAATCCACAAAAGAAGGGACGGGACACACTGTGTCCTCTATAAAAATCAAGTAATTTCAATATGTTATTATGGATGCACGCAGTGCATCCCTCGCTATTTTAGATGAGGAGCAATTATGTTTACAGTTGAACAAAAAGATGATGGCAAACATGGTGCATTTATTGCCAAAGAAGGCAATGTTCAAGCAGGTGAGATGACTTACACTTGGGCGGGATCGACAATGTTTATTATCGATCACACCGGTGTAGAAGAAGGTTTTAATGGCAGAGGTGTTGGACGGACAATGTTAGATCAAGCCGTTAAATTTGCCCGTGAAAAACAGGTGAAAATCCTTCCATTATGCCCTTATGCGAAATCTGTTTTTGTCAAAGATGAATCAATCCGTGATGTATTACACAGCTAAGGATAACCTATGACAAAGCACTATAATGTTATTGATAATTCGGCTTTAAACCGTTTTGAAATTCACGAAGAAGGGCATATTGCTTACGAAAAATACGAGCGATTTGAAGGAGGGATTGCTTATGTCAGTACCTTTGTTCCTGAAGCACTAGGCGGAAGAGGAATCGCGAGTTTCTTGGTGAAATATGTCTTAGACGATGCCATTGCCAAGGGTTTAAAAATTAAGCCTGTTTGCCCGGTGGTGAAAGGCTATATTGAAAAACACCCTGAATATCAACAATATGTTGTTGAATAAAATGGCTATTAACCATTCAACGATCCCCTTAATATCATTAAGGGGATTTTTATATCACAATATCTGATTCTGCAAATTTGACAGATAGGAAATCAATTAATAACCTTGCAGAAGGGGGTAAACTGTTTCTTGAGCTATAGGCAACGTGAACCATCCATTTGGGTATATGCCAGCCTTCCGGTGAAATAATTTGTAACCTTTCTTGATTCAAATCTTTTCTTACTAATACTTCCGGTAATACGGCTATCCCAACGCCTTTAAGTACCGTTTTATAAATAAGATAAATGTTCTCGCTGACTAATTTAGGCGTATAAGTAATACGCTGTATCCCCTCTTGTTGATGTTCAAAAGGCCAAAAATGCTCTTGTTTTACCCAAGTTAAAACCGGATAGTGATGAATTTGTTTCAAGGTTTTAAAAGGGGCGTTGATAAGTTTAGGGCTTGCGACTAAATAATGTTGGGATAAACAAAATGTTTTTGTGACCACTTCACTGTCTTCAAAAGGATAGGGACGTACTCTTAAGGCAAAATCCAATCGTTCTTTGATTAAATCGACTTTTCTATTTGTACTGTCGACGAACAGTTCAATATCCGGGTAGGTCGCCATAAATTCAGCAAGCATATCATTGACATACAAATCCAATAATTCTTTAGGACAACTTAACCTAATTTGCCCTTTGGATTCGGATTGCTGCTCAATAAAACGTTGCGCCTGTTTCACTTGCTCAACCAAACTGAGGCAATATTGGTAATATTGCTCACCTAAATGTGTCACTTCAAATTGATGGGTATTTCGCTGAATGAGTGCAACACCAAGTGTTTTTTCTAATTTTGTAATACGACGGCTAATGGTTGTTTTAGGAATGCACAAGCGACGACTGGCTTCACTAAAACTTCCTGCATCCACCACCTGTACAAATAAATAGAGATCATTTAAGTCTAAATTGTGTTTCATGTTATTGTTCCAAATATGCAACAGGGAAGCTCATTTGTAGATCTACAAACCGAGTAATATTCCTTCTATATTATGCGGGCCACAACGTGGCAACTTGAAACAATGTGAGAGTTGTTTTAAGCAATAAACGACGTACATCTTAGACTTAACCGAGATGTACGTCAACCGACCGCAAAAGTGCGGTTTGTTTTGAAATACTTTTTCGGAGAAAGAAAATGACTAAACCTTATGTTCGTTTAGACAAAAACAATGCAGCAATGCTTTTAGTGGATCACCAAACCGGCTTACTTTCTTTAGTGCGTGATATTGATCCGGATAAATTCAAAAATAATGTTTTGGCGACTGCTGATTTAGCGAAATACTTTAATCTCCCAACTATTTTAACCACCTCTTTTGAAACCGGCCCGAATGGTCCGTTAGTGCCTGAATTAAAAGAAATGTTCCCGGATGCCCCTTATATTGCCCGCCCGGGTAATATCAATGCGTGGGATAATGAAGATTTCGTGAAAGCAGTGAAAGCAGCGGGTAAAAAACAACTTATCATCGCCGGTGTGGTCACTGAAGTTTGTGTGGCTTTCCCTGCACTTTCTGCCATTGAAGAAGGCTTTGATGTTTTCGTCATCACCGATGCCTCAGGTACATTTAACGAAATGACCCGTGATGCCGCATGGCGTCGTATGGAAGCAGCCGGTGTTCAACTGATGACTTGGTTTGGTGCAGCTTGTGAATTACACCGTGACTGGCGTAATGATATTGAAGGGTTGGGGACATTGTTCTCTAATCATATTCCTGATTACCGTAATTTAATCACCAGCTTTAATACATTGACACAAAAATAATGGATTCTGATTTAAAGGACGCAGTAATGCGTCCTTTTTCTGTTTGAGGAATATCATGGCAAATCGACAAAAAGCGATAAGCTATTTTGAAAATTTCGCTATCTCATTGGAGAATATTGAGCAAAAAATCCGCTTACTTTTAACACTTGATATGGAAAGCGAGCTTTATCAATACCAGCATCGAAAATTTATCAAAATGCTGACAAGGGCTTCCACCAACTTGCGTCTTTTTCAGGAAAGCCTTAAGCAAAATCACAATATTCCTGATGAGTATTGTCAATGTATCACATCATTTACCCATCAATTTACCCGGTTGTTTTTGATGACAAAACACCTACCCGATAACGCATTAGTGCAGTTCAATCGTTTAGCCTTTAGCCCGTTAAAAGAAACGGTTACACACATCATTGATTTATCATAAAATAGCGGGCCTAAGAATTTGAATAAAAATGAAACAGAGGAAAACTTATGACTAAAATTGCTTTTGTTGTTGGCAGTTTAAGCCAACAGTCCATTAACCGAAATGTGGCGAATGAAATTTTGAAAAATGCGCCACAAGGTGTTGAAATTGAAGAAATTCGGATTGATGATTTACCTCTTTATACACAAGATTTGGATAGTCAATCTATTGAGGCTTATGAGCGTGTTCGCCAACAAATTCAAGCGGCAGATGCGGTATTGATTGTTTCCCCGGAGCATAATCGCAGTGTACCGGCAGCACTGAAAAATCTCATTGATATTGCGACACGTCCTTTTGGCCAAAATGTTTGGAGCAACAAAAAAGTAGCGATTGTCACGGCCTCACCGGGGGCTTATGGTGGGATCAATGCCGGTGTGGATTTGCGTAAAATTATGCATGCGGTCGGCGCAAATGTATTAAATCAACCTGAGGTTTACTTAAGCCGTGCAGGTTCAGAGATTGATGAGCGTACTGCCGGTTTCTTAGCGAAGTTTGCAAACGCATTTTTTCAATGGGCAGAATAAGGAATAAACGATGAGTGTAGATAAAATTTTAGCAAAAACCAAAGATGTAGGCGGTATTCCTGTTGCCCGCCTACTTCCACAGGCACAACGTAAAACCGTGGGGGCTTGGTGTTTTTTAGATCATGCAGGGCCTGCTGAATTTGAAGAAGATTCACTCGGTTTACAGGTAGGATTACACCCTCATACCAATCTACAAACCTTTACTTGGATGTTACAAGGGGAAGTGTGGCATCAAGATAGCCTTGGTAATCGCCAGCTCATTCGTCCAAAACAAGTGAATTTAATGACGGCAGGAACAGGCGCAAATTACGGGATTAGCCATACGGAACAAACGCCCGAAGGTGTACATGATTTACATGCGGTGCAACTTTGGATTGCTTTACCGATGAACCAAGAAATCAAACCGAATTTTGAGCATTATCCTACATTACCGGAATGGCACGAAAACGGCATTGATTATGTGCTGACGACGGGAAGTTATTTAGGTCGCACTGCCCCAACCACTCAATTTAGTCCATTGGTCGGTGTGGATATGCAATTTAAACAGGCGCAAGCCTTTGACATTGATCGTATTCCTACTTTTGAATACGGTATTTTGGTTTTAAAAGGTGAAGTGAAAGTCAATGGTGTCAGCTATGAAGCCGATGAGCTTGCGGTTTTATTTGATTGTGAAAAGGCTGAGGGGGAATTGTCACTTTGGGCGGAAGCCGGTTCCCATATTATGCTGCTAGGCGGAGAACCCTTGCCACATCCAACGGTGATTTGGTGGAACTTTGTGGCAAACAGCAAAGAAGCATTGGAACAAGCCGTTGAAGATTGGAATAACGGACACCCTCGTTTTGGTGACATTAACCTTGAAGGGACAGTATTAAAACGTTTACCGGCACCGGCAGTTCCGGATGGATTGCGTTAATCTTTTATTTATCATCAACAACGTTGTGCTTATATTGGTTGATGATATAAGTGCAACGTTGAATTTATTGTGTTCGTTTTAATCGCTATAAATTTATATTAAAACCAAGTAGAATAGCCCGATTTTTTTATTGTTTTTATCTTTTTAGTTAGGAGTGACTATGGCAGCGGAAAGTGCAGGTGATTTAGTTCGAGTCGTGGCATTGCTGGGCGCCGCAGTGGTGGCTGTGCCCTTATTTAAACGTATTGGCTTAGGCTCGGTACTCGGCTACCTTGCCGCAGGCTTGGCGATTGGCCCTTATGGTTTGAAAGTCATTGGTGATCCCCATGCAATTATTCACCTTGCCGAATTTGGCGTGGTGATGTTCTTGTTTGTAATTGGGCTTGAAATGAAACCTTCACATCTTTGGGGATTACGTCGCCAAATTTTTGGTCTGGGCAGTATGCAGGTCATTATTTCTGCTATTTTAATGACCATTGTCAGCACACAATTTGGTGTTTCGTGGGAAGTGGCCTTTGTCTCTTCCGCCGGTTTCGTTCTGACCTCCACGGCAATTGTGATGCAGGTATTAGGCGAACGCAAAGAACTTTCCACAAAGCGCGGTCAAAAAATGGTATCAATTTTATTATTTGAAGATTTATTGATCGTGCCGTTACTTGCCGTGGTGACATTCCTTTCACCATTTGAAAGTTCACAAAACAGTATGCCTTGGTGGCAATCTGCCGGCATTGCTATGTTTGCCTTAGCTGTGTTGGTCGTTATCGGGCGTTTTATTTTAAATCCGGTTTTCCGTCTTTTAGCCAATGCCAAAGCTCGTGAAGTTATGACCGCAGCCGCCCTTTTTGTGGTATTGGGCTCGGCATTATTAATGGAAGAAGCAGGCTTATCCATGGCGATGGGGGCTTTTGTTGCGGGCGTCATGCTTTCCGAATCCGCCTTCCGTCATCAATTAGAAGCAGATATCGAACCTTTCCGTGGATTATTACTCGGACTTTTCTTCCTTGGTGTGGGAATGGCATTAGATCTAAAAGTGGTCGCGGAAAATTGGCAATTAATTTTGCTTGGCGTGTTGTTTATGCTTACCAAAGGCTGCTGTATTTACCTTGTAGCACGTTTAGCGAGAAGCAATCATAAAACCGCTTTAGAGCGTGCACTTTTAATGGCTCAAGGGGGGGAATTTGCCTTTGTACTTTTCTCAGCAGCCCTTTCAAAAGGCGTCATTGATGAAACGGTAAACGCTAATATGACGGCAATTGTGGTGCTTTCCATGGTTTTGACACCGCTTATTTTAGTCATTTATGAAAAATACGGTGCAAAAGAAATTGCCGAAGAAATCTCACCGGACGAAATTGATGAGCAGCATCCGATTTTGATTGTCGGAATGGGACGTTTTGGACAAATTGTGAATGATTTGCTCCGTTTAAGCGGTTATGCCACCACCATCATCGACCTTAATCCAAAAATGATTAAAGGTTTCAATGAATATGGCATTAAATCTTATTTTGGGGATGCCTCACGCCGTGAATTTTTAATTGCAGCAGGCTTAGAGCATGCGGAAATGTTGGTGGTTGCCATTGATAATAAAGAACAAACATCCGCCATCGTGCATTTTGCCCGTGAAGTGAACCCAAATATAAAAATTATTGTGCGTGCCTATGATCGCTTCCATACCTTTGAGCTATACGATGCGGGTGCGAATGAAGTGATTCGTGAAACCTTCGATTCCGCTGTACGTACCGGTCGCACCGCCCTAGAAAATTTAGGTATGGAACCGGAAGTGGCAAAAGAAATTGCGGACTATTATTTCCATGGTGATCGTCACGAAGTGAGATTGATGTCGCAGGTTTATGAGCCAAATACAGAGTTCTTTAAAAATCCAGCATTGCAGGATATTGCACGAGAGTGTGATCAAAAAATGGCGGCGGATATTCAAGAAATTTTAATTCGAACCAAAGAAAGCGACGCTGAAGAAAGCTAAAAACATTAACGAAATCGACCGCACTTTTAAAAGTGCGGTCGTTTTTTTCGATATTATGTAGCCAATGTAGAAAAGGAAAAATGTAGGGACAGGGTGTATGTATCCTACTTTCGTTGAAATGCCTGTTTCTGTATGTCAGTGTTTTACTAAAGGCTTAATTTTGCTTTTAATTCCTGCAAGGCACGGGCTCGGTGAGAGATCTTTTTCTTTTCTGCCGTGTCCAGTTGTGCAAACGTGCAGTTTTGTTCCGGACTGAAGAAGAGGCTGTCATAACCAAATCCGTTTTCTCCTTTTTCCTCAAAACCGATATAGCCGTGGCATTCACCTTCTGCAATGATTGGGGAAGGATCGGTAGGGTGGTTTAATAACACAATGCAACTGACAAATTTTGCTTGGCGTTTTTCCTTCGGTATCTCGGCAAGTTCGGCTAGCAATTTTTGGCGGTTTTTCACATCGTTTCCCTCCTCGCCGGCATAGCGGGCAGAATAAAGCCCCGGCGCACCATTGAGAGCGTTGACGACTAAACCGGAATCGTCTGCTATGGCAGGTAACCCCGATTTTTCTGCGGCATAACGGGCCTTCAATAAGGCATTTTCCACAAAGGTTAATCCCGTTTCCTCAGGGCTTTCAATGCCTAAATCCGTTTGGGCGATCACTTCAAATCCGAATGTTGCCAATACATCCGCCATTTCTTTTACTTTGCCTTGGTTGCCGGTGGCAAGTACAATTTTTTGCATTATGCTTTATCCTTATTATTGACGTTTTGATGATAACCTAAGATGAGTTCCGCCCAGTTTTGTTCTGTGAAGAGGATATTCATTTTTTCCTTTTCTTTCATAAAAGAACGATGTAAACGGTTTAAATTTTCCGTTTTCCAAAAATCCCCGGATTTTTCACCGCACTTATCAAAATCCAATAACCAACATTTTTGTTCTTCTCCTAAATTTCGAACAAGAATATTGTGAGCATTGAGATCCGTATGGCAGATTTGCAAATCGTGTAGTCTGCGAATGAGCCCACCGATTTGTTGCCAGCTTTCATCGGCAAGAGGTCGCTGTTGTAAAAGTGCGGTCAAATCCTGTGCGTGTTCAATTTTTTCCGTGAGAATATCGGCTTGATAGCAAATACCTAATCTGCCTTTTTGCACCCTTGCACCAATGGGCTTGGGAACGGGGAGCCCTGCTTCATACAACTGTTGTAATAAATGAAACTCCGCAAAACTGCGTGTTTGGGAAAGGCTTGAAAAAGCGTAACGATCTTTATTGAATTTGCCCAATAAGCCGCCCCGATAATAATGACGAAGTGCACAATTTACGCCAAACCAATCTTGGGTTGCTAAAAAATAGGTGGTTCCCCGACCTTTTGCCGAACCCAAAATCCGTTGTTGGATTTGCCAAAATTGTGGGTTAAAGAATTGAGATTGTTGTTCAAAAGTGCGGTCAAAATTGAAGATGAAAAATTGGTTATCTTGTTGGAACTCAAGCATCTTAGGGTGATTGAATGATAGAAAATGCCCTCATTCTACTTTAAAATAACGTGAATTTAAATGAGAAAGGAATAGCTATGCCGCTTTTTATCAATGCGCCAACCCATCTTTGTATTCTTCGCCTTTCAGCAGTGGGGGATGTGTGCCATGCCCTTGCGGTGGTACAACATATTCAGGCGTATTACCCGCAGACAAAAATCACTTGGATTGTGGGAAAAACCGAAGCCGCTTTATTAGAAGGAATACCCAATGTTAGGTTACTTCCTTATGATAAGAAAAGCGGTTGGCGGGGTATTTTTTCCTTATGGCAACAACTTAAAGATACGCATTTTGATGCCCTTTTGAATATGCAAACCGCATTGCGCGCCTCTATCCTTTCTTTAGGGATTAAAGCTACCTATAAAATTGGCTTTGGTCAAAAACGCTCTCGTGAGGGGCAACGGTTTTTTGTGAATCGTCGTGTTAATGATCCGCGCTCTCCCCATGTTTTAGATGGCTTTATGGCATTTGCCGAATACCTTGGTGTGCCGAATGGAAAGCCTGCTTGGTATCTTCCGATTTCAGAACAGGATCAACAGGTTGCCGAACAATTTATCGATCCAAATCGTAAAAATTTATTAATTTCCCCTTGTTCCAGTAAAGCAGAAAAAGATTGGTTAGTTGAACGTTATGCGGAAGTGGCCAATATTGCCAATCAACATAATGTGAATGTGATTTTTTGCAGCTCTCCAGCGAAAAGAGAGTTGGAAATGGTGGAAAAAATAACCGCACTTTGCGATTTTACGCCGACCAACGTTGCAGGGAAAACGAGCCTAAAACAACTCACTGCCTTAATTGCAAAAGTGGATCTTGTTCTTTCACCGGATTCCGGCCCCGCCCATATAGCCACTACACAAGGCACACCGGTGATAGGGTTGTATGCCTACCACAATCCATTGCGTACCGCTCCTTATAATAATAGGGAAAATGTCGTATCGGTTTATGAAGAAAATGTACAAAAAGAATTTGGTAAACCTTCTTCCCAATTGCCTTGGGCAACCAAATTGAAAGGGAAGAATTTGATGGCGGAAATTCAAGTGCAAGAGGTGGTGGCGCAGATGGAAAAATTGAATTTGTGGAAATAAAAAAGGCGTTCATTGAACGCCAATAGGGATTGAGAAAAATTATTCCCCTTTTTGCACATTAAAGGCTTCTAATGCCCGTAAAGAATAGGTATAGGCGGCACCGGTATTAAGTGCAATCGACATTGCTAAGGCCGCAGAGACTTCTTCTTCCGTTGCTCCGGCTTTTACCGCTTCTTCGGCATGAACGCTAATACAACTTTCGCAGCGGGTTGTCACTGCCACGGCAAGGGCGATTAATTCACGGGTTTTGGCATCAAGCACATTGCCTTCCGCAGCCGCTGCCCCCAAGGCTTGATAGGCTTGCAACATTTTCGGGTGTTTTTTGCCAAGCTCACCAAATGATTTTTTAACGTGTGAAGTGTGTTCTTTCCAGTCTGTAAACATTGTTTTTCCCCTAAAGTCCTAAATATTTTTGATACAAATGAGGTGTCATTTGTCCCGCTACAATAATAGGGATGATTTAACAAAATTATGCAATGTAAATTGCCGTTTTTTTACGCTATAATACGCGGGTTTTGAAGGCAACCTATGTTGCCTTTTGTTTTTAAGGAAATCTTATGTTTGATAAAATTTTTTCATGGTTTGAAAACCGTTTAAATCCTTATCCGGAAAGCAATCCTACCACGCCGGAAAAAGGTTTATTTCGCTTTATTTGGTCGAGTATCGACGGAATGAAAGGCTGGATTTTCTTGCTAGCGATTTTAACGGTGGGCACCGGCGTGATGGAGGCGTTACTCTTCCAATTTATGGGCTTGCTGGTAGATTGGCTTGGGGCTTATTCCCCTGCGACTTTATGGCAAGAAAAAGGGCATTTACTGATTGGAATGGCGGCAGTGCTTTTACTCAGCATTGTGTGGTCTTTTATTGGCGTGAATGTTCGATTGCAAACCTTACAAGGGGTATTTCCAATGCGCTTGCGTTGGAATTTCCACCGTCTCATGCTGGGGCAAAGTTTGAGTTTTTATCAAGATGAGTTTGCCGGACGTGTTTCGGCAAAAGTGATGCAAACGGCCTTGGCGGTGCGTGATACAGTGATGACCATTGCCGATATGTTGGTTTATGTGGCGGTCTATTTTATCACCTCAGGGCTGGTTTTAGCGGCGTTGGATATGTGGTTCTTATTGCCTTTTGCAATTTGGATTGTCTTGTTTGTTACTATCTTAAAATTGCTTATTCCCCGTTTGGCAAAAACCGCCGAGCGTCAAGCGGATGCCCGCTCTTTGATGACAGGACGTGTCACCGATGCCTATTCCAACATTGCCACGGTAAAATTATTCTCTCATGGTTCACGCGAAGCCGCCTATGCCAAACGTTCTATGGAAGAGTTTATGGTGACGGTGCATGCGCAAATGCGTCTTGCCAGTTCTCTTGATACCTTAACTTATGCCAGCAATATTTTCTTAACCCTTACTACGGCCGTATTAGGGGTGATTTTATGGCAACAGGGACAGGTGGGCGTGGGCGCAATTGCCACCGCCACCGCCATGGCATTGCGGGTAAATGGTCTGTCCCGTTGGATTATGTGGGAATCGGCTCGCTTATTTGAAAATATCGGGACAGTGAATGACGGTATGGCAACCTTAACCAAACCACACACCATTGTGGATAAACCGAATTGTCCGCCACTGCAGGTTAAACAGGGGGAAATCAAATTTAATGATATTACCTTTGCTTATGATCCGACAAAGCCTTTATTAAACCATTTCAATCTCACTATTAAACCGGGGGAAAAAGTGGGGCTAATTGGGCGTTCCGGTGCAGGAAAATCCACTATTGTGAACCTCTTACTGCGTTTTTACGAAGCTCAGCAAGGGAGTATCACCATTGACGGACAAAATATACTGGATGTTCAACAAGAAAGTTTGCGCAGTCAAATTGGTTTGGTCACACAAGATACTTCGTTACTCCACCGTTCTGTGCGTGACAATATTATTTATGGTCGCCCAAGTGCAACGGATGAAGAAATGAAATGGGCGGCAGAGCGGGCAGAAGCTGCGGATTTCATTCCGTTTTTGACTGATGCACAAGGCAGAACCGGCTATGATGCCCATGTGGGGGAACGGGGGGTGAAACTCTCCGGTGGTCAACGTCAGCGTATTGCCATTGCCCGTGTGATGTTAAAAGATGCGCCGATTTTATTGCTTGATGAGGCAACCAGTGCATTGGATTCAGAAGTAGAAGTGGCAATCCAAGAAAGCCTCGATAAAATGATGGAAAATAAAACGGTGATTGCCATTGCCCATCGTTTATCTACCATTGCTGCAATGGACCGTCTCATTGTGTTAGACAAAGGGCAAATTGTAGAGCAAGGCACACACAGTGAATTGCTTGAACAAAATGGCTTGTATGTCAAACTTTGGAAACACCAAAGTGGCGGCTTTTTAAGTAGCCATGAACATTTAGATTAAGGGCTAAAACAAAAAGAAAAACGACCGCACTTGGAGCAAAGTGCGGTCGTTTTTTTATCGTGTTTTTTCTGGTTAGTTCAGCCAGAAGAAATAGCCGAATGTAGCAATCACAAAGACACAGATGACATTTAATACGACACCGGCTCGTACCATCTCACTTTGTTTAACTTGACCGCTGCCAAATACAATTGCATTAGGTGGGGTTGCCACCGGCAACATAAATGCACAAGAAGCTCCTAAACCGATAATTAATGCAAGACCAATTTCAGGTATACCGAGGGATTGGGCGATAGAAATAAAGATCGGAACAAGCAAGGCTGCACTGGCGGTATTGGAAGTAAATTCTGTTAAGAAAATAATAAATGTGGCGACCAATAAACCAATTAAATAGTAATGTTGCCCTTGAACGAGGAAAACAATACCGTCTGCGAGAATTTTACTGGCACCGGAATCTTTTAATACGGCACTTAATGTTAAACCACCACCAAAGAGCATTAATACGCCCCAGTCGGTATTGTCTTGAATTTGTTTCCAACTTGCCACACCGGTTGCACAGATAACAATCGCAGCAAGTAAAGCGACAACACTGTCAAAACTGGCAATTTTTTTAGGCAGACCTAATAATTCGGAAATGAGTGGATTAATTTTACCGCTAAATACCCAACATAAAGCGATAAATACGAAAATTACCAAGGTTAAAATCCGCTGTGAATTCATTTCAATTTTTTCAAAAGATTGTTCAAAACGGTAGTTAAGTTTCGGTTTGAATACAATGAAAAGCGTGCCGATCATTAAAGGTAGTGAGATCAACACTATGGGTAAGCCGTACCAAAGCCAATCTGAGAAAGTGAGATGTAAATTACTGGCGACAATCGCATTTGGCGGGCTACCTACCAAGGTTCCCATTCCACCAATACTCGCACTATAGGCAATCCCTAATAAAACGAAAACATAAGTATTATGTTCTTTTTCACGATCCATATTACTTAAAATCCCCATAGCAAGCGGTAACATCATCGCAGCAGTTGCGGTATTACTCATCCACATTGAAAGGAAGGCGGTGATGAGAAAAAGGTAAATCACTGCAATAAAAAGATTTCCTTTCGCAAGCGCCATAATTTTATTGGCAATCATTCTATCCAGTTTTTGCATATGTAATGCTGTTGCCAATGCAAATCCACCAAAGAACAAGAATATTGTCGGGTCAGAAAAAGCGGCAAGGGCTTGTTTTGTCGTGACCAAACCGAGTGAAATGGCAAGCAGTGGCACAAGCAGTGCGGTGATCGTCACATGTAATGCTTCGCTTAACCAAAGCACGGCAATAAAACCTAATAGAGCAAGCCCTGCATTTTCTTTCGGAGTAAAAGGTAAGCATTTCAATAAAATAAAAAAAAGCACAATATCGGCAAGAAATATCATCCCGTTTTTGTGATTTTTAAGTGAAGACGTTGCGTTCATAAAACCCTCTACATTTTTAATTAGTGGAGAGTCTTAATGTTAACGGAATGTTATTAACTTGCAATGGGTAAAATGCAAAAGTGTGATCAAGTGCAAAAATTCTGATAAAAAAAGTGAGACTAAAACGAATACAACTAAAACTTTATTGACGATATTCTCTTCTACCCGATACTGTATAACCTTTTCCATCCTATTGAGAAAACCAACATGCAACTTGATACAGCAATAGCCCAAAAAATCGTCAAACGTGCGATGCAAATTATCCATTATTCCGTGAACGTGATGAATGATGATGGCGTGATTATTGCCTCAGGCAATCCCGAACGTTTATCGCTACGACATACCGGTGCGGTATTGGCATTGCGGGAAAATCGGGTCGTAGAAGTGGATCAGATCTTGGCACAAAAATGGAATTTTGAAGCCCAGCCAGGGATTAATCTGCCCATTCATTATTTGGGAAAACCAATTGGTGTAGTGGGGATTTCCGGTGAGCCTATGCAGGTGAAACAATATGCGGAATTGGTAAAAATGACAGCGGAATTGATTGTGGAACAGCACGCATTATTGGAGCAAGAAAGATGGCGACATCGCTATAAAGAAGAGTTTATTTTACAGTTGTTGCATGGCAATTTGAGTTGGCAGGAAATTGAACAACAAGCCAAATTTTTTTCTTTTGATTTAACCCAATCCCGCGTGGTGATTTTGATCAAATTGCTGCACTCAAATCCTGATTTATTACAGAATTTGATCAATTATTTAGAACAGCCTGAATTTGCACAAGATGTGGCGATTTTATCCCTTGATCAGGTTGTCGTGTTAAAAACGCAGTCAATTTCAACCGCACTTTCTCAACAAATCAAAACCCTACTCCCCAAAGATTACCCAAAGCAGGACTACAAAATTACCGTAGGTGCAAGTTTGAATATGCCTTTGTCCGAACAGCTACCCCTTTCTTTTCAAAGTGCGCAAAGTACGTTGGCGTACGGTATGAAACACCATCCGAGGAAAAATCTTTATCAATTTGAGGAATATCGTTTGCCGGTATTGCTGACCGATTTATCCTCTTCTTGGCAAGGTAAAGAGTTGCTAAAACCACTTGCTCCCTTATTTGCAAAGGAAAATGTCACGCTGTATAAAACGTTGCAACAATATTTTTTTGCAAATTGTGATCTCCATCTCACTGCCGAAAAATTGTTTATTCACCCCAACACCCTACGTTATCGACTTACTAAACTTGAACAGCTCACTGGGTTATCTTTCAATAGGATAGATGATGTGTTGAGTCTTTATTTAGGGACATTGTTGGAACATTGATTTGTTTAAAATCACAAAGTGCGGCAGATTTGACCGCACTTTTTTGTTGATATGAATAAAGCAATTTTTTGTTAAACAAGAAATAATTTCTCTGATCTTAGGATTTAGAGGAGAGAAATTATGACAACAGTATCCGCTTTTGGCGCATTGGTGGCATTAGTCGTTGCCATTTTTCTGATTTTGAAAAAAGTCTCCCCCGCTTATGGGATGTTAGTGGGTGCATTGGTGGGAGGTTTGGTTGGTGGTGTGGATTTATCACAAACTGTGACCTTAATGATCGGTGGCGCACAAGGGATCACTACGGCGGTGATGCGTATTTTGGCTGCCGGTGTGTTAGCCGGTGTGTTGATTGAATCCGGTGCGGCAAATAGCATTGCAGAGAGCATTACCAATAAACTCGGAGAAACCCGTGCCTTATTGGCGTTGGCATTAGCCACCATGATTTTGACGGTAGTCGGGGTATTTGTGGATGTAGCGGTGATTACCGTATCACCGATCGCCCTAGCTTTGGCTCGTCGTACCGATTTATCCAAAGCCGCGATTTTATTAGCGATGATTGGTGGAGGGAAAGCGGGCAATATTATGTCGCCAAACCCCAATGCCATTGCCGCATCGGATACCTTTCATTTACCCCTGACATCGGTGATGATGGCAGGCATTATTCCCGCAATTTTTGGTTTGATTCTCACTTATTTCTTAGCAAAACGGCTGATTAATAAAGGCTCGAAAGTGACAGATAAAGAAGTGGTGAGCGTTGAAAGTCAGCATCTTCCTTCATTTTCCACTGCACTTGTGGCACCGCTTGTGGCGATTTTATTGCTTGCGCTTCGACCTTTGTTTGATATTAAAGTCGATCCGCTGATTGCTTTACCATTAGGCGGCTTAATCGGTGCGCTTTGTATGGGAAAATTACGTCAAGCGAACAGTTATGCTATCAGCGGCTTGGGCAAAATGGCACCGGTTGCCATTATGTTACTGGGCACAGGGGCATTGGCAGGTATTATCGCCAATTCCGGTTTAAAAGACGTGTTGATTCAAGGCTTAGAACATTCCGGCCTGCCTTCTTACATTCTTGCACCGATTTCAGGGGCGTTAATGTCGCTTGCCACGGCTTCCACCACCGCAGGCACAGCGGTTGCCTCTAATGTCTTCAGCAGTACTTTGTTGGAATTGGGTGTGAGCAGCCTTGCCGGTGCAGCGATGATTCATGCTGGGGCAACGGTGTTTGATCACATGCCTCACGGTTCTTTCTTCCACGCCACAGGCGGAAGTGTGAATATGGAAATGAAAGAGCGTTTAAAACTCATTCCTTACGAAAGTGAGGTAGGTTTAATTATGACTATCGTTTCAACCTTAATTTTCGGTGTCTTTAACTTATTCTAATCAAGGAGTTCAAAATGAAAATTGTGATTGCCCCCGATTCTTTTAAAGAAAGTTTAACTGCACTTGAAGTGGCAACTGCCATTGAAACCGGCTTTAAACGGGTTTTTCCTGATGCGGAATATGTGAAATTGCCTATGGCAGATGGGGGAGAGGGAACCGTCCAATCTTTAGTAGATGCCACTAAAGGCAAAATGATCGAAGTGGAAGTCACCGCCCCATTAGGGGAAAAAATTAAAAGTTTTTTTGGTTTATCCGGTGATGGTAAAACCGCCATTATTGAAATGGCGGCGGCTTCCGGGTTGCATTTAGTGCCGCCGGAAAAGCGTAACCCGTTAATTACCACCAGTTACGGTACAGGAGAACTGATTAAACATGCCCTCGATCTCGGCGTAGAAAAATTTATTCTTGGTATTGGCGGCAGTGCCACCAATGATGGAGGTGTAGGAATGTTGCAAGCCTTGGGTATGCAGTTTTTAGATGCACAAGGCAAGCAAATTGGTTCTGGAGGGGCACAACTAGCCAATCTTGCTAAAATTGATACAAAAGGGCTAGATCCACGTTTGCAAAATGTGTATATCGACGTCGCTTGTGATGTGAACAATCCTCTTTGTGGGGAGCGGGGGGCTTCTGCAATTTTTGGCCCACAAAAAGGTGCAACCCCTGAGATGGTTCAACAGCTTGATCATGCCTTAGCTCATTTTGCAAAGATTGCCAAACGGGATTGCGATAAGGATATTGCTGAACAAGCAGGTGCAGGGGCTGCCGGCGGAATGGGGGGCGGTTTGCTATTATTGCCAAATGTACAACTCAAAGCAGGTGTCCAAATTGTGTTAGACACACTCAATCTCGCTCACTATGTGCAAGATGCGGATTATGTGATTACCGGTGAAGGGCGAATGGACGCTCAAAGTATTATGGGCAAAACCCCAATTGGTGTGGCTCGTACCGCAAAACAATTTAACAAGCCTGTTATTGCGATTGTTGGCTGTTTACGTGAAGACTATGAGGTGGTCTTCGCCCATGGTATTGATGCCGTATTCCCGATTATTCGTCAATTAGGGGCAATAGAAGATATTCTCAAACAAGGCGAACAAAACTTAATTTCCGCCGCACAGAATGTGGCAAGGGTGTTGACGTTGAGATAATGCGCTAAATAAAGAGCGGTTCAAAATAAATGAGATTTTGTACAACCCAAACATC
>NZ_MLHL01000019.1 GCF_002000545.1 Rodentibacter trehalosifermentans | reverse complement strand
TACATCGAAAGTTGATCCTATTGCAGAAACGCCAAAAATCGACATCACAGAAATAGCTGGTGATAAGCAAGCAGATACTGTAACTGATGATGGCACAGCAACCGGTGATGTGTACGCACAAATCAGCCCGGCTGAAGCAGCGGCAGGTTTTATCGTTAAAGGTACAAGTAGCGATATTAGCGGTGAGATTACGGTGACAATTGGTGAAAAAGGGTCAGCTGCGGCGATTGTAACTAAAACAGTTACTCCGGCAGAAGATGGTTCTTGGTCGGTCACTGTTGGTGCCGGTGAATTAACCGACTATGCTTCAACTAAAGAGTATGAAGTGAAAGCAACCGGTGCTAACGCAGAAGGTACTGCAGCGAAAGACGTTGATTACACGGCATCAACTCCACAGGTAACGGCTATCGCACTTAACGATAATTTAACCGATGAACCGTTAGAAAATGGCACTTATGAATATAGTAGCTACTATGCACAAAATGATGATAAATATGTGGGTGAGGTAAGCAGTGCGGGCGACTTGAAAGCCGCGACATCTTTATCAACAGGCTTAACTAATGATAAAGATGCAAGCCTAAGCTTTACACTTGATAAGGAACCGACAGCGGGTCAAATTGTTAAGGTGTATCGTTATACCCTTTCTGAAAGCTCGGATGCGGCAACACCATACACCGAACATAGTAAAACGGATGTTACTGCAGATTTAACGACCTCAGATGGCTTAAATTATGTCTTAACGCCAAAAGGTGCTAATGTACTTGATGATACTTACAGTACAAACTACCGCTATGAAGTGGTCATCGAAGATAAGAACGGTGATGAACTCTCAGCCGGTGCTAAGGCGACATTTGATTTCCGCTTAGACACCTTAGTAGAGCAAATGTCGGTTGAGAAATTTGATATTACAACAGGTGAAGTCGTCTTTGCTCCAACCGGTTTATCTGAAGTGGGTGCAACCATTCAATATCGTTATGCAACAGGTACAGGCAAAACTGACTGGTCGGATAAAGTGATTGCAAATAGTGACGGTAAATACAATCTAACGCTCAATAACTTTAATCGTAAAGTGTCGGGTGCATTAGAACTGCGTATTACTGATGCTGCGGGTAACGTGTCTGAAACAAAAGTCAGCGTATTACGTAACTTAACGGCTACAATGAATACTGAGGAAGGTCCGGATCCAAGACCGGAAGGTAGCAAAATCGGTGCACCAATTACCTATGGTAATGGCAGTATGGATGATGCAGCTGTAGTTCTCCCACGTCAACCAGTTACAACTGCAGATAATGGTGGTTTTGTTACTACAGATGGTAACGATACTATTATCTTTGGTTTAGACTATAATCGCTTCGGTAATATGGGTGTATACAATGGTACCTTCGGCGCAACGCAGGCAAATACCTTTGGTGGCTTTGCAGCTGGAGCAGGTGACGACAGTGTTCAATTCAGAGGTGAGGCACAATCAATGTATGGTGCAAAATTTGATATGGGCGCAGGTAATGACCGTATTTCAGTCGCAGGTGATCTGAAAATTGGAAATTATACGTTTGATCTAGGGCAAGCGGATGATAAAGCGGGTGATACCAATATCCTCTATATTGGTGGAGATATTGTTAATGCCTCCACAACAAAATTCTTCGGTGGCGCAGGTAACGATAGTATCCAAGTAGATGGTAACTTTGATGGTAATAAAACGATTGAGCTTGGTGAAGGAAATAATGAACTTCGTGTGGGTTATGGCACCTCCGGCGGTACAGATCTTAAGAAGGCAACCTCCTTTACTTCAGGAAGTGGTGATGACATTATTTCTGTAAAAGGTAGTATCGGTACTATTGCAGGTCAAAAGCAAACCTTTGATCTCGGTGACGGTAATAACTTCATTGAAACAGGGGGCAATATCGACACCGATGGTGTGTTCACCTTCGGTAAAGATGTGGATACCGTGAGCATTAAAGGCGGACTCTACGGCGGTACCTTTAACTTCGGAGCGGGTAACGATGAGATGACTGTCGGCACAATCGCCAAATCAGCGGTAGATAACGTGAAGCTTAACTTTGGTGAAGGTGATGACAAGTTAATTATCAATGGCACTCAAGTGAATACCGGTTATGGTGCAATTGATGGTGGAGAGGGTAATGATACCATTGTCTTAAAAGGTCAAAATCTAGATCTCAAATTGAGTCAAGTGATCAACTTTGAAACCATTGATATGCGCGCAATAAGCGGTGGCACCGGCAACCAAAAAGTGAGTTTATCTCTTAAAGATTTACAGCAAACCGGTGATACAGCCACTAAACTTTATATCAAAGGTGATGTGGGTGATACCGTTGACTTTGGTAACAACGGCGGTGATGGAGCGAACAATGGTGCTAGAGATGGTGTCAATGGTAAAGAATTCCGTGATAGCGGTGGAACAAACTTAACTGGAAAAAATGACTGGAATGTTTGGGAAAAAACAGGTTCAGATATCGTTGAGAACGGTGTAGTGTATGATAAATACACCTACAAAGGTGCAACCGGTGAAGTGAATAGCGAAGAAGTGTATATCCAACAAGGTATTTCAATCATCTAATGATTGACTTCGTGATAGTTTAGTATCAATCCCCCGAGGAGTAATCCTTGGGGGATTTTTTATGAAAAGAGCGGTCTGTTTTTTTGATTTTTTCGATATTATGAAGCGAATGTACAAAAGTAGTTGAGATGTCGGCTTGAGTAGTATAGTTTGCATTGGATAAACTGGCGTTTGGGCAGGTTCGGATCAATAATGAACGATGCAAACAAAGCATTTTTGTGTTCGTAAGCGGTGTTCGCTCAATTTGGTTGAGACACAACCTAGCTAATATTAAACAGAGATTGACAGCACTTGAAAAACTTGTTGCAGAGCGAGGGGGTATTTTCAATGAATCCCAAATTCAAGCCTTAGAGCGTAAGAAATAGGATAAGGTCGTGACGAAATTGAAACAATCTATCTCGGCTCTATCTGGGGGCTCAAGGTTCGTTCTATGTGGACAATCTTAAAGGTGTTAGGCGAATTTATCAGCAAACCTTGCAAAATTATATACGATGAAGACCGCTATCACCGCCGCAGATATGCTGAATGATAAAGTGCAGCTTTACTTTGCAAGTCAAGGCTTACCAATGTTATTACGTATTCTCACCGACCGAGGCAGTGAATATTGTGGTAAGGTGGAAAATCATGACTACGACTTATTTGGTGATTAATGATAGGAAATGTATATTGGTAACTAGGAGGGACTTTCAACTGGCAATGAATTAGCTCGCTAATCAGCTTCCATAATTTTCTGGGATCTTCCATTTTTCCTCATTTTTTATGCTAGAATAGCCACCCAAAATATTGAACTTTCCTTACTTTATTGAGCTTATTTATGAATACCAAACTCGAACTTATCAAGTCTTCCATCAAATCCATTCCTAATTATCCGAAAGAAGGCATTATTTTCCGTGATATTACAGCCTTATTAGAAGTGCCTGAAGCTTTCAAAGCCAGCATTGATTTAATCGTTGCACAGTATCGTGATAAAAAAATAACTAAAGTACTTGGCACCGAATCCCGTGGTTTTATTTTTGGTGCGCCAGTTGCCCTTGCATTGGGTTTACCTTTTGAATTAGTGCGCAAACCGAAAAAACTCCCACGTGAAACCATTTCACAATCCTACCAATTGGAATATGGTCAGGACACCCTTGAAATTCACGTGGATGCCGTTTCCGAAGGGGATAACGTGTTGATTATTGACGATTTGCTCGCTACCGGCGGTACCGTTGAAGCCACTGTTAAATTGGTGGAACGTTTAGGCGGAAAAGTCAAACATGCGGCATTTGTGATTAATCTGCCTGAGCTTGGCGGCGAACAACGCTTGAATGAATTAGGCGTGGATTGCTACACCTTAGTGAATTTTGAGGGGCATTAAACAATCATTTATGAGCTATCAAGTTTTAGCCCGAAAATGGCGTCCCCAAACCTTTGAAGAGGTGGTGGGGCAAAGCCATATTCTCACCGCACTTTCCAATGGCTTAAAAGAACAACGCCTTCATCACGCCTATCTCTTTTCCGGCACACGTGGAGTGGGAAAAACCTCCATCGCACGCCTTTTTGCCAAAG
Source organism: Rodentibacter trehalosifermentans (assembly GCF_002000545.1). Classification (GTDB taxonomy): domain Bacteria; phylum Pseudomonadota; class Gammaproteobacteria; order Enterobacterales; family Pasteurellaceae; genus Rodentibacter; species Rodentibacter trehalosifermentans. The sequence goes on along the minus strand of NZ_MLHL01000019.1, from coordinate 77,399 downwards.
GGTTAAATTGCATTAAAAACGGTATTACCGCTCACCCTTGCGGCGAATGTGAAAATTGTAAAGCCATCGAGCAAGGTGCATTTATTGATTTGATTGAGATTGATGCGGCTTCCCGTACCAAAGTGGAAGATACCCGGGAATTATTGGATAACGTGCAATATAAACCGGTGGTCGGGCGTTTCAAAGTGTATTTGATTGATGAAGTGCATATGCTTTCACGTCATTCTTTCAATGCGTTACTGAAAACTTTGGAAGAACCGCCGGAGTATGTCAAATTTTTACTTGCCACCACAGATCCGCAAAAATTGCCGGTCACCATTTTATCCCGCTGTATGCAATTTCATCTCAAAGCGTTAGATGAAACGCAAATTTCACAACATCTTGCCCATATTTTAAGTCAAGAAAATATCCCTTTTGACTCGGTTGCTTTAGATAAATTGGCAAAAGCGGCGCAGGGGAGTATTCGCGATAGTCTCAGTCTTACGGATCAAGCTATTGCTATGGGGGATCGTCACGTTACGGTCAATGTGGTCAATGCGATGTTAGGATTATTGGATGATACGCAAGCCATTGACATCATTTACGCCCTACACCAAGGCAATGGCGAAGCTTTAATGAAAACAATTCAGACGGTTGCCGAAAAAGCAGGTGATTGGGATAGCTTATTGTCTGAAGTGGCGGAAAAATTGCATCAAATTGCCTTAATGCAGTTATTGCCGCAAAATACCGCAAATGAAAATGAACACCTTGCCTTTCTTGCAAAACATATCGCACCGGAAGATGTTCAGTTTTTCTATCAGGTAATCGTTTCAGGTCGAAAAGAGCTGAGTGTGGCACCGAACTATCGTGTCGGGGCGGAAATGACATTATTACGGGCGTTAGCATTTCACCCAAAGTTTCTAACGGCAGCGCCGAAATCTAATTTGTCTGAATCTCAATCGACGTCCGATGGAAAAAGTGCGGTTGAAAATCAGGGAAATTATATTGATGTACCGGTGCTGTCGCAGACTATCAAAGCGAATTATGGCGCAGAATCCGCCCGTTCCGTTTCTTCTTCAAATCAAACACTTAATCTTGCCAGCCTTGCGGCGTTAGATGCGTTAAAGCAACTGAATCAAATTGAAGATAATGAGCGACAATCCCATCAAAAAGAAATGAATGATGCTGTGAATGAAACATTGCATCACATTCAAGTTCTTGATGAGCAAAAAACAGAAAGAAAAATGACCGCACTTCCCGTGCGTGAAATGACGCCGCCAAAGAAAACGGCGGTAAAAGAGCCTGTTGTTCCCCCACTCCCTAAAAATATTCAGACGATGGAAAACTCTGTGGAGGATAATGCGGAGTTGGCGCAAGAAGAGCAGGAAATGCTTGATGCGGAAACCTATCGTTGGGAATGGCGTAATCCTGAGCTTGCTAAGGAAGTGGAGACTATTCGCCCATCAGATATTAAACAAGCCATCTTGGAAGATATGACACCGGCGTTACGTTTACGCATTATTGGTATCACTCAAGCCCGTGATGAATGGACGGATATTGTCGAGCGTTCCGGTGTCACAGGTTTTGCCAAAGAGTTGGCATTAAATTGTTTTTTGCTTGGTAAAACAGAGAACACCATTCAACTTGGGATTCATTCGGGAAAAGCTCATTTACGTCAAGATCGGAATATCAAAGTTTTAACGGAAGCCCTCGATAAGCTTTACGGACAGGAAATAAAGCTTGATATTCAATCCGATGATCGTGAGGTCATAACGCCCATGGAACTTCGCAAACAGGTATATCAAGATCTTTGTGAGCAGGCCCGTGGCGAACTTCAACAAGATAAAAAATTACTTCTCTTACAAAAAGAGTTTGATGCAACCTTGGATGTAGAGAGCATCCGCCCGGTTTAAACTCACTTTTTTCTCAATTCACTTTATTAAAGGAAATTTTATGGCATTTAGTTCGCTTTTCACATTAATTGATGATATAGCCTCCCTTCTTGATGATGTGGCATTAATGACCAAAATGGCAGCCAAAAAAACCGTTGGAGTGGTAGGGGACGATCTTGCCTTAAATGCAAACCAAGTTACCGGTGCCAGTGCGGAACGGGAACTGCCGATTGTCTGGGCGGTGATGAAAGGATCTTTTGTCAACAAACTCATTTTAATTCCCCTTGCCTTATTGCTTTCCGCTTTTTTGCCCGGATTGATCGTGCCGCTTTTAATGTTAGGCGGGGCATACCTTTGTTTTGAAGGTGTTGAAAAATTATTGCACAAGTTCTTCCATCACGATGAACCGCAGGAAAAAAACGAGTTTAATGAACAGGTAAAGATCAAAGGGGCGATTCGTACGGATTTTATCCTTTCTGCAGAAATCATTATTATCGCGCTTGGTGAACTCACCCAAGCGGATCTTATTACGCGTATTATTACCCTTTCGATTATTGGTATAGGCATTACGGTTCTAGTTTATGGCTTAGTTGCTTTGATTGTGAAAACCGATGATTTTGGCTTGTTTTTGATGAAAAAAGGCAAAACGGCAAAAAGCATTGGGCAAGGCATTTTACTGATTATGCCAAAATTTATGCGGGCCTTAAGTGTGATTGGCACGCTGGCGATGTTCCTTGTGGGCGGTGGGATTTTCGTTCATCACCTTGATTTTATTCACCATTTCCTTGAACAATATCAACTCACCGATGGTTGGATAAGCAATCTTGCCGCATTAATTGTGGGGGTTGTCATTGGTGCAATTATTTGTGCGATAGTATTGCCGATAATGAAATTGGTGTCGAAGCATTAGAAAAACACGCTAAAAAATCACCGCACTTTCCCCCTTCCTCCGAAATCCTTCGGATTTCCCCCTTTCCTCTAAATAGGAGAGGGGACATACCATAAATAAGCGAAGTGAAGTTTGTACAATGGCGATATAATGCCACAAACCGCCCACGGCATAGCCTATAGTCTTTCGCTCGGCAAAGATTTCAATCTCGGCAACCGCTATTATCTCGCCTTTGAAAACGAATTATTCGGCAAAAGTTATTGGGATAATCACGATTATGACGATATTTATAACCGCACTTCCCTTGGTGTGCGTTATAAAACCGCACAATCCACCCTCAGCCTGTTACCATTTTATGAAAAACGTTGGTACGGTGGGGAAAGTTATTAGTGGGGCAATGGCGCACGATTGGAATTAAGCCATTGCTCAATCCGAATTGGCAGCTTTCAACAGCAGCGGAATACACCAAACAACGCTATTTCGACAGCACCGCACAAAACGGCAACACCAAATTAGTGTCTGCCACCTTGGTGTGGGCGAGAACGCCACGCCAATTTTTCTATCTTGGCGGCGATTTCAACCGTGAAACCACCAAAGTGAAACAATACGGCTCTGACACCAAATCGCTCCGTATCGGTTGGGGGCAGGAATGGAGCAAAGGCATTTCAAGCCGTTTAGGCTTGGGCTTTTCACAACGCCATTATAAAGATCAAGCGGTATTGGGTGGGTTGATTCCCTTGGGGAAAGTGCGCAAAGATCGCATTTTCAATGTTAATCTCACTCTTTGGAAACGGGATTGGCATTTGTTCGGTATCACGCCAAAATTGCAATTTTCCTACCGTAAACAAAAAAGTAACATCCCAAGTCTGTATTCTTACGACCGTCAAAACCTGAATTTGATTTTTGAGAAATCTTTTTAAGTTTATGGGAGGGAAAATGGCAAGTGGGTAAACTTTGTTCACCCACTTGCCTTGTTTAAAGAGGGGGTTATAAATAACTCACAAATTCTTCCATGCTCTCTTGGCGAGCTTCTCTTTCCACTTTTTCTATGGCGGTGCCAAGCATTAATAACGCCACAATGTTATCCTGTTCACGGCAACCAAGGGCTTGACGAAGAGCTGTGCCTTCCACCCACTTTCCGGTGATCCAAACATTGTCAAACCCTTGTGCGTGAGCGGCAAGTTGAATACCGTAGGCAGCGCAACCGGCAGTCAGCAATTGTTCCCATTCCGGCACTTTGGGGATGTCAGGGGTGATTTTAGCGATAACCGCAATCACCATAGGTGCACGGTGTGCCAAATTCTCTGCTTTTTTTAACCGCTCTTCACCAAGATTAAATTCCAAAACCGCTTCTTTGAGCAATTCCTCTAGTTTATGCAAACCTTCATTTTCGATCACCACAAAGTGATAAGGCTGTAATTTACCGTGATCGGGTGTGCGAAGTGCGGCTTGAAAAATGTGTTTGAGCTGCGTTTTATTAGGGGCAGGGGCGGTGAGTTTTTTGTTGGAACGACGGGTGGTTAAAAGGGTTAAAGCATCCATTTTTTTATCTCATTTCTTTTTCATTAAGCAAAAGTGCGGTGTTATGTCGCACTTGCACAAAACTATTGGCTATCTTCCCTCCCTCCGTTTACGGGGGGAGGTGCCGCAGGCGGAGGGGAAAAGAGCGGTTACTTTTCACTGAGTTTTTGCAACTTTGTTGCAATCCCCCTTAAGGTGCCACCTCGCTTCCTGTAAAAGGAGGGAGCGAAAAATTATCTATTGTGCAACTGCTACATAATGCCGCAAAAGTGCGGTAGATTATAGCATAGTTTTTAGTACGGGTTTATGTTACTCTAAGCGCAATTTTTTTGACCTATCTGATACCTTATGAATCCCATTTTTCGAGTCATTAGATTTTGTTGGCGTACACTAAATTTTATCCGTGATTTAGTGATGAACTTTTTCTTTTTAATTTTTATTTTATTGTTGGTGACACTTTTTAGTTTCACTGGCAATACGAAAAAAAATACGGTGAATTTAACTGCCGATAAAGGGGCGTTGTTGCTGAATTTAGACGGCTATTTGGCGGATAATCGTGATGACACATTTGGTTGGCAACAGGCATTACGCGAATTAAATACCAGCGAACGCACACCGTTGCAAATTTCTACTTTCGATGTGGTTTACGCCATTAATCTAGCAAAAGAAGACGACAGCATTCGGGGCTTGGTGCTGGATCTGAATTATTTTTCAGGCGGCGATTTGCCGGCAATGGATTATATCGGTAAGGCGATTGCGGATTTCAAAACCTCGGAAAAACCGGTGATCGCTTTTGCCAATAATTATTCGCAAGGGCAATATTTTTTAGCCAGTTTTGCCGATCAGATTTATTTGAATCCGATAGGGCAAGTTTCCGTTCAAGGATTGGCACAAGAGAATTTGTATTATAAAGATCTGTTGGACAAACTGGCTATCACGCCGCATATTTTCCGTGTCGGCAGCTATAAATCTGCCGTTGAGCCTTTCTTACGCAATGATATGTCGCCGGAAGCGAAAGCAAATATGAACCAATGGTTAAACGGGATGTGGGAAAGTTATGTGCAGATTGTGAGTGCGAACCGCCATATTTCTCACGAAACCCTGCTCCCCAATGCAAGACAATATTTAGCGGATTTGAAAGCCTTGAAGGGCAACAGTACGGCTTATGCGAAACAACGTAGATTAATCACAGACATTGCTACCCATTTAGATTTAGATAAAAAATTAACCGCACTTTTCGGTAAAAATGCGGAAGGTGAGGTGAATATGGTGGATTTCTCAACCTATTTATCCGGATTTGAAGATCGAATGACATCTTCAATAGGTGAAAATAAAATCGCCATAGTCAATGTGGAAGGAGCGATTATTGACGGTGAAAGTGCAGAAGGTGATGTTGGTGGCGACAGCGTGGCACGTTTGTTGCGTAAGGCATACGATGATAATTCAGTAAAAGCGGTTATATTGCGGGTAAATTCGCCGGGAGGCAGTGCTTTTGCCTCAGAGTTGATTCGTCAAGAAGTGGATAATTTACAAAAAGCAGGCAAACCGGTGGTGGTGTCTATGGGGGCGATGGCGGCATCGGGCGGCTATTGGATTTCGGCAACATCGGATTATATTATTGCGGATAAAAATACGATCACCGGTTCTATCGGTATTTTTGCTATGCTGCCAACCTTTGAAAATGCAATCAAAAAAATTGGCATCAATGCTGATGGTGTGGCGACAACGGAATTGGCGGAAACCTCGGTGTTTAGCCCGCTCTCAAAAAATACACAAGATATTTATCAGTTAGAAATTGAGCATGGCTATGATAAATTTTTGACTTTAGTCAGTAATGGTCGCCAAATGTCAAAAAATACTGTGGATAAAATTGCACAAGGTCAGGTGTGGCTGGGTAAAGATGCTTTCAAGCATAATCTTGTGGATGAGTTGGGGGATTTTGATCGTGCCGTAGAAAAAGCGGGCGAATTGGTTAATCTTCATCGTGATCCTGTGATTGAAGATTTTTCGGTGGAATGGATAACGGAAGAAGACACCAGCCTTGTAGGGAAACTCTTTAAGGATTTCAGACAAAGCGGACAGCAATTTATCGCCCAATGGTTTGATTTACCTAAACCGCTCCAACAAATCAAACGGGATTTAAATCAACTCAATAAATTCAATGATCCGAAAGGGCATTATTTGTATTGTTTGAATTGTGGAAAGGTGAATTAATGGAAAATAAATATCAACTTTCACTCAAAGAAAACATTTTTCTGGCGAAAAAAACATGGGTTTCTCAAATTTATCATATGAGTAAATTTGAAAATTGTAATACAACCTTGTTACAAACCGAGCATATTTTAAATTATCGTGCCGATATATCGGTTTCTTTAAATGACGCCGAAACGATCTTGAATTTACGCAATGGCTTTCGGTTTATGATTAATCATATTCAAGATGAATTGAGTCTTGATTTTATGAAAAAGATTAATTTTCTTGTGGCGCAAAATGATTCCCTTGATCCCGGCGAAATTCGGCGTGGTCAAGTGGGCGTATCCCTTTATAATGGCGAGCGTTATGTGCCGGCAATTCCTAAAGAGGCTGATGTGATAGCAAAAATCACTGCCATTTTATCGGACTTGCAACATTCAGAAATCTATCGGGGATTGGTTTTTATGCTTGAAATGATGAAAGATCAAATTTTTTGGGATGGCAATAAAAGAACGGCAATTCTTTCCGCTAATGCTTATTTTATTCAACAGGGATTGGGGATCATTGAGATTGACGATAGCTATTTTGATGAATTTAATTTAATGCTTTCCGCTTTTTATCAAGATCAAAATAAACGGGAAATATTGGTTAAATTTTTATATGAGAATTGTATTCAAGGCATTGATTTTAATTAAAAAAGCAGGGGTTGCCCTGCTTTTCTTTTTAATAAGAGCGGTCAAATTTACCATTATTTTCCATTCTTCATTGTTGAAAAAATATTCGCCAAAATCGGGCCGGATACATTGTGCCAGAAACTGAATAAGGCACTTGGTACGGCGGCAATAGGGTTAAAATGTGCCGCTGCAAGGGCTGCACCTAAACCGGAATTTTGCATACCGACTTCAATCGCAATCGCTTTACTGTCTGCAGTGTTGAGTTTGAATAATTTTGCCGCAAGAAAGCCAATGAGATAGCCTAAACAGTTGTGTAATACCACAACACTGAAAATCAATAAGCCGGATTCCACAATTTTATCTTTGCTCACCGCCACCACCGCCGCCAAAATTAAGACGATTGACACCACGGAGATAAGTGGGGTGATTTGACTTGCTTGGGTAATGATATTTTTGAATAAGGTGCGAACCACTAGCCCTAAGAAAATAGGGAAAAGCACCATTTTCAAGACTGACATAAACATCGCAGAGGCATTAATATCCAGCCATTGGCTTGCCAGTAGGTAAAAAATTGCCGGTGTTAAAAGCGGGGAGAGTAGGGTTGAAATGGTGGTGCAAGCAACGGAGAGTGCGGTGTTACCTTTTGCAAGATAGGTCATCACATTTGAGGAAGTTCCACCCGGGCATGAGCCGACTAAAATGACACCCACTGCAAGGTCAGAGGGTAAATTAAATACTTTGGCTAAGAAAAAGGCGATGGCAGGCATAATCACAAATTGACCGACCACACCGATAAAAACGGCTTTCGGGTGTTTTGCCACTTCACCAAAATCGCTGAATGTGAGGGTGATCCCCATACCGAACATCACTAAACCGAGTAAGTAAGGAATGTATGATGCGAAAATTTTGAATTCTGCCGGAAATAAAAAGGCAAGAACAGCAAAAACGATAGCCCATAGGGCAAAGGTTCTGCTGACAAATTGGGTTAATTTAAGCAGTGTTTGCATGGATTTTCCTTATAGATAATAAAAGAGCGGTCGATTCTAAAGGTGTTTTTCTTGTAAATCAATCTGCGATATCTTGGCGGACCCAAGCACTTTCATCCAACAAGCGACCAAAATGGCTTTCCACAAGGCGTTTTGTTACGGTGGTTTGAGGGGTGCAAAAGAGATCTTTGGGGGAACCGTATTCAATGATTTTTCCTTCATCCATCACAAGCACATCGTCAGCGAGATGTTTGATGACCCCTAAATCTTGCCCTACATAAATATAGGCAACGCCTAAACGGGCTTGGATATCGACGGAAAGATTGAGAAGTTGAACTCGCACCGAGGCATCTAACGAGCTTAGCGCATCATCGACAATAATAATTTCAGGTTCTAAGATGATTGCCCGTGCGATGGCGATCCGTTGTTTTTGGCTTACGGAAAGGTTTTTGATTTTTAAGTTGGTGTAATCAGGGTAAAGCCCAACCATAGAAAGGGTTTTAAAGATCTTCTGATTACGTTTTTCTTCATCCCAGTCAGTCGTTAATCGAAGTGGTGAATCAAGGATTTGCCCAATATTTTGTCGGGGATTAAAGGCGGAATTGGCATCTTGGAACACCATACGGATGTGTTGGGTGCGATAATGGGGATTTTCAAAATCAAGCGGTTCATTATTAAATTTAATTTCCCCTGAAGTGGGTTTTATCATCCCGGCTATCATTTTTACTAATGTGGATTTTCCCGAACCGTTTTTTCCGATAATGGCGAGGGTTTGTTTTCGTTCAAGATTGAAACTCACGTTTTCCACGGCATTAAATTTGCTTGAGCCAAACCAACGGGCGGGACCGTCAAAGGTTTTACAGAGGTCGATTACTTGTAATAAAGGCATAGGTTAATCCTTATTGGGTTCCGTAGATAAGGTAAGCGGGGAATTCAGCACGGTTTCTTTTATCTGTTTTTCTCGAAAGTTAATCGGAAAATGGCAAGAAAACTCGTGCTGTTTAATACGATAGCGTGTCGGTTTTTTAATGCATTGTTTTTGTGAAAAAGGACAGCGTGGTCCAAAACGGCATCCCATTGGCATTTGTTCTAATAGGGGGACGGTTCCCTCTAATGTCCCAAGTTTCGACTTAAAACCAAAGGGTTGGGTAAAATCCGGTACAGAATGAATCAGCGCCTTGGTATAGGGGTGATGAGGCGATTCCAATAAGGTTTGTGTGGGTGCCGATTCGGTATTTTGCCCGCAATAAAGCACGGATACCGTATGACAAAAATCACTCACGCCGGGAATGTCATTGCTGACTAAGAGAATACTCATCCCTTGGTTTTGATTCATACCGGAAAGTAAGCGGAACACTTGGCGTGCAGTAATAGACTCCAAGGCATTTGTGGGTTCATCGGCAATGAGCAGACGTGGTTGATTTGCCACGGCAATGGCAATCATCACTTTTTGCCCTTCTCCTTCCGTGAGTTCATTGGGGTAACTTGCCATAATGTCTTTATGATTTTTTATGCCTACACGATGAAGTAATTCGATGGCTCGGCGTTTTTTCCAACCAAACCAATGCCACCATTTGCCACGATATGTCCAACTCGGAATATGTTGGATTAACTGTTTACCGATTTTTCGACTGGGATCTAAACAGGTGAGAGGATCTTGAAAAATCATCGAAATTTCTTTACCGACTAATTTTCTACGCTGTGTAGGAGAGAGTTTTAACAGTTCCACATCATTGAATCGGAAACGATCTGCGGTGATAATCCAATCCTCTTTGATGGCATTTCCAATCACTTTGGCAATTAAACTTTTACCCGAGCCGGATTCGCCCACCAGCCCTAAAATGTCGCCGTCATTGAGGGTTAAATTAACACCGTCAATAATTCTTACGCGCCCCGTCGGCGTTTTGATTTCAATGTTGAGATTACGAATATCCAGTAGTGCCATAGTTATTGATAGTATTGGTTAATGGCTTTACATAAGCCGTTGGTAAAGACAATGCTTAACAAAATCGTGATGATAATGGCAAAGCCGGGGAGCAACACCGTCCAAGGGGCGAGATAAATCAATTCAAGGGAATCTTTAATCATCGCTCCCCATTCCGACATGGGGCGTTGCGCACCGAGGGAAATAAAACTTAGGGCACTAATGTCTAAAATCGTGACAACAAACGCCCGTGAAATTTCCTGAATATAGGTGACGGTAATGTTGGGTAGGATCGTACTGCGAAGTAATTCGCCGTCAGTGATACCATCCAGTTTTAACATCATGACATAGCCTTTTTTGAGTTCTTGTTGAATTGCACGATAAATGGCGTGGGTGAAATAGGGAAGCACTGCCAATAAGGTGGAAATCACGGCATTCATCAAACTGGGTTCCATAAAGGTGGATATGATGATCGCAATGAGCAAAATCGGAATAGAGAGAAAGGCATCAAAAATATGACCGAGAAAACGGGCTTTAATGCCACCGGACATCCCCGCCCAAATGCCTAATGCACCACCGATCAGCGCCGCAAGAATTACCACAATCAAGGAAGAGCCTAGTGTATAGCGCGTGCCCATTATGACACGGCTTAATACATCGCGAGCCAGATCATCGGTGCCAAAGAAAAAGGCGATTTGCCCTTTTTCCACCCAAGACGGCGGCATTAACTCTTGTCCGACAAATTCCATACTATCGCTGTATGGGGCGACAAAAGGGGCGAAAAGTGCGGTTAAAATTAACAGAAAAAATAAATAAAAGCTCAGTAAAGCAATTCGATTTTTGCGAAACTGTAACCAAATTTGATAAATTGATGCACTTTCACGAAATTCATCAGGTTCTTTATCTTGCATACCAACCTTTCTTATTAAATGGATCGAGAATAAACATCACGGTTTTGGCTAGGGTGTCAATGGTAATAATACAAATACCTAATACAATGACACCGGCGGAAATACTGTTGTAATCTTGGATGCTGACCGCATCAATAAGCCAACGTCCGATCCCGGGCCAGCCGAGGACGGTTTCTACGAGCATACATTGGGTAAGCACTAAAGTGAACACGCGCGTGATTTGTGGTACGAGTAATGGAAAAGTATTGCGAAAGACATATTGTTGCAAAATTTTCCATTTTGACCATCCACGGGTCACCGCTGTTTTGGTGTAATTTTGTTGAAGAATGTATTCCGCCCGTTGTTGAATGGTTCGGATGATTTCCATCGTCGGTAAGATACATAAAATTAGGGTTGGGAGGGCGAGATGTTGTAATACGCTTTGCACGATTTTTGTGCGATAAGGCACGTCCACAAACCAAACGTCAACCACCGGAAAACCGGTAATCGGGGGGATTTCATAAAGCAAATTATATTGTCCGGTAGCGGATATTTCCCAACCATAAATCGCCGCCATATAGAGTAAAATCGGGGCAAGCCAAAAAATAGGAATTGATAGTCCTACATAGGATAAACTTTGCAAGGTTTTAGAAAAAATGCCCTGATTATTGACCGCACTTAAAATGCCAAGAGGAATACTGAAAATAAAAGCAAGCAATAAGGCGGTAAAACACAGTTCTAATGTGGGCGGTAAAACGGTAAAAATAAGTGATTTTAATGATTGACCGCCGTTATAGGTAATGCCTAAATCTCCTTGCAGCAATGCATTAAGATAATAAAAATAGCTACCCAAAATGTTATTTTGGATAAGTGCTTCATTCAACGGATCCCGCATTAAAATAGCAAAGCTAATGAGGGTTAAAATAAAGAATAATAAAATAACCCAAAGGAGATGGCGTAATGCCGACCACAACATTATTTTTTCTCCTTAGCGAAATAAAGCGTTGAAAAATTGATGCTGCCGAAAGGAGTCATTTGCACCCCTTTTACTTTGTTATTGGCGACTAAAAAGCGTTTTGCATTGGCAATCGGGATAATCGGCAGCTCTTTTAGCACTAAGTTTTGAGCGATATTGTAATTTTTCGCACGTTCACGCAAGGATGTATTGGCGAGTGCATTATCCATTAAGTCATTAAATTGAGGATGACACCAGTTGGATAAATTTGTCATATCCTCTTTGGTTTCACAGCTTAAAATGGGACGCATAAAACCGTCAGGATCTAAATTCCCGGCAAGCCAACCGGTAAGAATCATATCGTAATCTTCGGTTTTTTTATTCCGCTGCTCTAACAAAAACGTTCGTGTAACCGACCGCACTTTGACATTTACCCCGGCTTGTGCCAAATCCCATTTGATAAGTTCCGCCATTTTTATGGGGGAAGGATTATACATTTGTTCTTCATTAAGTACCCACATATTCAGTTGCAAATTTTTGTTTTCCAGCACTTTTTTGGCGTGTTTTGGCGAATAGTCAAAATCAAATTCCGGTGTATTAATATCCGATGCCCAAGAAACATTGGGGATAATATTATTCGCCACCGTTGCCGTGTTGTGATAAATATTGCGGACAATACGCGCCCGATTAATACTTTGTGAAATAGCTTGACGAATTTGCGCATTTTGCATTAGCGGTTTATTGAAATTAAACGCCAAATAGGAAAGATTCATTCCTTCTGCAGACTGTAAATAATAACGTTCGTCATTATTGTGTAATAGCCCTAATTGGCTCACTTCCGGATAAGCGGCAATTTGACATTCGTTATTGAAAAATTTAATCAGGCGTGCGGTGCGTTCGGTGGATAAATCAACCAAAATATGTTTAATTTTGGCATCGTTGTTCCAATAATGATCATTACGCAACAAACGTACATATTGGTTATAGATATAATCTTGAACTTGATAAGGGCCGGTACCGACAGGATGAGTATCCAGTTGGGGGAGATTATCATCTGCACTTAATTGATAGGCATATTCTTGTGAAAAAATAATCGCATATTGGCTGGCAAGGTGCGACAGAATAGAAGAATCCGGCTCAAAGAGTTCAATTTTTATCTTGTAAGGATTGACTGCTGTAATGGACTTAATTTTTTGATTTAATCTGATGCTGTCAAAATACGGAAAACGCACTTTTTTCGCTTGTTCATGAAAGATGCGATATTGCGGATTCTTACCCTGTACCGGATGATCTTGATTTAAAACGGGTAAATAGGTGTTATGACCCAATACACGGTTGATGGAAAAGATGACATCTTCCGCATTGAAATCCCGAGTAGGCGTAAACCAGGCTGTGTGATGAAATTTTACCCCTTTACGTAAATTAATGAGAATTTCTTTACCATCGGGTGAGATGGTATAAGATTGTGCCAAAGAGGGTGTAACGGTCGCACTGTGATTTTTAATTTCAAACAGTTTGTTATAAATCTGTTCTGTGACCACATTCATACTGGTGCCGGCATCTGCTGTTTGTGGATTAAACGAAAATCCCGAAGAATTCGTGCAATAAATTAAACCGTTTTCCGTTAAACTTTCCGGCACACGCGGTGCGGCTTGAACCTGACTAAGTAAGCCCAAATTGAAAAGAAAGCAGAAAAATATCGGATTTCGGCGTAACATAATGAATGTGTTGTGGTAAATTATGGGGCAAATTGTAAGGTATATTGCTAAAAATGGCTAGACGTTGCTTTTATCGCACCTGAGGCGTATAGTCGTTTCAATCTGAGATGGGGGAAAAATATGTTAAAAGAAAAAGGTTATGATGAGTTTTTGGCTCAACAGTTAAAAGAAGCGCGTGAAGAAGTTAAAGCGGGGAAAGTGTTAAGTCATGCTGACTCTAAAGCACAAACACTTAAACTATTAGAACGTAAGGCCAGTGAGTTTTCAGCAATGGAAAACAAGATTTATGCCTAAGGTGATTATCACGCAAAAAGCACAGAAACACATTGATGAAATTATTGAGAATGTTGTCGAATATACTCACTCTCTTGAAAGTGGATTAAAATTATTTAATGACTTAAATGATAAAATTTCCCTTATTGGCTTTATGCCGGAAGCGATAGGCCGGTTACGGGAAGATGGAAGTCGAGAGGCTTTTTGTCGAGGCTATCGTATTGTTTATGAAGTCATTAATCATCATGTTTATATTCATTTTGTCATCCACAGTCGCAGAATTTATCCAAGACCCTAATGTTTAATGCTATTCAAAAAGAACTCAACCAAATAATTAACCGCGGATTTGACCGCACTTTACGCCTTGCGGTAACCGGGTTAAGCCGTAGCGGTAAAACCGCTTTTATTACCAGTCTTATTAATCAATTATTATCCGTTAATCAAAGCTCAAGCCGTCATTTACCGCTATTTGAGGCGGCAAGAAACGGCACAATAATTACCGTCAAACGTGTTCCACAACTGGATTTGAGTGTGCCACGTTTTGATTACGAAGCCAATATCAATGCGCTTACCCAACAACCGCCGCAATGGTGCCAATCAACCCGTGGGGTGAGTGAAACCCGTCTTGCTATTCGTTTTCAGCGACAAAGTGGTTTACTTCGCCATGTAAAAGAGCGGGGAACATTGTATTTAGATATTGTGGATTACCCCGGCGAATGGTTGATTGATCTTCCTTTGTTGCATTTGCATTTTGAACAATGGTCGCTCGAACAGGGACTGATTCATCAAGGTATGCGGGCAGAACTTGCCAAACCTTGGTTAGAGGCTGTGAGAAAATTGGATTTAAGTGAGGCTGCTGATGAAGCGGTGTTAGCAGATATCGCTAAAAGTTACACAGACTATCTCTACCAATGTAAAGCACAGGGAATGCAATTTATTCAGCCGGGACGCTTTGTGTTACCAGGGGAATTAGAAGGCGCACCGGCATTACAATTTTTCCCGTTAATTCACCTCACTCCGGGGCAATGGAAAACCCTGAAAAAAGAGGCAAAACCAAACAGTTATTTTGCGGTATTGAATAACCGTTATGATTACTATCGCCATAAAATTGTAAAAGGATTTTACGAAAATTATTTTTCAACCTTTGATCGCCAAGTAATTTTGGCAGATTGCTTAACCCCGCTAAACCATAGCCGACAAGCATTTTTAGAGATGCAGATGGGGTTAAATCAATTATTCAAAAATTTTCATTATGGTAAACGACATTTCCTAAACCGTTTGTTTTCCCCACGCATTGATAAATTAATGTTTATTGCCACAAAGGCAGATCATATCACCACTGACCAAATGCCGAATTTAGTAAGTCTAATGCGACAGTTGGTGCAAGAAGGGGGACGATATGTGGAATTTGAAGGTATTGAAACGGAATATACGGCAATTGCTGCAATTCGTGCGACAAAGCAGGTGATTGTTAATCAAAACGGCAAACAAATTAAAGCTATTCAAGGGGTACGCAGCAAAGATAAACGGTTGACTACGCTTTATCCCGGTACGGTACCGAGTAAATTACCAAGCCCGGAATTTTGGCAAAAAATGCCACCCTTGACGGAAAATGAGGGGAAAATGATGGCATTTGATTTCGACAGCTTTGAGCCGCAACCCCTTGAGCAAGGAGAGACGATCCCCCATTTACGAATGGATGCCGTATTACAGTTTTTGTTAGGCGACAGGTTCGATTAGACTAGGAAAAACGCCTTGCAATTTCATTGGTGAGACGATCGAGCATCTCGTAACGTTTACGATACATTGAACGTTTTTTACTGGCGATTTCCTCTAAAGGTTTATGTTCATTATCAAGCGGGAGTTGCCAATAAGGCGCTTGATAAACCCCTTGGTTTTCTTGCCAGAATTCATCGTAATCGAACAATATTTTGCTGCGGGCTGAAAGACGGTATTTACCTTGAGATTTATGGGGAATGCCAACCAAATCACATTGCCAATGTTTTGCCAATTCACGAAAGACCTGCATTAGCATAAACATTGGGCGAAGGCCGTGTAAATCCTTTGTTGCTTTTTTGATAAGTGCTTGGGCGTTTTCATAATAAGGGCCTTGCATCGAGGCAATCAACAACTTATTGGGCGATAAAAAGGTAAAAGAAGCATCGTAAATCCGCTCGTTATTTTTATTCCTAAGATTGATCGCAAAATAGCCTTCAAAAGGATCAATAAAATTGAGGCTTAAATTCAGGGAAAGATCCTCGGTTAATTGACAAAGTGGGATCACTTGTGCGTTAAGCAAGGTTGAGCAAAACGGAACTCCCCATTTTTCTTCAGCAAGTTGTAAATGTTGTGTAATGGCAGCCAAGCGTTGTGAGGCAGAAAAGCGTTTATCACAATAGGTTGTTAAGAGTGGATTAAAACGATAATAATCTTGCCTGAACAGGGGTTGCCATAAAGGGTTTTTATTGAGGAATTCAATGAGTTGCCGGCATTGCTTTTGGTAAAGGAAGGTGTAGGTATAATAGCGAAATTTCTCACGCAATTGTTTAATTAACGGACGATCCTTAGAATAGGGATACATTTGGACATAAGTCGGGAATGAAATTGGTGTTTGTGTTGTCATGTTTGTATGAATAAATAATCAGGGCAAATATCATCGCACTGCCTCAATGCGATGAAAGAAAATAAGAAATAGGGTGTATTTTATAATGGAAAAGCAAATTTTCAACCAATATGATGAGCCTTCGGCAGAAACTTTCCAGCCAAAACAAGAATTTATTGGTGTGGAAGCCATTGAAGATGAACCTTTAGAGGGGGAGTGGCTTGATGAGCAATTTGAACAGGTGATAAAACCGAAGCCAAAAGGTTGGAAAACGCTGTTGAAATTGACCGCACTTTTATTTGGTGCGGCAATCATTGCGCAGTCCGTGCAGTGGATTTGGGACAGTTTTCAGAACCGGCAATGGATTTATTTTGCCTTTTCTCTCGTGAGTTTGATTGTGGTGCTGTTTGGTATCAAAGAAATGCTGGGGGAATGGCAGCGTTTGGTGCGCTTGAAAAAACGGGAAAGGTTGCAACAACAAAGCCAATTGCTCTGGCAAAAAAGTGAGCTCGGCAATGAAAGTGTTTTTGATAGAGAAGGTGAGGTGGGGAAAAAGCTTTGTTTGGAAATGGCAAAAAGTTTGCAGTTAGATGAGCAATCGCCCGCTATCGTGCAATGGCAACGTTTACTGAATGAGGCTTATTCTGCCCAAGAGGTGGCACAATTATTCAGCCAAAATGTATTGAAACCCTTCGATCAAAAAGCGAAAAAATTGATAAGCCAAATGGCGGCAGAATCTGCCGTGGTGGTGGCAATTAGCCCCCTTTCCTTAGTGGATATGTTTTTTGTAGCGTGGCGAAATATTCGATTAATCAACAAAATTGCTGAAATTTATGGCATTGAGCTAGGCTATTTCGCCCGTATTCGTTTATTGCGTATGGTATTGGTGAATATCGCCTTTGCCGGGGTCACCGAAGTGGTACAAGAGATTGGGATGGATTGGCTTTCACAAGATATTACCGCAAAACTTTCCGCCCGAGCGGCACAAGGTATTGGAGTGGGTTTGCTCACTGCCCGTTTAGGGGTAAAAGCCATGGCGTTTTGCCGCCCCCTTGCTTTTCAACCCGCTGAAAAGCCGAAACTCTCTCATATTCAAAAAGAACTGTTGAGCACAATAAAAGAGGTAGTGTTGAATAAAAAAGTGAGGGAAAAGGAATTGGTTTAAAAATCGAAGGAAAGAAGATAAGTGCGTCAAGATGACGCACTTTTTGTTTTATTAGAAATCAATGGTGGCACTCACTGATAAGGTGCGAGGTGCACCCGAAACTAAATAACCATAACCCGGATGTCCTCCAACGGATTCCCAGTATTTTTTATTGGTTAAATTATCCAAACGGGCTCGCAGGGTAACCGGTGTATCGCCGAATAAAGCAATATAGCGAGCTCCAATATCGACACGTGTCCAATCTTTCGCTTTCAGGGTATTTTGTGCATCGACATAGCTTGAACCGGTGTAGGTAACACGGGATTCAAGGGTTAAGCCCTCAATGGCTTTGACATCATATTCCAATCCTAAATTACCTTGGAATTTTGGTACACCAATGGTGTATTTGCCATCAGTCTCGGAAGAACCGGTATCCCGTTGTTTGGCATGCAAGAATGTCACCCCACCAAGCAAACGCAAGTTAGTTATGATTTGACCATAAATATTGATTTCCGCCCCATCGTGGCGATCTTTACCTTTGGTGGTGTAGTACTTATTGGCGTCTAAATAACCTCGTGGTTTTTCTGTGCTAAAGAGAGAAAGGCTTGCACCGAATCCATTTTGTGATTCATATTTCACGCCAATTTCTTTTTGTTTTGACACATAAGGTTTTTGTGTTTGCCCTTGGTTGATTGCATCATTTGGTGCGGTATCGCCCTGTGAGAGGCTTTCAATATAGTTACCATACACGGAAAATTCCGGTGTAAAACGATAAACCACCCCTACACTAGGGCTAATTCTGGCTTCTTTATAATTAGCGGATTGTACGCCGGTATCGTAGGCAAAATCTTTTGATGACAGTTGTTGCCAACGGGCGCCTAAAGTAACTTGTAATGTTTTATCCAAAAACGATAGCGTATCGCCTAAAGCAACACTGGTAAGCACGACACGATTGGTTAAAGCCGGAGAGTTTAAGTTGTTTCCTCTAAATGCATTGTTAGCATAAGAAATTTCATTAATATAGCGTGGTGAATAAAGATTTGTAGCAAAGGTATTGAAAAAATCCATTACATAGGCATTTTTACGCTTTTCTTGATAATGGTTTGCGCTTAATACCGTTTCGTGACCGACTGAGCCTGTTTCAAAAGAGCCTTTTAATCCGATTTCCCCAGTATGAATAATATTACGGCGTTCATTATCAAAACGATATTCTGTGCCATCACCATTATTGTTACGAACGGTTAGATTAGCCAATACGTTTGATTCTTTTCCATCACGGAAACCATAAGCGGCATAACCGGTTAAGTTCGGTAAAAAATCATATTCGGCACGTAATGTACCAAAAACATCACGTTCTTCAGAGTAAGTCCAATGTTGTCCCCAGTTGCTTGTGGCTTTAGGGGCACTCGGGACTTCGGTGACACCGTCTAACGTTACGCTCGGGCGAGGATTGCTTAAATGGTTTTTCTGATAACCTAAATCGGCAGATACTCGGGCTTTATCGCCTTTCCAGTCTAGCCCTAAATGGAAGACTGTATTACGGGCTTTATCACTATCAATGGCACTTTCTCCCTCTGTATGGGCAGCATTTAAACGTACGCCAAATTCCTTATTGTCTCCAAAACGGCGAGAAATATCTGCTCCAACATTGGTGCGTTCATTGCTTGAAATACCAATATTTAAACGGTTCAGATCTTCCATTCCCGCCCGTTTTGGCATTAATGCAATGGCTCCACCAATAGAGCCGCCACCCGGAGCCATACCATTTAAGAATGCGGAGGCGCCACGTTGGACTTCAACACGTTCAAACATTTCGGAGGCGATATATTGACGGGGTAATAATCCATATAAACCGTTATAGAGAATATCGTCCGAATTTGTAATGAAACCACGCATAAAATAGCTTTCTTGGAAATTACCGAAACCACGGGCAACACGCACATTAGGATCGTTTTTCAATACATCTGCTACACTACGGGCTTGTTTGTCTTGAATAAATTTATTGGTATAACTTGTGGTCGCAAAGGGATTTTCTAAGTTAGCTTTATTGCCTAAAATACCTACACGACTACCGGAAGCCACTTGACCGCTGGCAAATTCCTTTGCCAGCCCTTCTTGTGAAGCATCAGCACTGACTTCAATGACATCCAATTCTTCCACTTTTTGCTCTTCGGCATAAGCAGAATTTACTGCCAAGATGATCGCACTTGTCAGTGCACTATAAACAAAGCTTTTTTTCATTTTTTATCCTTAATTGAAGGTTAGGGTTAATCCATTGTTAGACTTTCCGCATCATCAGCAAAAAGTAAGTTCCCCCCACTAACGTGGCAACTAAGCCTGTGGGGATTTCATAAGGGAATAAAATTTGTCGCCCAATCCAATCGGCAATGAGCATAATGGTGCTGCCAAGGAGGGCGGAAATCAGTAATTGTTGGCGTGCTTTGTGTATGCCTAAAAAATGGGTGAGGTGCGGCACGAGCAAGCCAATAAAGCTGAGTGGACCGATAATCAGCGTGGCAAGTGCGGTCAAAATCGCACTAAAAATAATTAAAATCCAACGGGTTTGAGAAATGTTAAGCCCTAACGCCTGTGCCATAGGGGCTTGCAGGCGGAGCAAATCCAGCCAACGGCTGAAAGCCAAACTGCCGCCTAATAACCCCAACGCCAATAAGCTAAAGGGAATGGCGAGGTCGGCGTCCAAACTTTGGGTTGAGCCGGACGTCCAGCTGATTAATTGGCTTGCACGGGGATCGCCACTGGCGATGGCGAGGCGTTGCAGCGTATCAAATAAGGCGGACAGGCTGATCCCCGTCAGCAACACTTTTTCCGGCAACATTCCATTGCGTTGGTTGATGGCGGCAAGAATGATTAATGCAATCAATGCACCGCCGATACCGGCAAGCCAAAACCACAGGGACGTTTGGGCGGAGAAGGCAAAAAGTAACACTAAAATTCCCATACTTGCCCCGGAAGACACGCCCAATAATTCAGGGCTTGCCATCGGATTAAGGGTTAAACGCTGTAATAATACCCCTGCCACGGAAAGCAAAATGCCGGCACAAATGGCGATCAATATTCGGGGATAACGCAGGGCGAGAATATCCATATTAAAGTCGCTATCGGGGGTAAGAATTTGCCAAGCGTGGCTAGCATTTTTCCCCAAGCCCAGGGCGATCATCAGGCTTATGGCGAAAAAGGCGATAATCATCCAAGTAAAGTGCGGTCGATATTGGCGGACTTTTTGTAATGCCGTGCCGGTTAAACGTCCGCTATGGGGTAATGCACGAAACATTAACCAAAGGAGTAATGGTGTGCCGAGCAATGCTGTTACTGCGCCGGTTGGCAGGCTTATTTGATAATAAAGGCTGATGAGTTGTAAAAATAAATCGGTGATGGCGAGTAATAATGCCCCAAGAAGAACAGAGGCGAGCAGTTGTCGGGTAAGAGTGCGGATGCGAAGTTGGCGAACCATGGTTGATGCCGCTAAACCAATAAAGCCAATCATTCCTACGGCACTGACTACAGCAGCGATCAAATAGGCACTGACTACAATGCCGATAAAACGCAGTTTTCCTACCGGCACACCAAGGCTTGTGGCGTTACTATCATTTAACGCAAGGATAGCAAACGGACGGCGCAATAAAAAAATAATCGAAAAACAGACCGCACTTTGTATTGCCAAAAGTTGACTGTCACGCCAGCTTTCTTGCACAAGCGAGCCTGCCCCCCATTGTGCTAGCCCCCGGGCTTCTTCCGGGTAAAATAACATCATCATTGCGGTGCAAGCCCCAAAATAAAGATTCACCACAAGCCCTGAAAGAATCAGTAATAATGGCGAGAGAGTTTTCCGCATTGCCAGTGCCAGCACAAATGCTAAACTTAATCCGGCACCGACAAGGGCAATGAAACTTGAGCTATATTGCAACAGTTGGGGCGCAAAAATAGCGACAGCAAATAAGCTAAATTGTGCACCGCTATTTATACCTAATGTACTATCGGAAGCCAAAGAGTTGCCCATCACCTGTTGTAATAGTAGGCTGGCAAAAGCCAGTATGCCACCGGCGAGCAAGGCAATGGCAATACGAGGTAGGGTATAGCTTTGTACTAATAATAAATCCAGATTATCGGTAGGTTGAATGAGCGCCCAAATACTGGTATTTTCAGGCAGTTGTAGGGTTAATACGCTAATTAAAAGCCCTAAGAATAATCCGCTTAAAAGGAGAAAGAATAAAGAAGGGCGGGTTACCATTGTTCGCCTCCTTGTAATAATCCATGGGCAAAAATACCGATAAAACGTTGGGCAGAAGGGAGTGCACCGAAAGTCCACACTGCCGGTAAAATCAACGGTGATTTAGCAAGAGGCAGACGTTGCCATAATGTATTGTGGGTGAGGGCAGTCGCAATATGACTAGGATAAGGTTTTATCACCACAAAACGAGTATTTGAAGGCAATTTTGCCAGCTCGGTAATGTCAATATTTTGGAAGCCCCAGTTATTGACTTGAGCGGTATAAGCGTTTTTAAAACCCAGTTGGCGGATAACCTCACCCAATAAACTATTTTCACCATAAATGCGTAAATGGCGGGTATCGATAAATTGCACCAACGCGATAGGGCGATCGGTGAAGGGTTGCAATAGCGGACGATAATGATCGATATCCTTTTGATATTGCGACAATAATTGTTGCGCAGCTTGCGGTTTGCCAATAATATCGCCGATTTTTTGTGTAGCGGCGACCACGTTTTCCCAAGCATTCCCTTCTTTGTAAAAATCCACATTATAAACTTTGCCATAAGGGGCTAATTTTTCATTGAGGGCGGCGTAGAATTGGCTGTGAATAAAGGTTAATGACTTAAAGGAATGAGAAAGGGCGGCAATGCGCTCGGCATTGGGTTGTAAACGAACGCCTAAATCAATGGTATTTTTAGGTAGTTGGGGCTCTATTACCCAAGTTTGATAACTTTTCACATCGCCCACGGCAAGGGGCGGTTGGTCAAGAGCAATGAGGGTTTCGGCAACCGTCCAATCCACTGTGGCATAAGCGGCTTGCGTGTCATAACCGGTTTGCATGGTATAGCCGGCTTGCGGCTCGTCCGCCTGACTTGGCAGACTGAAAAGTGTGGTCACAAAAAACAAGGTTTTTTGAATGTTCGCTTTGCTAACGGCGGCGAAGGCAGAAATTATCAGCTCAGTGATTAGGCATAAAAATAGCCGTGAATTTTTAAGACAACAGGACAACATTTTAATAAAAGCTCACGGGACGATGAGTTTCAGGATGTTCGATAACATTGAGTTCAATGCCGTAAATTTGCTGTAATGAGGCTTTATTGACGATGTCTTGTACATTGCCTTGTGCCAATAATTTTCCGCTGTGCAATGCCACTAAATGATCGCAAAAACGGGCGGCAAGGTTGATGTCGTGAATCACAATCACCACGCCGAGATTTAATTCACGGCTAAGCTGGTGAACCAGTTGCATCACTTCTACTTGATGGGCGATATCCAGTGCCGCGAGGGGTTCGTCAAGCAGTAAAAATTGGCTTTCTTGTGCCAATAGCATCGCAAGCCAAATTCTCGAACGCTCGCCACCGGAAAGGGTATCCACCTGTTGATCGGCAAATGGTGCTGTGTGGGTGAGTTGTAATGCCCGTGCGATAGCCTGTCTATCTGCTTGTGTTTCACGCCCAAATAGCCCATTCCACGCATATCGTCCCATAGCGATCAGTTCTTTTGCTGTCATATTGGTGGCTTGTGGCAAATGTTGCGGTAAATAAGCCACTTGCTTGGCAAAATCCCGGCTCTTCCACTGGTGAATAGAACGATTAGCCAACAATATTTCACCTGAAGAGATTTTTTGTTGACGAGCCATCAGTTTGATTAATGTGGATTTGCCGGAACCATTATGTCCGATTAAGCCATAAACTTTACCGCTTTCAAAGGAAAGGTACGTGGGATGGAGCAAGGTACGCTGAGGAATGGAAAAGGAAACTTGCTGAAGTTGAAACACAATAACTCAAGGGGAAATATTAAATCAAAAAGTTGGTAACATTCTATATGAAAATTATTCTTATTTCAAACTCAGCAGAACCATTATAACAGTGGGCTAAACAAAAAGAACAAACGCTCAATAATGCGATAATAAAAAGGGCGGGAAAGCCATTTTCCGCTGTCGAGCTGCTCGGAATTGGCAATATAGCTTTCGTGTAAAATCGCCACTTCATTGGCAAAGGCTCGATCCTCTACCGCAATTGCCAGTTCAAAATTTAAGAAGAAACTGCGTAAATCCATATTCATTGTGCCGACCAAAGCGAGTTTGTCGTCAATCAGCACGCTTTTGGTGTGCAATAAACCGGTGTTAAATTCATAGATTTTCACCCCGGCAGCGAGGAGATCGTCAAAAAAAGTGCGGCTTGCCCAACCCACCATGAGCGAATCATTTTTCTTCGGCAGAATGATGGAAACGTCCACGCCCCGTAATGCTGCTGTGCGAAGGGCTTCGGCAATGCTGTGGCTTGGCACGAAATAGGGCGAGGTGATGACAATGCTTTCTCGGGCGGCATAAATTGCCAAGGCTAAACTTTGAGGCGCAAGATCATCGGGGAACGCCGGGCCTGTGGCGATCACTTGCACAGAGTGGGTGTCATAATCATCAATGGGTACAATCGGACAGTTGGGCAAAAATAGCGGCAATTCCACGCCGGTTTCAATTTCCCAATCCCAAGCGTGCAGGCTGTTTAACACCGCCGACACCGCACCATTGATCCGTACCATAATATCCACCCAATTTCCCACTTTGCTATCTTGTTTGAAAAAGGCAGGATCGACCATATTCATACTGCCCGTGTAGGAAATTTGATTATCAATGACGATAATTTTTCGGTGCTGGCGTAAATCAATGCGACTGAAAAACATTCGGAATAAATTCACATACAGGGTTTCCACAATTTCAACGCCTTGCTCCCGCAAATCCCGGCAGGCTTTGCTTATCAAAAACGGGCGGCTGCCTACGGAATCCAATAAAATTCGAATTTCCACGCCGCGCTGTTTGGCATCCAACAAGGCTTGGCTGACTTCTTCAATCATGCCTTTATTCGACCAAATATAAAACACCATATTGATAGAATAACGGGCTTGTTGAATATCCTTGATAATACTGTGAACGATAGTTTCAGGAGTATCCAAAATATGCAGTTCATTACCTTTGATACAAGGAATACCAAGACGGCGATAGTTGAGATCAAAGAGCGGTCGATATTGTAAGCTTTTTGGCGTACTCACCAGTGCCGACTGTTGTGATAAATGGGCGAGCCATTTACTGTATTTGGCGTGCAATGCTTGAAAGGCATTCGCCCGTTTTGTTCCCAGTTTCACCTCGCCAAAAATAAAATAGGCAAGCACCCCGACAACCGGTACAAGATAAATCAGCATAAGCCAAGAGAGGGTGGCAGAGGAGGATTGTTTTTTCACCAAAAGACGAAGGGTCACTGAGATAATTGTCAGCCACGCCAACACAGGAATAATATAAACCAGTATAATATGTTCAAAATTCATAAAATTTTAACCGCACTTATGCAATTTGACATTCTTTATCAACATCGTGATTTTATCATTATTTACAAGCCTTGTGGCATCAGCGTGCATAAAGATCGGGAAACTCAGGGGCTAACCACGCAGGTAGCGAATCAACTTGGCGTGCCGCAAGTGTGGTTGATACATCGTTTGGATAAAATCACCTCAGGCTTATTAATTCTTGCCTTAAATGTAGAAAGTGCGTCGGAATTTTCACGACTTTTTGCCGAACATCAGATTCACAAAACCTATCTTGCCTTGAGCCATCAAAAACCGAAAAAGAAACAAGGCTTGATTATCGGCGATATGAAAAAAGCCCGTAACGGTGCGTGGAAACTCTGCCAAAGCAAAGAAAATCCGGCGATTACAAGGTTTGAATCCGTTAGCTGTGAACCCCATTTACGCCTGTTTTTCCTCAGGCCCCAAACGGGCAAAACCCACCAGTTGCGTGTGGCAATGAAAAGTCTTGGCAGCCCGATTTTAGGCGATGATCTTTATGGCAAAAACATAGCTGAAATTGACCGCACTTATCTCCACGCCGCAAGGCTTGAATTTGAATTTTACGGTGAAAAATTTGATGTGAAGGCAATGCCGAAAGAGGGGAAATGGTGGCAAAAAGACAGTGTGAAGATGAAAATAAATGAAAACCCTTTTTTCGGAAAAGGGAAAATCCCTGTATAATACCTACAATTTTTGTAACTAGGAACTGAAATGAAATTTATCTCTTTTAATATTAATGGTTTGCGTGCCCGTCCTCATCAATTGGAGGCGGTGATTGAAAAATATCAACCCGATGTGATTGGTTTACAGGAAATTAAAGTGGCGGATGAGGCTTTTCCTTATGAAATCACGGAAAATTTAGGCTATCACGTTTTCCACCATGGGCAAAAGGGTCATTATGGCGTGGCGTTACTTACCAAACAAGCGCCAAAAGCCGTTCGCCGTGGTTTTCCAACGGATGGTGAAGAGGCACAAAAACGCATTATTATGGCGGATTTGGAAACGGATTTTGGCTTGCTGACAGTGATTAACGGCTATTTCCCACAAGGGGAGAGCCGTAACCACGAAACCAAATTCCCGGCAAAAGAAAAATTTTATGCGGATTTACAGCGTTATTTAGAGCAAGATCACGATAAAGCCAACCCGGTTTTAATTATGGGTGATATGAATATCAGCCCAAGTGATTTGGATATCGGCATTGGAGAAGAAAACCGCAAACGTTGGCTGCGTACCGGAAAATGCTCATTCTTGCCTGAAGAGCGTGAATGGTATCAGCGTTTATATGATTACGGTTTGGAGGATAGCTTCCGCAGATTGAACCCTACCGCAAATGATCAATTCTCGTGGTTTGATTACCGTTCAAAAGGCTTTGATGATAATCGTGGTTTACGTATTGACCATATTTTAGTAAACCATGCCTTAGCAGCGCGTTGTGTTGACGCCGGCATTGCTTTGGATATTCGGGCAATGGAAAAACCTTCTGATCACGCACCGATTTGGGCGGAATTTAAATAGGACAAAAAAATGGATATGGCAAATTGGCAGAATTACCGTTCTATGGTGAATGATATGCCTGCAGTGTTTACCGCAAATATTGAAAACATCGATCAATTTCATGGTAAGAATTGCAATAAAATTGTGCAATTTACCATTAATTATGACAGTGATGAGAGCGGGCTTCCCTCAGAAGGGGAGTATGACAAGCTCATTAATCGTATCTTCAAAACTCTCGCACAATTGACCGCACTTCCAAACGTGTTTTTTGCTGGGCATTTTATTTGTAACGGACAGGCGAAAATACACTTTTATTGCGAACACTCGGAAATCTTGCTTGAAACCTTATCGCAAATCGATTTTGTGGAGGATGTGACGGTTCAGGATGATCCGAATTGGGATATTTACTTTGATTTTCTGCTTGCTTCGCCCCTTGAGATCAAAATGAATGCCACAGAGGAATTGCTGGGTTTATTGCAAAGCAAAGGGCGTGATTTAAGTGATACCTATTTGGTTGAACATAGTTTTCACTTTGACGAGGAACAAAAAATGTTTCCTTTTATGGATGAGCTGAGTTTGGGGGATTATTCCTTTACTACATTGCAATATTCCGCTCAAGCTATCCAATTTCATGAAGATGATGAGCCCTATTATTTGGTCAAACTTGAGCAAGAAATTCCCCTTGATAATGGCGAAATTTTTGAACTGGTGGAAAAGTTTGAAAAGTTGGCACGGCAGTTTATGGGCGATTATATCGGTTGGGAATGCGATAGTTTGATGGATGATAACAAGCAGCTGAATTGATATTTTAAGGTATCCCGCCCTCCACGGCTTGCTTGGATTTCTTCCCCTCTGTCTTAAACGGGCGGGGGGATTAAGGGACATAAGCCATTATTAAATAAACGAAATCCGATTTGTGCAACTGCTATGTAATCCGCACTCTTAATCAATTTTATTTCTCTTCATTTCTTTTTCTTGGGCAATTTATCTTGATGATCGCTTGTCAATTCTTGATAGTTGAACACTGGCAGCCCCCATTCAAAACGAATGGCTAAAATTCGCAGTGTAAAGCTACTGATTAAAGTGATTAACACCGCAAGGGTTTGTTCTATTTGCAAGGCCATCAGTCCGAAATAGGTCAGAGTGGCACAGAGTGAAACACTGGCGTAGAGTTCTTTTTGAAAAACAAGGGGAATACGGTTACAAAGCATATCACGCAATACGCCGCCAAATGCCCCGGTAATACAGCCTGCAATACAAACAATGGTGATACCATGCCCCATATCCATTGCAATCTGGGCGCCAATAATTGAAAACACGACCAAGCCCATGGCATCTAATACCAAGAAAATCATTCGGAAATAACGCATAAAATGATTGATAAAAGGGGCGATATAAACGGTCATCACCGCAGCCCCTGCCACCACCAAAAAATATTCGGGATGTTTTACCCAGCCCAAAGGATAGTGCCCGAGTAACACATCACGCACAGAACCGCCGCCAATGGCGGTGACAGAGGCGATGATAATCACACCGAAAATATCCATTTTTTCCCGACCGGCCGCCAATGCGCCCGTCATTCCCTCGGCGGTGATACCAATGATATATAAAATGCTCAGTAACATTCAGGCTCCTAAAGTGCGGTCGCAAACGAGATTAAATTTGACCTTCATTCTACTTTAAAATAGTCGGGATTTTTAGCATAATGGCGCATTATTTTTTTATCTTTTTTAACCATGTCCGAACAAGCTTCAAAATCTTTTTTAGTGCCGCTTTCAATCCTTGCTGTTGTGATGGTGCTTGCTGTTGATCTTTTCATTTTCTCTTTTCAATCCCAACCTCAAGTGTTGTCGCATTTAGGCTTAACGGTACTTGTCGCCCAGTTAATCTCATTATTGGTGTTTTATAAAGGGGAAATTTGCCCGGGGCAGCGTGGACGACTAATTAAAGTCAATTTGGCTTTTGCTTTATATTGGATTGTCTGGTTTGTGATGAGCCTGTTATCTCCAGAGCCTACCTTTACCAATGTGCTCTGTCTATGTGGGCTTTCTATTGTCTATTTTATTTGGAAACAGCCCAAAGAAGAAAAACTGCGTAATAGTTTTTTATTGATGGCGGCATTAGTTGGCGGTTTGGGGGGACTGGCGGGGTTCATGTCGCTCAGCCTGCTTCCGTTGTCCGATTTTGCCGAATATAACCCCATAGCCCCGATTTTAGCAGGCGTAATTTTAGCGAATTTATCGCTTCTAATCGCCAAAAGCCGCTTGCAAGGGTTGATTGCTTTATTCCCTTTCGTGATGATGATTTTGCTGATTCTCAATGCGGCTGTGATATTCATTTTTTTGATATTGAACGGCTTGGAAAGTGCGGTCAATTCTGAAGGCGTTTTTGCCTATGCCATCTATTTTATTTGTCATTTAATGATCGCCGCAATTTTAGCCATCCATAGTGTTAAGAAATGGGGGTTAAGTATAAATACATTATTTATTTTGCTTTTCATTGGCGCTTGTTTACCTTTATGGATGCGTTTTGTATGAGTCAAAAAACACATCGTTATGCCGCTGCAATGTTGGTGGTGGGTTGCATTTTGTTCGGTTTGGGCAGCATTATTGTAAAATTTGTCCCCGTGGGTGGCTATGCCATTGCCTTTTGGCGTTTGCTCATCGCCTCAGGCATTTTTTTCCTTTTGATGAAATTAAAACGCCAGAATTTCCCGAAAAGTCGAAAAGCGTTATTTTACAGTGTATTGTCAGGCATTTTCCTCGCTTTTGATCTCGCCTTCTGGCACGAAAGTATTTATGCCGTAGGACCCGGCATTTCCACCTTACTTAACAGCCTTCAAATTTTCTTTTTAGCGGTGATTGGATTTCTTTTCTTTTCCGAACGACAAAGCAAATTGCAGTTATTTAGCCTTGTGTTGGCCGTTGTTGGGGTGGTGTTAATCGCCGGCGAAGAATTACAGCACAATATTGAAGGCATTTACGGTATCATTATTGGCCTGCTTTCTGCGATGATGCTGGCAGGCTCAATGGTAATGGTGAAAAAAGTCCATCAAGAAGAGCCCACCGCTTTATTTCCTTTAATGCTCATCATCAGTTTTAGCGGTGCATTGGTACTGATTGTGCCTTCATTAATTTTTAATGCCGCTCAACTTTACCCAACAAATTGGCAAGATTGGGGCTTAATTATCATTTATGGTGCAGTGATGCAGTGCGTGGCCTGGGCAATGATCGCCTATGCGATCCCTTTACTTTCTCTCGGTTTAACAGGCTTATTATTACTTTCCGAACCTGTTGCCGCCTTAGTGATTGATTATTTTTATTTGGATAAAGTCATCAACCAATGGCAATGGCTTGGCGCTACTTTGACCTTGTTCGCCATTTATCTCGGCTCGGCGAAGCGTTAAAACAAGGCGAAACACCAAAACAAAAGTGCGGTTGATTTTGAGATAGTTTTACGATTTTGTGTAGCAGTTGCACAATGGATAATTTTGTCCACCCCAAACATCCTTTACATTTTCCCTAAGGACATCGTTTACATCGGGTAGGGGAGTTGTGCTATTTTTCGCTCCCTCCGTTTACGGGGGGGAGCTGGGCGTAGCCCTGAGGGGAGGAGGGGAATGAAGTTGCAAAAACTCGGTGAAAAATAACTGCTCTTTCCCCCCTCCGCCTGCGGCACCTCCCGCTGTAAACGGAGGGAGAGAAGATATCCAATAGTTTTGCACAAGTGATACATAATACTGGAAAATACCGAAAATTTTCGCAAAACCAACCGCACTTTAATGTCAAATTATTCCGACAAAAAAACCGGTATTTTCGCTTCAATTTCCGCTAGGGCATTTGCCAATGCTTCTTCGTTATTTACCGCACTGAGGGAGGTGCCTTGTAGGCGAATTATATCAAACTCGTTAAAGCCCATAATTTCGTTGAATACGCCTTTTAAATATTGATAGCTGATATCAAGCGGCGTGTAGCGGTCATTGTTGGTATAAATGGAACCGCTGGATTGCATCATCAGCACTTTACGACCATCATTCATCAAACCCACGGAGCCGCCCGGCACATATTTAAAGGTTTAACGGGCGATCATTACATTGTCTATATAATCTTTCAAACGGGCAGGGATATTGAAATTATGCAACGGCATCGCAATCACAATACGTTTTGCCGATTTGAATTGACGCAATACCGCCGCCATACGCCCCGCCAAGGCTTGCTCCTCCGTCGATAATTCCGCCTGTGCCGCTTGTTTGCGGAACAACTCCAACATTGCCCCATCAAGCGGCGGAATATCCGCTTCATATAAATTCAAAATGTCTAACTGATCCGCCGGTATAAGTGCGGCGAAATGGTTCGCCATTTGCACAGCATAAGCCTGTTGATTGTGTGGTTCGGGGTGGGCATTAATGAGTAAAACTTTCATTTTTATCCTTTTAAATTAAATCAACAAATAGGGGCGAATTGTAGCACAGGGAATAAAATCGCTAAAATTTTAAGGGGAGTTAAAACTCCCCAAAAACGCCTACACTTTTACCTCATTAAAGGTAATGCTGCCAGCATTTTTTTCAGTTTGATCACCTCTCTTGGCATACATTCGGCAATGGTAAGCCCTACCAAATCAGCGGCGTTGGCGATATCGTTGATTATTCTCACCGCTTGTGCAATGCGTAAACCGTTAGGATCCCGTCCCACGGCGGTGAGCAATTCGGTGGGTTCTAGCACGTCTAAATCAAAATGCACCATCACTTTGCGTTTGCCTGTGGCTTTCAGCCAGTCGATAACAGCTTGGCTGTTGTCTGCTACCTGTTCGGGATTAAGGGACGCTATACCTAAGGTTTTTTGCCGTTCGCTGGCTTCATCTTCTGTACGTAGCCCGACAATTAAGGCATTTTTCGGTTCTAAAGTCGCCGGTAATAAGGCGAGCATTTGCTCATAGCCTACACCAAGCAATTTGGCTAACGCCATCGCGTGATAGCCGTTGTAATTATCGCTCGGCACGGTTAAATCTCGGTGTGCATCCAACCAAATCACCGCGACATCATCCTCGTATTTTTTCGCTAAATAGGCAAAAGGCGGCACGCTCACCGAACATTCCCCGCCAAGGGTGACAATGCGATCAGGACGGTGGGTTTCAATGGTTTCCAATGCGAGTTTGAGTTGACGTTTTACTGTTTGATAGGCTTGAATACCGTTTTCTGTGACATTGTCCGCCTCATCAAAAGACATCGAAACCGGCACTGTGGCAGTTGGGCTATTGGTTTGCGGGGCAAGCCAATTAAGCAATTGACTACCGATCGCATAGCCTTGGCAGGCATCTTGATAATTAAGTTCAGGCACTAAAATCGGCATAATATTAAATCCTGCCCCTTGCCATTGGGGAAAAATCAAACGAAGTGTATTATTCATTTTTATTCCTTATAAATTGATAGACTATTTTGATAGGTAGGATTATAGCGATTTAGATTAGATAGAAAAATGGCAGTTTTAATTCATCACTGTTACTTATTTTGTAACAATGAGGTGATCCAGTCGCCAAAGACTTTCACTTTTTGAGCCAAATGCAAACGGCTTGGGTAAAGCAAAGAAAGGGGCTTATCAGGGACAGGAAAATGGGGGAGTAGCGCAATTAAACGTCCATCAGCCAATTTATCTTCCACATAAATTTCCATTGCCTGAATCATTCCCAATCCTTCAACCGCTGCACAAACATAATCTTCTGCACGGGTAATGGCCAATTGCCAATTGGGAATGGGAAGGGTGGTTTTTCCTTGTGGGGTTTGGAAATCCCAATCCAAAAAACGGCGGTTAGGCAGACTAAATGCCACGCCTTGATGTGTTTTCAAATCCTCTAATGTATGCGGTATCCCGAATTTAGCCAAATAAGCCGGGCTTGCACAAGTCAGCATTTTTAAATTACCGACTTTTCGGGCGATATAGTCGGAATCAATCAATTCACCAAGACGTAAAGTGCAATCCACGCCTTCTTTTACCAAATCAATTTGCGAATCATTACTGCTAATGACGATTTTTAGTTGGGGATATTGCCGATAAAAATCCTTGAGAGAGGGAATAATAAGATATTTGGCAAGGGAAGTTGGCATATCCACCCGCAAAATACCGGCAAGCGGTCGGTTGGGCGAAAAATTCTGTAAAGTGTGATCGACCTCCGCCAATAATAATTTACAGCGTTGGTAAAATGCTTCTCCCTCAGGGGTGAGATGAATTTGCCTTGTGGTACGTTGTAATAGGCGGGTATTAAGATGCGCTTCTAATTGTTGAATTCCTTTGGTTACCGCAGGACGGTGCAAATGCAATAATTCTGCGGTTTTGGTGAAACTCCCACATTCGGCAAGTTGCACAAAGATGTTCATTAATTCAAAAAGATTGATCGACATAAGCACTCTGTTTTTGAGCGCTTATTTTAATAAATCGCCTAAAGAAAGACCAAATTATTTTTGGCCGCACTTTGATCTGCTCCCCAAAAACTTGGACACCTAATTTGAGATGTCGATCACTTTATTTATAGAAATTTCAATAATGTTTCTACAATGGGTATCACGATAATAAATAAAAGGGTACTGGTGGTCACAATATTGGTGGCAAATTGTACATCACCTTTTGCTTCATTTGCGAGAATCGGCAATATGGCTAACGCAGGAATAGCAGATTGCACGATGAGTGTTTTTTCTTCCATTAAGGGGAGTGGTAATGCATTTTCCCCAAGGAGAATTAATGTCACCATAATAACTGGCGCAAGGATGAATTTTCCTATAAGCGCAACGACAGTATCTTTATCGAAATTAATACTGTTTAATCCTGCATTACACAGAACAATACCAATGTAAATTAATGAAAGTGGTGTAACGATTGAGCCAATGTAATTTAATGAAGTATGAATAAATGATGGAACAGGAATATCAGCCAATAAAAATACTAATGCAATTAAAAAACCGATAAGTGGTGCTGGCAATAGCTTTTTCCAGTCAATATGTTGTGCTTGTTCAGTCTTTTGGGGTGTGTTGCTATCATGTGCTATTAATATTGCGCCAAATGCCCAAGTTGATATTGTGTTGAGTACATAATAAACGAGAAAATAAGGCATGCTGACATTACCAAATAACGCAATATTTAATGGTAGTCCGATAAAAATTGTATTGGCATTAACAATGGTATTGATAAATACACCTCTACGTCCTCGTCTAATTTTCATTACTTTAACAAGCAGCCAAGCGATAAGGTAACCAAGCACGATCGAGATCGCACCATAAAGTAATCCATCGGATAGTGAGACGAGTTTATCTCGATTTAGATAAGTCAATACTGAATTGAATATTGAAGCCGGAAGGGCAATATTCATAATAAGTTTTGAAATGTTGGAGGCGAAGGTATTTGCAAACCATCCTGCTTTTTGCAAGTAAAAGCCGAGAGCGATAATAAGAACAATGGATACAACACTTTCTATTGTGGTTAAAAACAACATAATTTTATTTCTCTTATAAAATGTAAAATCGCTCGCTTAATTAAAGCGAGCGATCTTTATTTATTAACGATAAACAGGTTGCCACATTGCATCTTGGACTGTTTGTACCCAATTATCGGATTGTTTTGTCGCAACGCCATCTTCAACCGCTTGTTTTGCCACCGCCACAGCAACAGTTGCAGAAGATGCACGTAAATTATCCACAGGTGGAATTAATGATGCGCCTAAATCTTGAGGATTTACTTGGCTTGCTACCGCTTTTGAAGCCGCTAATAACATATTATCTGTTACGTGTTTTGCGCCTGAAACGATAATACCAAGCCCTAATCCCGGATAAAGCAATGCGTTATTTGCTTGTCCGATTTCGTAGTTCACACCTTTGTATTGCACTGGTGGAACAGGAATTCCCACAGAAATTAACGCTTTGCCATCAGACCATTCAATCGCATCATTTGGCATCACTTCAATTTTTTCCGTTGGGTTAGAGATTGGTAATAAAATTGGACGCTCTACGCCAGCACAAAGTGCTTTTACAACTTCTTTATTGAATGCACCGTGATCCGTTGATGTGCCGAGTAAGATGGTTGGTTTGATTTGTTTAATTACTTCTAACAAACGAATTTTACCTCCTTCTTTATTCCAGTTTGCGACTTCAGCAGTAGGGCGGGCATAAGTTTGTTGATAATTTGGTAAGTTCGGCATATCGTTGGTCACTAAACCATTAATATCGATTAGCCAAATGTGTTTTTTCGCATCCTCAGGGCTTAAACCATCACGAACC
Organism: Rodentibacter trehalosifermentans; assembly: GCF_002000545.1. Classification (GTDB taxonomy): domain Bacteria; phylum Pseudomonadota; class Gammaproteobacteria; order Enterobacterales; family Pasteurellaceae; genus Rodentibacter; species Rodentibacter trehalosifermentans. The sequence goes on along the minus strand of NZ_MLHL01000019.1, from coordinate 42,436 downwards.
ATCATTGCACAAATTTGATCCGCAATTCCTGTTCCAGCTGTACCTGCACCATAAACCACTAAACGTTGTTCTGCAAAATTTTGTTTGGTGACTTTCAAGGCGGAGAATAATGCAGCCATCACGATAGCCCCTGTACCTTGTACATCATCATTGAAAAGACGATATTTATTGCGATTTGCTTCTAAAATGCGGCGGGCATTTGATGGACCAAAATCTTCAAAGTGCAACAATGCATTTGGAAACATTTCAGTAGCGACTTTCAAATATTCATCAATCATATTATCGTAACGTTCGCCACGAATTCGAGCATGGCGGTTACCAAGATAAGTCGGATCGTTTAATAAATTTTCGTTATTTGTTCCCACATCAAGGTTTACAGCTATCACACGAGAGGGATCGATTCCGGCTGCAGCAGTATAAACAGCAAGTTTGCCTACGGAAATATCCGTACCGTTCACGCCCCAGTCGCCAATACCAAGAATTTCTTCCGCATCAGAAATGACGATTAAATCAACGTCATTTGCACCTAGTCCTAAGGTTTCAAAAGAAGTGCGAATATTTTCAGGATGATTAATATCTAAATAGACCGCGCGTGAACGACGATAATCCCGACTCCATTTTTTGATGGCTTCGCCTACAGTCGGATCATAAACAATCGGAAGCATTTCCGCTAAATGGTCAGTCAATAGTCGGTAATATAAAACTTCATTTCTATTGTGTAATTGATCGAGGAATATATATTTTTCAATGTCTTTTTCATAAGAGGAGAATTGTTGATAAGCACGATTCACTTGCTGTTCTAATGTTTCGATAGCAGCGGGCAAACGACCGATTAAACCGAATTTGTGACGTTCTTCTTGGCTGAAGGCTGTGCCTTTATTAGTTAGAGGATTTTTTAAAATATCAGGTGTAGAAGTCATAAGTAAGTATCCTTTCATTAAGTTGTAAAATTTAAAAACACAGGGAAAATAATTCCCTCTAAAACTACACTTTGATGAAAAGTGTGCCGACTAAGTGTATTACAAGATTGTCAACTTAACAAGTTGGTATATGGTATTTTAAAGTCCTTAATAAAATAAGTTGAATCCCCCACCATTAAAGCCTAATGGAGGGCTGAATGAAACTAAATTTAAACTATAATGAAGTCAATAAACGTATTGGAAAAACGATTGCAAAGTATCGTCAGCAAAGTGGTTTTACTCAGGAACAGGTTGCTGAAATTTTGGAAATTGGTAATGAGGCGGTGTCCCGCATGGAACGAGGCATCATTATTCCAAATGCGGTGAGATTAATTGAATTAGCAGAAATTTTTGGCTGTACAGCCGCAGATTTAATTGGTGAAAGTAGTCCGCGAGCCTCTGATCAGCTACATCACATTCATCGTGTTATGATTGATTTGACTGAATCGGATCGTAATTTAATGATGAATTTTCTGCATTGTTTTTCCGAACGCTTAAAACAGAGCGGATAAATGATATAACAGACAAACAAAAAGTACAGTTAAAGCCGTAGATACTTTTGGTTGTACACAAATAAACTATTTACCAAACATTTGGCACTGAAAATACATGACATACTCTACTAAATTGACTTTTGAATGGTCATAAACCTGCGTTTTTTTCCAATAAAAAATGTAGAAGAGTAATGTTAATCTTCTACATTTTGTATTATCGAGCTTTAAATATAGTTGAGATTAATCAATTATTGTTCTGCCGCTTTCTTTTTCAAGTAAGCATAAAGCTCGTCTTTAATCCGTAATTTTTCTTTTTTCAAGATCTCAATTTCCGTATGAGTAGCGAGCGTAATGTTTTCCTCTTTATTTTTGATATCCTGATCCAAATCATTATGTTTATTAAACAAACGTTCAAAATAGGCATCATGATTCTTAAGTTTAGTGATTAAGTCTCTAAATTCGGGAAACATAGGTAAGCTCCTGTGAAGGGTTAAAAACTGTTCCTACTTTACCTTATTTAGAAAAAATTAATAGAAGCGAATCACAAAAATTTGATGCGGATCACAAAATAAAATCCTGATTCTTGACCGGCTTTTAACTGGTTTATTTGACAAATCCACGCTAGAATAAGGGCATTTTTATTTCAATAAAAAAGTAAGGAAATCCAATGATCGATCCAAATTTACTCCGCAATAATTTGGCGGAAGTGGCAGAAAAATTAAAAATTAAACGTAACTTCATTCTTGACACGGAAAAACTCGCTGAATTGGAAGAGCAACGCAAAGCCCTTCAAGTGAAAACCGAAACCTTGCAGGCGGAACGTAATCTCCGTTCAAAAGCCGTTGGTGCGGCAAAAGCCCGTGGTGAAGACATCGCCCCGTTGCTTGCTGAAGTGGATAATATGGGCGAGCAGTTAAATGAAGCGAAAACCCGGCTTGAAGCGGTGTTGGCGGAAATAAATCAAATCGCCTTAACCATTCCGAACTTACCGGCAGATGAAGTGCCGCTTGGCAAAGATGATACGGAAAACCTTGAAATTTTACGTTGGGGCACGCCAAGAACCTTTGATTTTGAAGTGAAAGATCATGTGACCCTCGGCGAACAGTCCGAAGGATTGGATTTTGCTGCAGGGGCTAAATTAGCGGGGGCCCGTTTTGCGGTGATGAAAGGGCAAATTGCAAAATTACACCGTGCTTTAGCGCAATTTATGTTGGATCTTCACACAGAACAACACGGTTATTTAGAAACTTACGTGCCTTACCTTGTGAATCACGCCACGCTTTATGGTACAGGGCAATTGCCAAAATTCGGTGAAGATCTTTTTCACACCAATGCTTTGGAAGGGGAGCAACCTTACGCTTTAATCCCAACGGCGGAAGTCCCGGTGACGAATTTGGTGCGTGATGTGATTTTAGATGAGGCGGAATTACCCATTAAAATGACGGCGCACACCCCTTGTTTCCGTTCCGAAGCCGGATCTTATGGGCGGGATACCCGTGGTTTAATCCGTATGCACCAGTTTGATAAAGTGGAGATGGTGCAAATTGTGGATTCGGATAAATCTATGGAGGCCCTTGAAGAATTAACCGGTCATGCTGAAAAAGTCTTACAATTGTTGAATTTGCCTTATCGCAAAGTGTTGCTTTGCACCGGTGATATGGGCTTTGGTTCATGCAAAACTTACGATTTAGAGGTTTGGATTCCGGCACAAAATACTTATCGTGAGATTTCATCTTGTTCTAATATGTGGGATTTCCAAGCACGCCGTATGCAGGCACGTTGTAAAGCGAAAGGCGATAAGAAAACCCGTTTGGTTCACACCTTAAATGGTTCAGGTTTGGCGGTTGGGCGTACCTTGGTTGCCGTGCTTGAAAACTATCAGAATGAAGATGGCTCGATTACTGTGCCGGAAGTGTTGCGTTCCTATATGGGCGGGTTAGAGGTTATTGGGAAATAATACCGAGGTAGAAATGAGAAAAGTGCGGTCAATTTCAACCGCACTTTTTTGTTACTTATAATACCGCAATGGCCGCATCATAATTCGGTTCGTTTTTAACTTCAGAAACCAATTCACTGTGTAGCACTTGATTGTTTTCGTCCAACACAATCACGGAACGTGCCGTTAGCCCTGCGATTGGACCTGTTTTTATATCCACGCCGAGTTTTTCGTGGATTTCTTTATGGCGGAAAGTGGATAAGGTTTGCACGTTTTCAATGCCTTCAGCCCCGCAGAAACGGGCTTGTGCAAAAGGGAGATCCGCTGAAATGCACAAGACCACGGTATTTTCTAAATTTGCCGCACGTTGGTTAAATACACGAACAGAGGTGGCACAAACGCCGGTATCAATACTTGGAAAAATATTGAGTACTTTGCGTTTGCCGGCAAAAGCTTCTAAGCCAACATCGGCTAAGTCTTTGTTGGTGAAGGTGAGGTTTTCAAGCGTTTCCCCTTTTTGTGGAAAATCACCTTTAATTTCAATGGGGTTACCCATCATGGTTACTTTGTTCATAAAGCCCCTAGTCAGTTTGAGTTAAATTTAGCACTTGAATCAGTGCAGTAAAAAATTTGTCATTTTCTTGTGGTAAACCAATACTAATGCGTAAATGATTAGGCATACCATAGCCTGCAATCGGGCGAACAATCACGCCTTTTCGCAATAATGCTTCATAAATAGGTTGAGCAGGCTGTTTGAAGTCGATAGTAATGAAATTGCCTTTTGAAGGAATATAATCCAGTCCGTATTGGTGGCAGAATTGTTCGTAGCGTGCCATTTCAACACGGTTATTTTCTGCTACCTTTTCAATGAAGGTATCGTCATTCATCACCGCAATGGCGGAGGCGAGAGCCAAACTGTTACAGTTAAAGGGTTGGCGAACACGGTTTAATAAATCGGCAATTTCAGGATTAGACACCGCATAGCCAATGCGTAAACCGGCAAGTCCATAGGCTTTCGAGAGAGAGCGGGAAATAATGAGATTAGGATATTTTTTCAATAAACCAAAAGAATCGAGCCGTTCTTCAGGAAGGGTGAATTCCGTATAGGCCTCATCTAACACCACAATCACTTTTTCAGGCACTTTTGCAAGAAAATCATCAATTTCTTGTTCGGTTAAGAAATTACCTGTGGGGTTATTGGGATTGGCGATAAAAATCAGTTTGGTTTTATCGGAAAGTGCGGTCAAAAATCCCGCTAAATGATGGCCCCAGTTTTTTGCCGGCACTTCTTTTGCGATAGCATTAATTGCCTTGGTCACAAGAGGATAAACGATAAAGGCATATTGTGAATAAATGATTTCATCTCTTTCACCGGCAAAGGTATGTGCGAAGAGTTCAAGTAAATCATTTGAGCCATTACCCAGTGTAATTTGATTAGGCTGAACGCCAAACTTTTTAGCAATGGCTTGTTTCAGTTCAAAACCATTGGCATCGGGATAGCGGGTGAGGTTCTCCAATTGATTGATAATGGCTTGTTTGGCACTGTCGGGAAATCCAAAGGGATTCTCGTTAGAAGCGAGTTTAACGATATTGCTAATACCGAGTTCACGTTCAAGTTCTTCAATAGGTTTACCCGCTTGATAGGGGGAAAGGGATTTTACGCCTTGATTAGCGATAGTAATATATTGCATAGTGTTACATTCATTAAAGATAAATGGGCGTCTCAATATTGAGGGTTAAATTTAGGGCGGTTTCACGCACTTTAGGCGAGATTTTCCGCTTCAAATTTTTTCATAAAGTCGATGAGTGCTTCCACGCCTTCCAAAGGCATCGCATTATAGATAGACGCCCGCATTCCCCCCAGCACTTTATGACCTTTTAAAGCTTGTAGACCGGCTGCGGTGGCTTTTTCAACGAATTTGGCGTCTAATTCAGGATTGCCGGTCACAAAAGTCACATTCATCGTTGAACGATTTTCTTTTGCCACTACATTGCGGTAAAGCCGGCTTTCATCAATGTAATCATAAAGACGTTGCGCTTTACGGGTATTACGTTCTGCAATCACTTTTAACCCACCGATAGCTTTAAGGTGTTTGAACACCAGCGAGCAGAGATACCACGCAAAAGTCGGCGGGGTGTTAATCATAGAATCCGCATCCCGTTGTATTGCATAGTTCCAAATGGAAGGGGTTTCTTTGCGGGCATTGCCGATTAAATCATCACGAATAATCACCAATGTAATACCGGCAGGGCCAAGGTTTTTTTGTGCACCGGCATAAATGACCCCAAATTTGCTTATATCGATTTCGCGAGAAAGGATATTCGATGACATATCGGCGACTAAAACGGCATTACCCACATTTGGCAGATCAAAAATTTCTACACCGCTGATGGTTTCATTAGGGCAGTAGTGGACATAATCGTACTGATCGGCAATATCACTGAAATCTAAGCGGGTAATGCGTGTCTTATCGCCATTTTCCACAATGCTAATTTCATCTATTTCTGTAAAATTACGGGCCTCTTTTGCCGCGGTGGCAGACCAATGTCCGCTGTTTAAATAAAGGGCTTTTCCTTTTTTGCCGATAAGATTCATCGGCAATGCGGCAAATTGACCCCGGGCACCGCCTTGCAAAAAGAGCACACGGTAGTTATCGGGAATTTGATAGATCTCGCGCAGATCTTTTTCCGCTTCTGTGATAAGTTCCATAAAATATTTGCCACGGTGGCTGACTTCCATCACAGAAACGCCTTGCCCTAACCAGTTAGTGAGTTCCGCTTGGGCTTTTTGTAATACTTCGGGAAAAATCATAGCCGGACCGGCACTGAAATTGAAAACTTGAGACATTGTGCTTTCCTTATTTTTAGAGAATAACGCGCTACGTTTTATCACTAGAAAAGCGGATAATCAACGGTTTTTAGAAAAATCCGAGCTTTTTTTGACATAAGCCACAAAATTTAAATTTAAGGTTTTGACGACAAGGGAAAAAAAAGCTAAATTACGGGGCGTTATTTTGTCAATAGGGAGAGCCATTATGGAAACCGTCAACAAACAATCCTTTCAAGAAGTGTTGGAATATGTGCGTATGTATCGTTTAAAAAATAAGCTAAAACGTGATATTGAAGACATCAGCCGTAAAATTCGTGATAACCAAAAACGGGTGTTATTACTTGATAATTTAAACCAATATATTCGTGACGATATGGATATTGATGATGTGCGTGCAATTATCGAAAACATGCGGGATGATTATGAAGCGCGGGTCGATGATTATACGATTCGTAGTGCAGAACTTTCAGCACAGCGTCGTGAAACCAGTGCGAAAATGAAAGAACAGAAGAAAGCACATGCCGAGTTAGCGAAAAAATCCAGTAAAATCACGGCGTAAAAAGTTTGATAAAAATAACCGCACTTTAGTTGATTAAAGTGCGGTTATTTTTTTAGATTTTTTTCATTTTGTGATGGGCAAAATTTTTTGCTAATTCCGCTAATTTTATACCGCTTGGCAACATTAAATCCGGTGCGATTTCAGCCAAGGGCACAATCACAAATTCCCGATTATTCATGTCGTAGTGGGGAACGGTTAAACGTTCACTTTGAATAATTTCGTTGCTATAAAGCAAAATATCCAAATCCAGTGTGCGTTCTCCCCAACGGCGCAAACGCACACGGCCTTGCGCCTTTTCAATACGTTGTAATTCATCCAGCAAGGGTAAAGGGGCTAATGTTGTTTCAATTTTTGCCACGGCATTCACATAATCCGGTTGATCTTGCGGCCCAAGGGGTTTGCTTTGATAGAAACCACTCACCGCAAGAAGTCGGGTTTGCGGTAAATTTTCTATGGCGTTCAATGCACTGTTGAGTTGTTCAATGGGGGTGTTTAAATTACTCCCCAAGGCGATATAAGCGGTTATCATTATTTCGCTTCCTATGAGGCTTGGGCGTTTGAACGACGGCGTTTACGGGGACGAAAATATTTTTTCTTTGGTTTTGGATGTAAACGCTGTTGTTCTTGAACAAGTTGATGACGTTGCTCACCATTGCTAAATTGATACTCATGCCACCATTTGGCAAGCTCAACGGTTTCGCCCCCCTCAATTTCAGCCCGCATCATCAATAAATCAAAGGCCGCACGAAATTTGGGGTGTTCCATTGTACGCATCGGTGCTGAACCGGTGCGTTTCAATAACTGTAATTGTAAGAACCAAATATCACGGATCACTGCTGTATGGCGACGTGGTGCGGCTAAAGTGCGACAGAACAGGTCTAAAATTTCATTTCCGGCAAGGGCATAGGCATCGTGATTGTTTAGCCCCCCTTCATTTTTTAATATTTCTACTTTTTCACGCAGCGGATACCAAAAAAATGCGGCAAATAAAAACGCCGGGTTAATAGGCAATTTATCGGCAATTCGTTCATCGGTTGAGGTGAGTGCGGTGAGGATCATACGCTCCGCGAAGCTATCCTCTTTCTCCGTAAAGAAAGGGGTAAGGCTAGGGAAGAGGGGTTCAAATAAACCATATTGACGCAATAAACGATAGGTTGTTACCCCATAACCCGCTTGTAATAATTTCAAACTTTCATCAAAAAGGCGGGCAGGCGGAATGTTTTTCAGTAAATCGGCTAAGTCATAAATAGGCTGTTCACTGCTTTTTTCAAGGAACATCTCTAATTTCGCCATAAATCGAATGGCGCGTAACATGCGTACCGGATCTTCCTGATAACGGGTAACGGGATCGCCAATTAAACGTAATTTACCGGCTTTGAGATCGGCAATGCCGTTGAAATCATCCCTTAGGGTATTATCTTGTGGATTGTAATAAAGGGCATTGATAGTGAAATCACGGCGTTCGGCATCCTGTTCAACCGTGCCATAGACATTATCCCGTAAGAGCATACCGGCATCATTTTGTTTGGCTTGATGTTCGCTACGGGCATCGTTATGGCCGGCACGGAAGGTGGCAACTTCGATAATATCCCGACCAAACATAATATGCGCCAAACGAAAACGACGACCAACCAAACGACATTGGCGTTGGAAGATTTTTTGAATTTGTTCCGGTCGGGCATTGGTGGCGACATCAAAATCTTTTGGCTGTTTACCAAGCAACAGATCACGAATACACCCACCCACAATATAGGCTTCAAACCCTTGGCGTTGTAATTTTTCGACAACAGTCAAGGCATGACGGCTAAACATTCGGGGATGAATGCCAAACTGTGAGGCTTTAATCCCCCCCTTATGCGTGTGATTGGCTTGGCTGTTTTTGGGGTTTCGTGATGGGGTTGAATGCTCAACTCGTCTAGAATGAGCCTTTGTTTGGTTCGATTGTTTTGCGCTATTTTGTGAAAGTTTTTTTTTCTTTTTACCAAACAAATTTTTAATATAAGTAAGAATAGCGAACTCCGTTTATTCATGGTTTAAGACACCACATGGTGCCTTTTGGGTGAATGACATCATTGTTATTTATAGAGGGTGTTTATCACACCCTCTTTTTCCCTTTTCAAGAAAACGCTACATAATATCGAAAATGCGTCAAAATTCAACCGCACTTTATCCCATTTAGGGATTAGAAATGATATTTAATGTTCATACCAAGGCTAAAATTGCGTTTTAATGCCGGTTCGTAATAACGTCCGTAGGCATCATTAATCACCACATTGGCGTAGTCCTTGTTAAAGAGATTATTGATGCGTGCATGGGTATCGATTGTCCAGTTACCCGTTTCCCATAAATAGCCCGCATAAGTGCCGACTACAGTATAGCTTGGGGCATATTCGGTATTGGCGTGATTCACCTGAATTTTGCTGCTATAACGGATATCGGAGCCCAGTCGCCAACCGGATTTATCATGCCAGCCTAATGCCGCATAAGCGTTGTGTTTCGCCACGCCTGCAATGCGGTTGCCTTGTTGAATGGCTGTGGAGACGGTTTCACGGAAGCGTGCATCCACGAAGGTATAACTTAAGGTGAATTTTAAATCTTCCCATACATTGCCTTGCCAGCCGATTTCCGCCCCTTGGCGACGGGTTTTACCTGCATTGCGATAGGTCGCACGCCCATTAACTGTGCGATAGGAAACAATATCATCTTTGGTATCGGAACGGAAAAGTGCCGCAGTGAGCATTCCATCGCCTAAGCCACGTTTAATACCGATTTCGTAGTTATCACTGGTCAGCGGTTCTAGGTCGAAGTTCAGACCCGGCACGCCGTCAGGGCGATAACTCATCTCTAAAAATGTACCGGTTTCAAAACCACGGCTATATGAGGCGTAAATATTGGTATCGGCTAATCCTTGCCAGCTTATGCCCGCACTCGGCAACCATTTACCATCACGTTTTCTGCCACTGTCATCGCCATTACTTAAATAATGGTCTGAGGATTTAAAGGTGGTAGAGCTATAGCGGACACCACCGGTGAAAAGCCAATCTTGCGCAAAGGCCCAGTTGGTTTGCAAATAAGGGTCGATATTAAAGATTTTATTTTTCTCATCACGACGAAGATTGCCTTTCACGCCGTTTTCTGTGCCTCGGAAGTTTTCATAACCTTTGCGTTTATCTTGCATATAGTCGAAAGCGAAGCCGAGTAGGGTATCGAAATTCTCTGTGGCTTTATATTGCCAATAAATATCGGTACCAAAATAAGTACGGTCGAAATCAATTACCCCACCTGCGTGACCGGCACGGGCTTGGACAATGCGTGGAATCGGTAAATATTGCTCAAGTCTCCGCTCACCCATGTAAGCGGTGAAGTTAATAAGATTTTTTTCATTAATCTGCTGACGGTAAGTGAGTCCAAGTTGGCTTTGTTTCACATGTTTACGTGCGTTATATTTTTCTATATTGCTCGCTACTTGATCTCGGTTTTCTTTCCATTGGGCATAACTTAAGGCACCGGGATCTTGTGCTTTAATATCGGAATGATTAAAAGTTAATGCCACTTCCGCATTATTTTCCGTTACCCAATTCAGTTTAAAATTAACCTGATTTTTACGGGCAGCACTGTGATTGCGATCACCTGTGGTAGAGAAACGATTAACGCTCAGCATATAAGCCGGCACATATTTACCATCGCCGCCCCCTTGGGCTTTCAAACCATAATGCCAAGTGCGATGGCTGCCGCCTTCTACGCTGGTTTCAATACTCGGTGGATTTTTGCCTTGTTCCGATTTCACCAAAATCGTGCCGGCGGACGAGTTGCCATAAAGGGAAGAGAAAGGGCCTTTTAGCACTTCAATTTGACCAATAGAATTGAGATCAATATGTGTGGTAACGCCTTGTCCGTCCGGCATGGTGGCAGGAATACCGTCCACATAAATCCGCACACCGCGCACACTGGTGCGTGAACCACGGGTGGAAAGGTTGATATCTTGAGCATAGTTATCACGAGAGGTGGCAACCAAACCGGGAATACCTTGCAACGCTTCGCTGAAATTCACATTCATCTTGCTTTGGGCTTGAATCTCTTTTCCTTCTACCACTGCAATGGAAGCTGGGCTTTGGAATGGATTCATCTCGCTGCGAATCGCGGTCACTTTTATTTCATCTAATTGCATACTGTCGCTTTGTGCCGAAGCGATAAAAGGGAGATTGGCGACAAGTAAGGCTAATGCGGTTTTTTTCATTTTTGTGTTCCTCAAAAAAAGTAGGTGCAATAATATTTGCACCTACATCCTTAATAGTATGCCTTATGGGGTTGATTATTTACCGGTGTATTCAAAGACAATAATTGCACCTTTATTTTGCATTTCGGTATTTGGTTTTTGGTCTTTACCAATGCCGTAACCAACCGCATCGGTTGCCACATAGATTTTACCTGTGTCGTTGCCGATTACCACATTACGATAGCGGTTGTTGGTTTTGAAATGCTTGCTGAAATCGCCTTGCACCTGCTCTGATTTACCGTCTAAATTTACACGGTAAATCGCACCATTTTTCAAGGTGGTGATTAGAAGAGAGTTTTGCCACTCTTTGATTTTACCGTCTTTCGGATAGTAAATAATGCTTGATGGTGCAATTGTAGGCCAGCATAAGAAAGCTAAATCGCCACAGTTTTCATCGGAATAGTTGTAACCATTTGGCACAGTGAAGAAGGATTTTTGCGGTGCTTTAAAGTTTTCCGCTTTAAATTCACTTTCTTGTTGAACCGGTACACCTTCAGGAATGATATTCGGATTGAATTTCGCCTGTAATTCTTTTGGTGCTGCCGACCAGTTGGCATACACATAGCCTGAATCATCTTTGAAACCGGCAACATTTGGCCAGCCATAGTTACCGCCTTTTTCGATACGGTTTAATTCGTCATCAGAAGATGGGCCGTGTTCTACTGCAAATAAGTTATCGCCGACAAAGGCTAAACCTTGTGTATTACGGAAACCATAAGCATAAACGTGGCTTTTCACCCCATTTAATTCCGGGTTATCTTCAGGAATTGAGCCATCGGTATTTAAACGTAAGATTTTACCGACATAAAGTGAATAGTCATGATTAGCAACTTGCTCTGCGGTTGGTAAATCTTGAGATTGAATTGGTTTATCAACGTGTTTGCCTTGGTTATGACCTTGGTCACCGATGGTGTAATAAAGTTTGCCATCCGGCCCAACGCGTAAGCGACCGGAGTTGTGGTCATTGCTTGCCGGAATTTTATCCATCACAATGGTTTCGTTGGATAATTTGTCTGCTTTTTGATCGTAGGTTAAACGCACAATACGGGCGAATTTCTTATCGCCTTCATCATAAGTATAAGCAGTATAAAGATAGTTTTCGCCTTTGCCCGATAAGAAATCCGGGTCAAATGCCATACCTAACACGCCTTGATGCGGAGGAGCGGCGACGACATTTTCAAAATGATAAAGCGGAGTACGTTTACCGGTTTTTGGATCGATTTTGGCAATGTTTTTGCCTTGACGTTCTGTCACCCAAATTTGGTTATCTTTCCCCCAAAGCATTTCCCATGGGCTTTCTAAACCTTCCACTAAAATTGTGGCTTTAAAGGGTTCGGCAATCTCGACCGTATCGCCTGCTTTCGCATAAAGATTGCTACTGGTTAAGGTTAATGCACCTAATGCAAGTGCAATTGCTGTTTTTTTCATAAAATCTCCTGTGTCAATACAAATTAAGGCGGCGCATTTTAGTTTTAAAATCAATCAATCGGATAAAAAATATATCCAAAACGGTTAATTTTTATTCTTTATTTTGCAAGAAATATAGTATTTCCCACTTATTTTTGATGGTTGTTGTGCATTTCATTTGTTACTAATGCCGTAAAAATGCAAAAAGTGCGGTCAATTTTGACCGCACTTTCGTTTTTTCTAACAGAATAAATTAACCGGCAACTTGCTTTTCACGAATTTCCGCAAGGGTTTTACAGTCGATACACAAATCTGCCGTTGGACGGGCTTCCAAACGACGAATGCCGATTTCCTCGCCGCAGGAATCGCAGTAACCGAAATCATCGGTATCTAGTTTTTTCAATGTAGATTCAATTTTTTTCATTAATTTACGCTCGCGATCACGGTTGCGTAATTCTAGGCTGAACTCCTCTTCCTGAGTCGCACGATCAGCCGGATCCGGAAAGTTTGCCGCTTCATCCTGCATATGCGCAACGGTACGTGAAGCCTCTTCCACGATTTGTTCGTGCCAAGCCGTTAAGATTTTTTTAAAATGAAGAATCTGATTTTCATTCATGTATTTTTCATTTTTTTTTGGTTGATATGGTTTTACACCGGCCAGCTCTAATAAACTTAACGTTGCTTTTGACATATCTCACTCCTAATACGAACAGAATTTAAGCGTGAAATTCACGACTTCCTGTCATAGTTTACACTTTGTTCTCTATTGCTTTATTGAGAACCCGATTTTTTGAGGGCGATATAAATAGCAAAACTTTTTGCTTTTAGCAAATAAAATTTCCTCATTAAAATTTGATTTTGCGATCAATGTCGCAAAATTAGTGTGGGGAGATTGTAGACTCTCTTGAGAGGAGGTAGCGTACAGGTCATTTAGTGTTCAATTTTGTTTTCATGCCTACGGTATTTACCTTAGCAATCTGTATAATTGTAGCCTCCCTGTCGCTAATATTTTTGCCTGATTTTATGCTCATTGGTATAAAACCAATGCTGCTTTGTCATTTAATCCTTATTCCAACCGCACTTTGCTTTCGTTATTTTAAAAGAATCGCACTTTTTCACTTTTTTCTCGGGGTAAATATTTTTGTCTTGGCATTGGGTTACGTGCATTCTTTCGCATTGGATTTATTGCATCAGGCGGAGAATATTTCAGTAAGAAAACAGCAATTGGAATTGACTATTGAGGAAATATTGCACCAACAAGAATATCAAACTTTAATTGCGCACACGGTGTTAGAAGAGGGAGGAAAACCGCAACGTATTTTTTTGAATTGGAAAGCGAAAGAACGTCCTTTCTTAGGGCAGCGGTGGCGAGGGGAGGTTTCTCTCCGACCGCTTTCTGCCCGATTGAATTCGGGGGGATTCGATCGTCAACAATGGTATTTTTCCAAAGGTGTGATTGCTACGGGTACGTTAAAAAGTGCGGTTAAAATTGGCGATGATTTTTCATGGCGGGAGAAAAAATTGCAACAGACGCTGCAACAAACGGAAAATTTATCTTCGCAAGGATTATTGCTCGCCCTAGCCTTTGGTGAACGTGCTTGGTTAGACAAAACCACTTGGCAGGTTTATCGACAAACCAACACCGCTCATCTCATAGCAATTTCGGGGCTGCATATTGGATTGGCAATGGGGATCGGATTTTTACTGATGCGAATGGTACAATTTTTTCTGCCCTCAAGATTTATCACGCCTTTTTTACCTTTGTTATCCGGCGTGATTTTTGCCATATTTTATGCCACCCTCGCAGGCATAAGTATTCCTACTTTTCGGGCGATGTCAGCCTTGGTTTTTGTTTTTGGGTTACAAATATCTCGGCGGTATTATTCACCTTTCCGGCTGTTTATTTTAGTGGTGGCATTTCTCCTGTTTTGTGATCCGCTTATGCCCCTTTCGGTAAGTTTTTGGCTTTCGGCTGGGGCGGTATGTTGTCTGATCATTTGGTATCGTTACCTGCCTTTTTCCTTGTTTCAATGGCAACACCGTCCTTTTCCGAAAAAAGTGCGGTGGATTTTGGGGCTGTTTCATTTACAGTTTGGTTTATTACTGCTATTTACCCCGATACAACTGCTGTTGTTTAATGGAGTGGCATTGAATGGTTTTCTCGCCAATCTAATCGCCGTTCCGCTTTATAGTTTTTTGTTGGTTCCTTTGATTTTGTTTGCCGTGTTGACAAATGGTGCTGCCTATGCCTGGCAATTAGCGAACGCCTTAGCGGAGGGTATAACCCGAATTCTTGCTTTTTTTCAGGGAACTTGGGTGGATATTTCGCTGAATTTCTCCTTTATTTTGACCGCACTTTCCAGCCTGTTTTTTGCTTTTCTCATTTATTGGATTTATCGTGAAAAACCACTTTCACCGCTTAAACCCTCAGGATTTTTCACCTTAACGCTTCAACCTTTGCCTGTTATTCAGAAGAAACAAGGGATCGGCACTTCAATCGGCATTGCCCTGTTATCGCTATCCGTTTTTGCTTGCCGACAATATCAAAAACCACTTTGGCAACTTGATACGCTGGATGTAGGGCAGGGCTTGGCAACCTTGATCGTTAAAAATGGTCGGGGAATTTTATATGACAGTGGGGCAGCATGGAAAGGCGGTTCTATGGCTGAATTGGAGATTTTGCCTTACTTGCAACGTGAGGGGATTCAATTGGATAAGCTTATTTTGAGCCATGATGATAACGACCATTCAGGCGGAGCAAGGGCAATATTACAGCGGTTTCCCCATGTCACATTAATCAGCCCTTCAGAGAAAAACTATGGCGAAACCGACCGCACTTTTTGTGTGGCGGGCAACAAGTGGCAATGGCAAGGTCTCCACTTTCAAGTGCTTTCTCCTAAAACGCCGGTCAAGCGTGCCGAAAATTCTCATTCTTGCGTGATTCTTGTTGAGGACGGTCAATATCGCGTATTGCTTACCGGTGATGCGGAAATGCAAAATGAGCGGATTTTTGCCCGCACTTTGGGGAAAATTGATGTCTTGCTAGTGGGGCATCACGGCAGCAAAACCTCTACCGGGGAATTTTTGTTGAAACAAACCCGTCCCGATCTTGCGGTTATTTCCGCCGGGCGTTGGAATCCATGGAAATTTCCACATTCTTCTGTGATGGAAAGGCTTAAACAGTATCAAAGTGCGGTCGAAAATACGGCGGTTTCGGGGCAGATTCGTGTTAGTTTTTATCATAATAAATGGAAAGTTTCACACCAAAGGAAAGCGTTTTCTCCTTGGTATGCTCGTCCGATTGGATTATCAACGGAATAAAAGGTACAATGCAACGGATTTTTTTCGGAAGATAATGACTATGCAAGATCAAAAAATGCAAGATAAAGACCTCTCCACAATGCAAACCTTCAAACGTTTGTGGCCTATGATTAAACCTTTTAAATCCGGATTAGTGGTCGCCGCTGTAGCCCTTGTGCTGAATGCTTTAGCCGATTCCGGCTTAATTTATTTATTAAAACCCTTACTTGATGAGGGATTTGGTAAAACGGATCATAGTTTTTTGAAAATCATGGCCTTTGTTGTGGTTGGGATGATTTTTTTGCGGGGCTTGACCAGCTTTATCTCTAACTATTGTTTGGCTTGGGTGTCAGGCAAAGTGGTGATGACGATGCGCCGCCGATTATTTAAACACCTTATGTTTATGCCGGTGAGCTTTTTCGACAGCAATCCTTCAGGAAAATTACTTTCCCGTATCACCTATGATTCCGAAATGATTGCCAATTCTTCTTCTAATTCACTTGTTACGATTGTGCGTGAAGGGGCATATATTCTTTCCTTACTTGTAGTGATGTTTTATACCAGTTGGGAATTGACTTTGGTGCTTTTTGTGATTGGGCCGATTATCGCCGTGCTAATTCGTATAGTGTCAAAAATCTTCCGTAAACTGAGTAAAAATTTACAAGACTCCATGGGAGAGCTTACCTCTACTACAGAGCAAATGTTAAAAGGGCATAAAGTGGTGTTGTCCTTTGGCGGACAGTATGTGGAAGAGGAACGTTTTAATCAGGTCAGCAACGATATGCGCCGTAAAGGAATGAAAATGGTGACCGCCGATGCCATTTCTGATCCGGTAGTACAAATTATCGCCTCTCTTGCCTTAGCCGCCGTGCTTTATTTGGCGACAACACCGTTAATTGCTGATGATCATTTAAGTGCCGGTTCTTTTACCGTGGTGTTTTCCTCAATGTTGGCTATGATGCGTCCACTGAAATCTTTAACAAATGTTAATTCGCAATTTCAACGGGGGATGGCGGCTTGCCAAACCTTATTTGCCATTTTGGATTTGGAAACGGAAAAGGATAAGGGGAGCTATAAAGCCGAACCTGCAAAAGGCGAGTTGGAATTTAAAAATGTGAGTTTTGCCTACCAAGGTAAAAATGAACTCGCCTTAAATCAGATTTCATTTAACATTCCGGCGGGTAAAACCGTGGCATTGGTGGGACGTTCCGGTTCAGGGAAATCCACCATTGCAAATCTTGTCACCCGTTTTTACGATATTTCACAAGGCGAAATTCTGCTTGATGGGGTGAATATTCAAGATTACCGTTTATCTAATTTACGTCAAAATTGTGCCGTAGTTTCACAACAAGTGCATTTGTTTAACGATACCATTGCCAACAATATTGCTTATGCGGCCAAAGATAAATACAGCCGTGAGGAAATTATCGCCGCCGCCAAAGCCGCCTATGCCTTGGAGTTTATTGAAAAATTACCACAAGGTTTTGATACGGTTATCGGTGAAAATGGGGCGAGTTTATCCGGTGGGCAACGTCAACGTTTGGCCATTGCCAGAGCTTTATTGCGTAATTCGCCGGTGTTAATTTTAGATGAAGCCACCTCAGCCCTTGATACGGAATCTGAACGGGCGATTCAATTGGCATTGGATAAATTGAAAAAAGATCGTACCGTCCTTGTGATTGCTCATCGTTTATCCACCATTGAAAATGCCGATGAAATTTTAGTGATTGAACACGGAGAAATTCGTGAACGGGGTAATCATCATGAACTGCTCGCTTTAGAGGGCGCTTATAAACAATTGCATAGCATGCAGTTTAGTGGCTAGCTTTAACGTAGGTTGAAAACCTGCGTTATTTTATCCGCACTTTGAGAGGAATATATATGCCATTTTGGTACTCCAACTCAAAACTTGCTTGGCTTCTTTTGCCGTTTTCATTGGTATTTTGGTTCATCAGCCAAATTCGACGGGCATTATTTTCTCTTGGGATCAAGACCTCCTACCGCGCACCTAAACCTGTTGTGGTGGTCGGGAATTTATCGGTGGGAGGGAATGGAAAAACACCGGTGGTGGTATGGCTTTCGGAAGAAATAAAAAAACGGGGGTGGCGTGTCGGTGTGATTTCCCGTGGTTATGGTAGCAAAGCAAAAACCTATCCCTTGCTAGTGAGTGCAGAAACCGACCCTATTGAGGGGGGCGATGAACCCGTACTTATCGCAAAACGCACCGGTGTGCCGGTGGTGATTTCAGCAAATCGCCGACAGGCCATTGAATTACTTTTGAAACATTGTGATTGCGATATCATTATTTCAGATGATGGATTACAGCATTATTCATTGCAACGTGATATCGAAATTGTCGTGATGGATGCAAAGCGTGCCCTTGGTAATGGCTTTGTGTTACCGGCAGGCCCTTTGCGTGAATTGCCAAGCCGTTTAAAAACCGTGGATTTTGTGATAACCAATGGCGGTAAAAATCGCTATTCCGATGCACTGATGCGCTTAGTGCCTCATTATGCGATTCACTTAAAAACCAATGAAAAACGCCCTTTGAGTGAGTTTCAATCGGGATCAGCCATTGCCGGTATAGGCCATCCGCCACGCTTTTTCAGCATGTTGGAAAAATTAGGTATAGCCTTGATACAAACCCAAGGTTTCCAAGATCATCAACATTTTGATGCCGCACAGCTCGCTGCATTTCCGTCAGATCAACCGCTTTTTATGACGGAAAAAGATGCAGTAAAATGCCAAGCCTTTGCCCAAGACAATTGGTGGTATATACCGGTGGAAGCCGAGATCGTTGAGGCTGAAAAACAGGGTGAAAAGTTACCGCACTTTTGGAAAAAAATAGAGGCATTGGTGGAGCGAGATAAAAATGCCTGAATCGATTAATCCCAAATTGCTTGAACTTATCGCCTGTCCCCGTTGCTTGGCTCGTCTGCAATATGATGCGAAAAATCAGCGGTTAATTTGTCGCTATGAGCAGTTGGCTTATCCCATTGAAAAAGGGGTAGCGATACTCATTGCCGAAAAAGCAGAAAAAATCGAAGAGTAGCGCCCCATATTGGCGTTTGCTTTACCTCAATTATGAAAGGAATACTGTATGTCATTTAGCGTTATTATCCCTGCCCGTTTTGCCTCCTCCCGTTTACCGGGTAAACCCCTTGCCGAAATCGCCGGAAAGCCGATGATTCAACATGTCTTTGAAAAAGCACAACAATCAGGTGCAACGCGTGTGATTATTGCAACCGATAATGAAAAAGTGGCAAAGGTTGCGCAAGATTTTGGGGCAGAAGTCTGTATGACCTCAGAACAGCATAATTCCGGTACGGAGCGTTTGGCAGAAGTGGTGGAAAAGCTTGCCATTTCTGATGATGAAATTATTGTGAATATTCAAGGTGATGAACCCCTTATTCCACCGGTGATCGTGCGTCAGGTCGCGGAAAACTTAGTGAAATTTCAGGTGAATATGGCAACCTTGGCAGTGAAAATTAATGAGGCAGAAGAATTGTTTAACCCTAATGTGGTAAAAGTTGTGACAGACAAAGATGGCTATGTGCTGTATTTTTCCCGCTCGGTTATCCCTTACGATCGGGATCAATTTATGGGCTTGCAAGAGATGACAAAAGCCACTTTAACGGAGGGGTATCTACGCCATATCGGTCTTTATGCCTACCGTGCCGGTTTTATCAAAAAATATGTGCAATGGGCACCAACAGCCTTAGAAAATTTAGAAAAACTGGAACAATTGCGTGTACTTTGGAATGGGGAACGAATCCACTTGGAATTGGCGAAAGCCGTGCCGGCAGTGGGGGTGGACACACCTGAAGATTTAGAAAAAGTGCGGTCAATTTTAGCGGCAAATTAAGATGTTTGATGCGAAAAAATTTCTGACAACGGTTTCCCATGAACCCGGTGTTTATCGTATGTATGACGATAAAGATCAAGTGATTTATGTGGGCAAAGCCAAAGATTTAAAAAAGCGTCTGTCGAGTTATTTCCGCACCAATCTCAGCAGTAAAAAAACCGAGGCTTTGGTTGCGGCTATTCATCATATTGATACCACCATCACCTCGTCTGAAACCGAAGCTTTATTGTTAGAACACAATTTCATCAAGCTCTATCAGCCCCGTTATAACGTGCTATTGCGTGATGATAAATCCTATCCTTTTATTTTATTAACCAAAGACACTCACCCCCGTATAACGGCTTACCGTGGTGCTAAAAAAATTGCCGGTGAGTATTTTGGGCCTTATCCCCACGCCGGGGCGGTGCGGGAGAGCTTATCTTTATTGCAAAAATTATTTCCGGTACGACAGTGTGAAAACTCTGTTTATAGCAATCGTTCGCGCCCTTGCTTGCAATATCAAATTGGGCGTTGCTTGGCACCTTGTGTCGCAGGCTATGTAACCGATGAGGCGTATTCACAACAAGTGGAACTGGCTCGCCTGTTTTTGCAAGGCAAAGATCAGCAGGTGTTGGATTATTTGATTGGCAAAATGGATCAGGCAAGTCGTGAGTTGGATTTTGAGCAAGCTGCACGCTATCGGGATCAAATCCAAGCGGTGCGTTCAGTGATTGAAAAACAGTTTGTCTCTAATGAGCGGTTAGATGATATGGATATCATGTCCATTGCCTATCAACACGGCTTGGCTTGTGTGCAGGTGATGTTTATCCGCCAAGGAAAAGTGTTGGGCAATCGTAGTTATTTCCCTAAAGTGCCGGCCAATACCGATCTTTCTGAGCTAACGGAAACCTTTGTGGGGCAATTTTATTTACAAGGGCACCAAGGCAGAAGCATTCCAAACAGCATTATTGTGGATAGAAAACTTAAGGAAAAAGCTGAATTAGAAACCCTGCTTACAGAGCAAGCGGGCAGAAAAGTGACGATCCAAGAAAGTGTAAAAGGGGATAAAGGAAAATATCTGCAATTGGCACAGGTGAATGCCAAAGCCGCTTTGGCAACCCAACTCAAACAATCCTCACGCATGTCTGAGCGTTATCAAGCATTATGCGAATTACTGGGTATGTCGGAAATTAAGCGAATGGAATGTTTTGATATTAGCCATACCATGGGGAACCAAACGGTGGCCTCTTGTGTGGTGTTTAACCAAGAAGGGCCGTTAAAATCCGATTATCGCCGATTTAATATTGAGGGCATTACCGGGGGAGATGATTATGCCGCAATGGAGCAGGCGCTGAAAAAACGTTATGACCGTGATTTGGAAGAAGAAAAAATTCCTGATGTGATCTTTATTGATGGTGGAAAAGGGCAACTGAATCGCGCTTTGGCGGTGTTTGAGAGGTTGAATGTAAAATGGGACAAAAACCGACCGCACTTAATTGGGGTGGCAAAAGGCGTTGACCGCCGGGCAGGGCAAGAAGTATTGATTATCAGCAAACAACATCGTGAAATTCATTTGCCTGATGATAGTCTTGCTTTACATTTAATCCAACATATTCGTGATGAAAGCCACCATCACGCCATTAGCGGACACCGTAAAAAACGTCAAAATGCCTTCACCCAAAGTGGGCTGGAAACCATTGAAGGGGTGGGGGCAAAACGTCGCCAAGCCTTGTTGAAATACCTTGGGGGGTTACAAGGGGTGAAAAAAGCCACATTGGATGAAATTGCCTCTGTGCCGGGCATTTCAAAAAAATTGGCAGAAACCATTTATGAAACGCTGAGAAGTTAAAAATTTATAGCGATTCTCTTTTAATTTTAACCGCACTTTGTCGGAAAGTTTTTAGGAAAGAGATGGAATATATGGGTTAGTAAAATCCAAAAATTAAGCCCTGTATGATACAGGGCTTTTTAATCAGTAAAATTTTTATCTTATTTTTGACGCATTGCCGGGAATAAAATCACATCACGGATGGAAGGGGCATTGGCATAAAGCATCGCTAAGCGGTCAATCCCCAAACCTTCACCGGCTGTAGGCGGTAAGCCGTGTTCGAGGGCTACCACAAAGTCTTCATCTTTAAACATCGCTTCATCATCACCGGCTTCTTTGGCGGCAACCTGCGCATCAAAACGTTCATTTTGATCTTCTGCATCGTTTAATTCAGAGAAACCATTACCAATTTCACGTCCACCAATAAACAGCTCAAAACGGTCGGTGACTTCCGGATTTTCATCATTACGGCGTGCGAGCGGGGAAATTTCCGCCGGATGAGCCATTAAGAATGTGGGCTGAATAAGGTGATGTTCTGCCACTTCTTCAAAAATCGCATTGACGATACTGCCTAATCCCCAAGATTTTTGCACTTCAATGCCTAAACGTTCTGCCGTGGCTTTTGCACGGTCAAAATCATATAAATCCTCTTTGACAATGCCTTTATCTGCGCCGTATTTTAGAGTGGCATCATGTAATGTAATACGCTCGAAAGGTTTACCAAAATCGAATTCGTATTCACCGTATTTCACAATGGTTGTACCAAGAATATCAAGGGCCAATTTACGCAATAATTCTTCCGTGTTATCCATTAAATCGTGATAATCCGCATAGGCTTGATAGTATTCAAGCATCGTAAATTCCGGGTTATGGCGCACAGAAACCCCTTCATTACGGAAATTACGGTTAAGTTCAAATACCCGTTCAAAGCCACCGACAACCAAACGTTTTAAATAAAGTTCTGGAGCAATACGCAAATACATATCCACATCAAGGGCGTTGTGGTGGGTGACGAAAGGACGCGCTGCCGCACCGCCCGGGATCACTTGCAACATTGGGGTTTCCACTTCCATAAAACCTTTAGAAAGGAAATATTCACGAATACCGGCAACCACTTTAGAACGAATAATAAAGGTACGGCGGGATTCTTCATTTGAAATTAAATCTAAGTAGCGTTGGCGATAACGTACTTCTTGGTCGGTTAAACCATGGAATTTATCCGGTAAAGGGCGGAGGGCTTTGGTTAATAACTGAACTTCCGTGGCTTTCACCGTAAGTTCGTCTGTTTTGGTTTTAAATAAAGTGCCTTTAATACCAACAATATCGCCTAAATCCCAAGTGCCGACCTCTTCTTTATAAATCCCTTCAGGGAGATTATCTCGGGCGACATAAAGCTGAATTTTACCGCTCATATCCTGAAGGGTAATAAACGTGGCTTTTCCCATGGCACGGCGGGTCATAATACGACCTGCCACCGCCACTTCAATATTTTTTTCTTTTAATGCTTCGCCTTCTTCCCCATCGTATTTATCGTGTAAATCTTGGGCGAGAGCATCACGGCGGAATTGGTTTGGAAAAGCATTGCCTTTGGCGCGTAATGCCGCTAATTTTTCACGGCGTACCAACATTTCGCCGTTAAGATCCAATTCTTTGATTTCTTGTTCTGACATTTTTGTTTACCTTTCTTAAAATAAATCATTTCTTGGCTTTACCCGTTTACAGAGGCTATGAGGAGAGATTTTTCACTCCTTTCGTCCCTTCGGGATAGGAAAGTGTTATTTACAATCCGGCTTTTAAACTGGCTTCAATAAAACGATCTAAATCACCGTCTAGCACCGCTTGGGTATTGCGGTTTTCTACGCCGGTGCGTAAATCTTTGATACGGGAATCATCCAACACATAGGAACGAATTTGGCTTCCCCAACCAATGTCGGATTTATTGTCTTCCATGGCTTGTTTATCGGCATTTTTCTTTTGCAATTCCAATTCATACAACTTCGCTTTAAGTTGTTTCATGGCTTGATCTTTATTTTTGTGTTGGGAACGATCATTTTGACATTGCACCACAATACCGCTCGGCATATGGGTAATTCGCACCGCACTTTCGGTTTTATTGACGTGCTGACCACCGGCTCCTGAGGCTCGATAAACATCAATACGCAAATCCGCCGGGTTGATTTCAATATCAATATCATCATCAATTTCGGGATAGACGAAAGCCGCACTAAAAGAGGTATGACGGCGGTTATTGGAATCAAAAGGGCTTTTACGCACCAAACGATGAATACCGGTTTCTGTTCGTAACCAACCGAAAGCATATTCACCTGTCACTTTGACGGTGGCAGATTTCAATCCGGCTACATCAGCGTCTGAAACTTCCATTAATTCGGTTTTAAAACCCTTGCTTTCCGCCCAACGCAAATACATTCGCAACAACATTTCTGTCCAGTCTTGCGCTTCTGTGCCGCCGGAGCCGGCTTGCAAATCGATATAGCAGTCGCAGGCATCGTGTTCTCCACTAAACATACGGCGAAACTCTAATTTCTCCAGTTGTTGTTCAAGGTCGGTTAATTCTGCCACGGCTTCATTGAAGGTTTCTTGGTCTTCCGCTTCTACGGCAAGTTCAAGCAAACCGTCCACATCTTCCAAACCTTGTTCCAAATGTTTAATGGTGTTAACAACTTGTTCGAGGGAAACCCGCTCTTTTCCTAACCCTTGGGCTTTATCAGGATCATTCCAAACATCGGGTTGTTCTAATTCGGCATTGACTTCTTCTAATCGCTCAACTTTGGCATCGAAGTCAAAGATACCCCCTAAGCACCGAAGTGCGGTCGGAAAGGTCGGTAATTTTATTTTTTACAGGATTTATTTCAAACATAATCAATTGAGTTTATTCAAAATTTTGCGGATTATATGCTATTTTCGGATTTTTGGGTAGCGAGGCTTGCACAAATTAGCAATCTCTTTATAATTTCAACCTTTCTTGTTGCGTGAATTTAGGAATAAAAAATGAATAAAATTTTAACCGCACTTTTATGTGGTATAACGCTCAATGCGATGGCAGATGATGCGGCAATTCAAAGCCAGCTGAAAGCCCTTGGCGCAACGCATATTGAGATTAAAAATTCCCCTGTCTCCGGTATTAAAACGGCGGTGACCGATGAAGGCATTATTTATGTCACCGAAGATGGAAAATATGCCTTTCAAGGCAAACTTTACGCCTTAACGAACAAAGGGCCGGTGGATGTTTCAGGTAAACTTTTAATGGATAAACTCAATGCTTATAAAAACGAAATGATCGTTTATCCGGCAAAAAATGAAAAACACGTTGTCACGGTGTTTATGGATATTACCTGCCATTATTGCCATTTATTACATCAGCAGGTGAACGCCTATAATGATTTGGGGATTACCGTGCGTTATTTAGCTTTCCCCCGTGCCGGTATGAACACGGAAACAGCAAAACAAATGGAAGCGATTTGGACGGCAAAAGATCCTGTATTTGCGCTGAATGAAGCAGAAAAAGGCAACTTACCCAAAGTACTGAAAACGCCAAATATCGTGAAAAAACATTATGAATTAGGGGTGCAATTCGGTGTGCGTGGAACACCAAGCATTGTTACCTCAACCGGTGAGGTGATTGGCGGCTATTTAAAACCTGCAGATTTACTTGCTGCATTGGAAGAATCAAATTAAGACAAAGGTGGGGTAATACCCACCGATTTTTTACTGTATTACATTTGTTATCGTTGTGAATAAACTCATCAAGCGCCGAGCACTCCCCGAGGGGCATTCTGTTAGTGAAAATGCCTTGTTAGATCGTCTTTATCGAGCTCGTCATATTCAACATTCTCAAGAATTAGACTGCACCTTGAAATCGATGTTAAACCCAAACCGTTTATACGGTATCGAGCAAGGAGTAGCGTTGCTGGTCGAGGCTTATCAAAAGCAGAAAAATATTGTGATTGTCGGCGATTTTGATGCCGATGGTGCAACCAGCACAGCTTTGTCGGTGTTAGCCTTACGACAGCTTGGTTTTCAGCATGTGGATTATTTAGTGCCGAACCGTTTTGAACAGGGCTATGGGTTGAGTATTCCCGTGGCGGAAATGGCACTGGAAAAAGGGGTAGCGCTGTTGATGACGGTTGATAACGGCGTTTCTTCCTTTGAGGGCGTGGCGTTTTTGAAAGAAAAAGGCGTGCAAGTGTTGGTGACAGATCACCATTTGCCGCCGGAACAATTACCGCCTGCCGATGCGATAGTCAACCCCAATCTCACCCAATGCGACTTTCCCTCAAAATCCCTTGCCGGTGTCGGTGTGGCTTTTTATTTGATGCTGGCATTGCGGGCAAAATTTCGTGAAATGGGCATCTTTAACGAGAAAACCCAACCAAATTTCAGTGAATTACTCGATCTTGTCGCGGTAGGAACTGTGGCTGATGTGGTGCCGCTTGACCAAAATAATCGTATTTTAGTGCATCAAGGGTTGATGCGTATTCGAGCGAAATATTGCCGTCCGGGTATTATTGCCTTAGCGGAAGTGGCAAACCGCAACCTTGAGCAAATCTCAGCAAGTGATCTTGGGTTTTCTATCGGCCCCCGTCTAAATGCCGCCGGGCGATTGGATAATATGTTGCTTGGTGTTGAATTATTGCTTGCTGAAGAGATGCAAAAAGCGCGTGAATTGGCTTTGGATTTGGATAGCCTTAACCAAACCCGTAAAGAAATTGAGGCGGGAATGAAACTGGAAGCCATGGAAATTTGCCGAAATTTGACCGCACTTTACAACGAGCCGCCAATGGGGATTGTCCTTTATCAAGCCGATTGGCATCAAGGTGTGTTGGGGATCGTTTCTTCCCGTTTGAAAGATTTATATCATCGCCCGGTGATTGCTTTTGCACAAGACAGCGAAGGCGTGTTAAAGGGCTCGGCCCGTTCTATTGAAGGATTGCATATACGGGATCTTTTGGAGCGGATCCATTCACAGCATCCGGAGATGATCTTAAAATTTGGCGGACATGCCATGGCGGCGGGGTTGAGTATTCGAGAAGCCTGTTTTACGGAATTTCAGCAAGTTTTCAATCAAACGGTTGTTGATTGGTTAGGCGAGGCGCATTTACAGCGTATTATTTGGACGGACGGTGAATTGTCGGCAAATGAATTGAGCCTTGAAACGGCAGAATTGCTGAAATCCGCCGGGCCTTGGGGGCAAAGCTTCCCCGAACCTTGTTTTGACGGTGAGTTTAAGATTTTAGCGCAACGTGCCATTGGGCAACATCAAAATCATCTAAAAATGCTGGTTGAACCCAAACAGGGTGGCCCGCTTTTAGATGCGATTGCCTTTAACATTGATACAAGATTATATCCTGATTTATCCATTAAAAAGGCACGTTTTGCTTATCAGCTGGATATTAATGAATTTCGTGGTCAACGCAATGTACAATTGCGCGTGAATTATATTGAGCCTATCGATGAGTAAAAAAATGACAGCATGGCGAGGACACTGGGTTGGCTTATTGGGCATTGTTCAATTGAGTGTTGCCGTCGCAAATCCGAAAGATTTTTCTGTGCAAAACCAACCTCATTTGCCTTCAGCCGACACGGTAAAATTTGAAGATGGCAGGGATTATTTTTCTTATCAGGAAGCGATAGGTCAGCCTTTATCGACGGATAAAAAAACACGAATTCAATTCTTTTTTGACTACGATTGTCGGGTATGCTCATCTGCGCAGGATATTTTGGTGTTATATAGCCAAATTCGTGCCGATAAAATACTTTTAGAAGAATATCCGGTGGCAACGTCGGATAACCCTTTTAGTGCGAAAGTGTTTTACACATTAAAAGCCTTGCATGCCAATGAATTATCCGATGCATTGTTGTTTGAAACTTCAGAAAAATCACGCTATGTAGAGCTGAGTTCAATGGCAAATATCTTAAACTGGGTCGAGGAAAAAGGGCTGGATAAAACCGGTTTTATAGAAGCCCAAAATTCTGTTGATGTCAAAAAACAAGTTCAACAGGCCATTGAATTAACAGAAGAATACGGTGTGTTTACTTACCCTTATGTTGTGGTGGGCGGAAAATATGTGCTGACGGCAAGTACGCTTTATAATGATGATTATAGTGTGGCAGTGTTAGATTATTTGGTGAATAAATTAGAAAAGGAGCAGAAAAAATGAAAATCGGTATCGTGGGGGCGATGGCGCAAGAAGTCGAAATTTTGAGCGGGTTAATGACAGAAAAAACACAAACTCGTGTGGCAAGTGCGGTCATTTTGGAAGGCAAAATTAACGGAAAAGCGGTGGCGTTATTACAATCCGGTATTGGTAAAGTGGCGGCGGCAATCGGTACGACGGCATTATTACAATTGGCAAAACCCGATGTGGTCATCAATACCGGTTCAGCCGGTGGCGTGGCAAAAGGCTTGAAGGTAGGCGATATTGTGATTTCCGATGAAACCCGTTATCACGATGTGGATGTTACGGCATTTGGCTATGAAAAGGGACAATTACCGGCAAATCCTGCGGCATTTTTGTCAGACAGAAAACTTGCGGATTTGGCACAATATGTGGCAGAGGCGCAAGGTCAATCTGTAAAACGGGGGCTGATTTGCTCAGGCGACAGTTTTATTCACAGTGAAGAAAAACTCTCAGCAATAAAAAAGGATTTTCCTCAAGTTACCGCCGTTGAAATGGAAGCGACGGCTATTGCACAAGTGTGTCATGCTTTTAATGTTCCCTTTGTTGTGGTTCGAGCAATTTCAGATAGCGGAGATGGGGAGGCGAGTATTTCTTTTGAAGAATTTTTGCCGCTGGCGGCAAGACAATCCTCAACCTTGGTTTTAGGTATGCTGGATAAATTAGAGGATTGATTATGGGCATAATTATTACCGTTGATGGCCCAAGTGGTGCGGGCAAAGGCACATTATGCTACGCCTTGGCGGAAAAGTTGGGCTATGCCTTGTTAGATAGTGGTGCGATTTACCGTGTGACGGCGTTAGCCGCATTAAAAAGTGCGGTCGATTTAAAAGATGAATTCGCCTTGGCTGAATTGGCCCGTCATTTGGCGGTTCAGTTTGTGCCGCAAGAAGGGGAAGTGCATATTTTGCTCAATGGAGAGGATGTCAGCCGCCTCATTCGTACTCAAGAAGTGGCAGATGCTGCCTCCCAAGTGGCTGTTTTTCCACAGGTTCGTGCCGCTTTATTACAGCTTCAACAAGATTTCGCCAAATATGAAGGATTAATTGCCGATGGGCGGGATATGGGCACGGTGGTCTTTCCTCAGGCACAAGTGAAACTCTTTTTAGATGCTAGTGCGGAAGAACGTGCAAAAAGACGCTATAAACAGTTGCAAAGTAAGGGAATTAGTGGTAACTTTGCGCAGATTTTAGCCGAGATAAAGGAACGTGATTTTCGTGATAGAAATCGTGAGGTGGCACCCCTTAAACCGGCAAAGGATGCTTTGTTGCTCGATAGTACAACATTAACTATTGATGAAGTGATTGCGCAGGCTCTCAGTTATATTCAACAGCGTATCCAAGCTTAACCCTGTTTATTCAAGGATGAATAAACCTTTATTTTCAACCCCACATCTTAAGGATTAAATGTGGATGTTATTAACTTTTAAAGAAGATTATTTATATGTCAGAATCTTTTGCTCAACTTTTTGAAGAATCATTAAAAGGCCTTGAAACCCGTCAAGGTTCAATCGTTAACGGTACTGTCGTCGCAATCCAAAAAGGTTTCGTCCTTGTTGATGCCGGTTTGAAATCTGAATCTGCAATTCCTGTGGCAGAATTTTTAAATGCACAGGGTGAGCTTGATATTCAAGTCGGTGATACGGTGAATGTTGCTTTAGATGCGGTGGAAGATGGTTTCGGTGAAACTAAACTTTCTCGTGAAAAAGCAGTACGCCACGAATCTTGGATTGAGTTAGAAAAAGCATACGAAGAAAAAGCGACCGTTATCGGTTTAATCAACGGTAAAGTGAAAGGCGGTTTCACAGTTGAGTTAAACGGTGTTCGTGCGTTCTTACCGGGTTCTTTAGTGGATACCCGTCCTGCTCGTGATGCGGATCACTTACTAGGTAAAGAATTAGAATTCAAAGTGATCAAATTAGATCAAAAACGTAACAACGTGGTCGTTTCCCGTCGTGCGGTGATTGAATCTGAAAACAGTCAAGAACGTGAGCAAGTGTTAGAAAACCTTGCAGAAGGTTCAGAAGTTAAAGGTATCGTTAAAAACTTAACAGACTACGGTGCATTCGTTGATTTAGGTGGCGTTGACGGTTTATTACATATCACGGATATGGCTTGGAAACGTGTTAAACACCCAAGTGAAATCGTGAATGTGGGTGATGAAGTCACTGTTAAAGTATTAAAATTCGATAAAGATCGTACCCGTGTTTCTTTAGGCTTAAAACAATTAGGTCAAGATCCTTGGGTGGCTATCGCTGAAAATCATCCGGTAAATAGCAAATTAACCGGTAAAGTGACAAACTTAACTGATTATGGCTGTTTCGTTGAGATCTTAGATGGTGTTGAAGGTTTAGTTCACGTTTCTGAAATGGATTGGACAAACAAAAATATTCATCCGTCTAAAGTGGTCAGCTTAGGTGATACTGTTGAAGTGATGGTGTTAGAGATTGATGAAGAACGTCGTCGTATCTCTTTAGGCTTAAAACAATGCAAACCAAATCCATGGACTCAATTTGCAGAAACCCACAATAAAGGTGATAAAGTAACCGGTAAAATCAAATCGATCACTGATTTCGGTATCTTCATCGGTCTTGAAGGTGGTATTGACGGTTTAGTTCATTTATCTGATATTTCTTGGAATGTGCCGGGCGATGAAGCTGTTCGTAACTACAAAAAAGGTGACGAAGTTTCTGCAGTCGTATTAGCGGTGGATGCGGTGAAAGAGCGTATCTCTTTAGGTATTAAACAGCTTGAAGAAGATCCATTCAATAACTTCATTGCTATCAACAAAAAAGGTGCAGTGGTATCTGCAACTGTTGTTGAAGCCGATGCTAAGGGTGCGAAAGTTGAGTTAGTTGGTGGCGCAGAAGGTTATATTCGTGCGGCAGATTTAACTGATGAAGTGGCAGTCGGTGATGTTGTTGAAGCAAAATATACCGGTGTTGATCGCAAAGCTCGTATCGTTCACTTATCAGTCAAAGCGAAAGATCAAGCTGAAGAAGCGGCAGCAGTAGCAAATGTGAATAACAAACAAGAAGAAGTGGCTATTCCAAATGCAATGGCTGAAGCCTTCAAAGCAGCTAAAGGTGAATAATTGATATTTTGTAGGCTGGGCAAGTCCCAGCCTTATTTTTTTAGGATCTATTGATAATTTATCCCTATTAAATAATGAATTATCAATAAATCTTATTGTTATAAATCAGCACATAAATAAAATTAAGGGAGAAACAGGATGACCAAATCTGAGCTTATTGAACGTTTATCCGTTAAGCATCCTTCTTTGTCTGTAAAAGAAGTTGAAGGAATAGTAAAAGATATTTTAGAACTTATCTCACAATCTCTTGAAGAGGCTAATCGTGTAGAGATTCGCGGATTTGGTAGCTTTTCTCTTCATTACCGCCAACCTCGTCTTGGGCGAAATCCTAAGACTGGGGATTCTGTGAAATTAGATGCAAAATGCGTACCTCATTTCAAAGCGGGGAAAGCGCTTAAAGAAAGGGTGGATGTATTTGCTTAGAAATAAATGAAATAACGACACTTAGGTGTCGTTTTTCATAGGAAACTTTGGCATAATTAGGAAAATTTTTTGAGGAATTTCATTATGATTAAATATATTTTGGGGTTTATTATCGTATTGGCTATTTTGATTGTAGCGATTACCGTTGGCGCAAATAATGATCAAATTATCACGTTTAATTATATTGTTGCCGAAAGTCAATTTCAGCTTTCAACATTAGTTGCTATTTTGTTTGGTTTCGGTTTGATTTTAGGTTGGTTTATTACCGGTTTTTTCTATTTAAAACTCAAACTCAAAAATATATCTCTTCATCGCCAAATTAAACGTCAAAACTTACAAATTAGTGAATTAACTTCTGTCCGTGAGAAAACTAAGGCTGACTAATGCTTGAATTACTCTTTCTGCTTTTGCCTATCGCAGCAGCCTATGGTTGGTATATGGGGCAGCGTAGTGCAAAGAAAGACCAGGAAGATATGAGTAATAAACTTTCCCGTGATTATGTCACGGGCGTTAATTTTTTACTCTCTAACCAAACTGATAAAGCCGTTGATTTGTTTTTGGATATGTTGCAGAAGCAAGAAACCGAAAACGAAATAGAAAGTCACTCCCAATTTGAAGCAGAGCTGACGCTTGGTAATTTATTTCGCTCTCGTGGTGAAGTTGATCGAGCCCTCCGAATCCATCAGGCATTAGATCGTAGTCCTAATTATTCTTTTGAACAAAAACTTCTAGCAAAACAACAACTTGCACGTGATTTTATGACAGTAGGTTTTTTTGATCGTGCAGAAAGTCTTTATATTTTATTAGTGGATGAACCTGAATTTGCAGAAAATGCGCTACAACAGCTTTTATTAATTTATCAAAAAACTAAAGAGTGGAAAAAAGCGGTTAATATTGCAGAAAAATTAGCAAAAATTAGACCACTCGAGAATAATGTTGAGCTGGCACAATGCTATTGCGAATATGCGGAAAGTTTAAGTGGGGAAAGTGCGGTTGAAAAACGTAACATTTTACAAAATGCACTTCGCATTTCCTCTCGTTGTGTGAGAGCGTCCATATTACTGGCTGAACTTGATATCCGTGAAAAAAACGACCTACAGGCGATTAATACATTAGAAAATGTACTGTATCAGAATTCCGATTATATTGGCGAGGTGCTATCTACCTTAAAATCTTGTTATAGCGCCTTAAATCAACAGGATAATTTTGAACTATTTTTAATTCGGGCAGAGCAAATCGTTAAAAATGATGAGGTGGATTTAGCCCTTGCAAAATTAATTGAAGAAAAAGATGGAAAATCGGCGGCGCAAGCTAAGCTTTATCAGCAATTAATAAAAAATCCAAGCACGCTGATTTTCTACCATTTTATTCAGTATCAAATTGATGATGCAGAAGAAGGGCGGGGAAAAGAAAGCCTGATTTTGCTTCATAAAATGGTTGGCGAACGTATTAAACAAAGTGCCGCTTATCGCTGTTCAAATTGCGGTTATCAGGTTCATAAACTCCTTTGGAATTGCCCATCTTGCCGCCATTGGGAAACGATAAAGCCATACCAATACAACTAGACATAATAAAGAAAGACACAGAGAGGTAAAGTGATGACAAACAAAGTGATTGTTGCCCTTGATTATGAAACGGAAGCCGAAGCCCTTGCGTTAGTCGATCAAATTGATCCAAGCTTATGCCGTTTGAAAGTCGGTAAAGAAATGTTTACCACATTAGGTACAAATTTCGTAAAACAACTCCATCAGCGTAATTTTGATGTTTTCCTTGATCTAAAATTTCATGATATTCCCAATACAGTGGCACGCGCCGTCCGTTCTGCAGCAGATTTAGGTGTATGGATGGTGGATGTTCATGCCAGTGGTGGCTTGAAAATGATGGAAGAGGCAAAAGAAATTCTTGAACCTTATGGGAAAGATGCCCCATTGTTAATTGCCGTCACCGTTTTAACCAGCATGGAAGATTTAGATTTACTTCAAATTGGTATTAATGCTTCCCCAATGGAGCAGGTTTTACGTCTTGCCCATTTAACGCAACGAGCAGGACTAGACGGTGTGGTTTGTTCACCTCAAGAAGTGGAAATTTTACGCAGCAGCTGTGGTGCGGATTTTAAATTAATCACCCCGGGCATTCGTCCAATTGGTGCAGATTTTGGTGATCAACGTCGAGTGATGACCCCGGCTGCCGCAATCCGTTCGGGTTCGGATTATCTGGTGATTGGACGGCCGATTACACAAGCGGAAAATCCGGCAGAGGTGCTTCGTTCTATCAATGCGTCTATTGCCCAATCATGATGTCTGATTCTGTTTTAGTGTATTCCACGGAAAGTGGACGAATTAAAGAAGAAAAACGGCAGTCATTAAAGCCAAAAGGCGATGGCATTGTGCGTATTCAACGCCAAACCAGTGGTCGAAAAGGAGCCGGGGTTTCGGTGATTAGCGGATTAGATTTAGCGGATGAAGAATTGAAAAAACTGGCCACTGAACTTAAAAAACGCTGTGGTACAGGAGGCGCGGTAAAAAGCGGTAATATTGAAATTCAAGGTGAAAAGCGAGATTTACTCAAACAATTGCTGGAAGAAAAAGGTTTCACCGTTAAATTTGTAGGCGGCTAAGAAAAGAAAAATCCATCTGATGATCTGCTCCCAAAAACTTGGATAAATATCCCTAAATTAAATATTGAGCTTTGTACCTGATATTTCATTCTTGGTTTATCTCTCAGAGTACCGCCCGATTATAGGCATTATCTATACTAGTTTTTGACAGTGTATTTGTATCAATAGTTGAAATTGTGTGATTCAAGCAGTCTTTTTCTACTTAATGTATTTCGACAATTAATGAGCAAAGAAATACTAGAGTTTTAAACCGATCCATTTCAGAACCTTATGGATGTATCGTTTAACTATGAACATCAAGTATTGAGCGTAAAATTCTACCACTTGATATTTTTATGTTAGTTTTCTTCAATGATTGAAACATGAAAAATGGTTTCATTTGAGGAAGAATAACGACCATTAAGCTAAAGCCTGTATAGTGAAGAGAGATAACCGGTAATTTAATTTGTTTACAGTGAAAAACAACTTTTTAGAGAAGTTAAGATTGCATCCATATTTCTTTTGGAGCTGTAGTAGATTAACAAGAATGCTACACTACAAAAATGAAGATAAGCCATTGTAAATTAAAGAAATCTATTCATCGAAAATTCCTTGAATATTTTGTCGCAGAAGTGACGGCAAGAACCGCCGTAGATTTGCTTGATGTTCAATCTAATACTGCCGCTCTGTTTTACCATAAAATCAGGCTCGTCATTGAATATTATCTTGCCCTCAAAGCTCATGAGATTTTTGAGGGAAAAATTGAGGTAGATGAAAGTTATTTTGGTGGTCATCGAAAAGGAAAAAGAGGGCGAGGTGCTGCAGGAAAAGTTGCTGTGTTTGGCTTGTTAAAACGGCAAGGAAAGTCTTTACGGTGATTGTTGAAAACACCAAATCCGAAACGCTAATACCGGTGATAACAAGGAAAGTCAAACCTGATAGGCAGGTTTTATACAGATACTTATCGTAGTTATGATACACTTGATGTGAGTGAATTTCACCACGAAAGAATCAACCATTCAGAGCTATTTGCAGTGAAGCAAAATCACATCAACAGTATTGAAAATTTTTGGAGTCAAGCGAAGAGAGTACTGAGAAAATACAATGGAATAAACCGAAAAAATTTCCCTTTATAAATGAGTCCCCCTTTTGGGGGGAGCTCAAAAACCTCTTAGATTTTCGACCGCTCTTTAGGAGAGGTAGGTTAGTTAAACATCGCTGAGATAGATTCTTCGTTGCTGATGCGGCGAATTGCCTCTGCAAGCATTGAAGAGAGGGTGAGAATACGTACTTTACCGAGGGCTTTCATTTCTGTGGAAAGTGGAATCGTATCGGTCACGACAATTTCATCAATAGCATCACTGGCGAGGTTTTTCGCAGCTGAGCCGGAAAAGACAGCATGTGTCGCATAGGCAAAGACCCGTTTCGCACCACGCTCTTTTAAGGCTTCTGCCGCTTTGCATAATGTGCCTCCGGTGTCGATCATATCATCGACAAGAATACAATCACGTCCTGCAACATCGCCAATAATGTGCATCACTTGAGCCACGTTGGCATGAGGACGACGTTTATCGATAATTGCCATGTCAGTATCGTTTAATAATTTGGCAACGGCACGGGCACGAACGACACCGCCGATATCCGGAGAAACCACAATAGGATTTTCAAGATCAGTTTTTTTCAAAATATCATGAATCAGAACAGGGGAACCGAATACGTTATCCACCGGTACATCAAAGAAACCTTGAATTTGTTCTGCGTGTAAATCGCAGGTGAGAACACGGTCAATGCCCACGGTAGAAAGCATATCTGCCACAACTTTAGCGGTGATAGGCACACGGGCTGAACGGACACGACGATCTTGACGCGCATAACCGAAATAAGGAATCACTGCGGTGATGCGCCCGGCGGAGGCTCGGCGTAAGGCATCCACCATGACGATTAATTCCATTAAATTATCATTGGTAGGGGCACAGGTTGACTGGATGATAAAGACATCTGCTCCCCGTACATTTTCATTGATTTGAACTTGAATTTCACCATCACTGAAACGACCAACAGTCGCATCGCCAAGAGAAATATATAAACGTTCTGAAATCCGTTTTGCAAGTTCAGGTGTGGCATTACCCGCGAAGAGTTTAATGTCTGGCATTTGTTATAACCTCAGGTTAAATTGTTGATGAGTTTGGGAGATTGTGGTGTTTCAGCAGTTGATGTAACGGGGAAACATTGAGTCCTTTCGCAACAAAACCGAATAATGCTTTGGGTTTTTGTTGAAAACATGCTTGAGCATCAGCCTCATTATCAAATTCAGCAAATACGCAAGCACCGGTTCCGGTTAATCTTGCCGGTGCATATTGTAGCAACCAGTTCAGGGCATTTTCAACGTCGGAATAGTGATTTAACACAATTTTTTGGCAATCGTTTTCGTAGGGCGAATGAAGTAACTTATCTAGCGGTCTTTTCGGGGTGTGACGGGGGAGCGCCGGATCATTAAAAATCACCGCCGTAGAAATTGCACTTTCCGGTTTGAGCACGACAAACCATTTTTCCTGCGGATGGCAATAAGTGATTTTTTCACCCACACCTTCGGCAAAAGCCGCATGACCATGTATAAAAATCGGTACATCAGCCCCCAATTCCAAGCCGATTTCTGCGAGTTCATCAAGGGACAAATTCGCTCCCCAAAGCACATTTAAAACAACCAAGGTGGTAGCCGCATTGGAAGAACCGCCGCCGACACCGCCTCCCATAGGAAGAATTTTGTCTAAATGTAGGTTTGCCCCTTGGGTGATATTGGCTTTTTGTTGTAATAATTTTGCAGCCCGATAAATTAAATTATCTTCTGTTTTTAGATTCGGTATTTCAGGGGTGATGATAATCTGATTATCATGTGTGCGGACATCAATTTCCAGCCAATCGCCAAAATCAAGAAATTGGAAAAGGGTTTGTAATTCGTGATAGCCATTTGGCAATCTTCCGTTGATATAAAGGAATAAATTCAGTTTCGCAGGGCTTGGAAAACGGCGGGGTTTTCCAAGTTCGGAAGGCGAGGAAAGTGCGGTCGAAAATTGATAGGTTTTCATTAAAATGCCCACTCATCCACACGGATTTTTAGGGTTTGGGCGGTATTTTGATTTTTCAATAAGATATTTTCCGGCATCGCATTTTCTGCATGATAAGTTAAATAATCGGCTGTCCAAATAGAACCCTCAAGAGGATAACTGAAGGTGCCAAGTAAATGATTTATTCCCACTTTATAATCAGAATTGACGGCAGGTTGTCCTTTTAACCAATAAGCAAGATGCTCTAAGGGAATATCCATACCGATCATTTCTTGAAGTAATAATTTTGTATTGCGTGCCGATTGTCGATTACCGTTGTTATCTGAAATTGTCATTCCCTGTGGTTGCATTTCAATCAATAAAGTGGCTTTACTGATAAGTGAATAGAGTTTAAGGCGGTAGGATTGTGGATTTTGATATTGCCATTCAAAGCGGCTGGAAAAGCGTTCTTTCGGGCTAATGTAACCAATTTGCCCTTTGGCTTGATATTGCTGAATTTTTTCGATTTTTTGTAAGTGCTGTTGCCAAGCGGCATCGGTTTTCTCAAGATATTGCACATTGGTTGGACGCTCTGTATCGAAGGTACAGGCACTTAGGATCGTTGCAATAAAAAGTGCGGTTAAAAATTTTAATGATTTCATAGGTGATATTTCGCCAAAAAATTGCGGCTATTTTAAGCGCTCATCGCTATTTAGTAAAGCCTGTTCTCCTTGTCTTTGGTAGGCTTTTTTCATCTCACTGATAGCCTGTGTTCTGCGGCGGTTTAATTCTTCCCGAATGTTTTGTTTTTCAAATCCTTCTGCAATAATTTGTTGCACATCTACGCTTTCTGCGGCTTTTAGTAGTGCGTTGATGTAATCCCGTTGTGGGTATTCACGCTGCTCAAAACCACTTCTACCTCGGGTATCGGCAAGGCAAACTAAAAGAAATTCTTGGAACCGTTGTGGTTTACGCCAGGCATCAAAACGGTTAAACAGTTTCATCACAGTTTCCGGACGAAGCTCAAAGGCCTTATGAATATGAGTGTGGTATTCACAGGTGAGTTCGGCAAGTTCTTGGTAATAGCTTGGCACTTTTAACCGTTTAGAGAGTGTACGGGTCGGTTTAATGCCTGCTTGTTCATGTCCATAATGATGAGGCAGAATTTCTTTTGGTGTGAGGGCTTTGCCAAGATCGTGGCAAATGGCCGCAAAACGCACCGCACTTTTGTTGAGTTGAAGTTTGTTTTCGGTGAGTTTTACTGCCTGCTTCAACACTAGCATCGTATGTACAAAACTATCAATTTCCGGGTGATGTTGTGTAGGATTTGGCACGCCATACAAAGCATCAAGTTCAGGAAAAAGGATTTTTAAGGCGCCAATTTGACGTAATACTTCAAAATAAATTTCAGGGTGTTTTTCATTAAGGGCTTTTTCCGTTTCAAGCCATACCCGTTCTGCCGTGAGATGTGAGAGTTCGCCACTTTGCACCAGATTTTCCATTAATTGGAGGGTTTCCAGTGCGATATGAAAGCCTAAATGATGAAAACGGGCAGCAAAACGGGCAACCCGTAGAACCCGCAAGGGATCTTCTGCAAATGCAGGGGAAATATGGCGTAAAATTCGCTTATCTAAATCCTGCTTGCCCTGATAGGGATCAAAAAGATGGCCTTGTTTATCCTGCGCCATGGCATTGATGGTGAGATCCCGACGGATAAGATCTTCTTCTAGTGTGATATTTTCTGAAAAATCACAGAGAAATCCGGTATAGCCCTTGCCGGATTTTCGTTCTGTTCTTGCCAAGGCATATTCTTCTTTGGTTTGGGGATTGAGAAAAACAGGAAAATCTTTGCCCACCTGTTGATAGCCTTGTGCTAATAATTGTTCCGGTGTCGCCCCCACGATCACCCAATCTCGATCTTTTACAGGCAAACCGAGGAGCCGGTCACGCACGGCTCCCCCTACTAAATAGATTTCCATGGATTTTCCTTAAAAAGAACACCGAACGGAGTTCGGTGCTATCGATTATGCCCAACCATCACGACGTTTACGTCTTGGTAAAATATGCGGAATAATTAACCCGAGTAATAAGCCTACGCCCAGTACGGAACCGCCATAAATAAACCATTGAATGGCAATTTCACGCTTGCCCACATCCAGCATCGCTTCTAAATCCCGATTTTTGTTTTTAACGATCTCTAACTCACGTTTAAGCTGAGAATTTTGTTCTAATAATTCACTGCTTTGTTGTTCTGATTGTTTGGTACGGCGTTGCATTTCCACCGTCCGTTGTTGCCAGTCACTGTCTAAATGATTGAGCTTTAAGGTTAATTCTTGAATTTGTGCTTTTAATTTTGGGTTTTCGAGTTTACTACTTGGGCTATTACTGAGTTCGGAAGATAAAATCCAAGCCTCACGGTTTTTGCTATCACGAATAAGGCTGTATTTACCTTGTCTATCCAATACGTTAACCTGTTCTCCTGATTGAATAGCGCCTGCAATTTTAAATTGATCACCGGCACCACGGCGAAGGTAAGTATTCAGATTTTCTGTCACATATTGGGTTTCAGCATAGGCGGAATTTATTGTAGAACCGAGCAAAATGCTAGGGAGTAAAAATCGCGTTAATGTTAATATTGAAGAGATTTTTGGCATAGCTATCCTTTAAAATGATTTTAAGTCACTTGATACAGACCTTAATTGAGAAAGAAAGTGCGGTCAAATTTAACCGCACTTTTTTTAATTAGTGAAAAATTGCCCGTAAAATGTAGAAAATTACGATAGCAAAAAACGCACCGGCCGGGAGGGTGACGACCCATGAGCTGATGATATTGCGGATGACCGTTAAATTTAAGGCGGCAATACCACGTGCAAAACCGATACCCAAAATTGCCCCAACAAGCGTCTGTGTAGTGGAGATCGGTAAACCTGTACCGGAAGCGACGACCACAGTCATTGCGGTAGCAAATTGAGCAGCGAAACCACGGCTTGGCGTTAAATCGGTAATACCCGATCCTACTGTCGCCATTACTTTTTGCCCCATGGTGATCAATCCAACTGCAATGCCTAACGCACCTAATGGTAAAATCCACCAAGCTAATGTGCCGCCTGAAACAATTTTGCCGCCTTCATCAACAATGGAAACCACGGCGGAAAGTGGACCAATCGCATTGGCTACATCGTTAGAACCGTGTGCGAATGCCATAGCACAGGCGGTTAAAAGCATTAAAATACTGAACACTTTTTCTACTGCACCAAATGTACCTTTTGTCGCAGATTGCTCAAAGGTTTTGCTGCGGAAATAGAAACGGAAGAAGATCATTCCGACAAGGCTGATTGCCAATGAAATCGCTAGCGTTTCGTTGGTGGAAAGATGTAACCCGACGTGTTTTAAGCCTTTTGTCATAGTGACGATGCAAAGCACAAAAATGGTCACCCCCATGTAGTAAGGTCCGTATTTTTGTGCATTTTTGAGAGGTTGGTCGGTGTCAAAAATAAGCTTTTGCGTGCTGGCAAAAATGGCATAAGCCAAAATTCCGGCAACCACAGGGGTAACAAACCAACTTCCTACAATGCTACCGATTGTTGACCAATCCACCGAACCGGGGCCGATGGTGACACAAGCAAAGCCAATAATTGCACCGATAATGGTATGTGTACCGGAAACCGGCCAGCCCATTTTTGTGGCGATAAACAACCAAACACCAGAAGCAAAAAGTGCGGAAATCATTCCCAGAGCGAGAATTTCCGGTGTATTGACAAATTGCATTGGATCAATGACGCCGCTCTTAATGGTTTCTGTAACTTCGCCACCGGCAAGATACGCCCCGGCAGATTCAAAAATTAATGCGATGATAATCGCTTGTTTTGCGGTAATTGTGCCTGAACCTACAGAGGTTCCCATTGAATTTGAGACATCATTAGCGCCAATACCAAAAGCCATAAAAAAACCAAACACAGCAGTGATCAACACCAACCATGTACCATATTGATTAATTATTTCCATAGTATTTTTCCTATGTATATAAGTTTTATGAACGCGCTAACATTAATTCAATACGTGAACCGACACGCTGTGCTTGATCGGCAAGAACACCCACCCATTCAATGATTTTATACAAGAACATCACATCAATCGGGTTGTAACGGCTTTCAATGGTGTAAAGCATTTTACGCAGTTTAATTTGCATTTGATCCGTATCATCTTCAATGCTGTCCAATTCTTGAATCATATTGTTTACTAATTGTAGCTCACGGCCTTTAAAGCCGGTTTCCAATAATTTATCCATTTCTTCAATCACAAAATGGGCTTGATGAATAGAATCCAAACTACGGCGAACATAATTCAAAAAATCTTCCTGCATTTCTTCAGGGATACCAAATTGGCGACCAATCATCCGACCGGCAATATCTTTGGCAAAGTTGGCGAGTTTATCTTGTTGGGTCACCAATTCCAGTAAATCGGTACGGTCGATAGGTAAGAATAAACCGCGTGGCAATTTCAAACGAATTTCACGTTTGAGACTATCCGCTTCACGCTCGCGTTGGGAGATTTCTAAACGAACATTCTCCGCACTTTCCCAATCCTTTGAGAAGGTTTTTTCAAAAAAAGGAATTAAAAGATCGCAACATTCCGTCACTTTGTCGGAGTGTTTTTGCAAAGGTTTTAAAGGCGAGTGGGCAAATAATCCAAGGATATTATTCATTGCCATATCTCATTACTCCATATAAGGGGTTGAAATTCGTGCGCATATTACCTGATTTTTATTTGAAATAGAATTGATTTTATAAATAGCAATCATCGGTTTATGGATTACTCTTTCGACTTAGGTAGGCAAATTTCAAATAGCCCGACCAAACATATCGTAAGACAAAGGCAATCTATTGTCCGAACAATCAAAATACCGTGTTGTTTTAACTGTATCGGCAGAATAAAATTCCAACATAGAAAGGCTAAACCCGATAGTCCTAGAACCATAACCCAAAAGCGTTGTTTTTGTTTGATGCTTTTGGTTTGTGGGTAAGGGTAGCGTTTTGCCATGGTGCGAAGGTAAATTCCCATCGCGATTAACCCGATTGCGCTGCTACCATATTGAAGCCATTTATAAATTGGGAAGTAAATTTCTTTTTGTAAAAAAGGAAAAGTTTGCACGAAATATCCGGTGCCATGGGTGAAATTATCCAAGAAAATATGTGAAACCATGCCGAACCAAGCGGAAAACAAGAATATCATTAGCTGTTTCCAATAAGGTAAAGGTGCAGTATCTGGGAGTTTGTATGACAAACTACATGGTAAATTCGCCCAAAGAGGTGTTTTTAATAAGGTAAGATAAATATAATAAAAAATGAAACAAAGGGGTAAATTCAACCATTCACTATAAAAAATAGTATGCCCACCATCAGTCGGTTTACCCGATAAATAATAGATAAAATCAGGCGACATTGAGCCTAAAATAAGGGCGGGAAAGTAAAAATAGTGCTGAAAAGAGCGACCGGATAAAGGCAAAATAATTGCAGGATGGGCGAGGGTAAAGGGCATGAGGATTCCTAATGATCATTCTTTATTTTTTATTTTCTGAGGGATACAATCAATTAAACGACAGCGTTCAACTTTGCCTATATTTAAATAATCAAGCATATTTTGTTCTATC
>NZ_MLHL01000018.1 GCF_002000545.1 Rodentibacter trehalosifermentans | reverse complement strand
TCTACGTCAGCCCCTAATTTTAAGTTTGATACGGTAAGTATAGTTCCTATATTAAAGTTTTCTCCAGTTTTTTTTCTTGCATTCTGGGTATGCTGTGTTTTTAGTAAGTCTAGAGATCGGAAGAAAACTAGATGATAATAGAGTATGGCAGTTATAGGTAGTAAGCCTAGCGAGCGTAGCGTATATGGATTGAAAATTTACGCACGAATTAATTTTTTTCGTGCGTGAAACTGTGTTTCACACACGCTACGCTTGCTGATCAAAGAAGTGATGGTTTATTGGATAAATTCAGAAAAGATCCTAACTCTTTGAATCAATATGAAAGAGAGCAATTTATTACTTATCTTGAGCGCTATTATGTCGAAACGATGACGGGACGCACTTCAACAGGTTATAAATGGGTTCACCAATGAGTCCATTAGATGTAAAACTCCGTTTTGAATCAGAGTATCTTATTAATAATCCGGTTCCTAAGCGGGATTATGGTCATTTCCCTTTTGCAGGAACAGATGCTCAAAGATCGCAAGCGGTGGATTCATTGCCTGAAGAAAGTAAAAACTGGTTAGGTTGGCGTTCTGAAAAACATTCTCATGATGAGGAAATGTATTATGCAATTAATAACAAGTATGAAGCGATTGAAAATTATAAAGAATCGTTCAATGGTAAATTGGCTTATTCCGTTAAAGATGGATTAGAACTTGGTGCGATGATTTATAGTGGTGGCGTGCTTTCAAATGCATTGAATAAGTTACCGGTAGCAGTGAATTCATTGAACTTACCGACTAAAGTAGTTTCTGCAGCAGGGAAAGTAGGAGATTTTGCCAAAGGACATCCTATTTTGACTGAAAAATTAACTAATTCAGGTTTAAGTATGGCAGCAACTTATTTGGGGAATACTTATGAAAGCAGAGATACATCGGCTAGTGATCTGATTTGGAATGGTACTACAGGATTTATCACTGGCGCTGAATCTTTCAAAACTACATTAGCAGTTAATATAATTAGTGGAGGGGTTCAAGGATACTTTGAGGATAATACAGATTCTGTTAAACACGCTGGTTACAAGGCTGTCTCATCTGAA
Source organism: Rodentibacter trehalosifermentans (assembly GCF_002000545.1). Lineage (GTDB taxonomy): Bacteria > Pseudomonadota > Gammaproteobacteria > Enterobacterales > Pasteurellaceae > Rodentibacter > Rodentibacter trehalosifermentans. The sequence continues at coordinate 31,214 of NZ_MLHL01000018.1, read as the reverse complement.
ATTGCAACATTATTTGGTGGTGCAATAGGAAAAAGTGTAGAAAAAACAGCTGATGCTGCTATTACAAAAGGACTTAGTAAATACAAATCTAATTATAGTCCCGAATATAGGAATATTAAAATGGATCCGGCTGATCATAAGTTAACGGCAAGTTATGGAAGAAGTAAAGAAGCCCAAATTTATAGAGATAAGCAAAAAGAACTTTTAGAACAAGGAAAAATAGATGAAGCTATCAATATGGATATAATGGATATTAGACAGAAATTTGGTAGTAAATATGATAGTGCTATAGAAGAAATGTTAGAGTATTCTAAGAAATTGAATCCGGATGATTTTAAAACTAGAGGAAAATAAATATGATTTTCAATTTTTCGTATGAGAAAAAAGTAAAAAGCCTGTTCCATAAACAACATAGGAATATAGTGAGGAATATCCTTTCTTCCAGTTTTGCTGAGTTTAAAAAAAGTCAATTTTCGAGTAATACAGCAGATAATTTTAATGAGTTAATGATTAACTGTTTCTACGATGAAAATGATCTTTTACAGGAAGTTGAGATTTTTGAGCCAAATGTGGTATATGTTTTAGAAGATAATAATTTTATGGGGAAAGATGACGCGGACATAAAAAAAAACATTATCGGAATCAGGTATTATATATGATTCAGATGATATGGGGATTATAATTGAAAGTTTAGGTATATCTACAGTTTCTAATTATCTAGGGAAGGTTGAATGTATTTACTGTGATTTAGAAAAATCTCCCTGCTTGCTAAATATAAATTAAGTAACGGTCATGAATATCGGACAGATGATTTAGGTCGTATTGATGAGGTAAAAGGTCAATTGAATTTGGATAAGGCAACAAGAAATGAATATCGTCAGAAAGTGGCAGGAGGGGATTGTCGTTTAGAGTCAGACTGTGGAGGACATTTGATTGCATCTATGTTTAATGGTGTTGGCGAAGGGATTAATTTAGTGGCGATGGATAAGACTTTGAATGGTGCGAGTGGTAGATGGTATAAACTAGAAGGAATGGGTACAAGCCCTGAACAAGGGGCAGAAGGTAGAGGTTAATATAAAACCAATCTATTCAGGAAATAGTAAGAGACCGATTGAATTTGTGGTAGAGGAAGCTTTAAATGGTAAAAAATTACCAATAAAATTTATTAAAAATACTTCTACGGGAGATTAAGTATGAAAGAGCAAGAAATATACCAAAGAATTGGAGAGCTTTTATGGTCAATTATGCCAGAAGAAGCGGTGAGAATAGATTTTCTTGGAGATATCTATCCTGAACATTATTCAGGTGGAGCGCAATGGGTTCTTGCCAATGGGGAAGATTGTTATTTTCCAATGGGAGGTCGTCCTTATGAAATTGAAAGGGAAATTATTGATTTAATGCATAAATTAAAAGAGATTTCATCTCAAGAATGGACTCAATATATATTTTCATTAACTAATGATATGGCGTTTAATATTAAATTTGCATATGTTCCAGAGGACGATAGTTGGGGTTCTCTGTATATGAAAGGAATCAGTGATCTTACGTGGGAAGAAGCTGATAAGTATAATATTCCTAGAGAAATATGGGAAGAACGTGTAAAAGCGAAGGCTGAAAAACAAGATAGTTAATTCTTATCTGAAGTGTGGTTGGTTTTTGGTGAGTTTTAAAACTTGTTTAAAATCGACCACACTTTTTAGATTCAGAAAACATCAGCCTCAACAGCTATCTGGTGCACTTTCTGTGGGAGTAGAAGAAATTGCTGCGAACTATCTTGCTCAAGAAGTTTATCAAAAAGATGTAAGAGAACTCACGGAAGACGAAAAGCGTAATATCAGTGCGTTAAATCAATTAACGGAGGCGATCAGTAGCGGATTAATTTCGGCTGTAGGTAATGAAAATGCCACGATAATTGTGACCAACCTTAGCGAGCGTAGGGTGTGTGGATTGAAAATCCACGCACGAATTAATTTTTTTCGTGCGTGAAACAGTGTTTCACACACGCTACTCTTGCTAAAAGGCACGACCTTTGTTGCAGAAGGCAAAAATGTGCTTCAGGCAAATGAAGGCAATGTCAGCCTTTTAACTGCAGAAGCTATTGACACTACCCGCCAAGCACGTAAAGGACATGGCATTGGTGAAGTAGTGATATCGGAAACGGAACGTTTTGCCGGTTACAATCGCACAAGGATGAACCAATCAGGCGACCGGGTGAGCCACCAAGGCAGTCAAGTGGTGAGTTTGAATGACAACGTTTCCGTTTATGCTGGCAAAGATTACGCTCAAACGGCAAGTGAGGTGTTGGCGAAAGAAAAGGTCGATATCAATGCTCAAAACATCACGATTAACAATGCGCTGAATCATCAAGAAAACAGCCAAAGTGAAAGTGATTTAAAAATCGGGCAGTTTACCCGCGTGAAATCGCCGATACTCGACTTGCTCAACACCATTGAAAACACGGTAAAAAATGACCGCACTTCCGACCGTTTGAACGCCGCAAACGCCATGAGCATTGCGGCACAGGGTTATAACCTTTATGACACCATCAACAAGATAGCAAGTGGTAAGGCGAAAGAGGGGGCTTATCTGCTGCGTGTGGAATCGGGTACGGGTGTGGCACATAGCCGTCAAAGTCAAGAGAGCGTGGCAGATATCAGCCAAGGTAGCCGCATTAATGCGAAATCTATTAATCTTGTGGCACGCGGCGATGGTGCAACAAACGAGAAGGGGGAGAAAAAACTCGGTAACATCAACCTGACTCACACAGACCTCACCTCGAGAGATGAAACCGGCGCAAGAATCAAAGACAGCCACATTAGCTTAACGGGCAATGAACTCAACATTCAAGCGGGCGAAAGTCACGCGAAGTTTAAAGGCAGAAACCAAAGTGTGGGTGTGGAGCAGGCATGGCAGCCACAGTGGGCGCCCAAACAGGCATCGGCGTTTACGCCCGAGTCGGCGCAAGCGGTGGCAAGGAAGATGGCGAAAGCAAAACCTACCAAGCAAGCCACCTAGACTCGGAGAGCCTCACCTTAAACAGCCAAGGCGACACCAATCTCATTGGCAGCCAAGCGAGAGGTAAAACCGCCTAAGTGGAAAACGAGGGAATGCGGACTGAAAATTCATGCGCTAATTAATTATTCCATGCTACGCTAACTCATGGTGCAAATGTTTTTAGGTGATTATCAAGATTTGGAAAGCCTGTATAAAGCGTTGATGGAAACGGCATCACCTTTGCGAAAAAATTCAACCTTACTCCGAGTGTCGCCCTTTCTGCTTCGCAAGTGGCACAATTAACCTCTGATATTGTGTGGTTTGAAGAAAAAACCGCGTAACCTTACCAAACGGTAAAACGGTGAAAGTAGTTGTCCCACGGGTGTAAAGTGCGGTCATTTTTTCAAACAAATTAGCGATACCCCATCAGTTGCAATAGATCTTTTGCATAATCAATTGCTTCATTACGATTTGCCACACCGATTTTTTGATAGAGATTGCGAATATGGCTTTTTATCGTAGTGGTTGCCACTTGTAATTCCTCTGAAATTTGCTCATTGCTGTAACCGGAGTAGATCAAGCCTAATACTTGCCATTCCCGCTGGGTTAAAGGACTAATTTTTAACAGTTCGGGTACTTTAGGGTTGGAAATAAGATTGTTGACAAATTGTTCATCAAAATGGGCAAATTTATGGCGATAATAGCGATTAATATTGCGCAAAATAAATTGCGCTTTATGTACGGTTAATTCGTCCAGCACATTGGCGTGTAATAACTGGCGAATTTGTTGCGCCATCATTTCACCTTCAATGACAAAAATACTTATAAAATTGGTTTGGCGGGTAAGTTGTAACGCCCAAATGAGATCCTGTTGTGCCAATTCTTTTTTTTCACTAAGGAAATATAATCGGTTTCGTAAAATAAGTGCGCGATTTAAATCACTGATTAATTTGAGTTTTTGAGCTGTTTGGATAACACGATTTAAGATTTTTTCCGCTTCATCATATTTTTCCAACAATATTAATGCTCTCGCAATATTGCGCCACTGCACTTGATTGAAGTGATTTTTTTCATTTATCGGGCGGTAGGTTTGAACAAGCCAAGACTCAACGGACTTAATATCCCCCAACATTTGCCACAATACAATTTTGATCTGGTTAGCATTGGCATCCCAATCTTGATGATAGTCATGGGTATTTTGTAAATCAATAATTTGTTTGAGAAGACGGGAGGCATTATCCAAATCTCCCCGTACGATGGATATTTTGCATAATAGGGCTAAACATTGCAGGCGATCTCTGTCTTTATTTAATACTTTGAGGCCGGTATTTGCCATCGCCTCAGCTTTATCCAAATTGTACCAATCCCATAAAATTTGCCCTTTTAGGCGGAGCAAAAATTCGTACATTGGTACTTTTTGTAGGTGATTTTCTTTCACAAAAGCATCGGCTTTATCCAAAATATCATAGCCTACCTGAGTAAATCCTTGAGCAATAAAAATTTCCGACTGTTGAAGTAATGCCCATAAAATATTATGAGGGGTGTGATATTTCCACGCCATTTTTTCGGCTTTTTGAAGCATTTCCAACGCTTCGGTGAAATTTCCCTGACAATGATATGCTTCACCAATGATGGATGTTGCGACAATTTTGGCATAATTGGTGTTTGATGTTTGATGTTTGATAAATGATCGAGTGCTTGAGTCGCCAAGTCAAGTGCGGTCTTTTCATCGCCTTGGTTAATTGCTACCTGCGCACGTAATACATCAAATTCCGGCTGGATCCCTTGGGTAGGATGAATTTTTTGATCGGCAAGTACCCGTTCAAAATGTTCAAAAATATCATTCACTTCCGCATTACGATGTTGACTTTGCGCCAACCAGGCTTTTAATAAAATTAATTGGGGTGATTGAACAAAACTCACATCATCTAAATAATCAAGATGCTGCTCAAGTAATTTCAGTTCGCCCTGATGAAATAATTGCCAACCTTGTTCTGAGAGAATATCAAGCAAAATACTACGATCTTCTAATTGAACGGCATGATATAAGGCTTCTGTGGTATAGCCTAATTTCAACCAAGCAAGTGCTGCCTTTCCATGAAGTAGGGCAAGTTCTCCGGCAAGCTCTAATTGACAGTAATGGGTTAAAAATGAAGCAAATAAGGGATGGAATCGCCACCAATTATCTTCAGCATTCATTTGTTGTAAAAAAAGCCCTTGTTTTTCAATCGCTTCTAATTTATTCCGACCATTAAGCTCACCTGTTACCTGCTGTACCAAGGTTTCATTCATTGAACGCAAAATAGAGCAACGCAAGATAAATTTTTTCGTATCCTGATCAATTTGTGCAAAGACTTCATCACTCAGATAGTTATAAATATGAAAATTATTCAGTTTGGCTAAACGTTTGGCGGCATCTTTTAAGGAAAGTTTTTTCTGTTTAGCGGAGAGACTGATTAGTTGAAGCGCTGTTGGCCAACCTTCAACTTCATCACAAAGTGAGGCAATTTCTTTTGGCGTGATATTCTCTTTGAAACGTGATTGAAAAAATTCGACACTTTCTTGATGATTGAAAGAAAGTAGATGACTGTTAATTTCCAATAACTGTTCTTGAACATGTAAACCGGCGATACCTAAAGGCGGTACCGAGCGAGAGATTAAAATTAATGTCATACAAGGGGGTTGATGACGAATCCAGTATTTTAATGCTTCGTGAATTTCTTCATTATTAATAATGTGATAATCATCAATAATTAAATAAAAATGCTCGGTGACTGCTGAGATTTTGACAAGTTGCTGAGTAAAAAGGGTTTGTAAATTCTCTCGGATATACAAAGATTCATCGGTTTCAACGTCTAGCTTAAGTGCGTTTTGTAGTGCTGCAATAAAATAGGAGGCAAACCTATCCGGTTGATTATCGCTTTCATCCAAAGAGTACCATCCTACATTTTTTTGCAGCCCTGCCCATTGGGAAACCAGAGTTGTTTTACCATAACCGGCGGGAGCATGAATTAATACGAGGGGATAGTTGCTTGATTTATCAAGATATTGTAGCAATGAAGTGCGTGGCACGCTGTTTTGCAAGCGATCATTACAAATTAATTTTGCCGGAATTAACATTTAATTTAATCTCTCCAAATGATAAATACATCTAAGATCTAAAGAGAAATATACTTCTACTTTATTTTTCTGCAGATTATAGCAAAATTTTCTTTGTTAGTGAAAAGAGAGGGCTCCGGGTAATATTAAACAGGAGCCCTACTAGCAAAAATGAATGTTATCTATATTCCACCAAAATATCACTTTCAGTCACGCTATCACCATAAACCGGCAATAAGGTTTTTTCGTAGGCTTGTTTGAGTACGCCTTCTTTTGACAATTTTTCAATTTCTGCGTTAAGCCAATTTAATAGATCTGGTGCATCTTTGCGGACAGCCGGGGCAATGACATCTTGATCGCCGAAACTTTTCACGCCCACGGTATAACCCGGATTTTGTTTTACCCAAGCGAATAAGAAGGTGTTGTCATTGGACAGGGCATCGCCTCTGCCGTCCCGTAAGGCTTCAAAGGTTTCGGTGTTTTGTTCAAATTTTAGTAATTTGATAGTGGGATAATTCTTTGTGAAGAAAATATCCGCCGTCGTACCTTTATCAACAATAAGCGTTTTGTCTTTTAATTGTTCAAGATCCGTAATGACCTCACCATTTTTTGACACCACGCCCAGCGCCACTTTCATATAAGGATTGGCGAAATCCACGACCTCTTTCCGTGCGGCAGTGACGGTGAAATTGGCGAGAATAATATCCACTTTTTTGGAAAGTAAATATTCTGCGCGATTGGCAGCATCCACTAAGACAAATTCCGCTTTATTTTCATCGCCTAAGAGATCTTTGGTGATAGCTTTGCCGATTTCTACATCGAAACCTTGGCTTTTACCTTGCGCATCCACATAGCCAAAAGGCGGTTTGTCGCTGAACACGCCGATACGGATTTTGCCTGATTGTTTTAATTGCTCAATGGTTGAGGTAGTTTGCGAAGCCTCTTTTGGCGTATTGTCACCGCAAGCGGTAAGCCCTAGGGCGAGGGTTGCAGTGGCAAAAAGTGCGGTTAAATTTTTAAATGTTTTCTTCATAGTTTGTACCTCTCAGTTCATAGTTTAAGATGTTTAAAAATGTTTTCGCCCGATCCGTGGTAGGGTTGGTGAAAAAATCTTCCGGTTTGGCTTGTTCGATAATTTGCCCTTTATCCATAAAAACAATGCGATTTGCCACTTGACGGGCAAAGCCCATTTCGTGGGTGACAATCAGCATTGTCATGCCTTCTTTGGCAAGCCCTAAAATCACATCAAGGACTTCGCGTACCATTTCGGGATCGAGTGCAGCGGTGACTTCATCAAACAATATAATTTCAGGATTCATACAAAGCGCACGCACAATGGCGATCCGCTGTTTTTGCCCGCCTGAAAGTTCACGAGGGTAGGCGTTTTTTCGATCCAATAAGCCTACACGTTTTAATAATTCGTCAGCCTGTTTTTCGGCTTCAGCCCGATCACGTTTTTGAACCTTTAAAGGTCCGAGCAAAATATTGTCGATCACCGATAAATGGGCAAATAATTCATAGCTTTGAAATACCATTCCGATGCGTTGACGTGCTTTTATCCAACTAATGTCTTTGCCAAGTTCGCCGACATTTTGTAGCAATAATTGACCGCTCTTTATGGGCTCTAAGCCGTTTAATGTGCGAAGTAATGTGCTTTTTCCACAGCCGGACGGGCCTAAAATGACCACGACTTCACCTTTTTCTACGGAAAGATTAATATCTTTTAAGGCTTCAACTTCGCCATAATTTTTAACAAGATTTTTGATTTCTAATAACGCCATATCTATTCCTTAGCTTTCCCAACGGGTTTCTAAGTAACGGGAAAATAATGAAAGCGGATAACAGATCATAAAATAGAGAAGAAAAATGACCCCATAAATCCAAAGTGCCGCCGATTGATTGCTAAAAAGTGAATGCTCAATAATTTGTTGCCCCACTTTAATCACTTCTATGACACCGATTAACATTGCCAGTGAGCTGGTTTTTACCATTCGGGTGAAAAGATTAATGGCACTTGGGGTCACACGTTTTAAACTTTGCGGCAACAAAATATAAATAAAGGTTTGAAAAGGGGTTAAGCCTAAAGCATAAGCGGATTCAAGCTGATGTTTTTCAATAGAGGTTAATGCGCCACGCACCAGATCGCCCATTTCTGCCGTGCCCCAAAAAATGAAGACGAAAATACAAACGGTAATGCCGTCTAAATGAATTTCAAACCATTTTGCTAAGCCAAAATAGGCGATAAATAAGAGAACGAGTAATGGAATAATGCGGACAAATTCCAAATAAAATTGGCAAATGATTTTAACCAGCCTATTTTTGCTTGTCATGATTACGCCTAAAATGACACCGAAAAGACAGGCAAAAAACACGGAAACGAAAGCAATTTCTGCGGTCACCCATAGCCCGTTTAATAATCGGGTGAAGTTGCTGCCTTGGAATAATAATTCAAATCCCATATTTTGCTCTCCGAGTGCGTTGTTCCAGATAACGAATAAAAATTGAAACAGGCAATAAAATTATTAAATAAAACACCATTAATAAAAATAAGGCTTCATTGGTCTTATAATCCATCCCAATAATTTCTTTTGCCATAAACATCAGTTCTGCCACTGCAACAGCGCTGATAACAGAGGTTTCTTTCATTAAAAACAGGCAATTTGCACCAATCGCCGGTATGGAAATTGCCAATGCCTGTGGAAAAATTACGTAACGAAAGGCTTGAAATGGCGTTAAACCGATACTGAGTGCAGACTCAATCTGACCTTTGGAAACGGCTTCTAAACCGCCACGAATCGCCTCTGCCATATAGCTGCCGCCCAAAAAGGCTAAGCCGATTACGCCACACGTAAAACCGTCTAATTTGATGCCGATTTTTGAAAGCCCGAAATAAAGAAAGAAAACTTGAATGAGTAATGGGGTATTGCGTGAAAGCTCAATATAACTTTTTACTAACCAATTCAATGGTTTAACCTGATAAGTATTGATGACGGCACAAATCGTACCGATAATAAATGCAAATATAATTCCCCAAAACGAGAGGGCAAGCGTCATCAATGTCGCATCAACAAAGCGTGGTAACACGCTGAGAATGTAATCCCAATTCATTTTCTTTCATCACATAATGGTTTTCGTTGCCATATAGTAGAAAAGAATTTTTTTATCGGGAAAGAATTGAAATGAATTAATTATAATGAAATGGAATAATGAGATTTTTGATATGGAGAGAAAAGTGCGGTGGAAATTGGCCGGAGTTTTTATTAATGAGCGCAAATACCGGATAAAACAAAGCCCTACGTTAAATTTCGTAGGGCTGTGAAAGAGGAATATGGTGCGACTAGCTGGACTCGAACCAGTGACCCCCACCATGTCAAGGTGGTGCTCTAACCAACTGAGCTATAGTCGCGTTAAGTGCGGCAGATGATAAACAGTTTTTTTGGGGAAAACAAGCGATTTCTTTTGTCTTTTGTATAGATGCTAAAAAAATAACCAAAAAACCGACTGAATCAGGGGAAAGTCTTTTTGATTTTGCATTTCTTTAAGCGTATAATGCGCGCCGTTTTCGTTCATTCAAAAACAGTTTGGGTGAGTTAGGTTCATTTAAAATATAAATATTGACGGAGTAGAGTAATGTCTAGAAGACTAAGAAGAACGAAGATTGTCTGTACGATGGGACCGGCAACCGACCGCGATAACAATCTTGAAAAAATTATTGCGGCAGGAGCAAATGTAGTACGTATGAATTTCTCGCACGGTACGCCTGAAGATCATATCGAACGTGCCGAGCGTGTTCGTTCTATCGCAAAAAAATTAGGTAAAACCGTGGCAATTTTAGGTGACTTACAAGGGCCTAAAATCCGTGTTTCTACTTTTAAAGATGGCAAAATTTTCTTAAATGTAGGCGATAAATTCGTGCTTGATGCTGAATTACCAAAGGGTGAAGGTAATCAAGAATCAGTCGGTTTAGACTATAAAACCCTTCCGCAAGATGTCGTGCCGGGTGATATTCTTCTATTAGACGATGGTCGTGTTCAATTAAAAGTATTGTCCACCGAAGGGGCAAAAGTATTCACTGAGGTGACTGTTGGTGGTCCGTTATCCAATAATAAAGGAATCAACAAATTAGGTGGTGGTTTGTCAGCTGATGCCTTAACCGAAAAAGATAAAGCGGATATCATCACTGCGGCACGTATTGGTGTGGATTTCTTAGCGGTATCTTTCCCTCGTTCAAGTGCGGATTTAAACTATGCCCGTGAGCTTGCCCAACAAGCCGGTTTAAATGCGAAAATTGTGGCAAAAGTTGAACGTGCGGAAACTGTGGTTGATGATGCAGCAATGGATGACATTATTTTAGCCTCTGACGTAATCATGGTTGCCCGTGGTGATTTAGGCGTTGAAATCGGTGATCCTGAATTAGTCGGCGTTCAGAAAAAATTAATTCGCCGTTCACGTCAATTAAACCGTGCGGTGATTACCGCTACTCAAATGATGGAATCCATGATTAGCAACCCGATGCCAACCCGTGCGGAAGTGATGGATGTGGCAAATGCGGTGTTAGACGGTACTGATGCGGTAATGCTTTCGGCGGAAACGGCAGCAGGTCAATATCCGGCAGAAACCGTGGCGGCAATGGCACGCGTATGTTTAGGGGCAGAAAAAATGCCTAGCGTGAACGTGTCCCGTCACCGTATGGATAAAGAGTTCGACAGTATTGAAGAAGCGGTGGCAATGTCAGCCATGTATTCCGCAAACCATATGAAAGGCGTTGCGGCAATCGTGAGCTTAACACATTCGGGACGTACAGCGTTATTAATGTCCCGCATTAGCTCAGGCTTACCGATTTTTGCCTTATCCCGTAACCAAGAGACCCTAAATCTTTGTGCCTTGTATCGTGGTGTAACACCGGTATTTAGCGATACCGAATCCCGTAGTGCGAGCGGTGCACAAGCGGCGATTGCGTTACTCAAAGAAAAAGGTTACTTAAATTCAGGTGATTTAGTACTGTTAACCCAAGGCGATGAAACCATCAAACATACGAATGTATGCCGTACGTTAATCGTTGAATAATCAGTAAAAATATAAAAGAGCGGTGGATTTTTCCACCGTTTTTACTTTCTGCCTGGGAATAAAAAATCATCAGACAAAATTTCATTGAAAATCAACCGCACTTTTTTCTTAAATCTCACCGCCATTTGCGGTATCATAGCCGCCAATTATTTTGTATTTCAAAGTCCTTATGGCATCCCAACCGCAAGTTAAATCCTCCGATAAAAAAACCGCACAAGTTAGCGTGCCACCTCATTCCCTTGAAGCCGAACAAGCCGTTTTAGGCGGCATTATGTTGAGCAATCAACATTGGGATGGTATTGCCGAACGTGTGATTGCGGATGATTTTTATACCTTTGCCCACCGTATGATTTTCCAAACCATGGAAGAATTAATGCGCAATCAATCGCCGATCGATCTCATCACCCTTGATCAAGCCTTAAAAAATAAAGGAATTAGCGAAGAAGTTGGCGGTTTTGCTTATCTTGCGGAACTTTCAAATAATACGCCCAATGCCATCAATATTTTGGCTTATGCGGATATTGTGCGGGAAAAAGCGATTTTGCGTGAGTTGATTACGGTGGGAAACCGTATTGCGGAAAATAGTTATTCACCCAAAGGGCAAGATATCAAACTGATTTTGGATGAGGCTGAGCGTGAAGTATTTGCCATTGCGGAAAAACGCAGTACGTCCGGTGAGGGGCCGCAAAATGTGATAGCGGTGCTACAAAATACCATTGAACGTATTGATATGCTCAGTAAATTGGAAAACCATTCCGGTGTCACGGGGGTAACAACTGGCTTTACCGATCTGGATAAAAAAACCGCAGGTCTTCAACCTTCCGATTTAATTATCGTTGCCGCTCGTCCCTCTATGGGGAAAACCACTTTTGCAATGAACCTCTGTGAAAATGCGGCAATGGCAAGTGAAAAACCGGTATTGGTATTTAGTTTAGAGATGCCGGCCGAACAAATTATGATGCGTATGATCGCCTCTCTTGCCCGGGTGGATCAAACTAAAATTCGTACAGGGCAAGGCTTGGACGAAATTGAATGGAATAAGATCAGCAGTGTATTCGGTATGTTTAAACAGAAAAACAATCTCTACATTGATGATTCTTCCGGTTTAACACCAACGGAATTGCGATCACGCGCACGCCGGGTTTATCGTGAAAATGGTGGGTTGAGCCTGATTATGGTGGATTATTTGCAACTTATGCGTGCACCGGCTTTTTCCGACAATCGTACTTTAGAGATTGCTGAAATTTCCCGTTCTTTAAAAGCGTTAGCGAAAGAGTTGGAAGTACCGGTGATTGCCCTTTCTCAGTTAAATCGTACTTTGGAACAACGGGCGGATAAGCGTCCGGTAAACTCCGATTTGCGTGAATCGGGTTCCATTGAGCAAGATGCGGATTTGATTATGTTTATTTATCGTGATGAAGTGTATAACGATAATTCCGAAGATAAAGGGATCGCAGAAATTATCATTGGTAAACAACGTAACGGTCCGATTGGTCGGGTTCGATTAAAATTTAACGGACAATTTTCCCGCTTTGATAATCTTGCCGAACAACGTGAGTATTATGACAATTATTAAGGATAAATAATGAATGTAAAACCGGCGACGGCAAAAATCAGTTCGCGCGCCTTGAAACAAAATTTAGCGGTGATTAAACAAAAAGCGCCTCATAGTAAAATCATTGCGGTGGTAAAAGCCAATGCTTATGGGCATGGTGTGGTATTTGTGGCATCGACACTCGAAAATAGCGTAGATTGTTTTGGTGTCGCGCGTTTGGAAGAAGCCCTTGCATTGCGCTCACACGGTATCACGAAACCGATTTTATTATTGGAGGGCTTTTTTGCTGAGAAAGATTTACCCGTTCTTGCGGTAAATAATATCGAAACCGTGGTGCATAATCGTGAACAACTGGAGGCATTAAGCAGGGCAGTTGTGCCAAGCCCGATTAAAGTATGGATTAAAATTGATACGGGAATGCATCGTTTGGGGGTGTCACTGGACGAGGTTGATGAGTTTTATCAAGAATTGAAAAAACTTCCTCAAATTCAACCGCACTTAGGGTTTGTCAGCCATTTTAGCCGTGCCGATGAGCTTGAATCCGACTATACCCAACTTCAAATTGATCGCTTCCTTTCAGCGACTCAGAATAAAATCGGTGAGCGGAGTATTGCCGCCTCTGCCGGCATTTTATTTTGGCAGACCTCTCATCTGGATTGGATTCGCCCCGGTATTATTATGTATGGTATTTCGCCAACGGATACCGTGGGTGCCGAATTTAATCTAACCCCTGTTATGAATTTGACTTCTTCTCTTATTGCCGTGCGTAATCATAAAAAAGGTGAGCCTGTGGGTTATGGAGGGATTTGGACAAGCCCACGTGATACCAAAATCGGCGTGGTGGCGATAGGTTATGGTGATGGTTATCCACGTGATGTGCCGGAAGGTACACCGGTTTATTTGAACGGACGCATCGTGCCTATTGTCGGGCGGGTTTCTATGGATATGCTGACTGTCGATTTAGGGGAAAATAGCCAAGATCAAGTAGGGGACGAAGTAATTTTGTGGGGCAAAGAATTATCCATTGAAACTGTTGCCAAATTCACCGGCATTTTGAGCTATGAATTGATTACCAAATTAACACCGCGTGTTATTACGGAATACGTGGACTAGATTTCAAATTAATAATTATAGAAGGAAATACTATGAAAAATATTAATCCAACCAATACTCAGGCGTGGAAAGCATTAGAAGCGCATCAATCCGAATTGGCAAATGTTACTATTCAAGATTTATTCCAACAGGAAAAAGATCGCTTTAAGGATTATTCCTTAACGTTTAAAGATCAAATCTTGGTGGATTTTTCCAAAAATAATATTAACAAGCAGACCCTTTCTTTGCTTCGTCAGCTTGCGCAAGAATGTTCGCTGGACAGTGCGAAAGAGGCGATGTTTAGCGGTGAGAAAATCAACCGTACGGAAAATCGCGCCGTATTACATACTGCACTTCGTAATCGCTCTAATGCACCGGTGATGGTGGATGATAAAGATGTGATGCCTGAAGTGAATGCCGTTTTGGCAAAAATGAAAGATTTCTGCCAACGTATTATTTCCGGTGAATGGAAAGGTTATACCGGTAAACCGATTACCGATGTGGTGAATATTGGTATTGGCGGTTCGGATTTAGGGCCCTATATGGTAACCGAAGCATTACGCCCTTATAAGAACCACCTCACTATGCATTTTGTGTCCAACGTGGATGGTACACATATTGCGGAAACGCTGAAAAAAGTTAATCCGGAAACCACCCTTTTCTTGGTTGCCTCGAAAACATTTACCACGCAAGAAACTATGACGAATGCCGAAAGTGCTCGTAATTGGTTATTGTCTGCTGCCAAAGATAAAGCGGCGGTGGCAAAACATTTTGCCGCACTTTCTACTAATGCAAAAGCGGTGGCAGAATTTGGCATTGATACCAATAATATGTTTGAATTTTGGGATTGGGTAGGCGGTCGTTATTCTTTATGGTCAGCCATCGGGCTTTCCATTGCGCTTTCCATTGGTTTTGAAAATTTTGAGCAATTATTAACGGGGGCACACGAAATGGATAAACATTTCCGCACCGCGCCTATTGAGCAAAATATTCCCACCACTTTAGCCCTTGTGGGGTTGTGGAACACCAATTTCTTGGGGGCACAAACGGAAGCGATTTTGCCTTACGATCAGTATTTACATCGCTTTGCCGCCTATTTCCAACAGGGAAATATGGAATCTAACGGTAAATATGTGGATCGTAACGGCAACGCCATTGACAGCTATCAAACCGGCCCGATTATTTGGGGTGAGCCGGGCACAAACGGCCAGCATGCTTTCTATCAATTAATCCATCAAGGCACAACACTGATTCCTTGTGATTTTATTGCACCGGCACAAACCCATAATCCGTTAGCGGATCACCATAACAAATTACTCTCTAACTTTTTTGCCCAAACGGAAGCCTTGGCATTCGGTAAAACTAAAGAAGAAGTGGAAGCTGAGTTTGTTAACGCCGGCAAATCCTTAGATGAAGTAAAAGATATCGTTCCGTTTAAAGTGTTTACCGGTAATAAGCCGACCAACTCTATTTTGGTGCAAAAAATTACGCCATTTACATTGGGAGCATTGATTGCTATGTACGAACACAAAATCTTTGTGCAAGGCGTGATCTTCAATATCTTCAGCTTTGACCAATGGGGCGTGGAATTGGGTAAACAACTGGCGAACCGCATTCTACCGGAATTAGCGGGTACAGAAAATGTATCAAGCCACGATAGTTCAACAAACGGATTGATTAATCAATTCAAAGCATGGCGATAAAATAGATAAAAGTGCGGTCAAAAACGACCGCATTTTTTTTACGTATTTAAGGCTAATTTTGCTATACGGCGTTAGCTTTTGGGATTGTTAAAATCGAATAAATTGCTGTACTTTTTATTGGAAAGCCAAAGTGCAGTTATTTTTTAATCATATTAATGAGTTTTTTATCTTGTAAATTAGGATTTTATTGATTCAATCAGAAATGAAAAAAGCCCTGAATTTTCAGGGCTTTGATGTGTTAATTGGCGATACCTTTATGTCTTAATAGGGCATCTAATTGTGGTTCACGTCCACGGAAGCGTTTAAACAGTTCCATCGGCTCTTCTGAACCGCCACGGGTTAAGATTTCATCGAGGAAAGATTTTCCAGTGATTGGGTTAAAAATTCCTTCTTCTTCAAAGCGTGAGTAGGCATCGGCAGAGAGCACCTCTGCCCATAAGTAGCTGTAATAGCCGGCCGCATAGCCGCCTGCAAAAATATGGCTGAAACTATGAGGCGTTCTTGCCCAATCCACGCCTTTTATTACAGCAACCTGTGATTTCACCGCTTTAAGTGTGTCGAGAATTTGATTGATTTTTTCCGGATCAAAAGTGTGATGTAAGCGGAAATCGAAAATCCCAAATTCTAATTGACGCAAGACAAACATAGCGGCTTGGAAGTTTTTGGCTTTCAATAATTGGGTTAATTTTGCTTTTGGCAAAGGCTCGCCCGTTTCATAATGACCAGAAATAAATGCCAGAGCCTCTTCTTCCCAGCACCAGTTTTCCATAAATTGGCTTGGCAATTCCACCGCATCCCAAGGCACACCGTTAATGCCCGCCACATCAGTGACTTCAATTTGTGTGAGCATATGGTGAAGACCATGTCCGAATTCGTGGAAAAGGGTGGTGACTTCATCATGGGTAAATAATGCCGGTTTATCGCCGATAGGGGCATTGAAATTGCAAGTTAAATAGGCCACTGGTGTTTGAATCGTACCGTCAGCTTTGCGTTTTCGGCCAATACAATCATCCATCCAAGCGCCACCACGTTTATTTTCACGGGCATAAAGATCGAGATAAAAACGACCACGCAGTTGATCTTTTTCATCAATCAAATCGAAAAAACGTACATCTTTGTGCCAAGTATCCACATCAAAACGCTCTACTGCCCGAATATTGAAAATGCGCTTAATCAGTTCAAATAAACCCGATAGTACACGATCTTCAGGGAAATACGGGCGTAGTTCCTCATCATTGATAGCATAGAGATGTTGTTTTTGCTTTTCGCTATAGAAAGCAATATCCCAAGGTTCAAGATGGCTGACGCCAAATTCTTGTTCGCAATAGGCGTTAAGTTGCGCTAATTCTTTTTCACCCTGTGGTTTCGCCCGTTTGGCAAGATTATCTAAGAAATCTAACACTTGTTGTGGAGTTTCCGCCATTTTGGTGGCAAGGGAAAGTTCAGTGTAAGTGTTGAAACCGAGTAATTTTGCAAGTTCTACACGCAGGCTGAGAATTTCTTCCATGATTTTACTGTTATCCCATTTACCGGCATTAGGGCCTTGCTCTGATGCACGGGTGGCATAAGCACGATACATTTCTTCACGCAATGCTTGGTTTTCACAGTAAGTCATAACGGGTAAATAGCTTGGAATTTCAAGGGTAAAGCGATAGCCCTTCAAACCTTTGCTTTCAGCGGATTGTTTTGCTGCTTGTAAAGCCGATTCGGGAAGCCCTTTGAGTTTCGCTTCATCTTCGATCACTTTTTCCCAGCCCATGGTGGCATCTAACACATTATTGCTAAATTGTGAGCTGAGTTCCGATAATTTTGCTGAAATTTCGCCATAGCGTTTTTGTTTGTCTTCAGGTAAGGCTATGCCGGAAAGGCTGAAATCCCGTAAAGCATTTTCAATGGCTTTTTTCTGTGCCACATTATAATTGGCAAACTCAGGGCTATTTTTGAGAGCAAGATAAGCGTTATAAAGCCCTTTGTGTTGCCCAACACAAGTGCTGTATTCGGAAAGTAGAGGCAGACAAGCCTGATAAGCTTCCCGTAGTTCTGGGCTGTTTTTGACTGAATTTAAATGAGAAACCGGCGACCAGGCACGGCTGAGACGATCGCTGGCTTCCGTTAAAGGCAAAATGAAATTTTCCCAAGTAAAGTGCGGTTGATTTAGCACCTGTTCTATTGTATCCCGGCAATCTTGAATGTGTTTTTCAATAGCCGGTTGAATATG
Organism: Rodentibacter trehalosifermentans; assembly: GCF_002000545.1. Lineage (GTDB taxonomy): Bacteria > Pseudomonadota > Gammaproteobacteria > Enterobacterales > Pasteurellaceae > Rodentibacter > Rodentibacter trehalosifermentans. The sequence continues at coordinate 13,486 of NZ_MLHL01000018.1, read as the reverse complement.
TTCGGGTTTGATTTGTGAGAAAGGCGGTAAGCCTTGAATGTTAAGTAATGGGTTTGACATAGTGCGTTCCTTTTTTAAACTGTTGGGTATATGACGGCGAATTCTATAATATCAAGGTTGAAAAATCTAAAAAATCAGCAATAATGGGTCGCATTTGGACGTTTTAGGCATTTTATGAAATATATTTACATTTTATTGGGTTTTCTTTCTTTAGCCCTAGGTATTATTGGCATTTTCCTCCCCATTTTGCCTACCACACCTTTCCTCTTATTAACCTTATTTTTCTTCGCCAAAGGCTCGAAACGTTTAGAAAATTGGTTTTTGAGCACGCCCATCTATCAAAAATATTTGAAATCTTTTAATGAGCGCCGAGCGCTGACAAAAAAAGCAAAGGTATCGATTTTAACCTTCGCCACCGGTATTTTATTGATTGGTTTTTATTTTACCCCGACTGTGCTGGGACGAACGATTATCGCGTTGTTGATTGTCATAAAATATGGCTTCTTCTTATTTTGGGTGAAAACCGAAGATGAGCCTGTTGAGAGATAAAGAGAAAAGTAAAATGTGGAATAGGTTAATGCTGGGGCTAAAAAGTGCGGTCATTTTTACCACGATTTTAGCGTTAAATGGATGTGATAAATTAAACAGCCCAACATCTTCTCAAACGCCATCATCACCTTCCGTGGTGACGGAAATGCAAAATTTTCCCCCAAAGCCAACCTACGGCAGAGATAAATTAACCCGAGCTATGGCTTCTCCTATGGTGTTAGATCCTTGGCAGGTAACAGAAGCAGAGCAAACATCTCTCATTCGTGATCTTTTTGAAGGGCTGACCGCCTATGATGCTCAAGGCAATATCGTGCCGGGGGCAGCGGAAAGCTGGCAAACGAAGGATAATAAGCATTGGATGTTTATTTTGCGTGAAGGGCTAAGATGGTCGAATGGGGCACTTTTAACGGCACAGGATTTTGTGTTGTCTTGGCAGGCCCTTTCTCAATCTGAAAGCCCGCTAAAATCTTATTTATTGTATTTGAATTTAAAAGAAGCGAAGGCGGTATTAGAAAAGAAATTACCGCTTAAAGATCTTGGAATTAAAGCGGAAAATGACCGTACTTTATTGATTACACTTGATAAACCAACACCTTATTTACCGGAAATGTTGGCCCATATTGCGTTGTTACCGCAATATCGTGATGCGGATTTATGGGTATCGAATGGGGCCTATAGTCTGTTATTTCGTGATGAAACAGGCATACAATTAATTAAAAATCCTTATTATTGGAACAAAAATGCGGTTTCTTTTAAAAAAGTTGATTATGTTCCCTATAATGGTAAGCCCTTGTCTGAATTCGATATCCTTTTGGCGACGCACCCAAAATCGGAAAATACCCGATATTTTCCTCAATTATGCGGTTATTTTTATGAATTTAATTTGCATGATGCTCAGTTAAAAAATCCTCTGGTAAGAAAGGCGATTGCTTCTTTAATTTCCGTCACGGCGATAACAAATAATGAAATGCCTCATGCTATTCCAAGTTCTTATTTTTTGCCAAAGGCGATGTTGCACGGGCAGGATTCCCGTTGGGAACCGGTGGTAGCAGAGCAGTTGTTGGCAAAAACACCGATTACCGAAAAGAAACCTCTTACACTGAAAATAATCTATGATAATGTGCCGCTTCATCGAAATATTGCACAGCGTTTGGCACGGCAATTATCGGAGTCGGATTTATTGCGTATTGAAACAAGCGAGATGAGTTGGCAAGCTTTGCAAGAAAAACGGATAAAAGGGGAATTTCAATTAATTCGTTCTGGGTGGTGTGGCGATTTTAATCACCCTATGGCATTTTTAGGTTTATTTTATTCAAAAAGCCCGGATAACAAGAGTGGTTATACCAATGCAAAATATGATCAGCTTTTTGAACAGGCATTGAAAAGTGTCTCAAAAAAAGAGCGGTCGGAAATTTATTTAAAATTAAGTGAGATTATTCAGCAAGAAAATTTGGTGCTTCCGCTTTTTCAATATACCACGCCAGTTTATATCGCTCCTTCTGTGATGGGGGCGCAGAAAAATCCGATTGGGGCGATTTATAGTAAGGATTTATGGCGAAAAGTTGAAATCGCACAGTAATAAAATACCCGCTTCATAATTATAAGCGGGTATTTTATTAGATTATTTTTTATCGTCTTTTTTCGTGATTTCTTCGCATTTGTCAATATCGCTACATTTACCATAAAGATACAAACTATGGGCTTTTAATTTGATGCCGTATTGTTCACTGATTTCTTTTTGGCGTTGCTCTATAAGGTTGTCGGAAAATTCAAAAACTTTACCACAGTCTTCACAAATAATGTGGTCGTGATGTTCTGTTGGCGCAAGTTCAAAAACCGATTTATTGCCTTCAAAATTATGACGAATCAAAATATGGGCTTCATTAAATTGATTAAGCACACGGTAAACGGTAGCAAGACCAATATCACTACCTTGTTCTAACAAAATTTTATACACATCTTCTGCAGAAAAATGTTCGTTTTTGTGGTTTTGCATTAAAGCTAAAATAGTCAAACGGGGCTCGGTGATTTTTAAACCTGCTTTTTTGAGCAATTTAATATTTTCTTCAGACATAAAGTTTCCTTTTTATGATAGTTAAGCGAGCTCGGCTAAACACATTTCTTCATAAATTTGTTTACACCATTTCTCTACGCGCTCGGCAGTGAGTTCCGGCTGGCGATCTTCGTCAATACACAAACCGATAAATGTGCCGTCCTCTAAAAGTGCTTTTGAGGCTTCAAAGGTATAACCTTCCGTTGACCAGTTGCCCACAACGATGGCACCACGCGGTTCGACAATATCACGTACAGTACCTATCGCATCACAGAAATAATCGGCATAGTCTTCTTGATCGCCACAACCAAAAATAGCGACTAATTTATCGGTAAAATCAATTTCTTCCAAGGTTGGGAAAAAATCATCCCAATCTGCTTGTGCTTCACCGTAATACCAAGTCGGGATTCCGAAAAGTAAAAAATCATAGGCTTCAATATCTTCTTTTGAGGTTTTGGCGATATCACGAATATCGACTAATTCATTGCCCAATTGTTTTTGGATCATTTTCGCGATATTTTCGGTATTGCCGGTATCGCTACCATAAAATAAACCCACTACTGCCATTTTTCTTTCCTTTAAATAACTGTTTCAATCTTATAAAAATCATCAGGGATTTCCCCCTTTTTGATTGGCGCGAACTATATCACAAATCAATTCTCATTTAAACCCATTAGTTCTTATTTAGAAAACGCTCAATAGCACGGATAACAAACGCAGGTTTTTCTGCATGAACCCAGTGTCCGCAGCCGTTTATTGTGAATGAAGTTGCATGCGGAAACTGGGCTAAAATGCACGTAGTATTTTCCGGTTTGATATACGATGAATTGCCTCCCCGAATAAAAAGCGTTGGGGTTTGTACTTGCACATTCTGCCAATCCATTAAATTCGGGTATTGGTTGAAAAGTGTCGTTAAATGGAAACGAAAAAACTCAGAGGAGTAAGGATCAAAGGACTTCAACATAAATTGCACTACCGCCGGATCGGCGATGTGTTGTTCTAAGAGAGGTTTAGCCTGCTGTCGGGTTTGTGGCTTGGCATTTTTCACGGCAAATAAACCTTGGAAAACATCTTGATGCCCTTGATTACCATAAGGAAGAGGGGCGATATCAATCACAATGAGTTTCTCGACCATTTCAGGATAAAGTGCGGTCAATTTCATCGCCGTTTTCCCCCCCATAGAATGTCCAATCAAAATGACTTTTTCTAATTTAAGGTGCTTAATGAGGGCAAAGAGATCTTCTGCCATCAGGGAATAATCCATCAATTCAGTGCGGAAACTTTGCCCATGATTACGCAAATCCATGCGTAAAATAGAATAGTGTTCACTTAATGCACGGGCGATGACACCGAGATTATTCATATCACCGAATAAACCATGAATAAAAACCAGTGTAGGGGAAGTAATTGTTTGTTTTGTTTGATGAAATTGATAATTTAATAATTGAGAGTTAGGCATAATTTTCGCGTGAGAATTGGTTGAGAAATCGTTATAATGAGCAAAAATTTTAGCAAAGGGAGAAATAAAAATGAAGATCATTGAAGTGGATGAAGAGCTGTACCAATATATTGCAAAACAAACCCAATCCATTGGTGAAAGCGCTTCCGATATTCTTCGCCGTTTGTTAAATTTACCGGCTAATCCAAACAGCACATTAGACTTGGTTTCTTTTGATGAAGCGAATAAAAGTGCGGTCAAATCCGATGCTTTTTTGCCAAAAGAAACGAAACCGGCAAATGTCCCTCAAACTTCACCTGAATCTACGCCAAAAACTGTTGAAGCCCCCCCCCCGTTGAAAACGGTGAAAAAACAGTCGGACTCGGCGATTAATCAAATCACCGATAAAGTGCATGCTTTATTAAATTCCACAGAATTCAAAGAAGAAACGAAAGCCGTGGTTCGTTTTCTGGCTATTTTACGTGTGCTTTATCGGACAAATCCGGAAAGTTTTGCCCAGGCCACGGAATCGTTACAGGGGCGCACTCGGGTTTATTTTGCCCGTGATGAGGCCACATTATTAATGGCGGGAAATCACACCAAACCTAAACAAATTCCGGATACCCCTTATTGGGTGATCACCAATACCAACAGTGGTCGGAAAATGTTGATGTTAGAAGGGGCGATGCAATCGATGGATTTGCCGGAAAGCCTGATTGATGAGGTGCGAGCCTATTTTGTCAGTCACTAAATCTTTTCCTTGGCAAGTCTTTGCCGAGGATCCTCAGTATCGTAAGAAAATCGCCTTGCGCTCATCGCAAGGTGATGTTTTTACTTGGCAAGAGATTGGGCAAAAAATCAATCAAACAGCGGTGTTTTTACAAACCAGAGGGATCACATCGGAAAGTACGCTTGCTTTTTGCGGTAAAAATTCTGAAGCGATACTTTTTCTTTATTTGGCAAGCATTCAGATCGGTACCAAAATTTTGGGGTTAAATCCGGCATTTCCACCGGAAAAAATCCATGCGTTGTGTGCTGAATATGCTATTGATAGATGTTTTGTTGATGAGGATTTATTGGCTATTCCGGCAAGCGCTTCATCTACACTTTTGTCTTATCATACTGCGGATTTTTTCCGTCCGGCGACAATGACACTGACTTCCGGTTCAAGTGGTTTGCCCAAAGCGGTGGTGCATCATATAAAGGCGCATTTAGACAATGCCCGAGGGGTTTGTCAATTTATGCACTTTAATGCCTCGCAATCTTGGTTATTGTCACTGCCTTTATATCATGTCTCGGGGCAAGGCATTGTATGGCGTTGGTTGCTTTGTGGGGCGCAGTTACATTTTCCTCAAGCCGATTTTTTTGCTTCCCTTTTACAAGCCACCCATGCCTCACTTGTCCCTACACAACTTCAACGTTTGCTGGATTATCTGCGCACTGCGCCACAAACCCGAGTGAATACAAAACATATTTTATTGGGGGGGGCACATATTCCACAGGCGTTAACTCAAGAGATTTGTCAATATGGCATCACGGCTTATAGCGGATATGGCATGACGGAAATGGCCTCAACAATTTTTGCCAAACCCTCAGATAACGCACCCGGTGTGGGCCAACCCCTTTTAGGGCGTGAATTTAAACTGATGAATGAAGAAATTTGGTTGAAGGGGGCAGGGCTGGCATTAGGCTATTGGAAAAACGGTGAGATAATTTCGCTGACCAATGAGCAAGGTTGGTTGCAAACAAAAGATAAAGGCATATGGAAAAATAATGAATTAGTGATTATTGGCCGCTTAGACAATATGTTTATTTCCGGTGGAGAAAATATTCAACCGGAGGAAATTGAAAGGGTGATTTTGCAATCTCATTTAGCAAAACAAGTGGTTGTTCTGCCCAAAGCAGACTTGGAATTTGGGGCAAGACCGGTTGCGCTGGTGGAATTTTATGAACACTTTACAGAAAGTGCGGTCGAAAAATTGCGTGTTTTTTTACAAACCCATTTAGCAAAATTTAAACAACCTATTGCTTATTACCCTCTACCTTGTGGGATACAACAAGGGGCAATAAAAATTTCTCGTCAGGCGTTAGCACAATGGCTGGCATCTCAAGAACAACACAGAGTGAAAGAACAACAATAAATAGGAAAACTATGACATTATCTCGTCTTTTTAGCGCCCTTTCAGCGGCTTGTCTGTTGGGGCTTGTGGTTTCACAAACTGCGATGGCCGCAGGGCAAAGCGCATTACCTACAGAACAAAGCCTTAAAGCCGACTTGGAGGCTGCCCAAAAAATTGATGATGCGGAGGCAAAAAAATCGCGCATTGATGAATTGCAAACCTCCCTTGATTTGTTAAAACAAATTCAAACTCAGCAAAACAATAATGATGAGTTAAATGAAACTTTGGCGCTTGCTGAGACGGAAACGCAAAAAAATAATGCAGAGTTACAAAATCTGAGAAAACGCTTGGATCAAGTGCGTTCCGATGATTATCAATCGACTTCATTGACAGATTTGCAAGCCGATTTAGAAACCTTAAATAATCAGCAACAGGAAACGCAAACGGCACTCATTGCAGCCAATTCTCTCGTTGCGGAGCAAAATGCGGTGTCTGAACGTGCACAAACGGCGTTGGCGGATAATTTAAAACGAAGCCAAGTGTTAAACCAATCCCTCTCAGAGGGCACAGCCAATAGTACGCAGGAACAGCAGTATCAACTGGAATTACAGCTTATTGATCTGAAAAACACCTACAATCAAACCTTACTGAAAAACAGCGATCAACTTTCTGTTCTCTATCAAAGCCATTATGACTTGCTCAACGTGAAACAACAGGTTCAACAACAGCAAATCTCTGCGATTCAAGAGATGATTAACCAAAAAAATTTAGAGCAAAGTCAAAATAAAGTTGAACAGGCACAACAACAGCAACAAAGTGCGGTTAAAAATGATTACATTCAAAAAGAGCTTGATCGTAATGCGATGTTGAGCAAGCTTTTGTTGGAACAAACCGAAAAAACCAATACCTTATCTCAAGATGAGCTGAGAATGCGTAATGTGTTAGACAGCTTAACCCAGACACAGCGTACCATTGACGGGCAAATTAGTGCCTTGCAAGGCACCTTGTTGCTTTCCCGTATTATTCAGCAACAAAAGCAAAAATTACCGACAAATCTGAATATTCAAGGGCTATCAAAACAAATTGCCGATTTACGGGTGCAAATTTTTGATATTACCCAGCGCCGCAATGAGCTCTATGATTTAGAGGCTTATATTCAAAAAGTCGAGCTAGATGAAAACCAACATTTTACGGCTGCAGAGAAAGCACAATTAACCACTTTGCTGACAGAACGTCGTAAAATGGGCTCTGATCTTATTAAGTCATTAAATAATCAGCTTAATTTAGCGATTTCCCTTGAATTAACCCAACAACAAATTACGCAAATAAGCGATCAAATTCAGTCGAAACTCGATCAGCAAAGTTTTTGGGTGAAAAGTAACAACCCGATCAATTTAGATTGGTTTAAAATGCTGCCGATGTCTTTAGAGGCACAGTTTAATGGCATGATGAAGCATTTAGGCTTCCCAACCAATTTCGATAATTTACCTTCGTTGCTCACCTATGTGTTTATTTTGATTGTGGTAGGCGGGGCAATTTTTAAATTTAAACCGGCGATTACCCATCGTTTGGCGATGATCAACGGGGAAATTAATACCTTGCGTGCAGACAGCCAATGGCATACACCAATGGCATTGATTTTAACGGGATTATTAAATTTATCCGGGACGCTTTGGTTTCTTGCCGTCTGCCAGATGATTGGTTTTTTCTTCTTCCGTCATCCACAAGAATTTTGGGATTGGTCTTTCCGTATGGCGGGGTATTGGTGGTTCTTTAATGTTTGGTTTGCCATTTTCCGCCCAAATGGGATTTTTGTCCGCCATTTTGGTTTTGCGCAAGAAGATGCCGAGAAATTCCGTGGGGTGGTCAAACGGATTATCATTGTCGTTGTGCTATTGTTGAACACCTCGGTATTTAGTAATGTCATGGATAATGGTCTGGCAAATGATGTGTTAGGTGAAATTAATACCATTGCCTCTTTAATTTTCTGTACCGTTATCGTTGCACCTCGCTTTAATCGTGCCCTTCGGGCTTATGAAGAAAACCAATCACAGCGTAATAATGTGATTGTGAAAACCATTCAGATTTTATTACAGCTTGTCCCAATTGGCTTTATTGTGTTGATTGTGTTGGGATATTACTACACTGCTTTGAATTTAATCGAGCATATCATTAATTCTTATATTGCTTGGTGTATTTGGTTTATTTTACGCAATGTGATTTACCGTGGCGTTACGGTGTCATCACGCCGTTTGGCCCATCGCCGTCTAATGGAAAAACGCTATCAAAAAGCGGGCGAATTTAATGATGGCGTGCCTTCAGATGATGTGGTGGTGATTTCCGATCAAGAAGAAGGCTTGGCCTTAAATGAGGTTCGAAGCCAATTGCTACGCTTTGCAGATTTATTTATTTGGTCGGCATTGTTTGGTATTTTCTATTTTGTTTGGTCTGATCTTGTCACGGTGGCCACTTACCTGCGTGATATCACCCTATGGCAACAAGTCTCTGTGGTAGATGGTGCAAATGTGACAGAGAGTATCACGCTGTTTAATTTGCTTGTGGCGCTTATCATCGTAGGCATCACTTATGTATTGGTGAGAAATATTTCAGGTATTTTGGAAATTTTGCTGTTTTCACGCTTGAAATTATCACAAGGTACCCCTTATACCATCACTACGTTACTGACTTATATTATTGTGGCAGTCGGCAGTGCTTGGGCGTTTGCAACACTTGGGATGTCTTGGTCTAAATTGCAATGGTTATTTGCCGCACTCTCTGTGGGGCTGGGTTTTGGTATGCAGGAAATTTTCGCTAATTTTGTTTCCGGCATTATCTTGTTGTTTGAACGGCCGATTCGTGTGGGCGATACCGTTACGATCAACGGTGTGAGTGGGACAGTGGCGAAAATTCGTATCCGGGCTATTACCCTCATTGATTTTGACCGTAAAGAGGTGATTGTGCCGAATAAATCCTTTGTGACAGGTCAGGTGATAAACTGGGCGCTTTCCAATGCGATGACACGTTTGGTGCTCACCGTTGGGGTGGCTTATGGTTCTGATTTGGAATTAGTGAAAAAACTTCTTCTGCAAGCGGCAAATGAGCAACCGGCAGTCTTGAAAGAACCTGAACCCCGTGCGTTATTCTTATCTTTTGGTGCCAGTACATTGGATCACGAATTACGGGTCTATGTGGGGCAACTTTCTGAACGAACAAATACCATAGATGCGCTAAATCGCCGCATCAATGAGCTTTTTGCTGAAAATAATATTGAGATTGCATTTAATCAGCTTGATGTCTTTATTAAAAATCATGATACCGGTGAAGAAATTTGTTTTAAGGATACCAATGCAACCGGATTATCGGCTCAAAAATAATCAAAAAAATAAGAGGTAAACTATGGCAGGCAACACAATCGGACAACTTTTCCGGGTGACAACTTTTGGGGAATCCCATGGCATTGCACTGGGCTGCATTGTAGATGGCGTTCCCCCTAATATGACCTTATCAGAGGCAGATATTCAGCCCGATTTAGATCGCCGTAAACCGGGCACTTCCCGCTACACTACGCCACGTCGGGAGGCGGATGAGGTGCAAATTTTATCGGGGGTCTTTGAAGGGAAAACCACCGGAACGAGCATTGGGATGATTATTAAAAATGCGGATCAACGTTCCCAAGATTACGGTGAAATTAAAGATCGTTTTCGCCCGGGTCATGCGGATTTTACTTATCAACAAAAATACGGTATCCGAGATTATCGTGGTGGCGGGCGTTCTTCCGCCCGTGAAACCGCAATGAGGGTGGCAGCCGGTGCCATTGCCAAAAAATATTTGCGGGAGCAATTTGGTATTGAGGTTCGTGGTTTTTTAAGCCAAATTGGCGAAGTGAAAATTGCGCCACAAACGGTGGGAAAGATCGATTGGCAGACAGTAGAGAGCAACCCTTTCTTTTGCCCCGATGAAAGTGCGGTCGAAAAATTCGATGAATTGATCCGTGAACTTAAAAAAGAAGGGGATTCAATCGGCGCCAAGCTCACAGTGATTGCTGAAAATGTACCCGTGGGACTAGGGGAGCCGGTATTTGATCGCTTAGATGCGGATTTGGCTCATGCGCTAATGGGTATTAATGCGGTAAAAGGGGTAGAAATTGGCGATGGTTTTGCGGTTGTGGAACAACGAGGCAGCCAACATCGTGATGAGATGACGCCAAATGGTTTTGAGACAAATCATGCCGGCGGTATTTTAGGCGGCATTAGCTCAGGTCAGCCGATTATTGCCACTATTGCATTGAAGCCGACTTCCAGCATTACGATTCCCGGTCGTTCGGTAAATCTTGATGGCAAAGCCGTGGAAGTGGTAACAAAGGGGCGCCATGATCCTTGTGTGGGCATTCGGGCTGTTCCTATTGCAGAAGCCATGGTGGCCATTGTGTTATTGGATCATTTATTACGTTTTAAAGCACAGTGTAAGTAGTAGGTTGTGTGAAATGAATAAAAAAGCAGTAAAAACCGCGGTGGTATTGACCGCACTTTTTTCGTTAAGTGTGTACGCTGCCCCCAAAGATTGGCAACAAATTAAGCGGCCAATCCCAAGTGAAGATGGTATGGCAAAGCCTATTGGGAGTTATTCCAACGGCTGTATTATTGGGGCGCAAGCCTTACCCATAAAAGGTGAAGGCTATCAGGCAATTCGTATGAATCGTAACCGTTATTATGGGCATCCTGAAATGATTCAGTATTTAAAACGTTTGGGTGAAAAAGCAAAAGCGGCAGGACTACCAACGATGTTAGTCGGGGATATTGCCATGCCGGGGGGCGGGCGTTTTTTAACCGGTCATGCCAGCCACCAAATGGGATTAGATGCAGATATTTGGTTGCGAATGGGGGAGATGTCTGATGCCGATGCCTTAAATTCCGATGGCAAAGGATTATTAGTAGTAGATCGTAAAGCACAACGTGTCGATGAGCGTGTTTGGAATAACCATCATTCGACATTAATTAAATTAGCGGCACAAGATCCTCATGTTACCCGTATTTTTGTTAATCCGGCAATTAAAGTGAAACTTTGTCAGACAGCAGGCCATGATCGGGGGTGGCTGAATAAAATTCGTCCTTGGTTTGGGCATGATTCGCACTTTCACGTTCGTCTAAAATGCCCGGTAGATGCTGCTTATTGTGAAGATCAAGCCCCTGTTCCGGCAGGTGATGGCTGCGGTGATGAACTTTATTCTTGGTTTGAGCCGGCAAAACCGGGAGCGGGCTCAAGTAAGCCCAAAGTGGTACCTCCTGAACCCTTTTTATGCCAACAAATATTGAACTCCCCCCATCGCAGTGAATGGTTAGAGTAATTATTGGCTGATACAGAGAAAAGAATATGGAATTGGGCGTTGATATTCTCGCACTATTGTTTTTGGTGGCATTTATTGCCGCCTTTATTGATGCTATTGCAGGCGGAGGTGGCTTAATCACTATTCCTGCCTTACTGATGACAGGTATTCCCCCGGCGATGGCACTGGGAACCAATAAATTGCAAGCGATGGGGGGGGCATTTTCTGCAAGCCTCTATTTTTTGCGAAAAAGAGCGGTTAATTTACGGGAAGTGTGGTTGATTTTACTTTGTGTTTTTGTCGGCTCGGCTCTTGGCACAATATTAATTCAACTGCTTGATGTGGCGGTGTTTAAGAAAATTTTGCCCTTCTTAATTTTAGGTATAGGGCTCTATTTTCTTTTTACGCCTAAATTAGGTGATGAAGATCGCAAACAACGTTTAAACTATGTGTTTTTTGGTATCATTATTAGCCCATTTTTAGGGTTCTATGACGGTTTTTTCGGGCCGGGAACCGGCTCTATTATGAGTTTGGCTTGTGTGACATTACTTGGGTTTAATTTGGCAAAAGCAACGGCACACGCTAAAGTGATGAACTTTACTTCCAATCTCGCCTCTTTCTTACTTTTCTTAGCGGGCGGGCAGATTTTATGGACTGCCGGTATCGTAATGATGATTGGCAGTATTCTGGGGGCAAATTGGGGCGCAAAAATGGTGATGACAAAAGGGAAAACCTTAATTCGTCCGATGGTTGTGGTGATGTCGTTTTTAATGACGGCAAAAATGGCCTATGACCAAGGTTGGTTTAATTTTTAAAGTGCGGTCTATTCCGCAACTGTTTTTAATATGACAGATTCTCAACAACATATTCGTTTAACGGCTCGTGTGGGCTATGAACCGCATTTTTCGTGGTCTTATTTAAAACCCAAATACTGGGGTATTTGGGTTGGTATCTTCTTTTTGCTTTTATTGGCCTTTGTGCCTTTTCGGCTGCGAGACAAATTTGCAGCTAAGTTAGGCGTATGGATTGGGCACAAAGCAAAAAAACAGCGTAAACGGGCGCAAATTAATTTGCGTTATTGTTTTCCAAATTGGACTGAGCAACAGCGTGAGAAGGTCATTGATGATATGTTTGCGGTGGTCGCCCAAGTGATGCTGGGGATTGGTGAGATTGCCGTTCGCTCAAAAAAACATTTGCAAAAACGCAGTGAATTTATCGGGATTGCGCATATCCAAAAAGCAAAAGCTGAAGGGCATAACATTATTTTAATGGTACCTCACGGTTGGGCGATTGATGCTTCCGGGATTATTTTACACACCCATGGTATGCCGATGACCTCTATGTATAACCCCCATCGCAATCCTTTAGTGGATTGGCTTTGGACGATGGTTCGTCAACGTTTCGGGGGAAAAATGCACGCCCGTCAAAATGGCATCAAACCTTTTTTAAGCCATATTCGTCAGGGCGAAATGGGGTATTACCTGCCTGATGAAGATTTTGGTGCGGAACAAAGTGTTTTTGTGGATTTTTTTGCTACTTATAAAGCCACGCTTCCGGGCTTAAATAAAATGGCAAAATTGGCGAAAGCTGTAGTGATTCCTATGTTCCCTCGCTATAACGCTGAACGTGGGAAATATGAAATGGAAATTCACCCGCCTATGGCGCTAAGTGATGAACCTGAAAAATCAGCCCGAGCCATGAATGAAGAAATTGAAGCCTTTGTCACGCCAACCCCAGAACAATATGTTTGGATTTTACAATTATTAAGAACACGAAAAGATGGCGAAGATCTTTATGATTAATGCATGTCATTTACAATATTATGTAGCTGTTGCACAATAAATCATTTTTCGCACCTTCTGTTTACGGGAGCGTTGGGCGTCACCTTAAGGAGGATTGCAACAAAGTTGCAAAAACTCGGTGAAAAATAACCGCGCTTTCTCCCTCCGCCTGCGGCCCCTCCCCCCGTAAACGGAGGGAGGGAAGATGGTACAACCTGATAA
>NZ_MLHL01000017.1 GCF_002000545.1 Rodentibacter trehalosifermentans | reverse complement strand
TCTACGTCAGCCCCTTTCTTTATGCAGCCTGAAAATTGGGTTCTGCTCTAATAAGGCTAGCTGCTCTTTTGTGACTTCGGTTGATACACCTAACGGTGTAAATAAGCGATCGTTCATCACGCCTGCGCCACCTTTAATCAAAATCCCCTCTACCGGCACTTTAATATCTGCACCTGTTTCGGCATACACCATATAACGGTTATCACAGGTTAAAGTTGAAAATACATATGGCATTATTCGTTCTCCATTAATAAAAAATAGGAAATAAAAAACCGAACTGCCGGTTAAGCAGAACGGTTTATTTAGATCATGCGTATCTGATTAGATGCCTGTCGCACGATAGACCGCATAAGGGCGTTTACACATTACACCGGCTGTCGCATTAGTGTAATCTTCTACGATACCTTTTGCTTTTTGTTCAACGCCTAATGCGATGAATTTAGCCGGAACAACTTGAACCCAAGTGCGGCTATCATCAGTCGCACCATCGTCAACGGTTTCTGCATAGAGATAGAACACATTTGCGCCACCATTGGCTTTGTTTAGGTTAGGTGCGATTGCTACACGGCATTTAGGATAGGTTTTATTTAACCAATCACGAACGCTAATACCAAAATCAGACGTTACACTTAAAAAAGTGGAACAATCTGTCGGCAACGCTAAACAAGTTTGGGATTGTTCTGCATCCACCACACCTTGCGATTGTGTTTGTAATTGTGCGAATGCCTGACGAATATCTGCGGTGATTTCAAGAAATGTTTTCTTATTCCAAGTTGTTGCACCGGATTGACCTGTGGCCACTGTTGCATAAGCCGGCAATGCCGGATCATTCAAGAAACCATAAGTACGAACACCCGCATCGTTGTAACCTAAGAAACCAACGTTATTACGTTGAATTTCTAGGGCTAACTCTGCTGCAGTTCGTTTTTCTGCCGCACTGTCCAAACGCATTGCAGCTGCACGAGCCTCTTCTAAACGACCAACTTTAATTCCTTTTTCGAAACGTACAACAGTACGGCGTTCAAAACCGGCATTGTAGCTTGAGAATGGAACATTGGATGTATCACCATAAGGCACTGCGTCACCCATGGTTTCTAAAACACCTTGTACCACCTCTTCATCATGCCACTCGCCGATCGTTGCAATGCCGATTAATTCATCGATCTTGCGTGGTGCAAAAGCGGCACGAACAAATCCCGGTAACCACGCTTGTAAGAATTGAACCGGTGTTCCTGCGTTGGCAGTAAATACGCCACCGTTTACATCATCCATTGCGAATGCAGATGGTGCTTTACGCAAATATTCACCAGTAAAGCCAATACCTACTTTACGCAATGCTTGGAAATTACGAACATCTTTCTCATCCATTGCAATAATAGGTTTATTTTCTGAGATACGTTTCGCAACATCTCGACCGCTAATATAGCCATGTTGTTTTGATTTCATCTAATTACCCTTAATTAATTAGTTAAACGAATCACGGTTAAACCGCCTGTTGCGGTGACCGGATAACGATAAATAACAGCGTTAGGAACAAATGCCTTACCTGAAGCGGCTTGCGCAGTACCTGCTGCCACAGTAGATAATTCACCGGTTGTCGTGTCATAAACCACTAAATCACCGATGTTACATTGAGTTGTCACACGAACAACCACATCGCCCATTGTGACAAAGTCACCACGCTGCCCATCAGGAACGGCTAACGTTGGCTCTAATGTGCCTTTCTCATTACCGAATGAAACCGCTTCTTTCGGATTTGCCAAAATACCGGCGAATACAACTCCAGCTTTGATTTCACCGCCAACAGTTGCGATATTGGTTGTATTACTTTTTGTGAAGGCGTAACCATAACTGTTCTTTTTGCCTTCAGAATTAATTAAAAGATTTTCTGCTCGAGTTGGTGAATCTAGATGAATATCACCCGGAACACCGAAACCTTGTGCAGAACCTACTTCACGTTGAAATGTCATAATTTTTCACCTTATTGAGTTAATTGACCATCTAAGAAAGAGGAATCACTGCTATCAAACGCAGCAACTGTTTTTTGTTTGTTTACCGGTGTGCGGTTCGCCATATAGCCTTGAATCATTGCCATTTCTTGACCTTTAGGCGCTTTTAGACCTAATTTACTACAAGCATAAACAGCAACATCATCTTCATCCATCGCACTACAATCAAATGCACCGGTGAAGCCTGAAACACGTTTATAAAGCTTGTCACGGCTAGCAATTTTTGCCATTGCCATCTTAGTAATTTCCGCAGCGTCCATAGCTTGATTTTGCGCCTGCTCTTCTTCACCTTCACCTTCATCTTCGGTTTCAGAATCAGTTTCTTCTTCATCTGAAGATTCTACTTTTCCACTTTCTAATTGAGCCACACGTTTATCAAGGCGCTCAACGACAGCGATAAGTTTATCAATCGGTGATGGTTCACCTTCTTGCTGCTCCTCATCGTCATCTGTAGATTCCTCATCAGAAATAACGTCCTGATGTTCCTCTTCCTGTTCTTCGTCTTGACTAGCCTGTTTAATCTTGTCAAGTTCAGAAGTTAATGCTGCAACCTGCTCAGGCGTTAAATCACGAAGTTGCGCCAATAGTTCTTCAAAATTCATGTGTTGTTTCTCCATTAAAGAATCACAAGTAAAATTAAATTGTCCAAGGTTCGTATCATCGTGATCTAATACTCGAACATCACCACCCATTCGCCCGCTATCAACAAGCGCTAGATGATTC
Organism: Rodentibacter trehalosifermentans; assembly: GCF_002000545.1. GTDB lineage: Bacteria > Pseudomonadota > Gammaproteobacteria > Enterobacterales > Pasteurellaceae > Rodentibacter > Rodentibacter trehalosifermentans. The sequence continues at coordinate 2,187 of NZ_MLHL01000017.1, read as the reverse complement.
CCACGTAAGTCCCGCTGTATGTAGTCATATGGCTTACCATTCCATACACCGGGGCTATACTCATAACGGCAACGATAGCCAAGCGATAGCTCTTTCTTGCCGTTTTCTATTTTCCGTGCCAAAGATTCGGAAAATGCTTTAATATTTCCGTATAGCACGCCATCTTTAAAATACACTTCTTCACCGATCACGCCACTAACACCTTTTCGCTCTGCCGGTGTCATACCAAGAGTTTCACTCCCAAGCATTGTGTGATCGTCCACCCAAGGAACAAGTTTGAAACTATCAATAGCTTGTTCATTGCTTAGTTCTTCTGCCGGTCTATAAACGGCATAGAGTTTTTCCTTGTCGGCTGGTTGAGTACCATCAGGAAGACGAATGCTTGCCCCCCTATAAAAGAAAACCCCCTCTTTACTGAGGGGGTTATTTTTCACTTCAAACCAACCGTTTTTATCAAACTCACGTTTGTCTTGTGCCGTAGTCATTCAAATACCTTACATTTCTTTCTTGAATAAAGATTTCATACTTTCTTGCAACGCTTTTCTTGCTTCAATCTCCGCTTTTCTCTTTTCTTGTTTTGCTTTTACTTTTTCATTATTTTCCTGTTCCACTTGAGCGCTTGTTTTCCCCTCTAATTTAGCCTTAAGCTCAAAGAAAGCTTTTTTAAAAGCTGGTTTTTGGTCTTCAGGAATTGATTGATAATGTCCAACAGATAACGTTTTCTTTTTTTCATCCCAAATAATGCGGCCCTTCTCAACACCTTTAACAAAAAATCTATTAGGATATTTACGCCATTGTGTAATTTCCCCTGACTGAATAGCGTTACTTATTGCCGAAGGTAAACTCGTGGACTCAACACGTGAAATGAGCTCTTTCTCACGCTCAATAGCATGCTCCGTCCTTTCTATCTCAGCAGTCTGCCTGTTTAATGCATTAGCTTGACGATCCCATTTTTTGAATGTTGCAGCTCCATTACGTTTATCGTTAAGAGGTTGACCATTTGCTTGTTTAACTGAATCAAAATGATTTTTAAGCATTGAATCAAACTTCTCGTTTTTCTTAGCTAAAGATTCTGTCAATCTATCCAATCTTTTGCTTGTAATAGATTTAGGTGATTCAAGCTCAGCAATTCGCTTATCTATCAAAGATTTAATATCTTGATACTCTTTCTGCACACTTTCTTGGTTAAATGTATATTTAGGAGAATTAGAAATTTTATTTATTCTCTCAGATAAAGCTCGTAATTCATTTATTCCTTTACTGCTAATTGCATTTTCTGCATTTCTCCGAGCTGCTTTAATTTCTTTTTCAATATGTTTATTGGTTTCTAAAGAAGATTTATTCGGTGTTTTAGGACCTTTAAAATCCTTTCTTACCTCACTGATCTTAACTCCTTTAAATTTTCCACCCATACCGGCTACAATACGCCCCTCGTCATCAATTTTAACAGGAGAACCTTTTCCTTTCGCGCCATTTGGTTTTACCGTAATCCATCTGTCATCCATAGCAAAAACAGAGGACCATAGATTATCTATTCGTTTAATTTGCGATTTACTCAGTTTCATCATTTTTCTCATCTCCAAATTCAATAACTGGCTTCATAGAGCACCGACAATTAGGCAATTCGCCAGGCAATCCATAAATCCGTTCTCCATACATCACACCAATAAATGGCGGATCGTCAAATGAACAAACCTTACCATTCAGATGGACATGTAATTGCCTCGGCTCATTTCCACCACCGGAATGAATCCAGATAAATTTTTTTACACCCAATTCCTGTAATCGTTGAGCCTGAATTTTTCGATAAACTTTTCGAGCTTGATCAAGCGCAACCAACTCAGCTTTTCTCTCATTTCCTTGGTAATATTTTTCAAGGTGTTTTTTTAAGTCAGAAAAACCTTTACCGCTAGTAATTGAGTTAGTCACGGCAGTTTGTACACCTTGAAGATAATAGGTAGGGATCGTCTTGATTAAACCAACAGATTCAAGTATGGAAGCTTGCGTAATATCTTTAACTTTATCACTCATTAAATCCGTTTTAATAGCAAGATTATCCCCCATATCTTTAAGACTTAAATTGAGTGTTGAAGACGAATTTTTTAAAACCCGATCAACCATTCTCTCCGTAACTTTTTTCGCTAACAAAGAAAATATCGGGTTATATTTTTTTAGGGGCTGAAGTAG
>NZ_MLHL01000016.1 GCF_002000545.1 Rodentibacter trehalosifermentans | reverse complement strand
CTACGTCAGCCCCTAAATTTAATGTTGATAAAGCGGGTGCTGTACTCAACAATGGATTGCAAACCAGCCAAATCCAGCTTGCTGGTGAAGTCACCAAAAACCCTAATCTACGCACAAAAGCGGCTACGATCATTTTAAATGAAGTGGTAAGCCGTAATCCATCACATCTTGCCGGTAAACAAGAGATTGCAGGTCAAGCTGCTGATTATGTATTAGCTAATCCAAATGGAATCAGTGTTGATGGTGCTGGCTTTATTAATACGCCAAGAGCCTCTTTAGTAGTAGGGAAAGCAACTGTTGAAAGTGGTAAGTTAGCAGGTTATCAAGTCGATGGTGAGAACAGCTTAACAACAAAAGGAAGCATATCAGGAACGTCAAATGTGGATCTTATTGCACCAAAAGTAAATATTGCCGGTAAGATTCAATCAAATAACGGAAACGTCAATATTGTTCAGGGGCGTAATAAAATTGAACGTGCAGATGACGGTCAATTAACGATTAACGTATTACCACAACAAGAAAAAGTATTAGATGGTAAAGTCGCTGGCAGTATTCAGGCTGGACGAATCCGTATTCACTCAACAGATGAACGAGCCAATTTATCAATTACTGGCAGTAATTTAGAAGCTAAAGAAGTTGTCGTCACCGCTGGGAATGCAAAATTAAATGGTACTGTTACAAAAACAAATCTGGGTACATTTAAAGAAATTAAAGAACCGGACAAATTCGTAGGTAGCCGTACATCAAATAAAAATACTGAGCACTTTACAAAAACTACGGTAAAAGCTGATTCTGTCATTGTAGTGGCCTCTAATCATTTAGATATTTCTGGTGCTGATATTCAGTCAAAAGATGCAGTATTAGTGGGCGGAAAAACACATTTAGGTGCACAAAAAACCAAAAAAAATGAACTTATTGGCGATAGCCGTACTAGAAAACATGAAAAAATTAGAGAAACCTCATGGAGCGAAACAGAAACTACGCATAGTACATCCATTAAAGCGGATAGTCTTAAACTTGTTGCATTAGATGGTCAGCTAACAGGAGATGCAACGCAAATTGATGCAGTAAATGTAGCATTGCATGGGGAAAAAGGAGTTGTATTTAGAGGCGTAAAAGAACTAAATCACTATGATGACTCTGTTCAATTTAAAAATCTTTCACCAAAAAATAAAACAGGAAGTAGCCGTCAATCTGCCAATGCCCAAAAATATGCTCCAAGTAAAATGAATGTAAAAGGTGATTTGATTGTATCAAGTGCTTCAGATATTCAATTTGCAGGAACTATTGGGCAAATTGATGGTGATTTCGTGCTCGCAAATGCTGGAAAACTTCAATTTAATTCAGAAGAAGTAGTAAATGATCATAACGTTGATGATAAAGAGAAATATTGGGGCGGATTCGCAGGCTCAAAAACACTAGCTTCAACTAGAAATGATAGAGAACAACATGGTGCAGATTTTACTGTTAAAGGCGCAATCCTTTTAGACTCGAAAAAAGGGGTGAATATTTCTGGAAGCCGAATAATTTCTGGCAAAGATGCTCTGGTGAAAGCAAATGACGGAAACCTCGTTTTAGATGCAGTATCAAATGTAAGTAGCTATGAAGAAAAAGGACGTAAAGGCACAATTTTTGATATTACCAAAGAGCGTACTAAAGGTTATAAATTGGTCTATACCAGAAAAGGTGCTGAGTTGGGATCTCAATCAAATTTACAGTTAGTTACCGATAAAAATGTCAATATTGTTGGTAGCCGTGTGCAAGCGGGTGGGGCTCTTGATATTATTGCAGGCGGGAAAATTAATATCCTAGGTAGTCAGGATTACCTCACGCAAAGCTACACGCAATCTGGTATTGGTTTTACCACGAAAGTGGAGAAGCCAACACTATTCATTGATAAAGAAGGGCTAGCAAAATCATCAATTGATCTGTTAGCCGATGTGATTGCAGGTAAAGTAAAACGTAATGAACAGGCGAACAATTTGGCTGATAATGTCAAAGATAATTTGAAATTTAAAGGCGAAGCCAGTGCAACATTTGGTTTTTATAAACACTCTAAATTGAAAGAAGAGCATACCTATAATCCATCGGAAGTCAGTGGGGCTAGTGCAAATTTAACGGCTAATAGCGTCAATGTGACAGGAAGTAAGGTTGTGGCAACTAAAGGCGATCTGAATATTAGCGCTAACAATGTGAATACCAAAGCACACCATGATTTCTCTCATACTTCTAAAGTTAATACAGATTTCGGTATTACAAATACAGTAACGGTCACAGAGAGTAGCATAACCAACAAAATATCCTTAGGTCTTCAACATACAGATAAAGACAAAACCACCACTACCGCTAAAGGAAGCCAACTTTCTGCAGCAGGTGATCTCAATATCAATGCAAATCAACATATTGGGCATAAGGGATCTCAGCTCACTGCAGGTGCAAACATTTCCGAAAATGCGAAGAGCGTTTCTCATATTCCAGAATATAATACAGAAAATGATAAACAGAAGAACTTTGATTTGGGCTTAACCTTAACCACCTCAGTGGATAAAAATAAAACCGTTAATGGTAGCCTTGTACTCGGCATTTCTGGCGGTAAAGAGAGTAATTCTGCAAGTAATGCACAAAGTACAACGCTCACAGCAGGTAAAGACATCAATGTCAATACGACTCGTCTGATGGATGTTGGCACACAATATCAAGCCGGGGGAGACGTTAATCTTGATTCACAAGCCCACAACATTCTATCGGCACACAATACTAAACAGAATGAGAGATTAACCGCAGGCTTAACGATTGGCGTGAGTGCAACAACTAAAGATTTTGCGACCGCTAATGTAGCTGTGAATGCGGGTATTCATTTCCAAAAAGATCAAAGTAATTCTACAACAGCCCATAAAGCGAATGTACTGGGCAATAATGTGAATATTACAACTGGTACATTGAACAGCCAAGCGGATATTGCAGCAAATAATAATGTCAATATCAATGCGGATAAAGTAAACTTTACCCAATCACAAAATACCAGTTCGCACAAAGGTGGTGGTTTTACCCTAAATGTTGGAGTGGGGTCAATTGTGATTCCGGCAGTGAGTGCAGCTGTCCCATCTGTTGATGTAAATTTTACGGCAAATGGACATAAAGGAAACCGTACTGATGCTGTTTTACATAATGTACAAGGCGGTAATAATGTAGATATTCACGGTAAAGATGGGGTAAACTTACAAGGTACAAACGTAAATGCAGGTAACAACGTCTCTATCACAGGTGATACGGTTAATATTCAACCGGGTAAAAGCCAAGTCCAAGATCTAAATGTTTCTGTAGGTGGTGGAGTAAGTGTCGGTGCAAATACCTCAAGTCTTGGCATTAATGGTCATGTGAATGTTCAATATGAAAATAGTACAACTCATCAAGGCGTATCCATTAATGGTCAGAACATCAATATTCAAGGACAAAATGGCGTTAATTTAACAGGCATATCGTCAAATAGTACTAACCTTAACTTAGATGGTGGTAAAGGAGACGTAAACTTAAATGCGGCCGTTAGTAACGTCAATAAAACGGGCGTTGATGTCGGATTATCATTAAATGGTGGTCTTAGCGACAACAAATGGACACCATCCAATGGTTCTGGCAAATTAAATGTTGATGTTGTACGCAATGCAACTCACGCAACGACCGATTTAAATGCACAAAATGCAACTATTTCAGGTCATAATGCACACTTTAATGGTAGTAGCGTTAATGCACCAAATGTAACCAATAACCTGACAGGCAGTGTTACAAGTAACTCTGTTACGGATAAAGTGAGCGAAACCAGTGTACACCTTTCTGCAAATGGAAGTGGCAAATTTACCCCATATCCAGCAGATAAATGGGCAGAAAATGTTAGAAAAGATTGGGATAATGGAACGATTGCAGGCGTGAAAGCTGATGTTAATGTGAAGGTTGATTCGACTAAAACTGAAAATGTAAAACATGGCGGTATTAATCCACCGAAACCGCAAATTGTTAAAAACCAAGTCGTTAAAACGAATATTAATTTAACTACCGATCAAAAAACACGTGTTTTAGAACTGGTGAAACAACGCAGACGTAGATAAATCATTTACTAAGCTTAATAATTTGCCGAAACTATTGTTAATAATTTGGAATACAATGTGTTTCGGCAAATTTTTTTAATATAAAGCAAGCGATAACCTCTAAGTAACAATAAGGCTATGGCTTTTTGTCTATGCCGGCTAGCACAAATTAAGGTGGACGTTTAGCTATCTTAAAACCCGTAATATTCAACGTATAAAATTAAGAAAGAGAATATCCCAATTGCGAATATTTTCGTACATCATTTCTATACAAAATGTGAGTTTTAGTTACTCTTGAGGGGAAGTTCAAGAAAGATCGACAATAATCAGTCAATTTTGATGGGAGAAATCCCGCCTTTAAGGCGGGAAGTCATATTAATAATGAATCTGACGTTTCATTGCTTCTGCAACTAATTCAGCTTCGGGACCTAAAATCACTTGTAACCCATCATTGCCTATTTTGATTGTCCCTTTTGAACCGAGGGATTTAAGCTGTGCTTCATTGATGTTGTTGTGATCAACCAAGGTTAATCGTAATCGAGTGATACAGGCATCAATATGCTTGAAGTTTGCTTTTCCCCCCAAGGCATCAATAAATTTGATTGCGGTTTCTTCGCGAGAGGTAGTTTCGACCACCGTGCTGTCTTCGTGCGTTTCTTCTTGTTCTTCACGCCCAAGGGTTTTTAGGTTGAATACCTTGATTGCGGCACGGAATATCACATAGTAAATAGCAAAGAAAACTACGCCTTGTACAATGAGCATATACCAATTCACTGCAAGTGGATTACGAGAAGAAAGCACCATATCCACTAATCCGGCACTGAAACCAAAGCCTGCAATCCAGTGCATACTTGCTGCAATAAATACGGAAAGACCGGTTAAAAGTGCGTGAATGACATAAAGAATTGGGGCGACGAACATAAATGAAAATTCAAGTGGCTCGGTAATCCCGGTGAAGAAAGAAGCAAAGGCGGCAGCCAGCATAATTGAAGCCACTTTCGTTTTTTGGCTTGGTTTGGCACTGTGGTAAATGGCCAAGGCTGCACCCGGTAGACCGAACATCATCACCGGGAAGAAGCCTGCTTGATACATACCCGTTACCCCGACCGTAGCCGTACCTTCAGCAAGAGATTTTGCGCCGCCAAGGAAATTTGGAATATCGTTAATGCCCGCGACATCAAACCAGAAAACGGAATTTAAGGCATGGTGTAAGCCCACTGAAATGAGCAAGCGGTTAAAGAAACCGTAAATACCCGCACCAATTGCCCCTAAATCTTTGATTGATTCACCGAATGCAACGAGCCCGTTAAAAATAGGCGGCCAAACATAGAGAAGCAGGAAAGAAAGGGCAATCATCACGAACGCCACCACAATCGGGACAAGGCGTTTTCCGCTAAAGAACGACAGGGCTTTCGGTAATTCCACCTGATAGAAACGATTATAAAGTTCAGCAGAAATGACACCAATTAAGATCCCAATAAATTGGTTGTTTATTTTACCGAAAGCGGCAGGGACTTGGCTTGGGTCAATATGCTGTAATTGTGCGACACCGCCCGGTGAAAGCAAGGTTGTTACTACATAAAACCCCACCAAGCCGGAAAGGGCGGCGGAACCGTGTTTGTCTTTGGATAAACCAAAAGCGACCCCCACGGCAAACAATAAGCCCATATTATCAATAATGGCTGCTCCTGATTTGATTAATAATGCAGCCAATTGACTGTTTGCCCCCCAACCGTCAGGGTCTATCCAATAACCGATCCCCATTAATAGTGCGGCGGCAGGCAAGGCGGCAACAGGAACCATCAATGCCTGTCCGATTTTTTGTGCATAGCTAAGAATACTCATAAATACTCCTTAGATTTTTTATTCACCGCTTGTAAGGATACTGTTCACAAGCGGTCGTTTATCTTTATTCGTGGTTATTCCACGGTTAATTTTTTACCGTCATAGCTTAACGTTTTCACCGAGGTTAAGGCTTTTCCACCGTCGGTTTCACCACCAATTAACAGCACTTTATTATCATAAGAAACGGATAATCCATAGCCGATATTCATTGGTAGCTCGCCAATAATACGCCATTTTCCATTATTGAAGGTATAAATTTCCTTATGCCATGCTTTGTTTAACCCTTTGTGAGCGTGCAACATACCTGATTTAAATTGTTTTACAGAGCCCGGGAAGTTTGCCCCACCGGTAACTAAATAATACCCATGGCTATAACCTGCCATTGCACCGGCTAAACCATCTTGGCTTTGACCTTCAGGGGCGGGCAAATCCGGTAGATTTTTCCATTGTACGCCTTGATTGGTGAATTGACCTTGGTGGGTTTCTGCGGTGCGAAGGCCGGGTTTAATTTCGCCATTGACGACCATTAACGCATTGCCTTGAATGGTCAATGCCGCACCGGCACGACCGGAAAATGGCAGGCGACCTTCATTACGCCATTGATTGGTTGAAGGCTCATAGCTTAATAATTCCGTGGTAAAGAAATAATCTTCCGGGCGTTGGTTGAAATAGGTGGCGGTGATGGCTTCTTTTTTCATTTTATCTTCACCGGCAGCCACCATATCTTGGAAGAAACCGTTGAAGAGAGCAAGATTGGAGCCACCGACAATGTAAACCTTATCGCCATATGATGCACCGGATGAGCCCACTAAACCTCGTGGTGAGCGGGTTGGCAATTTTGTCCAAGTATTGTCCGTTGGATTATATTGGTAGGCATCATTCACCAATTGAAGCTCACCTTTTTCATTTTTTTGCAAGCCGCCAAAAACATAAAGTTTTCCCGCTACTGCGGCTGCAACGGGCTGATTGCGCTCTCCTCCCGGGAAGGCGGCAATTTCTTGCCATTGTGCAGCAGGATCTTTTAGGTTAAGGGAATAGAATTTATCGCCACCGGAACCTAATCCCACATAAACGGTATCACCGATTAACGCACCGGCTCCGCTTTTAATGCCCACAGGCAGATCCGGATAAGCCTGAGCGTTTGCAGAAAAAGTGAGGGCGGCAAAAAGTGCTGTGCATAATGCTGTTTTTGTTCGTTTCATCATAAACCTCATTTTGGTTAATGTTAGGGGGGCTATTCATAAAACAGCATTGAATAGCGTGTGATTTCAAGTGCGGTCAAAAATGAGAGTATTTTTAACCGCACTTTGGATTATCTCTCCTTTACGGAATCAACAGATTTGGTATAAAGGTAATAATTTGTGGGAACACCGTAATTAAAACCAACATCGCAAAGATAGGGACTAAGAACGGTAATACCCCTTTGGTGACGGTAGATACCGACATATTGCCGACACGGGCGACCACAAAGAGCGCCATGCCCATTGGTGGCGTTAAAATACCGATCATCATATTTAACGTGGTCATCACCCCAAAGAATACAAGGTCGATATTAAATTGCATTGCAATGGGGATAAGCATTGGCAGTACTAAGAATTGCAATGCTAAAGCATCAATAAACATCCCCAAGAAGAGCAACAAGGCATTAATCATCACTAAGACCATTAACGGCGAATCCGCCACGGCAACAAATACATCGGCAATACGCATTGCCACTTGTTCACGGGCGATCATATCGCCGAAGAAAGTCACCGTCATAATCATTAATGCCACCACACCGGTAATTGCCATGGCTTCAACACAGCTGTTGAAAAGCATTTTTAGGGTGAGCTCTTTGTAAACAAATTTTCCTATGATTACAGAATAGGTTGCAGCGACCACCGCAGATTCTGTTGGGCTAAATAGCCCGGAGAAGATCCCACCAATAATTAATAATGGCGTTAAAATTGCCCAAAATGCGCTTTTAAATGCGGTGCAAAGCTGTTCTCTAGAGGCTTTTGGTGTGCTTGGATAACCCCGTTTTTTAGAGACATAATAATTCATCGCCATTAAAGCAATAGTGATCAATACACCCGGCACGAAACCGGCAATAAAGAGTTTGGCGATGGATTCGTTGGCAATCACACCATAAATGATCATCGCAATGCTTGGTGGCACTAAAGGACCGATAATACAAGAGGCAGCGGTGATCCCTCCGCAAATGTCATCATCATAGCCGGCATCACGCATGGCTTTAATTTCAAGTTGACCTAAACCGCCCGCATCGGCAAGGGCAGAGCCTGACATACCGGAGAACAATAAACTTGCGCCAATATTCACATGACCCATTCCGCCGGTATAGTGCCCCAGCAAGGCTTTGGCAAAGTTAAAGATCCGTTCTGTGATTCCCCCTGTATTCATCAATATACCGGTGAGAATATAAAATGGCACGGCAAGTAATGGGAAACTATTTAGGCTATATACCAATTTATCTGAGGCTGCATTAACAACATTCCAGCGGGTCATCGTGAAATAGAGGAGGGTTGCAATGAACAGTGACCAACCCACAGGCACCCCTAAGAACATAATGACAAGCCACACAAGCAAGGCGACATAGACGGCACTTGAGCCTAATTTCACATAGTTGGTAAAACGTAGCACTTTAAACCAGTCGGGAGCGAGGAATAAAATCGCCAGTAAAATGACCGCACTTATGATGAAAAATGTGGCAGGTAAATAGCTTTTCCCTTCTTTAAAATTATGTGCTTGGGCTTGGAAAAAACGCACCATCATCAACACGGCGATGATAGGCAATGACGCAAAAATCCATTTTTCAGAAATGCCACCCAGAGCATCAATAGGGAAGGAAGCACTCATAAAATTCCGAATACCAAAGTGAATAAAAAAGAAAATACCGATAAAAATAATGAGTTGAACAAAGGTATTGGCAATTTTTTTGATTCGCTCGGGCATCAAATTCGTTAAGAAATCAATATAGACGTGTTCTTGTTTTCTGATTGCCACACTAATTCCGAGCATCCCAACATAAACAAAAAGGAGTTTTGCAAGTTCTTCACTCCAGATGAGTGGGGATTGAAAAACTTGTCGGGAAAGAATTTGGGCGATAAGAATACAAAAGATGACGAGAAATAAAACGCCACCAATCCATTCTTCAAGTTTGTTAGCAATTTTCATACTTCACTCCATGAAAGAAGACCAAAGGAAGCAAGATGAGATGAAGTGCGTCAAATCGTTGACGCACTTGGTATGATTATTTATTGATAGCTTCAATTTCTTTTAATGCCGCTTCCCCTTTGCTACCGGTTTGTTTTACAAACTCAGCGTAAAAGGGTTTCATTGCCTCTTTAAATGGGGTGAGATCCGGATGAGTGACGGTGACGCCTTGTTTCTCAAAGAACGTCACGAGATCTTTTTCACCCTCAACAAATAATTTCGTGTGGTATTTTGCCGCATTATCTGCTGCCTCTTTCACTACTTTTTGCAGATCTTCCGGTAAATCTTGGTAGGTTTCATTACTCACCAAATAAAGTTGATCGTTCAAAATATGATTGGTCATAGCTAAGAATTTCTGCACTTCATAGAACTTTTGCGCTTGCACAGTGGCTAATGGATTTTCTTGCCCATCCACAGAATTGGTTTGAAGGGCAAGATAGACTTCCGAAAAGGCCATTGGCGTTGGGGACGCACCAACATATTTAGCGTATGCCAAATTAGTGGCAGCGTTAGGTACGCGAAGTTTAAGCCCTTTCATATCCGCAATGCTATTAATGGCACGGTTTGAAGTGGTTTGACGTGTACCGTTATAGGCTTGCGATAATAATGTCACGCCTAATTCTTTGTTCATTTTTTGAATGAGATCTTGCCCAAATTGAGTGTTATACAGGGCTTTTTGTGCCACCTCGTAATTAGAAATGACATAAGGGAGGGCAAATACTGCTGCTTCAGGATAGAACAATTGGAAACGGGCAGATTCTGCAAAAGTAAAATCAAGGGCTCCGTCTTTCAATTGTTTTAACATTGCACGGTCATCACCCAACTGTGAACTTGGGTAAAGCGACACTTCAATTTTACCACCGGATTTTTCTTTCACCTCCTTGGCGAACATTTCTGCGGCTTTATATTCATTTGATGATGTGCCGGCATTCATACCAAATTTTAAATCATAATCTGCAGCAAAAACGGTGGAAGACAGACCAAAAGTCACAGCAGTGGCAAGAAAGAGTTTGGTTAATTTCATAATGTTGCTCCTGTTGAAAACTATCGGGGTGATAGTGTTGTGATGAGAAGAGATTTGGTAAAACGGTATCCAAAGTATTTTTCGCCTTCCATTCTAAGAGTAAAAAATATTTTTTTGAATAGATTATGGAGTTTTATTTCAAATTTGAGACATTGATCACATTTGAGAAAAAATACTTCAAAAATGAATTTAAAATGAAATATTGTTTCTATATAATGCTTACCAATGATAAAAAAAGTGAGACTTTAGCGATTTCGACTAAAGTCATTCACTCGAATAAAAACGAGGAGTCTCTATATGTCTAGACTGGCAAAAGAACAGATTTTCCAACAGCTTCAAAAGGGGTTAATTGCCTCTTGTCAACCCGTTGATGAGGGACCGATGGATAAGCCTGAAATTGTGGCAGCCATGGCGCAAGCCTCTGTGATTGGTGGAGCGGCAGGGATTCGTATTGAAGGGGTGGAAAATTTAAAAGCCACTCGAGCGGTCGTCAGAGTGCCGATTATTGGCATTGTAAAACGTGATTTACCGGATAGCCCCATTCGCATCACCCCTTTCTTGCAAGATATTGAAGACTTGGCGAGCGTGGGAGCGGATATTATCGCCGTGGATGGCACCCATCGCCCTCGCCCGGTTGATTTAGAAAGTGCGGTCAAAAAAATTCATGAATTAGGTTGTCTTGCTATGGCAGACTGTGCCAATTTGGAAGAAGGGCTACATTGTCAAAAACTCGGCTTTGATATTATCGGTAGCACAATGTCCGGTTATACCGGAGGAGAAGTGCCAAAAGAACCGGATTATCAATTGGTGAGGGATTTAAAAGCAGCAGGCTGTCGGGTGATGGCAGAGGGGCGTTACAATACGCCGGAGTTGGCGAAAACGGCGATAGAAATCGGTGCGGATTTTGTCACTGTGGGATCCGCCCTGACCCGCCTTGAACATATTGTCGGTTGGTTTGCCGATGCGGTGAAGTTCGCCAAATAAAATGGCATTTCCCGCAAAAGAGGGGAAATCTTATCCCATATAAAGGAGGGATGATGCATTGTTTAGCTTTAGATATTGGTGGAACGAAAATCGCTGCCGCCATTGTTGCGAATGGGGAAATTCATCAACGCCAACAAATTGCCACGCCACAGGAGAATGCGGCGCAGGCGTTGCAACAAGCCATTGCGCAATTATTGGCGGAGTATCAAAATCAGTTTGACTATGTTGCTGTAGCATCCACCGGCATAATAAATCAGGGAATTTTGACCGCACTTAATCCTAAAAACTTGGGCGGACTTGCCGAGTTTCCATTAAAAGCAAGTATTGCCCGCCATACTTCCAAACCTGTTGGTTTATTAAATGATGTGCAGGCGGCGGCTTATGCAGAATATCAATTGCAAGATCGTAGTCAATTAGCCAATTTTGCCTTTATTACGGTGTCAACTGGGGTTGGCGGTGGGTTGATTGTCAATCGTCAATTACTCACAGAACCCAACGGCATTTCAGGGCATATCGGTCATACCTTATCCGATCCGAATGGTCCGTTGTGCGGTTGTGGGCGGCGTGGTTGTGTGGAGGCAATTGCCGCAGGTCGAGCCATTGAAGCGGTGGCATCGACTTGGAGCGATCCTTGTTCTCCGAAAGAAGTGTTTGAACGTTTTAGAAAAAATGATGAAAAAGCAACCGCACTTGTCGCAAATTCTGCGCGGGCTATTGCGAATTTGGTGGCGGATTTAAAAATAGCCATGGATATGCAAAAAATTGTGATAGGCGGAAGTGTTGGTTTAGCAGAAGGCTATCTACCTTTGGTGCAACGGTTTCTTGAGGAAATGCCACCTATTTATCGTTGCGAAATTGAAAGCGCCCGATTGGGACAAGATGCCGGTTTAGTGGGGGCTGCCCATTGGGTTAAGGATACATTACTTCGTCAGTCTCAAAAGGCTGGTCAGGGAGCCTGTTATGCCTAAAAGTGGAAATATTTTAAATACCATCAGCTCGCTTTATCAAAGCCTAACGAAAACAGAGAAAAAAATTGCCGACAGAATTTTAATGTCACCGGATTTGGTGGTGCAGTGTCCACTTTCGGAAATTGCCGACCATTTAGAGGTGGGGGAAGCCACCTTTGTCCGTTTTTGTCGTTCTATTGGATTTAAAGGCTTTAGTGATTTTAAATTAGAACTCTCTATTGAACTCGCCACCAAGGACAATGGCGATAATCCTTTATTGGAAACGGATATTGAGCATACAGACAGTTCGTTACATATTGCTCAAAAATTACAAAGTGCGATTTCCAATGTCGTGAATGAAACCATTAATTTGCTGGATTTTAAACAATTGGAAAATGCGGTTTCCGCTATCCGTCAGGCAAATCGTATTTTCTTATTTGGCGTGGGATCATCAGGGATCACGGCAGAAGAAGCAAAAAATAAATTGATGCGTATCGGTTTTCAAGTGGATGCCACAGGTAACAATCATTTTATGTATATGCAAGCGGCATTATTAACATCAAAAGATGTGGCGATTGGGATTAGTCATTCCGGTTATTCGCAAGAAACTGCTCATGCCTTAAATATTGCGAAAAAAAATGGGGCAACTACCGTGGCGATCACCCATAGTTTACGTTCACCCATTACCGATTCAGCGGATTTTGTTTTGGTAAACGGGAATAAGCAGGGCAAATTACAGGGAGATTCCATCGGGACCAAAATTGCCCAGCTTTTTGTCTTGGATTTAATTTATGCCTTGCTGGTGCAATCAGAGCAGGAACGAGCGGTGGAAACCAAGCAGAAAACCCTCAATGTGATTCTCGAACAACGTATAAAATAGGAGAAAATTATGCGTGATTTAAAAGGTATTTTTAGTGCGTTATTAGTGTCATTTAACGAAGACGGATCCATTAATGAGAAAGGATTACGTCAGATCATTCGTTATAATATCGACAAAATGAAAGTGGATGGTTTATATGTAGGCGGCTCTACCGGTGAAAACTTTATGCTTTCTACGGCAGAGAAAAAAGAAATTTTCCGCATTGCAAAAGATGAAGTGAAAGATCAAGTGGCATTGATTGCACAAGTGGGCAGTGTGAATTTACAAGAAGCTGTTGAATTAGGTCAATATGCCACCGAATTAGGTTATGACTGTTTGTCTGCCGTCACCCCGTTCTACTATAAATTCAGTTTTCCTGAGATCAAACATTATTACGACACCATTATTGAGAAAACCGGTAATAATATGATCGTCTATTCCATTCCATTTTTAACCGGGGTGAATATGGGGATTGAACAATTCGGTGAACTTTATAAAAACCCGAAAGTGCTGGGCGTGAAATTTACCGCAGGAGATTTTTATCTCTTAGAACGTTTGAAAAAGGCTTATCCAAATCACCTTATTTGGGCGGGGTTTGATGAAATGATGTTGCCGGCTGCAGCTTTAGGTGTTGATGGCGCAATTGGTTCGACATTTAATGTCAACGGTGTGCGTGCCCGTCAAATCTTTGAATTAACCCAAGCTGGTAAACTGCAAGATGCCCTTGCGATTCAACATATCACCAATGATTTGATTGAAGGCATTTTGGCTAACGGTTTATATTTAACCATTAAAGAATTGCTTAAATTGGAGGGCGTGGAGGCAGGCTATTGTCGTGAACCAATGACGGCAAAAGCAACGCCGGAACAACTTGCCAAAGCAAAAGAATTAAAGCAGAAATATTTATAAAAAATTGACCGCACTTAGTACAATCATTCTGTCGGAATTCATTTTCTCTAAGGTCGTGTAATGTGCTAAGTGCGGTCAAACGATAAGGAATTTATTATGCGTCTTATCCCTTTACAAACAAACGAACAAGTCAGCCGTTGGGCGGCCCGTCATATTGTTGATCGGATTAACCATTTTCAACCCTCAGCAGAACGCCCTTTTGTGCTAGGGCTACCCACCGGCAGTACGCCGTTAAAAACCTATCAAGAATTAATTCGACTTTATCAAGCAGGTGAAGTAAGTTTTAAATATGTCGTCACCTTTAACATGGACGAATATGTGGGTTTACCACAAGCTCACCCTGAAAGCTATCACAGCTTTATGCATAAAAACTTCTTTAATCACATTGATATTCAACCGCAAAATATTCATATTTTGAACGGTAATACAGACGATCACGATGAAGAATGTCGCCGTTATGAGGAAAAAATTAAATCTTACGGAAAAATCAATTTATTTATGGGCGGTGTGGGAAATGACGGGCATATCGCCTTTAATGAGCCGGCATCATCATTAAACTCCCGTACACGCATTAAAACCCTAACGCAAGATACGCTAATTGCCAATTCCCGTTTCTTTGATAATGATGTCAATCAAGTGCCGAAATATGTCTTAACCATTGGGGTAGGCACTTTATTGGATGCAGAAGAAGTGATGATTTTGGCGACCGGACACCAAAAAGCGCTTGCTGTGCAAGCTGCCGTGGAAGGGGCCGTAAACCATATGTGGACCGTCAGTGCATTGCAGCTACACCGCCACTTTATTTTGGTATGCGATGAAGCCGCACAGCAAGAATTAAAAGTGAAAACCGTAAAATATTTTAATGAATTGGAACAACGCGCTATTCATAGTGTGTTATCGTAGTTCACCATACCGCACGAAAGTGCGGTTGTTTTTTTGATGATTTTAGGAAGACAAAATGAAATATGCATTAGTGAATTCGGTGATTTACACCAAATACGAAGTATTACACAATTTTGCGGTGGTGATTAACGGGGAACTTATCGAAGCCGTTATACCGCAAAATGAACTTGAGGCAGGCATTAAAACTATTGATTTACAGGGCAATAATTTAACCGCCGGTTTTATTGATCTTCAACTCAATGGTTGTGGCGGTGTGATGTTTAACGATCAAACAACGGTGGAAACCTTAGAGATTATGCAAGCTACCAATTTAAAATCCGGCTGTACCAGTTTCCTCCCCACTTTTATTACCGCCCCGGACGAAGGCATTAAAAGAGCGGTAAACACCATGCGTGAATATTTAACCCGGCATAAAAACCAAGCACTCGGGTTACACATTGAAGGGCCTTATATTAGTGTGGAAAAAAAAGGGGTACATCGCCCAGAATATATTCGTGAAATTTCAACAGAAATGAAAGATTTCTTATGTGAAAATGGCGATGTGGTTACCAAAATCACCCTCGCCGCAGAGAACCCGACTTCACAATATATTCCTGATTTTGTCAAAAGCGGTATTATTGTTTCCATTGGCCATTCCAATGCCGATTATGAAACTGCAAAGGCGGCATTTCGTAAAGGGGCAACTTTTGCCACCCATCTGCATAATGCCATGTCGCCTATCAGCTCGGGCAGAGCGATGGGCGTGGTGGGGGCGGTGTTAGATTCCGATATTTACACCGGCATTATTATCGATGGTGTGCATGTGGACTATGGCAATGTCCGACTTGATAAAAAAATCAAAGGTGACAAATTATGTATCGTTACCGATTCCATTGCCGCAGCAGGGGCTGGGCCTGAGTTAAAAAGTTTTACCTTTGAAGGCAAAACCATTTATGTGAGAGAAGGGCGTTGTTATGATGCCAACGGCACCATTGCAGGTGCTTCAATTACTATGATGGAATCCATCAAAAATGCGGTGGAATATGTAGAAATTCCCCTTGCTGAAGCCATTCGTATGAGCAATCTTTACCCGGCACGCGCTATCGGCGTAGATGATCGTTTGGGCTCGGTAGAAAAAGGCAAAGTTGCCAATCTTGCTGTGTTTACAGCAAATTATGAAGTGCTCGGCACAGTGGTAAATGG
This sequence comes from Rodentibacter trehalosifermentans, assembly GCF_002000545.1. GTDB lineage: Bacteria > Pseudomonadota > Gammaproteobacteria > Enterobacterales > Pasteurellaceae > Rodentibacter > Rodentibacter trehalosifermentans. Next base: position 35,446 of record NZ_MLHL01000016.1, on the reverse strand, counting down.
GGAATGGCAAGCCCATTTATTATCATAGAAAATCAATTTTATAAAAATCAGCAAAATCCATATCGTAAAAAAGGTATGGATTTCTTATTTAAAATCGACCGCACTTTCGTGGTAAACTAGCAGCTAATTTTCCCTCATAAAGGCATTTTCGTGAAAACTACCCGCTCCGTTTCGTTACGCATTGCGAAATATCTTTTTCTGATTATTGTTGTTGCCGGCGTAATCAGTGCTTTGAGCTTGGCAATTATCACGAGCAATAAATCCGATGCAGAGGCCATTAACGTTTCCGGCTCTTTGCGGATGCAAAGTTATCGTTTGCTCTATTTAATGGAAAAGCAACCGGATATTGTGGAAAAAAATCTGAGTTTTTATGAAAAAAGTCTCCATACCCCAAGTTTAGTGGAAATTCAACATCAGCTTTTTACACCGGATGTGGTGAAGCAATCTTATCAAACGATTCTTAAACGTTGGGCGGAAATGGAAACTTTTGCCCGCCAAAATAATATTCGACAATATAGCCAAAACCTGACGGATTATGTGAGTGAAGTGGATTATTTTGTATTTGAATTGCAACGTTTTAGCGAGCAAAAGTGGTTTTTTGCCTTATCCGTATTGTGTTTTTCTATGTTGCTAATTGTGGGAATGGTATCTTATGTGATTTGGTTTACCCGACGTGAAGTGGTGAAACCGTTAAAATTGCTCACTCATGCCAGTATGCAAGTGCAAATGCGGCAATTTAACCACATTCCATTAGATACGGAAAACGATAATGAATTGGGGACGTTAGCACGTGTGTTCACACAGATGTCGGCAGAGCTGGGTAAACTTTACTCTCGTCTTGAAGAGGCTGTGAATGAACAAACCCAAAAGTTGCGTCAAACCAATCACTCTTTAACCACACTTTATCAAAGTTCTCAATTACTTACGGTAAATGCGATTAATGAAACGATTCTCAGCCAATTGCTGAACCGTATTCGTATGAGTGAACATTTACGCTATATTGAATTGGAAGTGTCAGGCGCAGAACATTGGAATATCCGGTTTGGTGAAAAACAGGCAGATCAGAGTTTACAAGTCGAAGAATTAAAGATCGAAAATGAAACCCTAGGGGAACTTTTATGGCAAGCCGGCTTGCCTTGTCCTGATCCTCGAATGATGCAAAATCTTGCCCAAATGTTAGCACGTGCCCTCTTCTTCCATAAGAACCAAAGGCAACAAGAACACCTTTTGCTAATGGAAGAGCGGTCAATTATTGCACGGGAATTGCATGATTCTTTAGCCCAAGTCTTATCGTTTTTGCAAATCCAACTTACCTTGCTGAAACATAATTTGAAGAAAGAAGATGAATCAGCGAAACAAAAAAGCCTTGCCATTATTACGGATTTTGAACAGGCACTTTCAAGTGGTTATGCCCAGTTACGTGAATTATTGGCAACCTTCCGATTAACGGTACAAGAGGCGAATTTACAACTGGCATTAGAGCAAGTGATTGATTCCTTACGTTCGCAAACGACGATGAAAATGGTCGTTAATAGTCGATTACCTTCGCAAAGTTTAAACCCACAACAACTGGTTCACGTATTACAAATTGTAAGAGAAGCCGCATTGAATGCGATTAAACATTCAAAAGGGCAACTGATTGAAATTAACGCATATACAAATGCGGAAGGGGAATATGAAATACTGATTCAAGACGATGGCATCGGTATTCCAAGTTTAGATGAACCCGCAGGGCATTACGGTTTAAATATTATGGTGGAACGCAGCCGTCAACTGAATGCGGAATTAACCATTCATCGTCGTCAACAGGGCGGTACTCAGGTGAAAATTACGCTGCCACAAACATTATTTTAAGGAAAAACTATGCAAAGTTTACAGCCTTTCCATACCTTTCATATTTCGGTTCAGGCACATCAAATTATTGAAGCAAAAGACATCGGGCAGCTAAAAGAAACCTGGGCTGAGGCGAAGGCACAACATCTGCCGGTGCTTTTTCTCGGACAAGGCAGCAATATGCTGTTTTTAGAGGATTTTAACGGTGTTGTCATCATTAACCGTTTGCTTGGCATTACCCATAAACAGGATGAGCATTTTCACTATCTGCATATTAACGCCGGAGAAAATTGGAATCAATTGGTGGAATGGACTCTTGAACAAGGGATTGATGGCTTAGAAAATCTTGCCCTCATTCCGGGTTGTGCCGGTTCTGCCCCTATTCAAAATATCGGGGCTTATGGGGTGGAATTTAAAGATTTCTGTCATTATGTGGATGTATTGGATTTAAACAGTGATAAATCATTTCGTTTAAGTGTGGACGATTGTGACTTTGGTTATCGTGAGAGTGTGTTTAAACATCGTTATCAAACCGGTTATGTCATCACGGCGGTAGGATTAAAACTCGCCAAAAATTGGCAGCCCGTGTTGAAGTATGGTTCCCTTGTTAATTTTGATCCGCAAACCGTCACGGCAAAACAAATTTTTGATGAAGTTTGTCGGATTCGTCAAAGTAAGCTGCCAAACCCGAGTGAATTTGGTAATGCGGGGAGTTTTTTCAAAAACCCTGTTGTGAGCGCAGAACAGTTTGCTGACATTCAAAAACTCAGCGAAAATATACCGCACTTTCCACAAAACAACGGTTCGGTGAAATTAGCAGCCGGTTGGTTAATCGATCAATGCCATCTCAAAGGTTTCCAAATCGGTGGGGCTGCGGTTCACGAAAAGCAAGCGTTAGTTTTGATCAATAAAGAAAATGCAACGGGGCAAGATGTCGTGAAATTGGCGCATTATATACGGAAAAGCGTTGCGGAAAAATTCGGTGTACTTTTGCAGCCTGAAGTGCGATTTATCGGTGTGAATGGCGAGGTGGACAGTGAAAAGGCAATTGCTTAACCTTCGCTTAATTTAAAGAATATAAAATAAAAATTTCCTATCATTTTAGTCATAACATTGATAAAAGAGGGAAAAATCTTAGAACAAAAGGAAAATAAAATGGCTTTTAAAGAAATTTTAGATGAACTTCCAACCATTGATCATCTATCGGGATTAAATGTGAAACAGGGAGATGAGATTATTCATCACATTCCTGCCATACCGGGTAAACTCGGTTCATTACGCCTTTATCATGCCCTTGCCGAAAAATTTAATGGAAAATTAGACCGCACTTCCGCACAACAGGGGATTGAATGGTTCGCTGAATATGTCGAAGATGCTAAAAAACATCCGGGAAAGCATCCGAATATTGATTTGCTTTTCAATGTCGTTGAGAAAGAGCTGGTATTGCATCTTGAATTATTAAAAAATCAACAAGAAAATTGAACTTTTAATTGGTAAAACCTGTCTTATAGTATAAATCAGTTCAATAAAACCTTTTATTGTGCTATAACTAAACGCATTATTTGGCTGATGCCAATTAGAAAAAGAAGGGAAAAGATGGATAAAGAAACACAAATGATGTTGGTTCCTCAAGGTAGTATTGAAGGCTATATTCGCGCAGCAAATGAGTATCCAATGTTGACTGCCGAGGAAGAGAAAGAATTAGCAGAACGTTTGTATTATAACGGTGATATTGAAGCTGCGAAAAAACTAGTATTGTCCCATCTTCGTTTTGTCATTCACGTGGCTCGGGGGTATTCCGGTTATGGTCTGCCTCAGGCGGATTTGATCCAAGAGGGCAATATCGGCTTAATGAAAGCGGTCAAACGTTTTAACCCGGAAATAGGCGTACGCTTAGTTTCATTTGCCGTGCACTGGATTAAAGCGGAAATTCACGAATATGTCTTGCGAAACTGGCGTATCGTGAAAGTTGCCACCACCAAAGCACAACGTAAATTATTCTTTAATTTACGCAAAACAAAACAACGCTTAGGTTGGTTCAACGAAAAAGAAGTGGATATGGTGGCTAATGAGCTGGGTGTATCAAAAGAAGATGTGATCGAAATGGAATCACGCATGACCGGTGCGGATGTGGGCTTTGATTTACCGACAGATGATAGTGAGGCGGAAACCTATTCACCATCGCTCTACTTGGAAGATAAAAGTTCTAATTTTGCCGCAGAACTTGAAAATGAAAATTTTGAAAACCAAGCTGTAGAGCAATTAAGTGTTGCTTTAAAAAATCTTGATGCCCGTAGCCAAGATATCATTAAAACCCGCTGGTTGGATGATGAGAAAGCAACGTTACATGACTTGGCGGCAAAATATAATGTTTCTGCAGAGCGTATCCGGCAACTGGAAGCTAACGCATTGAAAAAATTGAAAAGTGCGGTCAATTTCTAGGAAATTTTCGGTATTATGTGGCGCTTGCACAAAAATTTAAGCGATTAAAAACCTTAAAATCCCCATTGAAATTTTACAATGGGGATTTTTTATTATGAAATCATCAAAGTCGAAAAGAATTTTGAGGCTAACTCATTACATATCGTTAGATAGGTCTTTGAAGGTTTTATTTCAATCATACTATTCTTTTTATTTCTAATGCGAATACCTTAGATCAAACAATACCAAGACATATCATTAAATTGTTTTATTTTTATATGATTTCCTTTTATGATAAATGCCCAAAGAAAAGGTCTCTACTATGAAAAAAACACGTGTTATCCCTCATCCGAACTGGGCTGCAACCTCCTTGTGGTCGATAAACTTCACGACGTTATCCGTTTTAATTTTATCGTTGGCGATTTTAGGCATAGGCGATGGTTTAATTGTGCTTTCAGGGTTAGGTTCGACACCTTGGACGGTGCTTTCTCAAGGGGTGGCGTTACAAACCGAAATCAGCATTGGTTGGTCTTCATTTTTTATTAGCTGCATTGTGATGTTTGCGTGGTGGCCGTTAAAGCTCCGTTTTGGCTTAGGCACAATTTTAAATATTATTGTGATCGCCTTCTTTCTAGGGCTTACCACAAAAATTTTGCCGCAACCGACCGCACTTTCGGGGCGAATCGCCTTGGGTATTGTTGGGATCTTGTTATATGGATTAGGCACGGCGTTTTACCTCACCTGCCATTTGGGTGCCGGACCGAGGGATGGCTTAATGGTGGGATTATGCCAACGTTTTCACCTCAATGTGGGCATTGTTCGCACCACCCTTGAAGTATCCGTTTGCCTACTGGGCTTTATCCTCGGCGGCACAGTAGGCATTGGTACATTGATCTTTGCCAGCGGAATCGGTTGGCTCGTACAAGGCTACCTTCGTTTAATTTCCCGTTTGCCACATTCGCTGAATGAAAGGAATAATCTCAGTGAGCGCCTGAGGGATTGAAATCAAGCCTAAATTCATTTGGCTTTCCTTGCCCTTTGGCGGACAAAATGCGATGTGTTTATCCGCCTCATTAATCGGTTTCCAACGAATCGGTAAAGCGGAACGACGGCTTGGATAGAACCCCACCGTTGGGATATTCAATGCCCCACTTAAATGCAATGGTCCTGTGGAACCAGCAATAAAGAGATTTGCACAGGCTAAGGAATGGGCAAAATCAACCAGCCCCCGATTTTTATCGTAAATCACAAGACGTGAATCCCCCACTAATTGCGCCAACTCATGGGCTTTCTCGCTTTCTCCGGGACCGGCAGTGAGCACAATTTGGCAATCAAACTCTGCAAGCAACCCTTGAATTAATTGTGCATATTGTGTCAGTGAAAGATTGGTTGCCGAACCGCCTGAACCGCTATGCACAAAAATCCATTTCTTATTCGCAGAAAGCCCCAAGGTTTCTTGTAAAAAAATACGCTGATTTTCAACCGCACTTTTATCCAACACAAGATAAGGCGGTTTGGGCTCAACAATCGGCATACTGTATTGGGTTAAAAATGCCCGAACCAAATCCTGATTGTATTCCGCCTCCGATTTTTCCGAACGGGAACGGCGTTGAGTCAAGCGATGGTTATAAAGAAATTGAATGAGCTTTGTCGCCGGTGCGAGGCGATATTTAATACCACTTTTCCACGCCAATTTTGCATTGTGTATATCGGAAACAAAGCTCATCATTCCATCAAAACGCTTAGCTTTAATTTCCTTAACCAAACGTTTAAAATCTGCCTTATCGTCCTTTTGGCTATCAATGATAACTTCATCCAAATAGGGGCAAATTTCTGCAAGTGGTGCAGTATAGCGGGGCACCAGTGCGGTTAATTTTAATGCCGGATTTGACGCTTTTAACATCGCAAAAGCCGGCCATGCTTGCATAAAATCCCCAAGTTTATCGTTACGGATAAGCAATATGTTTTTCATCATTGCACCTCATTGTGTGTTTTCTCTGCTTGTTTTAACAGGGCATAAAACACCACCGTTAAGAAAAGATAGAAAATATTTCCGGAATTGTGGGTGAAGAAACCTTGGCTTAAACAATAGATCATAATGGAAAGAATATGCACGGTTCCTAAGGTCGCCACTAATTTAACCACTGAAACAGGGCTGTTCAAACGGCGTTTAAATTGATATAACGGCACCAGTAAAATGCCTAACAAGGCAATCAAGCCCATCACGCCCCGTTTTGATAGATCATCAAGGTATTGGTTATGAGCATGGGTAAATTGCCCGATATTCCCTGCCACCGTTTTGGTTTCCACATCTTGCTTACGCTTTTCTGTCGCGCCCTGCTCGCCCCAGCCCAAAATCGGTTTTTCCTTTATCATTAATGCGGCACTTTTCCACATTTCAAAACGCAGCCCAAGGGAGGTATTCGCGTTATTTTTTTCATATCTGGCAATATCATGCTGAATTAAAGAAAGGCGTTCCATCACTCGGCTATTGGGCATTTGGCTTATCCCAACCAGAGCAAGCGTAAATAGGCTGATAACACCAAAGAAGAATTTTTTTGAGAGCGAATGGCGATAAATCCATAACATCACCACAAGCATAATCGGCAAGGCAACCCATCCCCCACGAGCGGTGGAAAGAATACTTCCCACGATGCCAAAGAAAGAAGCAAAAATGCAAAGTGCGGTCATTTTTTTCTGTGATTTTTGCCAGTAATAAAGCCCAACTGCCATACTAAATAAGCCAAATGACATGGCAATATCGCCCCCTTGGATATGCATAGTTCTAGGGGTATATGCCATAGGGCTATGTAAAATAAATTTATCATAAAGCGCAACAATCCCCGCAATGACTGAACCCAGCGGGATAGCATAAATCAATGCACAGTACTTTAACGGCATTTTTAATAAAAAAATTAAGGCAGGAATTAATAAAATCGCACGGCTTGGATTATCTAACACGCGTCCTTTTTCGTCATTGACAAGAAAAGAAAGCACAAAAACAGAAAAATAAAAAATATAACTATAAATCAGCCATTTATCTTCTTTTGATAAATTCCATTGGCATTTTTTAATGAGACAATAAATACTATAACCCAGCCCTAACAACATCAAAAAAATCGGCGCAAAATTGTGTCCACCTTTAAACGCCAACACGGATAAAAAGAAAAGGCTAATACTAAAATTCGCCAAAAAAGGGAGAAGATTCTGTTTTGAAATTTGCATAAGTTATCACTCAACTATAAAAAAACCGCACTAAAAAGTGCGGTTGTATTCTATGCTATTTTTGTGGATTATAAAACATCAACACAGTTTAGGTCTTCGAAAGATTGCTCTAAGCGTTTAGACATAGATTCTTCCATTTTGCGTAACCAAACACGTGGGTCATAGTATTTTTTGTTTGGCACATCCGGACCTTCAGGATTACCTAATTGACCTTGTAAATAGGCTTCATTTGCTTTGTAGAAGTTTAGAATACCCTCCCACGCAGCCCATTGTGTATCGGTGTCAATGTTCATTTTGATTGCACCGTAGCCGATTGCTTCACGGATTTCTTCACGAGAAGAACCGGAACCGCCATGGAATACAAAGTTGATTGGTTTAGCCGGAAGATTACGCTCTTTTGCCACGAACTCTTGTGATGCACCTAAGATAGACGGTTTTAATTTCACATTACCCGGTTTATACACACCATGCACATTACCGAATGCCGCTGCAACGGTGAAGTTCGGGCTAACCGGATTTAATTGGTCATAAACGTATAACACGTCTTCAGGTTGGGTATAGAGTTTAGATTCTTCTACATCTGAATTATCTACACCGTCTTCTTCACCACCGGTGATACCAATTTCGATTTCAAGGGTCATCCCCATTTTATCCATACGGGCAAGGTATTCGCGGCAAATCGCCATATTTTCTTCCATTGGCTCTTCAGATAAATCGATCATATGAGAAGAGAATAATGGACGACCGGTTTCAGCAAAGTGTTTTTCACCCGCTTCTAATAAACCATCAATCCATGGAAGTAATTTTTTCGCTGCGTGGTCGGTGTGAAGGATAACCGGCACACCATATTCTTTTGCAAGAGTATGAACCTGCTTCGCCCCAGCAATCGCACCTAACACATCAGCACGAGCGCCTGATGCAGGTTTGATGCCTTTCCCTGCATAGAAAGAGGCACCACCGTTAGAAAATTGAACAATAACCGGCGCTTTGACACGTGCAGCAGTTTCTAACACCGCATTCACTGAATCAGAACCTACACAGTTTACCGCCGGAATAGCAAAATTATGTTCTTTTGCATAAGCGAATACTTTTTGTACATCTTCACCAGTTAATACACCCGGTTTTACAATATCTAATAAACCCATCTTGTTGTTTCCTTCATTTAAATGTTGAGAACTTTTACTGGGTGCGTGGATCATTGCCCACACACCATCGTCATATTTGGTTAATTAACCGTTCGCACGTTTTTCAAGAATTTCTACCGCCGGTAATACCTTACCTTCGACAAATTCTAAGAATGCACCACCACCGGTTGAAATATAAGAGATTTTATCCGCAATACCGAATAAATCGATCGCTGCTAGGGTATCACCACCACCAGCAATGGAAAACGCATCACTGTTTGCAATGGCATGAGAAATTACTTCTGTTCCTTTGCGGAAGTTAGGGAATTCAAACACCCCTACTGGGCCGTTCCATAACACAGTTTTTGCATTTTTGATGATTTCAGCCAATTGTGCCGCAGATTTATCACCAATATCAAAAATGGATTCATCGTCTTTCACTTCCGTCACTGCTTTTTCTGTTGCCGGTGCAGTTTCAGAAAATTCTGTGCCCACACGCACATCAACCGGCACTGGGATATCCGTACTTGCCGCTAATTCTTTAGCAACAGGGATCAAATCTTCTTCATACAAAGATTTACCCACGTTATGACCTGCCGCCGCAATGAAGGTATTGGCGATACCGCCACCCACAATAATTTGGTCAGCGATTTTTGAAAGGGAATTTAACACTTCTAATTTTGTGGAAACTTTAGAACCGCCCACAATCGCCACCATCGGACGAGCCGGTTCTTTTAACGCTTTGCCTAACGCATCTAATTCAGCCGCAAGTAATGGGCCTGCACAAGCAACCGGCGCAAATTCAGCCACACCGTAAGTTGAAGCCTGAGCACGGTGTGCCGTACCGAAGGCATCCATCACAAACACATCACAAAGTGCGGCATATTTTTTCCCTAATTCAGGATCGTTTTTCTTTTCACCTTTGTTCACACGCACATTTTCCAGCACCACAATTTCGCCTTCTTTTACCTCTACACCATCAAGGTAATCACGAACTAAGCGCACAGGCACATCAAGGTGTTCATTCAAATAATCAACAACCGGTTGTAAAGAATCTTCAGGTTTAAATTCACCCTCAGTTGGACGACCTAAGTGAGAGGTCACCATCACTTTCGCCCCTTTTTCAAGAGCTAATTTCAAAGTAGGGATGGTGGCACGAATACGAGCATCGGAAGTTACTTTGCCGTCTTTTACCGGTACATTAAGATCCGCACGGATAAACACACGTTTGCCCGCTAAATCTAAGTCGGTCATTTTGATTACTGACATAATCTATCCTCTTTGTTGGTTAAAGTTAAAATTGAAACCCGCACATTATACCGAGTTATCGTTAGGTTGTAACGATTTAGATCAAAGAAATCCCAATTACTTCGGGCAATCGATCACCCGCCATTGTTTATCATAACAAACAAATAATTCATCCCGGCTTGCCCCAAGATAGACATTTTTTAATTGAGGATTATGTTGTTTCATCCAACGGAATAATTCACGGCGATCCAATTTTTCCTTTGGTAATTGCAAAGCACTAAACAATGCCAAGGTTTTGGCGAAATATTGCTCGGCAGAAGAAAATGCACAGCTCCCGTGTTTTTCCCATTCCCCTTGTAAGAGTTTCGCCCCAGGCGATAGGGTTAAGTAAGGTTCAATCACCGATTGAGGTAATGCAGGTAAATCCCCTTGGCAAAAACGAGGGTGTTCTGCCACAGAACGGGCATTGGCATTTTGTGGCCATAAACCATGCACCACCCAGCCAAAAGTGCGGTTATTTTCACATTGGTATTGGGCTGAGGAAGGCAATTGATTACCGTATTTTTCACGTTGAGAAGCACAAAATCCCGGTGACCAGGAAAGCGCTAACATATAATAATCCACCGGTGCATTGGCATTTTGCCCGATAGGATCATCACGCATCACCACATCATAATCGGCAAAAACTTCCGTATTTTTGACCGCACTTTTATGCACTTGAGTGCGACTTTGTGCTGAGCTGTTAGAGGAGGAAGATGTTTTTTTTCCTTCAGTGAAATATTGCCAGAGACCGATAAGCGCAAGAACAATAATGGAAAGTGTAGAAATCGTTTTTTTCATAACTGTGTTTTTTTCATAACCGTGTTTTTTGTCAATTTTGTGTTTGTCGGCTATAATCCGCCAACTTCGATTTAAGATATTGGAAAGATTCTTATGGCATTACTCATCACTCAAAAATGCACGAATTGCGATATGTGCTTACCGGAATGTCCCAACGAGGCGATTTCGGTCGGTGATGAAATTTATGTCATCGATCCTACATTGTGTACCGAATGTGTCGGTCATTATGACACACCAACCTGCCAAAAGGTTTGCCCAATTACAAATTGTATTAAACCCGATCCCTCTCATCAAGAAACGGAAGAACAGCTTTGGGAACGCTTTGTGATGATTCACCATGCGGACAAACTTGAAGGCTAAATGGGGTTTACTCAATGAACAAAACCAAGCTCATTAAAATCATCGTGATTTTGATTTATCTGTTTAGTCCTATCGATATTCTACCGGAAGCTGTACTCGGCCCAATGGGGCTCGTTGATGATGCCGCAGCCATATGGCTATTAATCAAAATTTTACTTTCTAAATAAAAAGTGCGGTTGATTTTCACTGAGAATATCAACCGCACTTTACATCATTACGCCGTTTTCATTTGAAAAATCACCAACTCCGCCTGACAACAAAAAGCAAATTTTGCATTTAATAAATAGCCGTCATCCGTTTTGCTGATTTCCGACTGAATTTCGCAAGGCTCACTTTCCACCTCACGGGCTTTTTGGGTGAAGAAGTCCAGTGCGGTTTTCGCCTGTTCTTCGGTGTCATAAATGTAATTGATTTCTTGCGTGCAATCCCGATTATCAAATAAGGATTTCATATCAAAAGTATTACAACCCACACATTCAATGGGTTTTTCTGTTTGAATTGCCATAATTCACTCCCTCTTTAATTGCTATCGTGGATTAAAACAGACAGCTTGCCGCCGAGCGTACAAAGACCATCGCAAAGCAAGCTAACTCTGTATCATTGAAGGTTTCATTCACTATTTTGCTGCCACAAAGCCCACGGCTTCGTACACTTTTGCCAGCGTTTCTTGTGCCTTTTCCCGTGCTTTTGCTGCCCCTTGACGAAGCACCTCATCAAGCAAGGCTTCATTGTTACGGTATTCATGGAAACGGGCTTGTAAACCGGCAAGCAAATTTGATACCTCATCGGCGACGGCTGTTTTTAAATGACCGTACATTTTCCCTTCAAATTCCTGCTCTAATTCTGCAATGGATTTATCCGTAACCGCTGAAAGAATATCCAATAAATTTGATACTCCCGCTTTATTTTTCACATCATAACGAACCACAGGCGGTTCATCGGAATCCGTCACCGCACGTTTAATTTTTTTCGCCACGGATTTCGGGTCTTCTAACAAGGTCACCACATTATTGCGGTTATCATCAGATTTTGACATTTTCTTTTCCGGGTCCTGCAACGACATAATTCGTGCGCCTGCTTTACCAATAAAAATCTCAGGAATGGTGAAAATATCACCATAAAGGGCGTTAAAACGGTTGGCAATATCACGGGTAATTTCCAAATGTTGTTTTTGATCATCACCTACCGGTACGCTTTTGGCTTGATAAAGCAAAATATCCGCCGCCATCAATACCGGATAATCAAACAGGCCTACATTAATATTTTCCGCATAGCGTGCTGATTTATCTTTAAATTGTGTCATACGGCTCATTTCACCAAAATAAGTATAACAATTTAGCACCCAGCTTAATTGAGTATGTTCCGGCACGTGTGATTGCACAAAAATCGTCGCTTTATTAGGGTCTATGCCGCAGGCTAAATATAACGCCACTACATCAAGGGTAGCTTTCCGAAGGGCTACCGGGTCTTGACGGACGGTGATTGCATGTAAATCGACCACACAGAAAATACACTCATAATCCTCTTGCATTTTTACCCAATTACGCAACGCCCCTAAATAATTGCCAATAGTCAGCTCACCGGAGGGTTGCACACCGCTAAATACGATTGGTTTTGTCATAACTTATCCTTTTCATTTTGCAAACAAATTGGCGGTATCATATCAAAAGATATAGGCTTTTTTAATGAGAGAGTTCAAAACAGACGGTAAAAATGCTATATTGCGCGCAATTTCAGCCTGTTTATCACGTCTATTACGTTTCTTTTATGAAAAATTATCATGATATTGTGTTGGCATTCGCCAGCGTATTTCAATCTGCCGCATTGATCAACCAACTGGCAATGAAAGGTGAAATTGAAAATCAAGATGCCTTTCAAACAACCATTCGCTCTCTTTTGCAAACCCAACCGGAAAATTTACTTGATGTTTTTGGCGGGCAAACTTTTCATTTAAAACTAGGTTTAGAAACCCTTATCAAACAATTCTCTACACTTGATGATCGCAATATCGTCAATTGCTGGAGTGGGCTGTTGTATTTGGAAAAACGGCTAAGCAAAGATTTTGAAAGCAAATCGCAACTTGCGCAACGTATTCAACGTTTGCCGGAACAACTTGCCTACCATGGGTTACTTAGCGAGAGAATGTTGTCTATTATGGCAGGCATTTACGTTGATCTTATCAGCCCCTTAGGGAAAAAAATTCACGTTATCGGGGAAGCCAATTATTTACAACAGCCGTTTATTCAAGATAAAGTTCGAGCCTGTTTGCTTGCGGGTATTCGTGCCGCAATATTATGGCGACAAATGGGGGGAAATAAATGGCAGCTTTTATTCTCCCGAGGAAAAATCATCAATACGGCACAAGAAATTTATTCAACTATTCGTTTTTAATTATCAATACCTTTAATACACCGGAGTATTTTATGCAACTTTCCGCACTGACTGCGATTTCCCCGATTGATGGGCGTTACCAAGACAAAGCGACCGCACTTCGCGATATTTTTAGTGAATTCGGTTTACTCAAATTCCGTGTGACCGTTGAGGTTCGCTGGTTACAAAAATTAGCGGCAACTGCCGAAATCCCCGAGGTTCCCCATTTATCCGAAGAAGCAAACGATTACCTTGATAAAATCGTCAGCGAATTCAGCCTAAAAGATGCTGAGCGTATCAAAGAAATCGAGCGAACCACCAATCACGATGTAAAAGCCGTGGAATATTTCTTAAAAGAAAAAAGCGAAGCTTTGCCGGAATTGGCAAAAGTCTCCGAATTTATCCATTTTGCCTGTACTTCCGAAGACATCAATAACCTTTCCCACGCTTTGATGTTGAAAACCGCGCGTGATACGGTGATTTTACCGGAATGGCAAAAACTCATTGACGAAATCACCCGCCTTGCAAACGAATACAAAACCATCCCATTGCTTTCACGTACGCACGGTCAGCCGGCTTCTCCTACAACTATCGGCAAAGAAATGGCAAATGTGGTTTATCGTTTACGCCGTCAATTTAAACAACTGCAACAAAATGAAATTCTAGGTAAAATCAATGGTGCCGTGGGAAACTACAACGCCCACCTTTCTGCTTATCCAAATCTTGATTGGCACAAATTCAGCGAGGAATTTGTCACCTCATTAGGTTTAAATTGGAATCCTTACACCACGCAAATCGAACCGCATGATTATATTGCGGAATATTTTGATGCTATCGTGCGTTTTAACACCATTATCATTGATTTCGACCGTGATCTTTGGGGCTATATTGCGTTAAATCATTTCAAACAACGCACCATTGCCGGCGAAATCGGTTCTTCAACTATGCCACATAAAGTGAACCCGATTGACTTCGAAAATTCGGAAGGCAATCTTGGGCTTGCTAATGCAGTGATGAGCCATTTAGGACAAAAACTGCCAATTTCCCGTTGGCAACGGGATTTAACGGATTCTACTGTGCTGCGTAACCTTGGTGTGGGCGTGGGCTATTGCTTAATCGCTTATGCAGCGACCCGTAAAGGCATTAGTAAACTAGAAGTGAACGAACAGCATTTGCGTGATGAACTCAATCAAAACTGGGAAGTGCTTGCCGAGCCGATTCAAACCGTTATGCGCCGTTATGGCATTGAAAAACCTTATGAAAAACTGAAAGAATTAACGCGAGGTAAACGTGTGGATGAACACGCAATGCGTGAGTTTGTGGAAAAACTTGAGATCCCGGCAGAAGAAAAAGCCCGTTTACAACAACTCAGCCCTGCTACTTACATTGGTGCGGCGGTTGAACTGGTGGAAAAACTCTAATTTGCGTAAGAAAGAGCGGTTGAAATTTAGTGAAAATTTTGACCGCACTTCCACTTTTCCACTCACTCAAAAATTAGACAAAGATCAAAGCAAGTGCATTTTTTGCAAGACAAAAAAGCAAAATAGCTTTATCATAGCGCGCGATTTAGGTTCGCCTAATACACATTTTTATTAACTTAAAGAGGAAAACAAAAATGGCAAAAATCGTTAAAGTGATTGGTCGTGAAATCATCGACTCACGCGGTAACCCGACTGTAGAAGCAGAAGTTCATTTGGAAGGCGGTTTCGTTGGTCTTGCAGCGGCTCCATCAGGTGCTTCAACCGGTTCTCGTGAAGCATTAGAATTACGCGATGGCGACAAATCACGTTTCCTAGGTAAAGGTGTATTAAAAGCAGTTGCAGCAGTAAATGGTCCTATTGCAGATGTATTAGTGGGTAAAGATGCCTTAAACCAAGCTGAGATCGACAAAGTTATGATCGACTTAGACGGTACGGAAAACAAATCTAATTTCGGCGCAAACGCAATCTTAGCGGTGTCTTTAGCAAATGCTAAAGCTGCGGCAGCATCTAAAGGTTTACCACTTTACGCTTACATTGCCGAACTTAACGGTACACCGGGCGTTTATTCTATGCCGTTACCTATGATGAACATCATCAATGGTGGTGAACACGCTGACAACAACGTTGACATTCAAGAATTTATGATTCAACCGGTTGGTGCGAAAACATTACGTGAAGCGCTTCGCATTGGTGCAGAAGTGTTCCATAACCTTGCGAAAGTATTAAAAGCAAAAGGTATGAGCACTGCTGTGGGGGACGAGGGTGGTTTTGCACCAAATCTTGCTTCTAACGCTGATGCCTTAGCTTGTATCAAAGAAGCGGTAGAAAAAGCCGGTTATGTATTAGGTAAAGATGTCACATTGGCAATGGACTGTGCCTCTTCCGAGTTCTACAACAAAGAAACCGGCAAATATGAAATGAAAGGCGAAGGTCGTTCATTCACCTCTGAAGAGTTCACTCACTACCTTGAAGAACTTTGCAAACAATATCCAATCGTTTCTATTGAAGATGGTCAAGATGAATCTGACTGGAACGGTTTTGCATACCAAACTAAAGTATTAGGCGACAAAGTTCAATTAGTGGGCGATGATTTATTCGTAACCAATACCAAAATCTTAAAAGAAGGTATCGAAAAAGGCATCGCAAACTCAATCTTAATCAAATTCAACCAAATCGGTTCTTTAACCGAAACCTTAGCCGCAATCAAAATGGCGAAAGATGCGGGCTATACAGCGGTGATTTCTCACCGTTCTGGTGAAACCGAAGATGCGACTATCGCAGATTTAGCGGTGGGTACGGCAGCAGGTCAAATCAAAACCGGTTCTATGAGCCGTTCTGATCGTATTGCAAAATACAACCAATTAATCCGTATCGAAGAAGCCTTAGAGCGTGCAGGCACGCCGGCTGCATTCCCGGGTTTAAAAGCCGTTAAAGGTCAAGCCTAATCTTTGGCTGATTCAAACTAAAATCGCACCGCACTTTTACAAAAAAGTGCGGTGTTTTTCTATCGGATTTTTAAGGAAAGAAAATGCTCCACCTCACTCTTGAAGATGAACTCTTTCTCGGTCAGCCAAAACAGGTTGGCACGCATTCTACGGTCTATGATTACCTTGCGGTGATGTTTGAAGATGATGGTGAAACCGGCTATTTTTACGCACTGGATATGCGTCAAAACGGTCAGCCGATTGTGGATGTGTTGCACGTTTATAATGTGGATTCCACCTCAAATCATCACGAAGCCCGTAAATTGGAGATTTGTTGGGACGAAAGCGGCTATCTCGCCTTGCTTTTAATTAATGGTTATCCGCACGCCGTATTTGATTTTGCCCGCTTAGTCGGTTATAACAGCAACAAATATCCACAAGCGGATTTAATGAGTATGTGGACAAGGGAAGAACTCACCAATGACAAAGCCGAGCAATGGCTTGGCGTGAAAACCATCAAATAAATGAAATTTTATCGCAATCTCTCTCCGTTCAAAGTAATCAGTTTTGATTTGGATGACACCCTTTATGACAACTGCGAGGTGATTCGCACTGCGGTTTCACGCTTTGTGCAATTCACCCAAGAGCTTACCCGATGTCCAACCTTTGAAACAGAGTGGCTGGTTTGGAAAGAACGTGTTGCACAAGAAAACCCGTTATTAAGCGAAGATGTGACGGAGTGGCGAAAAGAGGCATTACGTCAATTTTTAGCAGCACAGGGAAAAAGTGCGGTTGAAATTGACCGCACTTTATCCCTTGCGATAAATGAATTTTTGCATTGGCGTCATCAAATTGAGCTTCCGCCAAATACGCCACAGGTTTTAAATGCCTTAAGAACTAACTATAAACTTGCGGCTATCACCAATGGCAATGTGGATCCTTGGCGTATCGGATTATCACAATTTGATCTGATTTTACGTGGTGGTGAACATGGCAGAGCAAAACCTCATGAAGATCTGTTCCACAAAACTGCAAGTTATTTCAATGTTTCGCCACAAGAAATTTTACATGTGGGCGATAATTTAACCACGGATGTTCAGGGAGCAATCCAAGCCGGTTGCCAAGCGGTGTGGATTAATTTATCCGATAAATCTCTTATTGATTTCCCACAAGCAACCCTGTTACCCACCTTAGAAATTAATCATTTAACTGAACTTTTACTATTATGAAAAAGAAAAATCAAATTTTCGTTACCCTTTCCATTGTCGCCTTACTTGGCGGTTGCTCGGAAGAGCAGGTACAGCGCGATGTGTATCATTCCCTTGATGACTGTCTTGCCGATTGGAAAAGAATTGAGTTATGCGAAGCGGATAAAAACGCAGAAAATACGCAAGCTACCCCCGCTAATGTGAATCAACAAGCTCAAACACGAAATAACAATTCCCTTTCGGGGTTAGGTTTACGCAATAACAGTGAAAATACCAATACCAATACCAATACCAATACCAATACTAATACTAATACTAATACTGCCAATGATGAATGGCAAAATGGTAACCAAAATAATTTGACAGCCGAATCCAATAACATAAACGGTGAAACCACTGCTAATGCGGAAAGTAGCGATCCATCTTTAGGCTCAGCCATTGCTGGTGGAGTAATGGGCTATATGGCTGCCCGTGCGATTAGTAGTTTCTTAGGGCCGAGCTATCATCCGAGTAATCGTGCGGTATCTACACCGAGCGGACAGGTTATCCAACCTCAAACCAATCGTTCTGTAGGCAAACCGATGTTGGTAAAAGGCAATGCGGGAAGTATGAACAGCAAACCGGTTTCACGAGGCGGTTTTAGTAGCCCAAGCAATTCAAACCGTAGTAGCGGAGGTTAAAATGAAACGCGTAACCGGCTTTCCAACCCGTCCGGATATGGTGCAACAACTGTTGGATGTTGGGTTTGATTATTATAATTTGCCTTCCGGTGACGGTTCCCATTATTGGTCGGATAATGTGGCTTATGAATTTACCTTGGCTGAAATTGATCGAATCGAAGATACCACGAATGAATTGCACGCAATGTGTTTAGATTTTGTCTCCGATGAAATCAAACAAGGCGATTACGCTCACTATCGTTTTACTGATTTGCAAAAACAATTAATAGAAGACGCTTGGCGCAAGCAAGCCCCTTATTTATACGGACGTTTTGATTTTGGCTATGATAGTGAAAATTTAAAAATGTTTGAATACAATGCCGATACGCCAACCTCTTTGCTTGAGGCTGCCGTTGTGCAATGGCAATGGTTAGAACAAATAGAGGGGCTTCTACATCGTGATCAATTTAACTGGATTCACGAAGAATTGCTTAAACATTTCACTTTTCTTAAACAACAAAGCGGAAAAAACGATTTCTATTTCAGTGCCATGCAGGAAGCCGGGCGGGAAGATTGGGGCAATTTAGATTATCTTGCGGATGTTGCCTACAATGCTGGATGGAATATTCATCAACTTGCCGTGGAAGACATTGGTTATAACAGGGAGAGTAAAAAGTTTGTCGATTTAAACGATACGCCCATTGAGCTGCTTTTCAAACTTTATCCCTTGGAATGGTTAAGCAGTGCGGAATTTGCCCAATATATCCCCAATGCAAACACACACTTTATTGAACCGGCTTGGAAAATGTTATTAAGCAATAAAGTATTACTCGCAAAATTATGGCAACGTTATCCGAATCATCCGAATTTACTGCCGGCTTATTTCAATAAATTTGATATTTCCGACAGAAAAGCTATTTGGGTGAAAAAGCCGTTGCTCGGTCGGGAAGGGGCGAATATTTTTTATTATGAAAAAAACAACGGCGTAGAATTTGCCGCCAAAGGGAGTGAACATTCCGCTTTCTACGATACTTCGGGCTATATTTACCAACAAAAATTTGAACTGCCAAATTTTGATGGAATGTATCCGGTGATTGGCTCTTGGGTGATTGGCGATGTGGCTTGTGGTATGGGGTTACGTGAAGACTTTACTGCTGTGACCGGGAACGACAGCCATTTTGTTCCTCATTATTTTGTACCATAAGAAAAATGGCATATAAAAGTGCGGTTAAAAAACGAGATATTTTTCCGAAATTACTTAGTAGTTACACAAATTTAATTTTAGGTTTATCTATAGGGACATACGCAGTATGCCCCTACATTTTTTCCTTTTGTACATTTGCTACATAATATCGAAAAACAGCGTTATTTTTCACCGCACTTAAAGACTAGATTCGTTCTTCGATAATCCCACCGCCTAAGCATATTTCATCCAGATAAAATACGGCAGATTGTCCGGGAGTAACGGCCGCCTGAGGCTCATCAAAAACAACACTGATCGTATCATGATCAATAGGCTCGATCACACAAGGAATATCCGTTTGACGATAGCGGGTTTTCACCGTGCAACGTAGGGGTTTATCCATTGGCTGGCGATCAACCCAATGAAGTTGTTTGGCGATTAACCCTTTGGAAAATAAACGTGGATGGGTATGGCCTTGCGCCACAATAAGTTCATTTTTTTCCACATCCTTATCCACCACATACCAAGCCTCATCACCGGCATTTTTCAAGCCGCCAATGCCTAAACCTTTACGTTGACCCAAGGTGTGGTACATTAATCCCTCATGGCGACCAATCACCTCACCTTCCACAGTACGAATATCTCCCGGTTGTGCCGGTAAATAACGGGCTAAGAAATCTTTGAATTTACGCTCACCAATAAAACAGATGCCCGTTGAATCTTTCTTCTTCGCCGTAATTAAGCCAAGATCTTCAGCAATGGCACGCACTATCGGTTTTTCAATTTCGCCCACCGGGAAAAGGCTTTGCCCCACTTGTTGATGACTTAAGGTGTATAAAAAATAACTTTGATCTTTATTGGTATCTAAGCCTCGCAATAGCCGTGTATTTTCATCATCGCCGGCACGGCGCACATAATGCCCTGTGGCGATATAATTAGCGCCGAGATCTTCTGCCGCATACTCTAAAAAAGCTTTAAATTTAATTTCTTTATTACACAAAATATCAGGGTTTGGCGTTCGACCCGCTTTGTATTCTGTTAAAAAATGCTCAAAGACATTATCCCAATACTCAGCAGCAAAATTAATTTTATGCAGTTTAATGCCGAGCTTATCACACACGGCTTGAGCATCAGCAAGATCAGCCGCCGCCGTGCAATAATCCGTATCGTCATCCTCTTCCCAGTTTTTCATAAACAAGCCTTCCACTTGGTAGCCTTGTTGCTGAAGAATAAAGGCAGAAACAGAAGAATCCACCCCACCGGACATTCCACAAATCACTTTTTTCTTACTATTTTCGGCAAGTTGTTCTGATATAAGTTGAGGGAAATATTGATTATAAGTTTTTGAAATTAACATAAATTCTCCCGTAACTTCGGTCAAGGCGAAGCACATTGGTTGTTATCTAAAGTTTTGAATAAGCGAGGTATCATCTTTTAGAATATAAAAGATTTGATCATTAAAAAATATTGCGTAAAACGTTTTGCCCGATTTATCGCTCACCTCTTGGAAAACTTCACAAGGTACATCTGTTGCTTTTAGAAGAAAAGGCGTTTCACTATTTAAATTCTCAGCATTAGGTTGAGTTAGGACGGATTTATTATAAAGCCATGTATCTTTTGTGATTCGTACTTCTTTAATTGGGAAAGTATTTTTAATCTCTCCAAAGGGGATACCCTGTTCCAGTTCTAATGGTTTTTTATCGCTCAAAGCAGTTAAATCCTGTTCGGCAATATGTAAGCTTCTTAAACCATAACCTATCTCTGTTGTAAATAGCATAGGTTTGGTATTGAGCCAAGTCCCTTTTTTGACCACGATCACCGTTTTTTTGAAATCCGGTGCATCATAATATAGATTAATTTCCTTATTAACTTTTGCCGGATAATGACCGGCAAAGGCGAAAGAGGAAAGTATCAGTAAAAATAACAAATGGAAACATTTTGATAATCTCATCATATTATTTCACCTCATAAAATTGATTGTTATCAGTTTTATTGGCGAATTTTTGTTCATATTCCACTTTGGCTTGCTCGTCACCTGCGTCCAATTTCGATTGAAGAGTGTCGCAAGGTTTATCACAATCACAGGCTTTGGCGATCCCCAAAGTGGACAAGCCGCCACAGCTGCCTTTTAGGCTCTGTTTTTTGATAATAAAACCAATCGACATCAGTAAAATAATCGCCACAAAGGCGATGAGAGTAAAAAATAAGGTTTGCATGATTATTCCTTTGTTTCCATCAATTTTTTAAATGCCGATGACATTTTTGTTTCAAACCCTTTTTCGGTTTTGATGATTAAGTAAACCGCAAGATCATTTTTTTCCGCTACCTCAAGGGCTTTATCTTCCCCAAGCACAAACAACCCGGTGGATAAACCGTCTGCTGTCATGGTTGTTGGGGCAAATACCGTGATAGAGGCAAGATGATGTTGAATAGGGTAACCGGTTTTCGGATCGATTTCGTGGGCAAAACGTTTGCCGTTTTCTTCAAAATAAATGCGGTAATCGCCGGAGGTCGCCATAGCCATATTATTTAAACCAATCACATTGTCGACCGCTCTTTCCCCCGTCATATTAGGCTTTTCAATGGCGATTTGCCAAGGTTTTCCTTCTGCATTTTTGCCTTTGGCACGAATTTCCCCGCCAATTTCCACCATATAATTTTGTACATTGATCTGTTCCAATTTCTCTGTAACTTGATCCACCCCAAAGCCTTTCGCAATGGAAGAAAGATCAACATAAACTTGTGGAATAGCCTTACTTAAGGTTGGGGTTTGACCGCTCATATCAAGGGTAATTTTATCAATTCCCACCCAAGCTTGACGCTCTGCCAGTTGTTCCGGTGTCGGTTGGCGTTCCGGGCGTTTCTCCGGACCAAATCCCCATAAATTCACAACCGGTCCAACAGTCACATCAAGCGCCCCTTCAGTGATTTGATGGATCCGAATGGCTTCCGCTAGCACTTTGGCAAAATCTGTGGAAATGTCGATAGGTGTGTTCACCTGGGTATTTTGGTTAAATCGGCTTAGTTCCGAATCCTGGATATAGGTGGACATTTTGGCATTGACGTCTTTCAAAATATGCTCAATCTGCTCGTGAGCTTTTTGTGAATTTTCACTTACCGTACCCTCATCAATATATTTGACATGATAGGTTGTGCCCATTGTTTTACCGCTTAGCGTGATCACTTCCGCTTCTTTCTTACAGCCTACCAATGAACAAGCAAAAGCAGCGACAAGCAACCCGCTCAATATTTTCTTCATTTATCTTTCCTAATGTGATGAATTATAGGCAAACTGACTTTTCAATCAGCTTGCCTGTAATTGGAATAACAATAAGGGCGTATGCAATACGCCCTCAAAAATGCGTTAAATATTGACCGCACTTCATCATAAAGTGCGGTCAATTTTCATGGTGTTTTGATTAACCACCGAAGTCATCTAATAAGATATTTTCGTCTTCAACGCCTAAGTCTTTCAACATTTTGATAACCGCAGCATTCATGACCGGTGGTCCACACATATAGTATTCACAATCTTCTGGCGCTTCATGATTTTTCAGATAGTTTTCATAAAGCACATTGTGAATAAAGCCGGTGTAACCGTCCCAATTATCTTCCGGTAATGGATCGGAAAGCGCCACATGCCATTGGAAGTTTGGATTTTCCGCCTGAAGTGTATCAAAATCTTCCACATAGAACATTTCACGCTTAGAACGTGCACCATACCAGAATGAAATTTTACGCTTAGAATGTAAACGTTTTAACTGGTCGAAAATGTGGGAACGCATTGGTGCCATTCCTGCACCACCACCGATGAAGACCATTTCCGCATCAGTCTCTTTGGCAAAGAATTCACCAAATGGTCCGGAAATTGTTACTTTATCCCCTTCTTTTAATGACCAAATGTAAGACGACATTTGACCCGGAGGGGCATCCGGTTGACGTGGCGGAGGCGTTGCAATACGCACATTAAGCATAATAATGCCTTTTTCTTCCGGATAAGACGCCATAGAATAAGCACGAATGATATGTTCATCCACTTTAGAAACATAACGCCATAAATCGTATTTATCCCAGTCCTCGTGATATTCTTCAGGAATATCGAAGTCTTTGTAATAAACCGTATGCGGCTCTGCCTCAATTTGGATATAGCCCCCGGCACGGAATGGCACTTCTTCCCCTTCAGGAATCGCCAATTTAAGCTCTTTGATGAAAGTCGCTTTGTTATCATTAGAAATAACAGTACATTCCCATTTTTTCACACCAAAGATTTCTTCCGGAAGTTCAACTTCCATATTGCCTTTTACATTCACTTGGCAAGCTAAACGGTAACCTTCTTTGGCTTCACGCTTGTTGATGTGGGAAAGTTCGGTAGGGAGGATCTCACCACCACCGCTTTTTACTTTCACAATACATTGACCACAAGAGCCACCGCCACCACAAGCTGAGGAAACGAAAATGCCTTTACTGGCTAGTGCGCCTAATAATTTTCCACCGGCAGGTAAGGTGATCGCTTTTTCAGGATCATCATTAATACCGATGGTAATATCCCCAGAATCCACCAGTTTTGACTTCGCAAATAAGATGATTGCCACTAAGACCAATACTATAATGGTAAATGCAGCAATACCGAGTGCAAGAATTACTGAACCACTCATTGATTACACTCCTTATAATTGAATACCGGAGAAGGACATAAAGCCCAACGCCATCAAACCAACGGTGATGAAAGTAATGCCTAAGCCTTTCAAGCCCCCCGGAATATCCGCATATTTCATTTTTTCCGTTAAACCGGCTAAGGCAACGATGGCAAGCATCCAACCTAAACCGGAACCGAAACCATATACGATAGACTCCGGGAAATTGTAATCACGTTGAACCATAAAGGATACCCCACCAAAAATCGCACAGTTTACCGCGATAAGTGGTAAGAAAATCCCCAATGCGTTGTAAAGAGAAGGCATAAACTTATCCAATACCATCTCAAGGATTTGTACTAAACCTGCAATCACCCCGATAAAGGTGATGAAGTTTAAAAATGATAAATCTACCCCTTCAATTAATAACGCATTTTCTTTTAATACGTTTGCATAAATTAATTGGTTTACCGGTACTGCAATACCCAATACAAAGGTAACCGCAATCCCTAAACCGAAAGCGGTAGAAACCTTTTTTGATACCGCCAAAAATGTACACATACCTAAGAAAAAGGAAAGTGCCATGTTTTCAATGAAGACGGCCTTCACAAATAGGCTAATATAATGTTCCATTGATTATTTCTCCTGTTGCTCTGGTTTCCAAGTTCTTAATCCCCAGATAACAAATCCGATGATAAAGAATGCACTTGGTGCAAGTAGGAATAAACCGTTTGCTTGGTACCAGCCACCATTTTGAATCGTTTCAAAAATCGTGATGCCAAATAATTTACCTGAACCAATAAGTTCACGGAAGAAAGCCACAATGATTAACATGGCACCATAACCTAAGCCGTTACCGATACCATCTACAAAGCTTTCAAGCGGTGGTGATTTCATCGCGAAAGCCTCTGCACGCCCCATGACGATACAGTTTGTAATAATGAGGCCGACAAATACGGAAAGCTGCTTAGACAAACCATAAGCATAAGCTTTTAATACTTGGTCAACCACAATAACCAATGAAGCAATAATCGCAAGTTGTACAATAATGCGGATACTGTTTGGGATATAGTTTCGGATTAAAGAAACAAAGAGGTTTGATAACCCGGTTACTAAGGTTACCGCAATTGCCATTACAAAGGCGGTTTCTAATTTTGTTGTTACCGCTAATGCCGAACAGATCCCAAGAATTTGCAATGCAATTGGGTTGTTTTTAGCAATAGGAGCTAATAACAGATCTTTTAAATTTGTTTTTCCAGACATTAGTTCGCTCCTGCTTGAAGTTTTTCAAGATATTTACTAAAGCCATTTTCGCTGAACCAGTAATCAAAAGTACCTTGAACACCGTTAGCGGTTAAGGTTGCACCGGATAAACCGTCAATACTGTGATCATCTTTTGGTGCTTGACCTTTCACAATATGGATAGCCGGTTGATGCTGTTCATTGAACAGTTTCTTCCCTTTAAATAAACCCGCCCAGTTTGGATTTTCAATTTCACCACCTAATCCCGGTGTTTCACCGTGTTGGTAGTAAGTAATACCGTTAATTGTATTACCATCCGGTTGGACAGAGACTAATCCATACATCACAGACCATAATCCGGTCCCGTAAATCGGTAAAATGACTTGCTGGGTTTGACCTTGTTCATCTTTAACAAGATAAACTTCAGCGGTTTTCCCACGCGTACGAATTCGGGCTTTATCTTGCTCGGCAGGAATTGCCTGTTGAGAAGCATCAGCTTGTGGAACATAATCCCCGGTTGCCAAATCAACAAAACGTGATTCGATAAATTTTGCATAGGTTTCTTTTACATTGGTTTTCTCTTGTAAAAGTCCTGCCACATTGAGGATATTTTTTTGTTTATCGAGTAATTTTTGCTCTTCTTGTGCAGGTTTTAACATCACTGCGGAACCAGCAACAATAATGGAACAAACTAAACTCAGTAGCAATACAACAAGAATCGTACCGCCTACACTGTCTTTATTAAACTTAGCCATTTGTTCTTGCTCTCCGACGTTTGATATTTGCTTGAACAACGATGTAGTCAAAAATTGGTGCAAATAAGTTTGCAAAGAGAATTGCTAACATCATTCCTTCCGGATAAGCCGGGTTGACCGTACGAATCAATACTGCCATCACCCCAATCAATGCACCATACCACCATTTACCGGTATTGGTGAATGAGGCTGAAACCGGATCTGTTGCCATAAACACCATACCCAGTGCAAAGCCACCTAAAACCAAATGCCAATGCCAAGGCATTGAGAACATATGATTGGTTTCAGAACCGATTAAGTTAAATAACGTTGAGGTTGCGATCATACCAATCATAACCCCTGCGATAATACGCCATGAAGCAATACGGGTGAAAACGATAATCGCCCCACCGATTAAAATGGCTAAGGTTGAAACCTCGCCCATAGACCCCGGAATATTACCAATAAAGGCATCCATCCAAGAGATAGGTTGACCGGTTACCGTATGTTGCAATGCACCTTGACCGGCTTGTGACCATTGTGAAAGTGCGGTCGCACCAGAGAAGCCGTCTGCCGCAGTCCATACCGTATCACCTGAAATTTGTGCAGGATAAGCAAAGAATAAGAAAGCACGACCTGCCAATGCCGGGTTCATAAAGTTACGCCCAACGCCACCGAAGATCTCTTTTGCCACCACGATACCGAAACTGATACCTAATGCGGCCTGCCATAAAGGTAAGGTTGGTGGAACAATTAAGGCAAAAAGGATGGTAGAAACAAACATCCCTTCATTGACTTCATGACCACGAACCACAGAGAACAATAATTCCCAAATGGTACAAACAGTGAAGACCACTAAGTAAATCGGTAGGAAGAAAATTGCCCCTAACGCCATTTTGCTTCCCCACCCTGCATTTAAGGTTAAATCTAACCCTAAACCATTGGCGAGGGCATAATGCCAATCCGTTGCAATTAATTGCTCTAAATTACCTAATTGATTTAATGCAGGGATTGCTTGGTTACCCACATTGTACATACCATAAAAAATCGCAGGAAACAGTGCGAGGAACACGGTGATCATCATACGTTTTGAGTCTAACGCATCACGAACATGCGTGTTTTTATGCGTTACCGTACCCGGGGTATAAAGCAAGGTATAAATCGATTCAAAGATCGGATAAAGCTTGCTGTATTTACCCCCTGGTAAAAACGCGGGTTCCATTTTTTCTAAAAGATTTTTTAAACCCATTTCTAACCTTCCTTCTCAATCTTTTCCAAAGCCTGACGTAAGATTGAGCCATATTCATATTTGCCCGGGCAAACAAATGAACAAAGCGCTAAATCTTCTTCATCCAACTCTAAACAACCCAATGCTTGAGCACCGTCTGTATCACCGGCGATCAAATCACGCAACAATAAAGTCGGTAAAATATCTAACGGCATGACACGCTCATAGTTGCCGATTGGCACCATGGCACGCTCACCACCATTTTCTGCAGTGGTAAAGTTGAAGAGTTTTTTACCAAAATGGCCTAATACGGTACGGGTAATGGAATATTTATTCGGCTGCGGTGTAATCCAACCAAAGAATTCCTTATTATTCCCTTCTGCAAGCACAGAAACTTGTAGGGCATAACGACCTAGATAGTCATGCACGCCTTTTGCCGTGTTACCGCAAAGTACAGAACCGGAAATGACACGATTTTCACCCGCATTAAGCTCATTTTCAGTTAATTGAGAAAGGTTTGCGCCAATTAACGTACGAATTAAACGAGGCTCTTTGACTTGTGGACCGGCAAGAGAAATCACACGATCAACGTAAAGCTCACCGGTGGTAAATAATTTACCAATAGCAATCACATCTTGATAATTGAGATGCCATACAGCTTTATGTACACCAACAGGATCGATAAAGTGAATATGTGTTCCCACTAAACCAGCCGGATGAACGCCACCAAAATCATGAACCTGAAGATTTGATAACTCTACGGTTGGGATACTCGCCTCACCTGCTTTACACAGATGTAATGGCTTGCTTGGAAATAAACGGCTTAATACGGTTAAACCATTAATGAAATCTTGCCCATAATCTTTTAACACGATTTCGGGATTAGCCGCCAATGGATTAGTATCCATCGCATTGACAAAAATAGAGGAAGGTTCACTTTCAATGACCGGAATTTTGCTAAATGGACGTGTGCGAAATGCCGTCCAAAGACCGGATTCCACCAAGTTTTGTTTCACTTGTTCGGAAGAAAGTGTATTGAGTTCATCTGCATTGTATTTCGTAAAAGTGACCTGTTCATCTCCTTTTACATCAATGACCACAGATTGTAATACACGTTTTTCGCCACGATTAATCGCAGTGATAGTACCACTTGCTGGGGCTGTAAAAACCACGCCAGGATTTTTCTTGTCTTCAAAAAGCACTTGACCTTTCTTAACAACATCACCTTCGCGTACCTTCATGGAAGGACGCATCCCCACATACTCCTCACCAAGAATCGCAACTTGATTCACAACATTGCCGTTGTGGATTACTTGTGCCGGTTTTCCTGCAATAGGAAGATCCAAGCCTTTCTTAATTGTAATCATACTGTTTGCACTACTTTTCAAGGTTAAAAATACGATTGCAAATAAGCAGACCTAAATGCAATCTCGTGTTTGAGCGTGACAGAAAATGCTAAAAAATCAAAGCATTCGTAACTGGCACATAATTTAAAAAACTCAAATCTGTTTAATTTTTAGGCAGACAAAAAATCACTACTCTGCCCAAAGTTGCAAATATAAAATTTAAACGCCCCATTCTAGCGAAAATCCGCTTTTCATTCCACCTTAAGGCGTATTTTTTGTGAAAATTTTGTGAACTTTTTTAAATATACACATAAATGGTTACGCCATAATATATTTAAAGGATAAACTTATAGTCCGACACCACTACAATTCGGTGAAGACGGGAATACTTCGCCACGAGCCATCCATTCCTCTTTTGTGTAAAGATGTAGCGCCAAGGCGTGAATCCCATTTTTTAGATCATCAGCAAATAATTGATAGACCGTTTGATGACGTTGTACTCTGGACATCCCCTCAAAGATGTCACTCACAATGACAAATTTGAAATGTGAATCTGCCCCTCTCCCTGAGCTATGTAGATGACTTTCATTTTCTACCGCCACAAAGTGCGGTCGAAATTCCGTGTGAATTTTTGCTAACAAAGCCTGTTGTTTTGACATCTTCAATCTCCAATAAATTTTGTAGAAACGCTATACATCCGCAATTAAGTCTGTAAGAATAGCACAGTTCAATTCAATCCATTGAGGAAATTATGAAACTGACAAACAAAATCAAAACATTATCCGCTGTGAGCGTTGCCGTAGTGACCCTTTTCCTTGCCGGCTGCCAAGCCCAATCGAATACCCTCACCTTTACCCCACCAGCCCCAACCGCTTCGTTGAATGTTAATCAATCTGCGGTGGTGTACGTCACAACAAAAGATGCACGTCCACAACAAGATGTGGCAAGTTATACAAAAAACGGTGAGTTAATCAAACTCAATGCCTCGCCTAGTGTCACGCAACTATTTCAACAGGTAATGCAACAAAATTTAGTGAGCAAAGGGTTTCGCATCGGTCAATCAAACAATGCTAACGCCGGTGTTACCGTTGAAGTTAAAGCGTTCTTCACCAACGTTGAGCAAGGCAACTTCCGTTACAACCTCAGTACGAAAATTCAAGTGATGGTGTATGTGCAAGGCGCAAGCGGAAGCTATAACAAAGCCTTCAATGCCACACGTTCTCAATCCGGTGCCTTTAATGCCGACAATGATGAAATCCAAAAAGTGCTGGGCGAAACCTTCAAAGATATTGTTAATAATATTTATCAAGATCAAGAAGTTGCCTCTGCTATCAATCAATATACCCGCTAATAGAATTTGGGGCATTACGCCCCATTTATTTTCCATAAAAACTTGACGAACTCCCCTTTCAAGCGTAACATTCGCCCGATTTTTTAACGAGAAGGACACACACTTTGGACAGTCATAGTCGATACCGAATATCGCTTTAGTCTCCCGCCTTATGCCAATGGCTATCGGCGAGAGTTCGTCGGTAGGTTTACCATTTTCGGCATCTTTAAACCAAACGAAATACCGCAATTTTTAACCGCACTTTATTCGTTTGACATTCTTATATGTTCACGGTTAGCTGTTCATAATCCCAAAAGGAGTATGAAATGATCAACGCTTTTGCTATCAATGATTCCCGCTTAGTTCGCATTGATGAAGATCAAGCCAATCTGAGTAATGCCATTTGGCTTGATTTACTTGAACCCACAAGCGAAGAACGTGAAATGCTGCAAGAAAGCTTAGAACAGAGCCTTGCCTCTTTCCTAGAATTGGAAAATATCGAAGCATCTGCACGTTTTTTTGAAGACGAGGACGGCTTACACCTTCACTCATTCTTTTATTGTGAAGATGAAAACGACTATGCGGATTTAGCCAGTGTGGCATTTACCATTCGTGACGGACGCTTGTTCACCTTACGGGATCGTGAACTCCCTGCATTTCGCTTATACCGTATGCGTTCCCGTAGCCAGCGTTTATTAGAAGCGAATTCTTATGAAGTGTTATTAGATCTTTTCGAAACCAAAATCGAGCAGTTGGCCGATGTGATTGAAAATGTTTATGCAGATTTAGAGGCCTTAAGCCGTGTCATTTTAAACGGAAAACAAGATGAAGCCTTTGATGAAGCGCTAAACACCCTCACCGAACAAGAAGATACCAGTTCGAAAGTCCGTTTGTGTTTGATGGATACCCAGCGAGCCCTTGGTTTTCTTGTGCGCAAAACCCGTTTACCGGCAAACCAGCTGGAACAGGCGCGTGAAATCTTGCGAGATATTGAATCCTTACAACCTCATAACGAGTCCTTATTCCAAAAGGTTAATTTCCTCATGCAAGCGGCAATGGGTTACATCAATATCGAGCAGAATAAAATCATGAAATTTTTCTCCGTGGTATCCGTGATGTTCCTTCCTGCCACACTGGTTGCCTCCACTTATGGAATGAACTTTGAATTTATGCCGGAGTTGCATTTTAAATACGGTTACCCAATGGCTATCGGTTTAATGATTGCCGCCGCCCTCACCCCTTACATTTATTTTAGACGAAAAGGATGGCTATAATGGAATTATCCCAAACCGCATTATTTGTCGGTTCGATTATCAATTTTTATGCGCTTGTATTGGTTTTACGCGCTTGGTTACAGTTCGCTCGGGTCGATTATTACAACCCGCTTTCACAATTTGCCGTGAAAGCAACAGAGCCGATACTGAAACCTCTGAGAAAATTTGCCCCGGTTATCAAAAATGTTGATACCTCAGCACTTTTTGTCATTTTTCTGCTTGGGGCATTAAAATCCGTGCTTTATTTTGGTTTAGCCATTGATGTCATGCTTATTTTAGGTGTGTTAAGTATTCTTAAAGCAATCGGTGTCGCCATTTTCTATGTACTCTTTATTAGTGCCATATCCAGTTGGTTTCACCAAGGGCATAATCCTATTTTCTATGCCTTTTATCAGCTTACCGCTCCACTGCTCCAACCCATAAGAAAAATTCTTCCTACACTGGGTGTGATTGATTTTTCACCGATGGTTGTGGTGTTTATCTTACTTTTTATCAATAATTTACTGACTGATCTGCTGCAAGGGCTTTGGGTCATTGCCGGATAAAATGCCAACAAAAAACGGTAGAAATCATTTCTACCGTTTTTTGTATGACAATTTGATTAGCTAATCGTCGTTCCTTCTTCAGTGCCCAACACCACATTGCGTAATGCACCGGGTTTTACCATATTAAACACCCGAATCGGCATACCGTGATCCCGTGCCAGCGTAAATGCCGCCAAATCCATCACTTGTAATTCTTTATCGATCACTTCTGCGTAGCTAAGATTTTGATATAACTTCGCTTGCGGGTTTTTCGCCGGATCGCAATCATATACCCCATCGACTTTCGTTGCCTTCAAAACCACATCCGCCTCAATTTCAATGCCTCGTAAACAAGCCGCTGAATCCGTTGTAAAAAACGGGCTACCTGTACCGGCAGAGAAAATCACCACACGTTTTTCACGCAACATTTTGATCGCCTCAGACCAATTGTAGGTATCACAAATCCCGTTTAATTGGAAAGCGGACATCAATTTTGCATTCACATCCGCACGATGTAACGCATCACGCATGGCTAAGCCATTCATCACGGTGGCAAGCATTCCCATATGATCGCCCACCACACGGTTCATCCCGGCTTTCGCCAGTTTTGCACCACGAAATAGGTTGCCCCCGCCAAGCACCACACCAACTTCTACGCCCATTTCCACTAATTCTTTGATCTCTAATGCCATACGATCAAGAATCGAGGGATCAATACCAAATCCTTCATCCCCCTGTAATGCTTCACCGCTTAACTTCAATAAAATACGTTTATAAATTGGTTGGCTCATTGTCTTTTCCTTTTTGGCTTAAAAAATTGGCTTATTTTATAGAATAACGAAACAAGAGTGAAGAAGTTAAAGATGGAAATTCTGATTGAAAAATGGATAATAAGCGACATTTCGTTTTGAGCAGAAAACTATGACAATACCAAAAACATACCGCATTTTAACCGCACTTTTTGTCTTTGCTTGCGCCAATCTCGCAGGCTATTTTATGTTGATCGGTTCAGGTTTGTTCCCAAAACCCGGCATGGCACTTATCTTGCTCACCGGGGCGATAATTTTGCTATTAAGCAGTAGCAAAAAGGCATTTTATTTTATTCTATTACCGCTCGCTTTCGCCCATGCTATTTACACCCCAACAGGGCTTAATTTTGGCGCACCGAGTTATCAATATATCGCCTCTGTTTTCTCTACGGATCTATTAGAAACCAAAGAATTTTTATTACAAATTCCGTTCAGTAGTTATGTGATCACCTTTTTAATCCCGATTTTATTGCTTGTGCAATATAAAAGTGCGGTCAAATTCGGGGTTAAGTATTATCGAAACAAAGCCTTTATCACGCTGAGTGCTTTGCTCTTTGCCTACCACCTCCCCATTGCCGAACCAATGAAAGAAACCGTCAGTTCGACCGTCAAAATCTATGATGAAATGAACAAATTAAAACAAATGGCGCAATCGGATAACTGGGGAAAATCCACATTAGAAAATTCCCGTTACGATGATTATGTCATCATCCTTGGTGAAAGCGCACGCAAAGATTATCACCATGCCTACGGCTACCCTGTTCACAATACGCCTTTTATGTCAAATGCCAAAGGCACGCTCATTGATGGTTTTCGTTCTGCCGGCACCAATACGGTAGCCTCTTTACGTTTAATGCTCACCTTGCCAAATAAAGAAAAATGGGAGCCCAATTACGCATTAAGTTTAGTGGATTTGGTGAAATCCGCCGGCATTAAAACCTATTGGTTATCAAATCAAGGGTTATTAGGGGAATTCGATACGCCGGTATCCTCGCTTGCCTCAAAATCCGATGAAACCCTTTTCCTCAAAAAGGGGGGCAGCTTCAACTCCACCAACTACAGTGATTTTGATTTATTACCCCAATTATCCCAAGTGTTAGCCTCGCCAATTCAGGGAAAACGTTTCATTGTGTTGCATATTTACGGTGCTCACCCGCTCGCCTGTGATCGGGTGGAAGATTACCCGAAAATTTTTAAAGAGGAAGACATTGATCCTCGCTATGCCTACTTAAACTGCTATATTTCTTCCATAAAAAAAACCGATGATTTGCTAAAACAGATTTATGAGCAACTTCAAGAAAACGAGCAAAAAACTCACCGCACTTTTTCTATGATCTATTTTTCAGATCACGGCTTATGCCACCAACAAGATGAAAAACACCAAGTGTTATTTAATCAAAACTGTTTTAGCCAAGCACACCACGATGTGCCTCTTTTTAAAATTTCCTCTGATGATACTGAACGCAAAGAATACAAGGTGTTTAAATCCGGATTGAATTTTTTAGAAGGCATTGCAAATTGGATAGGAATTCAAAACCCACAACTGCAAAAAGAAAATTTATTTTCCAATGAGGCTGATCAAGAAGATTTTGGCCTACAAAAACGCATTAACGAAAAATATCGTAAAGAAAGGGATCCGGCTATCGATATTCGCCCTAAACCTGAATGATCCGACAATCTAAGCGAAGCCTTTCAACATTCCTTGCAAAAAACATAAAAAATCCCTTTAATGCCACGGCATTAAAGGGAATAGAAGAGAGAGAAAAATTATAATTTCGCAGCGAGCATCGCCTCTAATTTTTCTTGGTCGATAGCGAACTTGCGAATGCCCTCAGCCAATTTTTCAACTGCCATGGCATCGCTATTATGCTGCCAATAGAATTCAGCTTCAGTCAGTGGTTGTGGTTTGGCTTTCACTTCCCCTTTATATTCCAATTTACGCACAAGTGCCGTTGAATTTTCTTGTAATTCTTTAAGAAGCGGTGGTGCAATGGTTAAGCGGTCGCAACCGGCTAACTCGGTAATTTCGCCTACATTACGGAAACTCGCCCCCATAACTACGGTATTGTAACCGTATGTTTTGTAGTAATTGTAAATTTTGGTCACAGAAATCACACCCGGATCTTCAGCCGGAGCATAGTCTTTTTTGTCACTGTTGGCTTTATACCAGTCTAAGATACGACCGACAAATGGCGAAATTAAATAAACGCCAGCTTCGGCACAAGCACGGGCCTGAGCTTCGGAAAATAACAGGGTGAGGTTACAGTTAATGCCTTCTTTTTCAAGAATTTCTGCGGCACGAATTCCTTGCCATGTTGAAGCGATTTTAATCAAAATACGATCATTTGAGATACCCGCTGCGTTATAAAGTGCAATCAGCTTACGGGCTTTTTCAACGGTAGCTTGGGTGTTGTAAGAAAGACGGGCATCGACTTCTGTTGAAATGCGTCCCGGCACGATTTTTAAAATTTCTAAACCGATGTTAACGGCTAATTTATCTTCCGCATCAATCAATTGGTGTGCTTTATCACTGCTTTGTGCTTTGGCATAGCTGACGGCTTCATCAATGAGTGGCGCATATTGTGGCAATGCCGAAGCACTTAAAATTAAAGAAGGGTTGGTTGTCGCATCTTGTGGTTGATATTTTTTGATGGCTTCAATATCGCCGGTATCTGCGACTACAACGGTCATTTTTTTCAATATTTCTAACTGTGACATAATTTCTCCTTTTCACTTATTAGTCTGTTGTACACTCAGTATTCAGTATTTAGATTTAATTACAAAATCTCTTTCGCTGTTGCCACCACGTTACCCACGGTGAAACCGAACAATTTGAATAATTGATCGGCAGGCGCTGACTCACCGAAAGAATTCATACCGACAATACGACCGCCAAAGCCCACATATTTATACCAGAAATCAGAAATGCCCGCTTCAATCGCCACACGT
>NZ_MLHL01000015.1 GCF_002000545.1 Rodentibacter trehalosifermentans | reverse complement strand
CGGCTTGAACAAAAGAGGGGAAAAGAAAAAGGCTGCTTAGCGCTAAAAAAGAAAAAGAGGGCTTCATAGATAAATGTTCAGATTAATATTGGAGATAAAATACTTAAATAAAACCAAAAACTCAAGTTTTAACAATAACAATCATATAAAAATAGAGGGGATTTTGAGAATGTCTCTGCGGTTTCTTCTCTCTTTCACTAAAGCCCTTTTCCTATATTGAGGAAAAAGGCTTTTTCTTATTTGAGCACAATGTGAACGGTAATTTCTTCTCTATCGTGGTAGAGGTGTTTTGCCCAAATCTCAAAGGTGAAATGTTGTTTATTCAACATTTCTGTAAGGTTTTCTAGGCATTGCCTCACTTCTTGATAGCGTTTTTTCATAGGTAATTTTAAATTAAAAATCGTTTCACGACACCAGCCGTTCACCAACCATTTAGCAATTAAATTCGTAATACGGCCGGGCTGTTCCACCATATCACACACTAACCAATCCACTTTTTTGCGTTTTGGAGGTTGAAATTTAAATCCATCTTCGGCGCAATGCTCGATTCGTCCAGTTTCATGCAAACTCTCCGCCATTTTTCCATGATCCACCGCATAGACAAATAAACCTCGTTTGACTAATTGATAACTCCAACCGCCCGGACAAGCCCCAAGATCAACAGCAATCATATTTTCATTTAAACGCTTCGATTCTTCTTTCCTCGGAATAAATGTCAAAATCGCTTCTTCTAATTTTAAGGTAGAGCGACTTGGTGCATCAGAAGGGAACTTCAAACGGGGAATCCCCATAAAGTGATCGGAATGGTTGTTGATATAGGAATAACCCACATAGCAACAATTGGGTTTCACAAAAAAACAATGCAAAAACAGACCGCTCTTTTTGGCGTTTGCCGTTAGCCAACCTTTCTTTTTCAAGGCTTGACGCAATGGCACGGTAAATTTTCGACAGAACGTAGAAAGTTCTTTTGATTCATTCGTATCCGCCGTTTCTACAAATAACTCTGTAGATAAACGAAGATTGATCTGTTCCGATATTTTCTCAAATGTTGCCACAATCGGACTAATGCGATCTGTGGGATCAAGGTTTTCCAATAAATCGGCTACCACCAACATTTGGCGGGCAAAAATGAGCCGATTAAAAGGCACTTCACGCGCTAAACGGTCTGCTTCATTGGGCTGATAACATTCAAAAATAACGTAACCGGACTGTTCTTGTACTCGGGCAAAACCAAATATGCCCAAATCTGCGGCGTGCTCGGTTATTTCTGCCGCCACTTCTTTCTCAAAACCTGAACGGCAATATAATGCAAGTTTATTCATCTTCTTCATTTTTTATTGTGTTAATTATCCAATGGCGAAAGGCTTGGGTTTGTTCGTCATCAAGACGATCAAGATGATTCACCACATAAAAGGATTTTGGATCGGGAAAATCTGTTGGCAATACAACCTTAAGTAAACCATGCTCAATTTCTTGCAAGGCAAGCAACCGATTTGCTAATACAATGCCTTGCCCATGAATTGCTGCTTGTAATGCCATAAATGTATGACTGAATAACGGTCCCTGTTGGATATTAAGTTCATCAAGTGCCAAATAATCCGCCATTGCACGCCAATTATCACGTGTATGGGTATGAATTAAGGTATGATTTTTCAACTCTTCTTTGGAATGAATGGGATTTTTAGCCAATAATTCCGGCGAAGCCAAAATCAACAAATTTTCTTTACCCAAACGATCTACCTGCAAATTTTGCCAGTTCCCTTTACCATAATAAATCGCAAGATCAATTTCTTTATTTAATAATCCTTCATCTTGATCAACCCCTTTTAAGCGTACTTCAATTTCAGGATGGAGACGGTTAAACTCGCTAAGATGCGGCACAAGCCATTGAATACCAAAGGTTTGAGGCACACCGATACTCAGGTGAGGATCGTTTTTTAAGATTAATAATTTTTCCGTTGCTTCATTCAATTTACGCAGAATTTTATTAATATCGACAAAATAGGCCTGACCAAACTCTGTCAATTCTAAAGCCCGATTTTTACGTTTAAATAATTCAACGCCTAAAAAATCTTCCAGCAGTTTTATTTGATGACTCACCGCAGCCTGGGTCACAAAAAGCTCATCTGCCGCTTTTGTGAAACTTAAATGTCGTGCTGCGGATTCAAAAGACTTCAGTGAATTCAAAGGGGGCAAACGTTTATACATAATAGTACCCAAAAAGAATTTTTTTATTTATAATAGGCGGGTTTTCTTTCGGATTATTTTTTCTAATCCATCAAATAAAAAAACATCATTTGTTCTTCTTATCACCACTTCCTACAATGCGCACATACTTAATGATTGGTAATTCCTTACTAGTTAATGAGTTTCGGACTTAAGTATGATGTTGTGTTTGCATAGAGTTCGGGAAACCGAACTTGGGTAACAAAATAAGTTACTCATTTACTTCCTGTATTATTTAAACCTTTTGGTTAAGCGCCACTCCTTTGAGTGGCGTTTTTTTGCGTGCGATTCTAGCACACTTCTTTTTTTTCTTCTTTCATTTTATTAGGTTTAAATTCCTTCGCTAAATTTTGAAGAATCACAAAAAATTTCTATTTTAAGGTTTAAATGCACAGAATAATGATGTAGATTAAACGGCATTTCATTCATACAAAACATAAAGGGAAGCAAAATGAAAGACTTAGATTGGCACAACCTTGGTTTTAATTATATTAAAACCGACTATCGCTTTATTGCCCATTGGAAAAACGGTAAATGGGATGAAGGCAAACTCACCACAGATAATACGTTGCATATTCACGAAGGTTCAACCGCACTTCACTACGGTCAACAATGTTTTGAAGGTTTAAAAGCCTACCGTTGTAAAGACGGATCAATTAACTTATTCCGTCCTGACGAAAACGCAAAACGTATGCAACACACAGCAGATCGTCTTTTAATGCCACAAGTCCCAACGGAATTATTCGTTCGAGCCTGTAAAGAAGTAGTGAAAGCAAACGAAGAATGGGTTGGACCTTACGGTTCCGGCGCAACCTTATATTTGCGCCCTTTCCTCATTGGCGTAGGAGAAAACATTGGTGTAAAAGCGGCACCTGAGTTTATTTTTTCCGTATTCTGTTGCCCTGTAGGGGCTTATTTCAAAGGCGGATTAACACCATCTAATTTCATTACAACCGAATACGATCGCGCAGCACCAATGGGAACCGGCGGTGTAAAAGTCGGAGGAAACTATGCGGCAAGTTTACTCCCTCATGAATTAGCGGTAGAACAAGGTAATGAAGGGCGTAAGTTTGCCGATGCCATTTATCTTGATCCGAAAACCCATACCAAAATTGAAGAAGTGGGTGCAGCGAATTTCTTCGGAATTACTAAAGATAATAAATTTATCACGCCAATTTCAGAATCTATCCTACCGAGTATCACGAAATATTCATTACTCTATATTGCCAAAGAACGTTTGGGTATGGAGGCCATTGAAGGCGATGTGTATATTGATCAACTTGATCAATTTGCCGAAGCCGGTGCATGCGGGACGGCGGCAGTGATTTCACCGGTGGGCGGAATCCAGCATAAAGATAAATTCCACGTTTTCTATTCAGAAACAGAAGTGGGTCCCGTTACCCGTAAACTTTATGACGAACTGACCGGTATTCAATTCGGTGATATTGAACCACCGGAAGGCTGGATTGTGAAAGTCGAATAATCTTTTCCAACGAAAAGTGCGGTCAATTTGACCGCACTTTTTTATCTCTCATTATGAATTTCTAAATTCGTAGCATCTTTTTCACGTTTTTTCTTCGCTGAATTATTACGCTGCGAAGCAATGCTATCCAAATATTCAGACGTAATATCACCTGTAACATATTCACCAGTAAAGACCGAGCAATCAAATCCTTTAATCGCAGGATTTTCTTGCTGAACGGATTCCGTTAAGGCATTCAGATCTTGGAAAATTAGCTTATCTACGCCAATCAATTTTGCAATCTCATCAACATCACGACCGTACGCAATCAATTCATTTTTTGTTGGCATATCAATGCCATATACATTCGGATAACGAATTTCCGGAGCGGCAGAGGCAAAGTAAATTTTCTTCGCACCGGCTGCCCGTGCCATTTCAACGATTTGTTCCGATGTGGTACCACGCACAATAGAATCATCCACCAATAGCACATTTTTATCTTTAAATTCCGCTTTAATGGTATTGAGTTTACGGCGTACGGAACTGATACGTTGTGCTTGTCCCGGCATAATGAAAGTGCGCCCCACATAGCGGTTTTTCACAAAACCCTGACGATAAGGTTTGTTCAGCACATTAGAAATTTGCAATGCAATATCCGTTGAAGTTTCCGGCACGGGAATAACCACATCAATGTTGTCCAGTTCATCTTGCCATTCTTGTGCAATTTTTTGTCCTAAGCGTTCCCCCATGTGAACACGTGCGGCATAGACAGAAACGCCATCCATGATAGAATCAGGACGGGCAAAATAAACATATTCAAAAATACAAGGATTTAACACCGCACTTTCAGCACATTGTTGTGCGTAAAGTTCACCATCAAACGTCACATAAATGGCTTCACCCGGTGCCACATCTCGAACAAAATCATACCCTGCCACATCCAACGCAACGGTTTCTGAAGCAAACATATATTCCGTTTTGCCATTTTCTTCACGCTGCCCCAACACGAGAGGGCGAATGCCAAAAGGATCACGAAATGCCACCATACCGTGTCCGATAATCATCGCAAGACAAGCATAAGCCCCACGCACATCGTTGTGAGTTTTGCGCACCGCATAAAAAATATCCTGCGGATCCAGATGATCTTGTGGAATATTATCAAGGTGATTGGCAAAAATGTTTAAAAGCAATTCTGAATCGGAATTGGTATTCACATGGCGGCGAGCCGTTCTAAACACTTTTTCTTTCAATTCTGCCGAATTGGTTAAATTACCGTTATGAACTAAAGTCACCCCATAAGGTGAGTTCACATAGAAAGGTTGGGCTTCCGAAACACTTGAGCTGCCCGCGGTGGGATAACGCACGTGTCCCATTCCGGCATTGCCTTGTAGCCGCAACATATGTTCATGTCTAAAAACATCGCTGACTAATCCATTGGCTTTACGTAAACGGAAGCGATTTTCATCGTCTACCGTCACAATTCCCGCGGCATCTTGCCCACGATGTTGCAACAACGTTAATGCCGCATAAATAGATTCATTAACCGGACTTTGACTTACAATACCGACGATACCACACATTTCATAACCCTTATTGATTAAATGTTGAATTTAAGAAACTGGAGCTTGCTTGAAGCTGTTGGAAAAACCATTCGATAATAAACCCAAAGTGCGGAATCAATGTTGATTCTTTCCACCAGTCGGTTTGTTCAAAATTCGTGAAGGTATCCAAGAAAAATAAGATTGCGGCAACAATTAATGCGCCACGTAATAAACCGAATGCTGCCCCTAGTACACGATCCGTACCGCTTAATCCGGTTTTATCAACCAATTGAGCAATCACAAAATTAACGATACCGCCGACAATTAATGTCACCACAAACAAAATCCCGATTGCCGTGCCGTTTCTCACATACATAGATTCAATTTGCGTTAGATAAGTGGCAAGGTAAGGATAAAACTGACTTGCTACGATAAATGCGACAACCCAGCTGGCAAGTGATAATACTTCACGGACAAAGCCACGGAGTAAACTGACAAGAATAGAAAAAGCGATAATGCCAATAATAATGTAATCGATCATTAAAAAAATCTCTCAATAAAAAAGAGCTGCTTAAAGCAGCCTGCGTATTCTACAAAAAATAAAGTAAAAAGGAAAACGTTTGCGTAAGATAAATTCGGCTAAATTTCTTGCCAAAATGACCTGGCTAACCGCAGCTCCGCTTTCTTTAAAACTTCAGCCAAATGTTGATATGTCGGTTTATCTTGCACGATTGGTAAGGGTTCGTGAATTTTTTTCAAGCGTTCGCAAATATCGTAAAACCATACCGCACTTTGCCCGCTTAAAGGAGATTGGGCACGTTTACCCAACCAATATAGCCCTTGGAGCGGAAGTGTCAATGCAAAAAGTGCGGTCAAAATTGCCGTAGATAATGCGATGATTTCCTGCTTTGCGTAAAGTTGCTGCCACACCACGGCAAACACAGCGATTAACGGCATGGTTTTTTGTGCAAAATTCGTGGTTTTTATCACGCGGTTTTCCTGAAAAATTATTCCCAATTTTGCCTCTTTCGGCCAAGTGTTGAGGTAAACTTGCCCCTGTTTCAAAATAGAAAAAAACGACATTAAAGCCCCCTTAAAAATAACCGCACTTATCATACTCCAGTTCGTCTGTGATTTCTATCTCATCAAATAGAGGTAAATTTACCTTATCTTTGATTGAAGTCGGATTTTTCTTTCACAATGAATTTAT
Source organism: Rodentibacter trehalosifermentans (assembly GCF_002000545.1). Lineage (GTDB taxonomy): Bacteria > Pseudomonadota > Gammaproteobacteria > Enterobacterales > Pasteurellaceae > Rodentibacter > Rodentibacter trehalosifermentans. The sequence goes on along the minus strand of NZ_MLHL01000015.1, from coordinate 179,438 downwards.
TTTATGAAATAAAAGGTGTATTCTATGCGAGCTCTTAGCTTGTTCATTGTATTTACAGTAAGTGAACAAATGTCTATCAACTTTCAATCTATAATAGGTTTCTTATGTCAAAACTTGTTCTTATCCTTAACTGTGGTAGCTCATCATTAAAATTCTCAATCCTTGATCCCGTCTCAGGCGATGAAAAATTATCGGGTTTAGCTGAAGCCTTCTATTTACCGGAAGCACGCATCAAATGGAAATTGCACGGTGAAAAAGGACAAGCGGACTTAGGTTCGGGGGCGGCACACGCAGAAGCCCTGAACTTCATTGTTGAAAATATTTTTACTAAAGATCCTGAATTACAAAGTAGCATTTCCGCTATCGGTCATCGTATCGTTCACGGCGGTGAAAAATTTACCAAATCCGCATTAATCACCGATGAAGTAGTTAGCGAAATTGAAAATGCGATCCAATTTGCACCGTTACATAACCCGGCGCATTTAATCGGTATTCGTGAAGCCTTCAAATTATTCCCGGCATTAAAAGATAAAAATGTGGCTGTATTTGATACCGCTTTCCATCAAACCATGCCGGAAGAAGCTTATTTATACGCATTACCTTATTCTTTATACAAAGATCATGGTGTTCGTCGTTATGGTGCGCATGGTACAAGCCATTACTATGTCAGCCGTGAAGCGGCAAAACGTTTAGGCGTGGCTGAAGATAAAGTCAATGTAATCACCTGCCATTTAGGTAACGGCGCTTCTGTGGCGGCGATTCGTCACGGTGAGTGTATTGATACTTCAATGGGCTTAACACCGTTAGAAGGGCTAGTCATGGGAACCCGTTCCGGAGATATTGATCCGGCAATTATGTTCTATATGCATAAAACCTTAGGCATGTCTGTTGAAGAAATCGAAACAACATTAACCAAAAAATCCGGTCTTTTAGGTTTAACGGAAGTGACAAGCGATTGTCGCTATGCTGAAGATAACTATGACAGCGAAGTACCTGCCAAACGTGCATTAAATGTATTCTGTTATCGTTTAGCAAAATACATCGGCTCTTATATGGCGGTGATTGGTGAACGTTTAGATGCCATCGTATTTACCGGTGGTATTGGTGAAAACTCAGCCCATGTGCGTGAAATCACGTTAAATCACTTAAAACTTTTCGGTTACCAAATTGATGAAGAACGCAATTTGGCTGCTCGTTTTGGTAATGAAGGGGTCATCACTAAAGAAGATACACCAATCGCTATGGTGATTCCAACCAACGAAGAATTAGTCATTGCACAAGATACTGCAAAACTTTGTTTCTAATTTAACAACAAACTGCCGAATTTTTCGGCAGTTTTTCTTTACAACTCAATCAATTAAGGTTTGTTATGTCTCGTACCATTATCCTTATCCCTATCAGTGCCGGTGTCGGTTTAACCAGCGTTAGCTTGGGTTTAATCCAATCTCTTGAACAAAAAGGCGCGAAAGTGGGCTTTATGAAACCGATTTCTCAGCCTAATTCCGGTGAAGATCAATTAGATCGCACCACTTCCATCGTGCGTACCAGCACTACGTTAGAAACCGCTGAACCCTTTATGTTAAGTGTTGCGGAATCCTTAATCGGTCAAAACCAGTCTGATGTATTATTAGAAAAAATTGTTGAAAATCATCAACTGCTTTCAAAAAATAATGAAATCGTTGTCGTTGAAGGGTTAATTCCAACCCGCAAACATACTTATGCCAATAGTATTAACTACGAAATTGCCCAAGCATTAGATGCGGAAATCATTTTAGTGGCAGCGCCGGCAACAGAAACACCGGCGGCATTAAAAGAACGTGTAGAAGCCGCTGCCTCATTATTCGGGGGAAAAAATAACCCGAATTTATTAGGGGTTGTGGTGAATAAATTTAATGCGCCGATTGATGAATCAGGCCGTACCCGCCCGGATTTAACGGAAATTTTTGATTCTTTCCAACACAGCCACAATAGTGAAGCGGAATTGGTTAAGCTGTTTGCCAATAGCGCAATTAAGTTATTAGCTTGCGTGCCATGGTCTGCAGATTTAATTGCCACTCGTGCGATTGATCTCGTCAAACACTTAGGTGCGGCAATTATTAATGAAGGTGATATCAACCGCCGTATTCGTGGTATTACTTTCTGTGCAAGAAGCCTACCGAATATGGTCGAACATTTCCGTGCTGGTAGCCTGTTAGTGGTTTCAGCCGATCGTCCCGATGTTATTGTCGCCTCGGCACTTGCAGCCTCAAATGGTGTAGAAATTGGCGGTATGCTCTTAACCGGCGGCTATAAAATTGATGCACAAATTAACAAACTTTGCCAACATGCTTTTGAAACAACAAAATTACCAATTTTCCGTATTGAGGGAAATACTTGGCAAACCGCATTAAGTCTGCAAAGTTTTAATCTTGAAGTACCGGTTGATGATAAAGAACGCATTGAAAATATAAAACGCTATATGAGTGAGCAATTCGATGTGGAATTTATCAACAGTCTCGTGGCGGGTTCTACACGTTTACGCCGTCTTTCTCCGCCGGCATTCCGTTTCCAATTAACCGAATTAGCCCGTGCAGCGAAAAAACGCATCGTCCTTCCTGAAGGTGATGAACCTCGTACTGTGAAAGCCGCAGCACTTTGTGCAGAGCGTGGTATTGCAGAATGTGTATTATTAGCCGATCCGGCCTCGGTTCAACGTGTCGCTGAAGCACAAGGCGTTGAGTTAGGTAAAGGCATCACCATCATCAACCCGGCTGATGTTCGTGAAAATTATGTGGCACGTTTGGTTGAACTTCGCAAAGCGAAAGGGATGACTGAAACCGCAGCCCGTGAACAATTAGAAGACACCGTTGTACTCGGTACGATGATGCTGGAAGCCAATGAAGTGGACGGTTTAGTTTCTGGTGCGGTGCACACCACAGCAAACACCATTCGCCCACCAATGCAAATCATTAAAACCGCACCGGGTAGCTCAATTGTTTCCTCTATCTTCTTTATGTTGTTACCGGATCAAGTGCTTGTCTATGGTGACTGTGCGGTAAACCCGGATCCGAATGCAGAGCAACTGGCTGAAATTGCGATTCAATCGGCAGATTCCGCAAAAGCCTTTGGTATTGATCCAAAAGTGGCGATGATTTCTTATTCTACCGGCACATCAGGCAGTGGTGCCGATGTAGAAAAAGTAAAAGAAGCGACCCGTATCGCCAAAGAGAAACGCCCGGATTTATTAATTGACGGCCCGTTACAATATGATGCGGCGGTGATGGAAGATGTGGCACGCTCCAAAGCACCGGATTCTCCGGTTGCCGGTAAAGCGACGGTTTTCGTTTTCCCGGATTTAAATACGGGTAATACCACTTATAAAGCGGTACAACGCTCTGCAGATTTAGTGTCTATTGGCCCAATGCTACAAGGTATGCGTAAACCGGTGAACGATCTCTCCCGTGGCGCATTGGTTGACGATATTGTCTATACCATTGCCTTAACCGCAATCCAAGCCACACAAGGCTAATCTGAAACTGTAATAGAAATGACCGCACTTTGATTAACCAAAAGTGCGGTCATTTTTTTATGATTTTAATACTCAATCGATTTCAACAACGCCAAAAGCTGTAAGCCAATTTCTCTACGCCATCCCACTAATAAATCCGGTAATTTATCTTGCGGCTCATTCTGTAGCCAAGCCCACTTAATTAATGCCTCCAAGCTCCGCTTGCTGGCTAAAATTTCTAAAGTTAAGCCTTTTGGGGTGAGCTCATAGGCTTTTTCTTGCAAAAGGCGAAGGGCTTTCTTATAACGGGGATCATCCACAATACGCACAATCCGCTTCGGATAATCATAAGGCGAAATGCGGCGTGCCTGGGCTAAAAGTTGTAACATTTTCTTTCCACGCACCCTCACCTCATTATTAGACAGTCCCATTTCAAGCATTTCAGAGGTATTGCGTGGATTATATTTGGCGACTTTCCATAAACTCTCGGATTTTACCACATAAGAAAGGGCAAGATCCCGCTCTATCGCCACATCTTGTCGCCATTTTGCCAATACTTTTAGACGAGCTAGCTCTAACGGGTTTAATTTCCAAACATTTGGAATATCCAAATAGGCTTTTTCTCCCTCTCTGTCTTGCAATTTTTTCGTTTTAGTTAACGCCATCTCACAATCAGACTGTACCGCATGTAACCAAGGGGTGGCCGATAATTCCTTTTGCAAATACTGATAAATCGGTAATAAATAATACACATCGCCGGCGGCATAATGTAATTGCGTTTCAGAGAGAGGACGTTTCATCCAATTGGTTCTTGTCGCGCCTTTATCAATCTCGGTATTTAAATATTTCAAGGCCAATTTTGCCAGCCCCACAGAATTTCCTAATCCTAAGAAACGGGCCATAATTTGGGTATCAATCATCGGTTGCGGTAATTGATCGAATTCCTGTAAAAAGACCAGAAGATCTTCGCTACAAGCATGAAGAATTTTCAGTACTTTGCTATCTGCAAGTAAGGCAATAAAAGGCGAAAAATCCGTAATCGTTAAAGGGTCGATTAAGGAAATCTGCTCGCCGTCATAAAGCTGAATAAGCCCTAGTTTAGGGAAATAAGTAGAAACACGCACAAATTCCGTATCTAACGCCACGGCACTTTTTTGGCGGGCCAACTGGCAACAATCTGCCAATGATTGATTGTTTGTAATGAGAGAAAAGTGCGGTTGATTTTCATATGATTTCATCATAACCTCTCTTCAAAAATAAAAATGGGATATTGCTATCCCATAATACATCATGTGGTTTAATCTTTGCTGTGTTTGGCAAGTTCTTCATCTCGTAGCACCCGGCGTAAAATTTTTCCCACATTGGTTTTAGGAAGCTCCTCTCGAAATTCAATTTCTTTTGGCACTTTATAACCGGTCAAATGCTGACGACAATGCTGACGCAATTCATCTCGGGTTAAACTTTCGTCTTTTTTCACCACAAAAATTTTAATGGTTTCTCCCGACACCTCATTCGGCACACCAATGGCGACAACTTCAGAAACTTTATAATTGAGCATAACCACATCTTCGATTTCATTTGGGTAAACATTAAACCCCGATACTAAAATCATATCCTTTTTACGATCAACGATGCGTAAATTATAGCTTTCATCCATAATGACAATATCACCAGTTGCCATCCAGCCTGCTTTAAGGACTTCCTGTGTGGCTTCAGGGCGTTGCCAATAGCCTTGCATCACCTGATCGCCTTTTACCCAAAGCTCACCCGGCTCGCCAATATCGGCCTCACTCCCGTCTTCTTTAATAATCTTAATATCTGTGTTCGGCACAGGCACACCAATGGTGCCGTTATGTTTCACTACATTAATCGGGCAGGCGGCAATCAGTGGGGAACATTCCGTCATCCCGTAGCCTTCAATAATGCTACAGCCGGTTAATTCATGCCAGCGGCTTGCTACAGATTGTTGCACCGCCATCCCCCCCCCGACCGATAATTTTAAAGACGAGAAATCCACCTCTTTGAAATTTTCATTATTTAATAGTGCATTAAATAAGGTATTAACCCCGGTAATGGCATGGAATGGATATTTTTTCAATTCTTTCACAAAGCCGTCAATATCTCTCGGATTGGTAATCAAAATTGCGGTGATCCCCAGCTCCACAAACAGCAAACAGTTCACAGTTAAAGCAAAAACATGGTAAAGCGGTAAAGCGAGGATAGCCGTTCGTTGTCGGCGGCTATCCCCTAAAAACGGATCAGCAATCCATTTTGCTTGAAAAACATTGGTAATAATATTGCCGTGAGTGAGCATTGCCCCTTTGGCGACGCCGGTCGTCCCGCCGGTGTATTGTAAAAAAGCCAAATCTTCCCGTTCCACTTGCGGACGCACATATTGACGGTGTTTTCCAATGCTCAGTACTTCACGAAACGTCACCGCATGAGGTAATTTGTATTTTGGTACTAATTTTTTGACATATTTCACAATGAAATTAACAAGGGTACGTTTACCAAAGGAAAGTTGATCGCCCATTCGGGTTAAAATCACATGTTTAATCTTGGTGTTAAAAACAATTTTTTCGAGTGTTGAAGCAAAATTTGATACCACCACAATGGTTGTCGCACCGCTATCTTGCAATTGGTGCTCTAATTCCCTTGGGGTGTAAAGCGGATTGACATTCACCACAATCAGCCCGGCTCGTAATACGCCAAATAATGCGATGGGATATTGCAATAAATTTGGCATCATTAAGGCGACACGCTCACCCCGTTTTAATTTCAATTCATTTTGCAAATAAGCCGCAAAAGCACGGCTACGCTCTTCCAATTTTCTAAAGGTCAATACCTGCCCCATATTAATATAAGCAGGGCGATCAGGATGTTCGCGTATTGCCTTTTCAAACATATCTAAAATAGAGGCATAGTTTGATGTATCCAATTCCGTAGGTACACCCTCCGGATAATTTTGAAACCAAATTTTTTCCATTTTTTATCCTTTATTTATCATAGGAAAAGCGGGGGAAATTTTATCATCTAATATAAATAATAGCGAATTTGCGGGGGATAGCGCCCATCGTCATAATACCAATAGCGCCCTCGATAAAAGCGCCAATCATCATAATCAGGGTAATAGTCCGCCCCAATTTTCCATAAGCGATAATGTTTAACGGCGATCACCGGATAAACATAATCTGCCTGATCAATCTTGCCTGTCTGTTGTTTTTTTAATATCCCGCCCACCGTAATATATTGGTTTTTTAAGATTTCAGGGTCGATAAATCCTTCAAGATAGGCGATAAATCGCCCATTGCTTTGGGCTTCCATAAGAGGCTTTGCATTCCATGAGACAACCGGAAAACTTAAAACTTCAAGTTCCATTCGGTTCTCTAACGCTTTGGCGTGAATGATTTTGCCCCCTAAACGAACAGGATGACAAGCACAGGCATAATCCTTAGGTTGAATTTGGGTGAGATCCGTTCGGGTAAAATTTTCCGCCTCAAGCCCTTTTGGGGCGCTAACACAAGCCGTTAATCCGAAAACGACAGCGAAAAACAATATCATTTGCTTAACCATTATTCTCTCCCGGGTAATTTTTTCCACGCCACGGTATTTCGTAAATAAACAGGTTCAATCTCCAATGCAGAGATAGCTTTGCCTTGTTGCCAATCATTAAGTGCAAGGGCTAACATTGACAAGGCGTCGGGTAATTCAATGTCTGACCCTTTTTTCCCTTGTTGTTGAAATACCTCATAGGCCTGCCAACCGGTGCCTACTAAAAAATCTTGCTCACTGCCCATTTGTTCTAAGGCTTTTAATGGTGAGCAAACTTGCTCCGGGACAATCATCTGCCAGTCAAAAAACTCACCGAAATTTGACCGCACTTTTTGCCGTTGAAGGCGACAAAAATACACTTCATTCATTCTCGCATCAATGGCTGCTGCAACCTGTTCTACTTGATATTGCTCAAATGCCGCCTGTGCCATTGCCGTTAAATTAGAAATGGGTAACACAGGCAAATCTGCCCCTAAGGCTAAACCCTGTGCCACACTGCAACCCACACGAACACCGGTGAAACTCCCCGGTCCCCGCCCAAATGCCAACGCATCAAGTTGAGTAAGACGAATGCCCGATTGCGCCAAAATTTCATCAACCATAGGTAAAATACGTTGGGTATGGGTACGTTGTGCCAATTCATTAATGGCGGTTTTTTCCCCTTTATAATAGAGGGCAACAGAACAGGCTTCTGTTGAGGTATCCAATGCAAGTAACGTTAACTGATTCATTCTCTTTCCACTAAATTGTTTTTAAAAATTCGATAACTTTTGCCAAATCCCTTGTCCGCTTTGCGCGGGGCAGACTTTGTAAAAAAATTTGTCCATAAGGGCGCATGACTAAGCGATTATCACAAATCATCACCACACCCCGATCGCTGACATCCCGAATCAATCGCCCTACCCCTTGTTTTAAGGTTATCACGGCTTCCGGAATTTGAATATCATTGAAAGGCTCTCCACCTTGCAAGCGGCAATCTTCAATGCGGGCTTTTAATAAGGGTTCATCCGGTGAGGTAAAAGGCAATTTATCAATAATCACAAGGGATAAGGCATCACCTCGCACATCAATTCCTTCCCAAAAGCTGGAGGTTGCCACCAACACGCTATGTGGTTCATTAATAAATTGTGATAGAAGCGCACTTTTCGAGGTTTCCCCCTGCAATAAAACAGATAATTGGCTATGCTCACGGAAATACTCTGCAAGATGGCGCATCATCGCATAAGAGGTGCAAAGGACAAAGCAGCGCCCTTTATTGGCTTCAATCACCGGCAATAACATCTTACCCAGTTCTGCTTGGGTGTTTGCACGATTGGTATGAGGTAAATAACGAGGCACGCAAAGTAACGCTTGCTCGGTGTAATTAAAGGGGCTTTGTAAAATGAGTTGCCGGGCGTTTTCGATCCCCAAGCGCTGACAAAAATAATCGAATTTGCCGCCCACTTCTAAGGTGGCGGAGGTAAAAATCCATGCAGCTTGCTTGGTTTTCAATTGCTCACCGAATTTATCTGCTACAGTCAAAGGTGTAATATGTAAAGCAAACTGACGGGCAAAGGTTTCATACCAATAACAATAGCCCGTGCGCGCGGTTTCAAGTAAGCGTTGTAAATGGATTTTCAGGTTTTCCGCCCGTTCAAAAAGGTGATCTAAATTTTGTGAGCGACCTAATGCGAGTTTCATCACCTCTGCTAAAAAAAACAATTTTTCAACGAGGATTTTATAGGCTTTTTCAACCGCCGCTTGCCTGAAGCATTCACGCCAATTCCCCCGTTGGTTTCCCTCCCCCAATAACAGGCGAAAATCCTGCACGGTTTTTTGTAAAGTATCGGCAGCACTACCAAGCTGTTTTAGATCTTTTAATTCCGTGCGGTAAACAATTTGTACATCTTTACAAAGATCAAAAAATTGGCGGGAGGTCACTGATTGTCCGAAATATTGGCTTGCGATATCAGGCAGCTGATGGGCTTCGTCAAAAATAATATTTTCCGCCTGTGGAATAAGCTCACCAAAACCCGTTTCTTTTACCGCCATATCCGCAAAAAATAAATGATGGTTCACCACAACCACATCCGCTTGCAATGCCTTTTTACGGGCAAGCGCCACATAGCAATCCCCATAATTCGGGCAATCTGTTCTCAAACAACTTTCTGCTGTACTGGTTAATTGAGATAAAATTGGGCTATCTTCTGCAAGATCAGGACATTCCGACAAATCGCCGGTTTGTGTTGAGGTGTTCCACTGGCGCACTTTAAATAAATCAGCCAGTACCGTTTTATCCCCCAATACCCCTTGAGCGATAAGTTGTTCTAAGCGTTCTAAACATAAATAATTTGCCCGACCTTTCAGTAATGCGGTTTTACCGGTGTAATTCAACGCTTTTTTAATGGTGGGAAGATCACGTTTGAAAAGTTGATCCTGTAAATTTTTAGAACCGGTCGAAATAATGGTTTTCTTAGCGGAAAGCAGAGCGGGTGCAAGATAAGCAAAGGTTTTTCCTGTACCGGTGCCGGCCTCCACCACCAATGAGGTTTTATTGGCTAACGCCTCTTCTACCGCCTGTGCCATTTCCAACTGTGCTGCGCGAGGTCGAAAGCCTTTAATTTGCTGCGTTAATGCACCGTTCTCAGCAAAAACATCAATTACCTTAACCATAATATGAAATATTCCCTCTAATATTGCCGTAGTGTAACAAAATTAGGGGGGATTGAATCAAAGCCCAATAAAATGAAATAAAAATTGACCGCACTTAAATATGCGCTCTCTACCAATATAAAAAACGCTCATCAAAAGATGAGCATTTTTTCATCACATTACCAATAATAATGATGATGGCGGTATCCCCGATAATAACCGATGCCGATACTTGGTACGATAGCAACCGGAGCCCGTTGATATTTCACTTTCGATCCGCTATCGCTGGCATTCATTTTTATCGGATCATCAATTTCATTTGCCGCTTTTGCTTTTTGTGCCGCAGTAACGGTTCTTCCTGAGGCAACCTGTGCCTGATATTCCTGAACGGTTTTCATATCATAAATTCCTGTATCTCGCTGTGGCGGTTGTGAGCTACAAGCTATAAGAAATAGCCCAGGAAGTGCGATGAATAATTTTTTCATTTTTTACTCGGTTTACAAATTATTTTATCTAAAAGTTGTTCACTTGAGAAAATCTTATCTTTCACAATATCTTTTGTTTTCTTCATTTCTCTTTCGCGAATTTCTTTTTCTAAATAGGGATTTTTAATCGCATAAATGGGGACATATTGCATATTATTAGGATCACGTTCCCGATAAAGCGAGGCACCTGTAATACCACCGTAATATTGGCTGTCATCACCATTCTTTATGTAGTGGTTTGTAAAGTTTGTAAACTCAACGCCATAAGAACTGTTAAACCCTTTACATATTCCCGCAGGAGATAAAAAAACGCTTCGGGAGGCGGAGTTCTCATCTACCTTATAAACTTCAAACTCAATACTATTTCCTAAATCCTTGGCATCTTGTGTTGAGATATCCGGTGTTAAAGTACGCTGATCTTTCGTTCCCACATAACGTACGAGACTTGTTTTGATACGCCCATCAGTTTCATCAACCGCCCCTTCTGTATTCGCATAAGTGGATTGAGAAAAAAATAATAATGCGGAAAAGCACAGAAAGTAAATGTTGAATCTTTTACGATGATGCATAGTTAATTCCTTTTATCATCCGTAGATAAAGTTATACAGGTAAATTATCTAGATAATTGCCAAAGTTTACTTCATTTTCTTTACGCCATCAACTCCCTAAAATTTACGGGAAATTAATGGGTTATCTCACGTTTTTTACCTTTTATGACAAAATTTCGGATGTCACGATATGGTAAAGACAATATCGTTAATTTTTATCAGGCGTAATACGTTTTGATTTCTCTTGCTGCTGAGTTTCTAAAGCATCCCGTGCGGCTCGAATACTTTTTTCAATTAATGGGATACGTTCATCATCTTTGGGCATTAAACGCAGCATCATCGCCCAAGTGACCGCCGCCATTTTGTAATCCTCCGTTTCAAAATAACGAAATGCGAGCAAACTTAGGGCTTCAATATTGCTGTGATCCTGACGAATGACCTCACGCAATAAATCCCCTCCTTTAAGCTTATCCGTGGCATCCTCGGAAAACATTAACACCCGAGCATAACCTAATTTATATTGTACATTTTCCGGATCAAGCTGATTGGCTTTCTGATAGCTATCAAAGGCTAAACGGGCATTGCCCAAATTCATTCCGATTTGTCCCAACAACCACCATTTTTTCGCATCAGTTGGATTTTTTTGTAAATCAATACGAAGCGCGGTAGAAAATTGTTGCATTTCTTCATCAGAAAGGGGATGGGTATTTTCTTCTTTTATACGATCATAAAAATAAGGTAATTTTTCATAGGTTTGCGTGAGCATAGATTCCGCTTGCCAAGCGCCCACCATAAAATAACTTGTCCCGGCAATAATTCCGATTGTTAAAAGACCGCATGCAAACCAAACTTTGCCGTAAGCCTTCTCCTCTTGTTGGCTTTTTTCTTCTTGCTGAGGCACATCATCCAATAAATTTTTTTGTAATTCTTGTTTGAGTACCCCCACATTTTCCACCAATCCCTGTGCATTATCTTGCTCAATTTCTTGCAAACGTGAAAAATATAACGCTTTGTTCAACTCATCACGATTTTGTTCGTCTTTCCCTTTAAATTGGCGTAACAAGGGATAAAAACAAATCAATGCTACAACCAATGTCAGTAGGATGAAACTGAATAATAAATTCATCTAGTTATCCTTTTGTTTTAATAATTCGGCCAAACGGGTATGCTCTTCTTCCGTTAACTCATGGTTAGCTCCTTGTACAGATTGAGGTTTCGCTTTGCGTTTTAGCAAGAAAAAAAGACCAAACAACAGGGAAAGCAAAGGTGCAATCCATAAAATCAAGGTGCTTTTTGTAATGGGCGGATCATAGGTGACAAAATGCCCATAACGCGCCACCATATAATCCACAATTTCTTCTTTTGATTTTCCCTCTTTGAGTAAATCAAATACTTTTGTCCGCATATCCACCGCAATAGCGGCATTGGAGTCGGCAATGTTATTATTCTGACATTGAGGGCAACGTAGCGATTGGGTAAGTTGATGGTAATCGCTTTCTTGTGCCGTTGAATTAAAACTTAAGGTATCAATCGCTGAAAATGCGACGGTCGTGGAGAAAAGTGCGGTCAAAAATAACAATGTTTTTTGAACCTTGCCTCTGACAACGGCGGTGAAGCGATAAACCATCATTTCACTTATTCTGCTAAAAAAAAGCCCCCATTTTTTCATTATTTTTGCTCCGAGAGTTTGTCATAAATTGGCTTTAAGGTTTCCCTCCACACTTTTTCATTCACATCGCCGGCTAAGCGGTAATGAATCACACCTTTTCCGTCAATAATAAAGGTTTCCGGTGCGCCATATACCCCCAAATCTAAGCCAAAAGATCCTTTTTCATCTTTCAATACCACCTGATAAGGGTTACCTAGCTCTTTTAGCCATTTTATCGCTTTAAGGGAATCATCTTTATAATTCAAACCGATAATCGTCACGCCTTGTTGGGCGAGTTGATTTAAAAATTGATGCTCGGCATAACAAGTCGGACACCAAGTCGCCCATACATTTAACAACAAGGGTTTTCCCTGTTGGAACAATGCGTTATCGTAAGTTTTGTTGTCAAAAAGATCCGTAAGCGCCTTCTCCGGAACCGGTTTTCCAACTAAAGCCGATTCTAAGGCTTTAATATCCTCACCTTGTGCATTACGATTCAATTGCACTAAAAAAGCCACTGCCACAATCAAAAAGAGAACAAGAGGAATAAATAATTTCTTTTTCATTTTCTACCGCACTTTAAATACAGGGTATAGAGAGCCATACCGGATATTATTTTTTGAGTAATAAGCCAAGGCGATAACGGCGGTCAAACATACATAATAATCCGCCTAATGCCATAAATAACCCACCTATCCAAATCCAACGGATAAAAGGCTTATAATATAAACGCAGCGCCCAAGAACTATCATCTAATTTTTCACCTAACGCTACATAAAGATCCCTTGTTAAACCGCCATTAATGGCCGCCTCTGTCATAGACATTCGGCTTACCGTATAAAAGCGTTTTTCAGCAAACAAGGTGCCTTCCGGTTTACCGTCTTTTGTTATGTCAATTTGTGCTTTTCCCCCAATATAATTTGGGCCATTGGCATCACTTACCCCGACAAATTTGAAATCATAACGCCCAATTTGAGCACTATCCCCTACGGTCATACGCACATCACGTTCTATACTGAAATTTTGGCTAAAGGCAATGCCCCATACCGTCATCGCCACCCCTAAATGCGCGAATACCATTCCCCAATGAGAACGGGAAAGTTTACGAATACCAACAAAAAAATGTTCTCGATAGGTTGCACGTTGTTGCAATTCATAGAGGGCAAGTAATAGGATAATGACCGTCATCATCGTCCCCAATACCGCACTGACGGTTATCTTATCTTGTAGCAAATAAGGCAAAGCAAAGCCTGCTATCATCATCACAATCAGGCTAATAAAAACAGGGGTGCGAATGGCTGAAAATTGATCTCGACGCCATTTCACTAAAGGCCCAATACCAAGCAAAAGGGCAAATGGTGTCATTATCACCAAAAACATTTGATCAAAAAACGGTGCCCCAATGGAAATTGTCCCTAAGCCGAGTTGCTTATGCACAAGGGGTAATAATGTTCCTAAAAAGACGACGCAAAGTGCGGTCATTAAAAGGATATTATTTAATAACAACATGGTTTCACGAGAATATCGTTCGGCATTATCACGAGAGCGAATTTGATTACCTTTATACGCATAAAGGGTAAGGGACCCCCCTATCACTACCACCAAATAAGCTAAAATATAAAGCCCACGGGTCGGGTCCGAGGCAAAAGCGTGAACGGAGACCAAAATTCCCGAACGCACTAAAAATGTACCAAGCAAACAAAGGGAAAAAGCCAAAATCGCAAGTAATACCGTCCAAGCTTTAAAGGCCCCTCGTTTTTCAGTCACCGCAAGAGAGTGAATTAATGCCGTGCCGGCAAGCCAAGGCATAAAGGAAGAATTTTCAACGGGGTCCCAAAACCACCAGCCCCCCCAGCCAAGCTCGTAATACGCCCACCAAGAACCCAATACAATCCCAAGGGTTAAAAATACCCAAGCAGCCATTGTCCAAGGCCGTGACCAGCGTGCCCAAGCAGAATCAAGTTTACCCGTCATCAGTGAAGCAATTGCAAAAGCAAAGGCAACCGAAAAGCCCACATAGCCCATATAAAGCAAAGGAGGGTGAAAAATTAACCCAATATCCTGTAACATTGGATTTAATTCTTTTCCATCCACCGGAAAATCAGGAAAGGTGCGGGTAAAAGGATTGGAGGTGAATAAGACAAACAACACAAAGCCTACGCTGATGATCCCCATAATTCCTAATACTCGGGCTAGGGCTTCTTGTGGCAAATGTTTGCTTAATAATGCAACCGCTGTTGACCAAAGGGTAAGCAGCCAAATCCAAAGTAATAATGAGCCTTCGTGCGAACCCCAAACGGCAGAAAGTCGATAATAAATAGGTAACGTACTATTAGAATTATTCACCACATATTGCACCGTAAAATCATTGACGGCAAATAAGTAAAATAATGCGACAAAAGCAATTGTGAGCGTGGCAAATAACCCGTAAGTCATTGGGCGAGCCAATGCCATTAACCGTACATTGCCAACTTCCGCCCCCCACAAAGGGAAAATTGCCAACATTAACGACACCCCAAGGCTTAGAGCAAGGGCATAATTTCCGATTTCAGCAATCATTTCCCGCCTTCTTGTTTTTCTTGATGATCACGAGCACTTTCGCCTTTTAGATCAGAGGCATTAACCCCCATTGGCTGATGCACTTTTTGCATTTTTTCACCCAATTCAGGGGGCACATAGTTTTCATCATGTTTGGCTAACACTTCCGTTGCAGTTAATACGGTAGGTTCAGTCAATACGCCTTGTGCCACAATACCTTGCCCTTCACGAAATAAATCCGGCAAAATACCTTCATATTCCACCGTAATCGCCGGGCCAATATCATTTAAATCAAAGCGGACTTTTAGGCTTTTCGGATCACGTTCCACCGTTCCTTCCACGACCATCCCGCCCACTCGGATACGTTGCCCGACCTCCGGCTTTTGATTTGGATTATTTTCTTTGCCTTGCAGCACTTCGGAAGGGGTATAAAACAAATCAATATTTTGGCGTAATGCATACAACATTAAACCACTGGCAATGGCGATGCCAACTACCACAAAAGTAATGATTTTAAGTCGAGATTTACGTCTTGGGTTCATAATAGCTTTCCTTTATTGACTTGTTTTAAACGTGCCTCACGCAGTGCTTCACGTTGAACATTTCGTAATACGCTTTTTCGTTGTTTTATACTTTGTATGATTAACGCCACAATAGCGATAAAACTGATTCCATAAGAGAGCCACACATAAAAACCGTAGCCGCCCATATTGAAAAAATCACTCCAAGTTTGAAAAAACATTGCTATTCCTGCCTCTTTTTATCATCGCTTTTCAATTCCACATGTACAACGCCATAAGCCTGCACATCATATTTTTTCCGCTAACGCTTTGACCCAAGGACGTTTTGCCTCTTCTTTGAGTAATTCCACCCGATAACGAACCAGAGTTAGCCAAATGTATAAGGTTAAAAAGCCAAAGATACACAAAATCAGCGGAATTAACATCGGGGTCGCAATAGAAGGTTTTTCAAATTTCGTTATACTTGCCCCTTGATGAAGCGTATTCCACCATTCCACCGAAAAATGGATAATCGGCAAAATCACCACGGTAGTGATACACAAAATCCCCGAAGCCTTTGCCCCAATCGCCCGATCGGAAAAAGCGGAATAAAGGGCAAGAATACCAAGATAGAGGAAAAATAAAATCAGCTCGGCGGTTAAACGGGCATCCCATACCCACCAAGTTCCCCACATAGGTTTCCCCCAAATTGCCCCGGTTACAAGGGCAAGGAAAGTAAACAATGCGCCAATCGGTGCCATTGCAATCATCGCTAAATGTGCTTGTTTGATTTGCCACACCAAGGCCACAACCGCCGCCAGTGCCATAGAACCATAAACGCCCATAGACCAAATGGCAGTAGGAACATGCACATACATAATACGAAAACTATTGCCTTGTTGATAATCTGCCGGTGCATAAGCCAGCCCCCAAACGAGACCAACCACCAACAAGAGAAAACTTAACACTGCAAATATCGGGCTCAATTTTCCGCAAAGGTGATATTGTGTTTCCGCTTTCGCATAGGGATGTAACCACTTCCACATAAAAAAATCCTTCAAAAAAAAAGAGAAAAAACGACCGCTCTTTGAGCTAATTATCTAAACTAATCCGTAATGCCGCAACCACAGCAAAAGGCGATAGGGTGATCGCCCCTGTCATCATTGCACCCAAAATCGCCAATTGTCCGCCGTAAGGCACGTTTAATCCCGCCGCCTCTAACACCGAAGAGGCAAAAATAAGTACCGGAATAAATAAAGGCACAACAATTAAACTTAGCAATACCCCACCTTTACGCAACCCCACTGTCAGCGCCACACCAATCGCCCCAATACAACTCAGCACGGGCGTACCGAGAAGCAGTGTCAGCACCAATGCCCACCAAAGATGAACCTCAAGAGAAAGTAATAATGCGGCAATGGGGGAAAGCAAAATAAGAGGCAAACCGGTTAAAAGCCAATGGGATAACACTTTGGCTAGGGCGGTTAAGACCGGCGGTTGTGTTGTCAGCATTAATTGTTCAAGCGAACCGTCAATGAAATCATCACGAAATAGACGTTCGAAAGAAAGGAGTGCAGAAAGCAAGGCGGCAACCCAAGCAATGCCCGGTGCAATACGGGAAAGTAATACGGGATCCGGCCCTATCACAAGGGGAAATAAGGTAATCACAATTAAAAAAAACCAAAGCGGATTTAAAATCTCCGCTCGCTTACGCATGGCAATTTGTAATTCACGCTTTACGATTTCCCAAAAAATCATCCGTTTATTCCGCTTTATAGTTGGCTAAATTGAGTTTTTTCAAATGGTAGCTCGGCACATCTTGATGGCTGGTTAATAAGACAATACCACCTTGTTGGGTATGCTCATCAAAAAGTGCGGTCAAAATTTCCACACCTTTTTTATCAATCGCCGTGAACGGCTCATCCAAAATCCAGAGGGCAGTTCGGGAAAGCCATAAACGGGCTAAAGCAATACGTCGCTGTTGACCGGCAGAAAGTTGTGCCGCAGGTAAATCCTCACGACCAACTAATCCCACTTTTTCTAGCACCGCCCAAAGCGCTTCCTCACCGGTGGTTGCCTGACTAATACGTTGATAAAATTGTAAATTTTCCCAAGCGGTTAATTCAGGTTTTACGCCGGAAAGATGCCCTAAGTAGAGCAAATGCTGGTGATACATTTCCCGTTGTTTGGTGATGGGCTCACCATCCCAATACACCTCCCCCTCCAAGGGTTGCGCAAGCCCGGCTAAAATTCTTAATAAACTGGTTTTCCCAATGCCGTTATGCCCTTCCACTTGAACAAAATCACCGCTTTTAAACTCTTGCAATAACGCACGGAAAAGCATCCTCTCACCACGCCGGCAAGCGAGATTTTTTATGGATAAGCTATGGGCATCAAACATAAGAAAAAACCACCAAATAAAATTGCCGATATTCTATCATAAGGTAAACATTTGACGAGATTCCTAACAGACGAAAACGCTAACTCTTTAGACGTAGATCATAGGTTTTATTGATTTAAAACAAGATTTATCAAAAAGGACAATTTCACTAAAAGAAAACATTTAATGATCTAAATCAAATTTTCTGCTACTATTCGAGCAATTTTGGGTAAGGGTTTTATCACCCCAACCAAAATGATTAAAATCACCACTTTATTTTATAGAAGGAACGAATTATGGCTTACACCTTACCTGAATTAGGCTACGCTTATAACGCATTAGAACCGCATTTCGATGCACAAACCATGGAAATCCACCACAGCAAACACCACCAAGCTTATGTCAATAATGCGAATGCTGCATTAGAAGGCTTAGGCGCTGAATTTGTTGAAATGTGCCCGGGTCAATTAATTGCTCGTCTTGATAAACTTCCGGCTGAAAAACGTGGCGTATTACGCAATAATGCCGGTGGTCACGCAAACCATAGCCTCTTTTGGAAATCCTTGAAAAAAGGCACGACCTTACAGGGTGCATTAAAAGAGGCAATCATTCGTGATTTTGGCTCTGTTGAAGCTTTCCAAGCGGAATTTGAAAAAGCAGCGGCGACCCGTTTTGGTTCAGGCTGGGCATGGTTGGTGTTAACCGCTGAGGGTAAATTAGCCGTTGTTTCAACAGCAAACCAAGACAACCCATTAATGGGTAAAGAGGTGGCAGGTTGTGAAGGCTTCCCACTATTAGGTTTAGATGTTTGGGAACACGCCTATTACCTAAAATTCCAAAACCGCCGTCCGGATTACATTAAAGAATTTTGGAATGTCGTGAACTGGGATTATGTGGCAGAACGTTTTGAAAAAAAGACGGATTGCCAGTGTGCAAAATAACAAGATAGCAGAACAAAAGTGCGGTCAAATTTGACCGCATTTTTACAGCCAACGCCTCACCTTCGCTTGATATTGACGATAAGCCTCACCAAACTTTCTTTCCAAATAAATTTCTTCCCGAGCAATTTGAAAACGATTCATTAACAAAATAAAAGCCACCACGCCACTCCAAGCCAAGAAATGCCCTAAATACAATGCCCAAGCCATTAAGAGCAGTAACAAACTCAAATACATTGGGTTACGGCTTACCCTAAAAATACCGGAGGTCACCAAATGGGTGCTTTTATCCAATCGCTGAGGATCAATGGTGGTTTTATGCTGATGAAATTGCCAAAGGCTGAGCATCCCAATACAAGCAGACAATAAAATGAAGCCACTAATAAGATAAGGAAATGTGGGATATTGTCCCATTGAGGGTAACAAATACATTACTACACCAACAAAAAAGCAAAGCAGTGGTGGAGGAAGTGGAAAGAGGGATCGCATATAAAATAAAACGCTCTTACGAGCGTTTCCGATTAAAGATTATTCAGCTTCATTTGTGCAGCCTGTTGTTCCAATGGGCTACCCAATTGAAGTGCTTGTTCAAAACTGATTTTAGCGACCTGACTATCCCCTTTTGCAAGCTGAATATCGCCGGTTAAAAGCGCTTTTCGTGCAGCAAAACTGCTACTTTTTACTTGATTAAGATTGGATAATGCCGAGTCTAACTGCCCTAATTGAAATTGCACCGCACTTAAACGCAATGCGGCAAGTGATGTGAGAATATCGTCTTGAGATTGTGCTAAGGCCTGTTTTAATGCGACTTCGGCAGAGGCGAAATCTTGTTTCTCAACGGCATTTTTTGCTTCATCAAATAAAGTAAAGACGGCATAGCTGGTTTTACTGTTCGCTTGAACAAAATCCGTTAATTTTGCTTTTTGCGTAGCAGGATCTTGTTCAACAGCGTAAACCAACGCCTCATAGCCTGCTGAAGCCTCAACAATTTGATTAGCTTGATGAGATTGCCAATAACGCCAGCCCAACACGCCACCTACACCTAAAATAAAAGCCACAATAATGCTTTTACCATTTTCTTTCCACCATTCCTTTAACTGGTTAATCTCTTGTTCTTCTTCAATGGAATACGCCATATTCTTTTCCTTTATCAACTAAAATTGAGATTGAATATAATCAATGACTTTTTCGATATCAAGGGTTTGCTGTTCAACACCACCCTGTAAATGTTTCACGACCACTTGGTTATTAAGCATTTCGCTTTCACCAATCACCAAGGCTAAGGTTGCACCGGATTTATCCGCACGTCGGAATTGTTTTTTAAAGTTTCCGCCTGAGCAGTGCAACATTGTGCCTAACTGTGGTAATGCCGAACGAATTTTTTCAGCAAGTTGGAACGCGCTCAAAGCCGTACCTTCCCCTTGATAAACAAGGTAAATATCCACCGCATTTTTCACTGGAATGGAGGCATTGACTTCTTGGACAAGCAAGACCAAACGTTCTAACCCCATTGCAAACCCAACACCCGGGGCGGCATGTCCGCCAAGTTGTTCGACCAAACCGTCATAGCGACCGCCTCCGCACACCGTACCTTGTGCACCTAATGCAGAGGTTACCCATTCAAATACGGTTTTATTATAGTAATCTAACCCACGCACCAGTTTCGGGTTAATCTCATACGCAATACCGACAGAATCCAGCAAAGCACACAATTGAGCAAAATGCTCACGGCTCTCGTCATCTAAATAATCAAGCAATTTCGGCGCATCATCTAATACTTGTTGTAATGCTTGATTTTTCGTATCCAAAATACGAAGCGGATTTTTGATTAAGCGTTCCTTTTCTTCTTCACTCATTAATGCTTGGTGTTGTTCCAAGAAAGCGACCAAGGCAGAACGATAATTAGCTCTCGCTTCTAATGAACCAATGGAGTTAAGTTGAAGAGAAACATGTTGATCGATGCCTAATTTCTTCCAAAGACGGGCGGTTAGAATAATTAATTCCGCATCAATTTCCGGATTGGCAATGCCAAAAACTTCCACGCCAGCTTGATGAAATTGACGATAACGCCCTTTTTGCGGACGCTCATGGCGGAACATCGGCCCCATATACCATAAACGTTGTTCATTATTATAGATCCAGCCGTGCTCAATCGCTGCACGCACACAGCCTGCTGTGCCTTCCGGGCGTAAAGTAAGTTGCTCATCATTATCCCAAAACGTGTACATTTCTTTTGAGACCACATCGGTTACTTCACCAATAGCACGAGCAAATAATGGGGTGCTTTCTACAATCGGCATACGCACTTCCGAATAGCCATAGCTATTTAATACTTCACGCACCTGCGTTTCTACCCATTGCCATAATGGCGATTCTGTTGGAGAACAATCGTTCATTCCACGAATTGCTTGAATTGTTTTTGCCACGAGTTTTCCTTAAATAATACGATTTTTCGGGTCCTGTAATGCGACTTTCGCTCGGATTTTTGCTTCTAATTGATTAATAATATCTTCGTTATCAAAGCGCTCTTTTTGGCGCTCGCCATCCACATAGTAACCACTTTTTTTGTTACCACCGGTCACCCCAAGATCAGACACTAATGCCTCACCCGGCCCATTGACCACACAACCGATAATGGACACGTCCATTGGGGTGATAATATCCTCAAGGCGTTGTTCCAAGGCATTGACCGTACCAATCACATCAAATTCTTGGCGGGAACAGGTTGGGCAAGCAATGAAATTAATGCCACGGGAACGAATTCGTAAGGATTTGAGAATATCAAACCCCACTTTAATTTCTTCTACGGGATCTGCCGCAAGGGACACTCTCAGCGTATCGCCAATGCCCTCAGCCAGTAGCATACCTAAACCAATCGCTGATTTCACCGCACCGGCTCTCACCCCACCGGCCTCGGTAATCCCTAAATGCAGAGGCTGTTTAATGGCCTTTGCCAGTAAACGATAGGCCTCTACAGCTAAAAAAACATCGGAGGCTTTCACGCTCACTTTAAATTGATTAAAGTTAAGACGATCTAAAATTTCAACATGACGTAATGCCGATTCCAACAAGGCTTCTGGTGTAGGTTCACCGTATTTCTCTTGCAGATCTCTTTCTAAAGAACCGGCATTCACACCGATACGGATAGGAATATTTTTATCACGGGCACAATCAACAACGGCACGAATACGATCCTCACGCCCAATATTACCGGGATTAATCCGTAAGCAATCTACCCCATATTCCGCCACTTTTAAGGCAATACGATAATCAAAATGAATATCTGCCACCAGAGGCACATCCACTTGTTGTTTAATCATCTTAAAGGCTTCTGCGGCCTCCATTGTTGGCACAGAAACCCGTACAATATCTGCCCCCACACGCTCGAGGGACTTAATTTGCGCCACCGTTGCCTCCACATCAGTGGTGCGTGTATTGGTCATAGACTGCACAGCAATAGGCGCATCACCACCAATTGGGACATTGCCTACATAAATTTTGGTCGATTCACGACGCTTAATTGTCGGTTGAAAAGCAGACATGATTATTCCTTAGGTTGTGAAAGTTTGAATTTTGCCACACGTCCATCTACTTTTAATGGATAATTTTCACCTTTGTAGGTAATGCGTACATTGGCAGGAGCCCCCACAATTAAAGAAAATTCATTACCGTCAAAGGTGAGCACTTCACCTTCTTTATATTCTTTTTGGACAAGGACTTTACGATTTTGATCTTTCACACTCAACCAGCTACTATTTTTTAGCACTTCCACAATCAAATCACCTTGTACGCTAGGAGATGCCGGAGAAATAGTTGGATTTTCAACCGCACTTTGTGTATCAGGAATCGCCACTTCATTCTCGGCAGAAGTCATGGATTTAGGTAAAGGAGGATCATTTTGCTGAGCCGGAAACAACAATGCCGTGTTGGTTGAGCCCATATTAGTTGCTTCTGAAGGGATACCACTATTAGAAATAATCTCAACCGAACTTGCTGATGGTATCTCGGGTAGATTAGATTGAGTTGTTGAAATTTCCACAGGTTGAGCCACATTGGTTGTCGATTCAGTAGCTTCAGTATTTGAAACATAATTTTGCACCAGCGTATCACGTTCTTCATTCGATTGCTGATAACTCTGCCACCACCATAATCCCGTCATACTTAATGCGATGAGAAGCACTAATGCGGTTAAATAACCCACCCAACGGCTATGAGAAGCATACTGATTCACAGAGCGGGTAGCCCGTGCATTTTTATCTAAATCATTTTTTTCATCTTCACCAAAAGAAAGATCAGACCAAAGGCTTTCAGGTAAACGCAAAAATTTTCCATAACTACGCACATACCCTCTCATAAAAGTCGCTGGAACATTCTTTTGAATAAATTCATTATTTTCAATTTGCATCAATATTGCCGGACGCAAAGTAATTTCCTTGGAAACATCTTCAAGAGAAAGGTTTAACGCTTCACGGGCTTGGCGAAATCGCGCCCCCAAAGAAACGAATTGTTCAGCTTGCATTTCCGTTTTTTCAGCTTGTGTATTCATAAATTTATTCGTTTTTGAAACATAATCAAAAGCTGAATTTTAAAGTCGAAAGCGCAATTTGGCAATGTTTTATTTGATCAGATCCAGTTTTTCCGCCCGCACCGTATCCAGCTGTCGCAACCTATCCAACGCTTGTTGGTAAATAGACATTTGATTGGAAGCCTTTGCACAAAGTGCCATATTTTCATAGGTATCGGCTTGGCGATAATAATGGGGTGAATGCAAGGCACGTTCAAATTCTTCATAAGCTTGTTGAAATTCGCCTTGAGCACATAAAAACGTACCAAAATTATTATGGGTATCCCCTTGTTTATCATCTAATTTTATCGCTTGAAGATAAGCTTTTCGAGCAGCCTCCACTTCCCCTTGTAATTGGTAAAAATGTGCCATGGCAGAATACACCAAGTAATAATTGGGATCATGGGTTAAGGCTTTATCCAGGTTTTGTTTAGCGAGAGGAAAATTATTCTGCTGTAAATAACCTAGTGCCAACTCAACACGGGCTTTTGCGGCCTGTTGCTGATTAAAATTGGAAGAAAGCGGATGAGAAACACAAGCCGAAAAAACAAGAGGAAAAATGACCGCACTTAGGATCGGTATAGACAAAAATTTCATTTTTCCTCCAATAATAAAGCGTTAATGAACTTGAGTTATGCCGATATTTTGCCCAAATTGGCGTTTCATTGCCGTACGTTTTGTTCGGTCAATCACTTCACCGGCAAGTTGTCCGCAAGCCGCATCAATATCATCGCCACGGGTTTTGCGTACAATCACTGTAAAACCATATTCCATCAGTGTTTTTTGAAAACGATCAATACGACTATTGGAACTTTTCGCATAAGGTGCTTGCGGGAACGGATTCCACGGAATTAAATTTAATTTACAAGGGGTGTTTTTCAATACTTCCGCAAGCTGATGAGCATGTTCCACCCCATCATTAACATGATCCAGCATGACATATTCAATCGTCACTTTGCCGTGATTGGCATTGGATACGCTCAGGTAACGATTGACCGAATCAATCAGCATTTTAATGTTGTATTTTTTATTAATGGGGACAATTTCATCACGCAATTCATCATTTGGGGCATGTAAAGAAATAGCTAATGCCACATCAATCATTTTACTTAAATTATCCAATGCCGGCACGACCCCTGAGGTAGAAAGGGTCACCCGACGTTTAGATAAACCATAAGCAAAATCATCTAACATAATTTCCATTGCCGGCACCACATTGGCAACATTTAATAGCGGCTCCCCCATGCCCATCATCACTACATTAGTAATAGGGCGAACCCCCGTCATCCCAAAATTACCAAGAATTTTTGAAGCCCGCCATACTTGCCCGATAATTTCAGACACCGTCAAATTACGGTTAAACCCTTGTTGCGCCGTAGAACAAAAGGTACAGGCCAAGGCACAGCCCACCTGAGAAGACACACAAAGGGTGGCTCGATCTGCTTCCGGAATATACACGGTTTCCACCTGTTGCTCCCCCACTTGCATCGCCCATTTAATCGTTCCATCGGCAGAGCGTTGCTCTACTGCTACGTCCGGCGCTTTAATTTCAGCCACGGATTTTAGCTTTTCTCGCAATTTCTTATTAATATTCGTCATATTGTCGAAGTTATCTTCGCCAAAATGATAGATCCATTTCACCAATTGATCTGCTCGGAAAGGTTTTTCGCCCAGTTCCTGAAAAAATTCACGCATCTGTTTGCGTGTTAAATCCATTAAATTAATTTTTTTCGTTTGTTCTAACATGAAAGCCTCGTTGTTACACATTATGGCAATAAAAATTGCGGTAACTCACCACAACAAAAGCCTAGTATAAAATAGGCGGCGATTTTACCGATTTGCTAAGGGATAAGCTAGCAAATTTCAAAAAATAAAGCGATTTTTAACCGCACCTTTTACGATCCGAATCACAAAAATAAACAATACTTTGCAGAAAAGTGCGCTAGAATATTCGCCTGTTTTATTTTTCGGGATCTGCAATGTTAAAAAAACTTTTTTCTGTTTTCTGTTTTATTCCTACCTTTGCCGTGGCACAATCTTATGTGGTCTATGATTTTACACGCAATAAGGTGCTGGAAAGCCGCAGCCCCAACCATGTTCAACCCATTGCCTCCGTAACAAAATTAATGACCGCAAATGTGTTTTTAGAACATAATAAAAATCCTCGTTGCACCACCTCAATTACCAATGATGACGATGATTACATTAAAGGCACACACACGAAATTACCGAAATACACACCGATTTCATGCAATGAATTACTTAAGGCAATGCTCGTTCATTCGGATAACCAAGCGGCGCATGCCCTTGCACGTTCTGCCGGAATGAGCCGACTTCAATTTATTCAGAAAATGAATGAAAAGGCAAAACAGTTAGGAATGCGTTCTACCCGTTTCGCTGACAGCTCCGGCTTATCGAATAGCAATATTTCAAGTGCCATGGACTTGGTGAAATTGGCGAAATATTCAATGAATAAACCCCAAATTAAAGCGTTCTCAAATATGTCAAGTGCTTATATTCAAGCGGGTGGGCGCAGTGTCTTTGTGAAAAATACCAATAAACTAGTGCGGGAAAACGTGTTTGACGCAAGCATTAATAAAACCGGCTATATCCGTGAATCAGGCTATAACTTGGTTTTTATTAATAAGCATCCTTGTCGAAATTCTACCATTGGTGTGATTAGTTTAAATAACAGTAGCTCGCAATTTAGAACCAATTTCACCAAAGCCAAACTCGAAGCATACGGTTGTACAGCAGGTCATCGCTTGCATAACTTTACCAAAGAAGAGGCCCAATATGAGGAAGGTTACGATGAGGAAGGGCTTTCTAATCTTATTGAACAACTTTCCAAATAACCTTGAATGATCTACTTCAAAAAAATTAGCTCTTCTATGGGCTAACTAGTTATTCTGATAAGGCTATAGTATGACATACTAAATAAAAAATATGTTTATGTTTCTAATATTAACTACTCTTTTATACTATAGTCTGACAAACATTAAAAACTATTTTTTCTTCAATGGAAAAACCCAAACATTTCTGTCAAGCTTATCTTCGCCTTTTTGTTTTGCTTGATAAGGTTCACCCACTAAATAGACCTGTCCCATATAAGTGTATTCTTTGTGCTTAAATACTTCAAAAAGATGGACTTCAACACCATTTGTTCTTGATGCAGCTAATGTTTTATTTTGCTGAAAATCAAGACTTTGATCTCCATTTTTCCCCATTCCTGTGTAATGTAGTATTCCATCTTTCCAGCAATCATCATAAAGATGTTTAGTGTGATCAAAAATAATCACTAAAGAATTGGTTCTATGTGAACGACGCATTCCACCACTATTCGCACATTTGAAAATGTCCATTAGTTCTTGATTTGTTAAAATTGTATTAATTTTTAATTTCATCATTTGTAAAATCCTCAATAATTTTCATTGTAATAGAATTTTTCTTCTGAAATAAGTTAATAACTAATTATAGTTTATCCGGCTCATATTTTTATATGGTATGATATGGTATGATATGGTATGATATGATATGATATGATATGATAAATTCAGTCTATCAGAAAAAATATAACAATAAAAGTTAGTTAATCGAATTGAGATTGTTTAGGTAAGAATGAATAACCTCTAAAAAGGTAAATTTATTTAGATAAAATATTGAGTTCTTTTTTTATTCACTTATAAAACCCACCATACTATTTTATTCTAATTTTCTAGTTGGAAATCCCCACCTGAAAAATAGGATTTTCTGAAATTTTTTCCGTAATTAAAATATCTTTTTTCATTTAAAAGCTACATCAACTATTTTCATAGATTTCTTAAAAATAAAGCAGGCAAAAATGCCTGCTTTTTATAATATGCGAATTACAACGTTTCTATGGCTTTATATTGCTCACGGATTTTTTCTAATCCTGACTGATATTCAGCCATTTTCTCACGTTCTTTGGCAATCACCGCTTCCGGAGCTTTGGCAACAAAGGCTTCGTTGCCGAGTTTGCTTTCAATGCGTTTAACTTCGTTTTGATATTTTTCGATCTCTTTGGTTAAACGGGCAAGCTCGGTTTCTTTGTTGATAAAACCTGCCATTGGCACAAGAAGTTCCGTATTACCTACAAGTTTTGCCACGGCTAGCGGCGCATTTTCCCCTTCAGCCAACACCCGTGAATCATCAAGTTTCGCCATGGCGCATAAAAGTGCGGTTTGTTTTTCAAGAATTTTTTGTTCTGTCACATCAATATTACGGAACAATAAATCTAATCCTTTACTTGGTGCGATATTACATTCTGCCCGAATATTACGTACTGCCACAATCACTTCTTTTAACCAATCGATTTCACGCTCGGCTTCATCATCAAAGGCATTTTCATCCACCGTTGGGAATGGTTGCAACATAATGCTATCCGCTTCAATGCCGACAAAACCTTTCACTTTTTGCCAAATTTCTTCCGTGATAAACGGAATCAATGGGTGTGCTAAACGCAATAATTGCTCTAACACACGCACCAGGGTTTGGCTTGCCGCACGAATTTGTGCCGGCGTACCGTTTGCAAATACCGGTTTGGTTAATTCTAAATACCAGTCACAGAATTGGTTCCAGGTAAATTCGTAAATCGCATTGGCGGCTAAATCAAAACGATACTGGCTTAATGCTTCACGGAAATCACCCACGGTGCGGTTAAAACAAGATTCAATCCAACGATCCGCCACGGAAAACTCAATTTCCCCTTCGCTTAAATCCAATTTTTCATTGGTTAATACAAAACGGCTGGCATTCCACAGTTTATTACAGAAATTACGATAACCCTCAAGGCGTTTCATATCCCAGTTAATATCACGACCATTGCTGGCAAGCGCCGCAAGGGTGAAACGCAACGCATCCGTACCATGTGCCGCAATGCCTTCGGCAAATTCTTTACGGGTGGCTTTGGCAATTTTTTCCGCTAATTGCGGTTGCATCATATTGCCTGTGCGTTTTTCCAGTAAATCTTCAAGGCTGATACCGTCAATCATATCAATCGGGTCAAGTACATTACCTTTCGATTTCGACATTTTCTGCCCTTGTTCATCACGGATCAAGCCCGTAACGTAAACGGTTTTGAACGGTACTTGCGGTTTGCCATTTTCATCTTTGATGAAGTGCATGGTGAACATAATCATGCGCGCCACCCAGAAGAAAATGATGTCAAATCCGGTGATTAATACATCCGTCGGGTGGAACATTTTCAATTCTTTAGTTTGTTCCGGCCAACCCAGTGTAGAGAATGTCCACAAACCGGAGGAAAACCACGTATCCAATACATCTTCATCTTGTTTTAAGGCTAAATCCGCAGGTAAGTTGTATTTTGTGCGAACCTCTTGCTCGTTGCGTGCAACGTAGATATTGCCCGCTGCGTCATACCATGCCGGAATACGATGACCCCACCAAAGTTGGCGTGAAATACACCAGTCTTGGATATCCCGCATCCAAGAGAAATACAGGTTTTCATACTGTTTCGGTACAAATTGGATTTCACCGTCTTCCACCGCTTTCGTTGCCACTTCAGCTAGCGGTTTAACACTCACATACCATTGATCTGTCAGCATTGGCTCAATCGGCACACCGCCACGGTCGCCATAAGGCACTTTGAGATCGTGCGGTTTAATTTCTTCCAACAGCCCCATTGCCTCAAAATCCGCAACGATTTTCTTACGGGCTACAAAACGCTCTAAACCACGGTAATCTTCAGGGATAAGTGCGGTGTAATTTTCCAAAGGTTTATTGTTATAGCCAATGACTTCCGCTTCATCACGAATATCCGCATTGAGCGTCAACACATTCACCAACGGTAAATTATGACGTTTCCCCACTTCATAGTCGTTAAAATCGTGGGCAGGGGTGATTTTTACCACACCGGTACCAAATTCACGATCCACATACTCATCTGCTACAATCGGAATTTCACGGTTAGCGAGTGGAAGCATCACGGTTTTACCAATTAATGATTGGTAACGTTCATCTTCCGGATGAACTGCCACCGCCGTATCGCCCAACATGGTTTCAGGACGGGTGGTCGCCACCACCAAATAATCTTTACCATCCGCTGTTTTTACACCATTGGTGAGTGGATAACGGAAATGCCAAAGTGATCCTTTGCTTTCTTTGTTTTCCACTTCAAGATCAGAAATCGCTGTGTGCAATTTAGGATCCCAATTTACCAAGCGTTTACCACGATAAATCAAGCCTTCTTCGTGTAATCGAACAAACACTTCTTTTACGGCATTGGACAAACCCTCGTCCATGGTGAAACGCTCACGATCCCAGTCGATTGAGTTCCCCAAACGGCGCATTTGTTGGCTAATCGTACCGCCTGAATAGGCTTTCCAATCCCAAATTTTGTTGATAAAGGCTTCACGCCCGTAATCATGGCGGGTTTTGCCCTCTTCCGCCGCAATTTTACGCTCGACCACCATCTGCGTTGCAATGCCTGCGTGGTCTGTGCCCGCTTGCCATAGGGTGTTATGTCCTTCCATACGATGAAAACGAATCAGCGTATCCATCAAGGTTTGCTGGAAGGCATGCCCCATATGCAAACTCCCCGTCACATTCGGCGGCGGAATGGCAATACAATAACTCGGCACATTCGGATTTTCACTCGGTTTAAAATACCCTTTCTCTTCCCAGTGTTGATAAAGGGTTTGTTCTACCGCAGACGGATTAAAACGGTCTGCCATTTGGAGGTTTTGTGTCATTGTTTTCTCTTTTTATTGGACTTAATATGGTAGTTTTTGTCTAAGCTTTGATAATTCGTCTTGAACGTATTTTAAATCATGTTTACACTGTTCAACTAGCTCCTTTGGTTTGGGCAATATCCAAGAGTGGCATTCTCTATATTTTTCTTCTTTAACTTCTAGTTTTTTAATTTCTTTATTTATATTAGCAAGCTTGTTAAGTTCAGATGATAAATAACGATTTCTATTTACTAGATCATTATTCTTCTTGATGATTTCTTCATTTTCTTTTCTAATCTGACTTAAATTTGCCAGTTCTCTTTCTTTAATCTTCAAATCATTTTCTAATTTTGTTATTTTCTCACTTGATTTCTTAGATCGCTCTAAGAGAATATTTATTCTATTATCAATATCATCATATTGCGTTAATTTACTTTTTAAGCTATCGTTTTCTTGAGTTTTTAAATCAAATTCTTTCTTAAGAGAGTTTAAATTATGGGTTAATTCGTCTTCTTTCTTTTCATATAAATTTATTTTTTGCTCTAAAGCATCATTCTTACTTATCAGAAATTATAACTTTCGTAAAAGCAAAGGTTGCAGAACCAACTATAATAGCCGTTGTAACACAAAATCCTAATATATAAAGAATTACATTTTCTTCAACTTTTTGTTTTAAAGTTTTATTTTTATTATTTGGTGTTTTCATATCAAATATATTCCTTTATTGGCTTTCTAATAATAATCGTAAATTGCCTTACTGCTCTATATTTTCAATTACTAATTTTAGCCCCTAACAATAAAAGCTCATCTAACAACATTCTACACCACCCCACCAACTCATCAGCAATTTGAGTAATCTGCTGATTTTGAATATGAAAAATAACTTCGGGAGCTTCAGCAGAGTTATCATAAATGAACGCCTCATCACAAAATGAAAGTGCGGTAATTAAGTTTTTTCGACTAATTTCAAAACGATGGCGGATTGTTTGTTCATCAATAAAATGACCGCCTTCTTGTACTCTTGCTTTTACACGTTTTACGTTAATATCAGGATCATTGACTCCAATATAATTTAACCGAACATAAAAGCCTTTTCCTTTAGCTTGTTTCATTCGATTTAAAATGGATTTTCCCGAAAGTGTCGATTCCATTGAAAAAGAAATTTGATTTTTTATGGCAAATCTAAATAATTCAACCGCTTTCCTACCGGCTTCAATATCCGCTAAACGAGGATTTTCAGGATTAATTTCCATTGCAATATGATCAGAGTCAATCACAATTTGCACAGAATCTTTATTAAACCCTCGCAATGTTGTTTTTCCCGAACCATTTGTACCGCAGTAAAAAATAGCCAAATTATTTTGTCGCATATTTGATTATTTTTTCCGTACCGTCTGGATAATGTTCAACAATATTGCCATTTGGTCGCATAAATGTTAGCACTTCACGCTTTTTCTTATCTTCCATCCAGGCTTTGAAAACAATATGCAACTGGCGCTGCTTTTCTAAAATTTCTTCCTTTGTCATTCCACCACTCCTTTATTGATTCAACCGAATCTCACCTTTCACACGTTTAATTTCGGATAACAAACGGCGTTCTTCTTGGCGGCAGAAACTATTTTCGCCTAATGTTGCGGCTTCGGCGGTGCAACGAATTTGTTGGTATTGGGATTCAAGCACTTTCAATAAGGCTTTTTGCTCTTTTAAATAACGATTTTCTGTTTTTTTGCGCATTTTTGCCGAAGGACGTTCGGATTTTCCCGCTGTGACATTTTCCTTAAGATTTGGAGAAATATTTGATTTTTCAACCGCACTTTCTATGTTCTCTTTACTGTTGTTCTCTGTCTTTTCAATGGCAGTTTTCACATCCTCGTTTTGAGAGGCGGCGGAAACCGTTTCATCCTTTGTCGGCTCAGGAAGTATCACTTTTTCCGGCATTGGCTCAGCCTTATTTTCGGAAAGTGCGGTCATTTTTTCAGGTGTTTTTGCCTCTTGGTTATCACAAGCCGTTAAGGTTAAAACACTGCAGCCCATTAAAAGCGATAAAGCAAATTTCATTGTCGATTTCATATTGACTCCATAAGGTTTTATTTTAAAGTTATGCATTTTCGGTGGATAATTGCCAGCCTTGCATACGCAGTTGTTTATAACGTTCCCGCGCTTGTGCTTTTGGCGTTTCTTCCACCGGTACAAAATCAATCAATTGAGTGAAACTATGGCTAAATTCCGGCACGGTTTGTTGCAAATTAATGAGCAGATCCCGTTGCTGTGCATTGCGTTTTCCTTTCCAGGAAATTTCAATCGGCGTGGGATATTGGGTGGCTTCCCCCGATAAATTATGGGGGACAAATTCTTCGACTTCCCGTTGCCAAAGTGCCTCATCAATATCTAAGGCTTGCTGCTCCGTTTCACAAGCAATCAGAACCCGTTTACCTAATCGCCAAGCGGAAGCCGCCAAATTGCACGCAAGCTGTTCAACACTCAACGGGGTTTGCTCTGTTAAAATGTAAAACTGCGCATTTTTTACCATTTTCATCTCAATTTTACTCAGCTGTAAACTGGGAAATTCTACCGAAAAATAGGGAAAAAATAAATGGTTAAATCATGCCTTAAGCCAATGAAAAAACAGCAATTAAAACCGACCGCACTTTTTTATGATCTAAATCACAAAAGTGATTTTTCGTCTTTTTGTTACATTCCATTCATACCTCTGAAGTGTTAAAATTGAGCCGTTTTTTTAGTTTCATCTTATTGAATAGGAGTATCATAATGGCATTTCGCATTGAAAAAGACACCATGGGTGAAGTTCAGGTTCCTGCCGATAAATATTGGGCTGCACAGACTGAACGCTCACGCAATAACTTTAAAATTGGGCCTGAAGCCTCAATGCCGGCTGAAATTATCGAAGCCTTTGGTTATTTGAAAAAAGCCGCTGCCTTTGCCAACCATGATCTCGGTGTATTGACCGCAGAAAAAAGAGATTTGATCGCCCAAGCCTGCGATGAAATTTTGGCAAACAAGCTAGATGATCAATTTCCGCTTGTCATTTGGCAAACCGGCTCAGGCACACAATCGAATATGAATGTAAATGAAGTCATCGCCAATCGTGCCCATGTGTTAAATGGCGGAAAATTAGGGGAAAAATCCGTCATTCACCCAAACGATGATGTGAATAAATCCCAATCTTCTAATGATACTTTCCCAACGGCAATGCACATTGCCGCCTATAAAAAAGTGGTGGAACACACCATCCCTTGTGTTGAACGTTTACAAAAAACTTTCGCAGCAAAATCTGAGGCGTTCAAAGATGTGGTGAAAATTGGTCGCACCCATTTAATGGATGCCACTCCCTTAACTTTAGGGCAAGAGTTTTCTGCCTATGCCACACAATTAGATTTCGGCTTGCGTGCATTAAAAAATACCCTGCCTCATTTAAGCCAATTAGCCCTTGGCGGCACGGCGGTGGGAACCGGATTAAACACGCCGAAAGGCTATGATGTCAAAGTAGCAGACTACATTGCCAAATTTACCGGTCTACCATTTGTCACCGCAGACAATAAATTTGAGGCGCTCGCCGCACACGATGCAATTCTGGAAACTCACGGTGCATTACGCCAACTTGCCATGAGTTTATTCAAAATTGCCAATGACATTCGTTTATTGGCCTCCGGCCCACGTTCCGGTATCGGTGAAATTTTAATCCCCGAAAATGAACCGGGCTCTTCCATTATGCCGGGTAAAGTGAACCCAACCCAATGTGAAGCCATGACAATGGTTTGTGCACAAGTCTTTGGTAACGACACCACCATTGCCTTTGTGGGCTCACAAGGTCATTTCCAATTAAACGTGTTTAACCCGGTAATGATTGCCAACTTCTTGCAATCGGCACAATTATTAGGTGATGCTTGCGTCTCCTTTGATGAACATTGTGCTGTCGGCATTGAACCGAATTATCCACGCATTAAACAGCAGCTTGAAAATTCATTGATGTTGGTCACCGCACTAAATACCCATATCGGTTATGAAAATGCGGCGAAAATTGCGAAAACCGCCCATAAAAACGGCACCACTTTACGCGAAGAAGCCATTAATCTTGGCTTGGTTTCCCCAGAAGATTTCGATAAATGGGTACGCCCTGAAGATATGGTCGGCAGTTTAAAATAAACTTCCCCATAAAATAACGGTCAAAGGCGGGTAATTCACTCGCCTTTTATTTTTAGTTTCAGGCGTTTTTGCTATAATCCGCACCTAATCGAACCGTGAAAGAAGACTATGAAAATGAAATCGCTTTTCGTCACAATTTTAGCTTTATTTTCAACCGCACTTTCTGCCCATTGGCAGCCTGTCGGTCATGCTGAATATACTTGGGGGCCTTTCCATGTATATAGTGTTGGGCTTTTTTCTGAAACCGGTTCATACCAAGCAAACCAATACCCATTGATGTTTTCTATCAAATATGAAAAACCCATTGAAGGCAAAAACTTCGCCATCACCCTCATCAAAGAAATGGAAGCCCAGCAACTCAGCACAGATGATACAACCGCTTGGTTGAAAAAAATGCAGGAAATTTTCCCTGATTTTTCACCCAATGATCTTTTAAATTTCGTGGCATTAGAAAATAAAGGTTATTTTATTGCTAACGATACGGTTTTAAATCATGAATTTGATGCCAAATTCACTCGGGCATTTATTGATATTTGGCTTTCGCCAAAAAGTAGCTTTGTGAAATTGCAGCCGAAATTATTAGGAAAGGAAAAAGACACGCAAGATCATCAAGAGTTTCGATATCAGCCTGCAAGCGACCCCTTTGATGAAGAAAATGCGATGCCTGAATTACCACCAAACTACGATCCGCAAAATAATTTAAACGGATAAAAAGGCGGCGTTCGCCTTTTTATTGTTGCAGTTGCACCATTTTCTCTAAATATAAAATCATCTGTAATGCAATATCCACACCACTGGTTTTTTCAATCATTTCCAGCCCCGGGCTGGCATTGACTTCTAATACCAATAAACCGCTTTTAGCACGGATAAGATCCACCCCAGAAACGGCAAGCCCCAACGCTTTTGTTGCCTTCACCGCTAACTGTTTTTCTTCCTCGGTTAAAAAAATGGGTTGTGCACGGCCTCCACGATGAAAATTCGCCCGAAACTCCCCTTCTTGCCCAATACGCTGCATACTTGCCACCACGTTATTGCCAATCACAAAACAGCGAATATCTACACCTGCAGCTTCCTTAACAAAATCCTGCAACATCACCGGCACATTGGCTTGAGTCAAGGTTTCCAAAATACTCACTGCACTTTGTGGTTTTTCCGCCAACATCACGCCAATGCCTTGAGAACCCTTTAGGGTTTTGATAATCAAGGGGAAATCCATTTTTTGAAGTGCTGTTTTAGGGGCGACTTCCACCCCAAATAACTGACTATTCGGCACGCTAATCCCCTCTTTTCGCAAAATTTGTAAACTTTGCCATTTATCACGCGCCATTAAAAATGCCTCTCCTTGATTCAAACAATAAACTCCTTTTGCTTGAAAATGGCGTAATACCGCACACCCCATTTTGGTACTTAACGTACCAAAACGCGGTAACACCGCATCATAATCAGGTAAAAGATAAGCCTCTCCGTCCTTTGGCTGATAATAAAGTTCAAAGTGCGGTGCATTTTCCGTGAGTTTTAAAAGACAACGATTCGGATCCAAAATATCCATTTCATGCTCACATTGTGTTGCGGCCTCTTTTAAACGTTGGCAACTATATAAACGGGGTTCACGACAAAGCATTAATAATTTCATAGAAAAATTCCAAACTAAAAAAGCGCAATGCATTATACCAATCGGCACGATCCTGAAAAACGGTTTATGAACAAACAAAAAAAGAGTAGAATCACACAGCGTTAACATTATCAGGAGAAATTTATGTTTGTTGAAATATTTGGCCGTGCCGGTTGCCCTTTTTGTGTCCGCGCTAAAAACCTTGCTGAAGAATTAAAAAGCGAGATAGCCGATTTTGATTACCGTTATGTGGATATCAACGAGGAAGGCATGACAAAAGAGGATTTATCCCAATTAGTCGGAAAACCCGTTCAAACCGTTCCACAAATCTTCATTGATAAAAAGCCTGTTGGCGGTTGTACTGATTTTGAAGCATTAATGAAAGAACAATTTGCTGGAGTGGCGTAATTAACTAATCATATTTAAATATTCGTAAAAGTGCGGTCAATTTTTGAAGTGTTTAAAACCTAAAATTGATCTACACTTCAAAAAAAGTTTGACTTCACTTCATTTGAAGGCTAAGTTCTGTACTATACAGGACTTAGCCTTTCTATTTTCACTTGAAAGAACAGGCAATATCATAAAGTTTCCCTTTGATTTAGAAACGCATCAGCATTAAATCTATCTTTCATATTCTAAATATATAAAACTAAAAGTTATTTAGAATGAGTTATATTTTTGTAAAGATATTGTTATTTAATATGTATAAGGATTATACTTAGCCTTAGTTGAGGAAAATTTATCCTCAATAAATCTCTAACTCAAATCTATGAGGTGACATTATGCAATACAACGTAGCTACCGTTAATGGTCAAGCCATTACACTCAATCAAGACGGCTCCCTCAATGTATCCAATCATCCAATTATTCCATTTATTGAAGGCGATGGCATCGGTGTAGATGTGACACCTGCAATGCGTTTAGTCATTGATGCTGCGGTATCAAAAGCTTATGGTAAAACGCGTAAAATTGACTGGTTAGAAATTTATGCCGGAGAAAAAGCCAATCAAATTTATGGTGAGAATACTTGGTTGCCAAAGGAAACATTAAATGCCATTAAGCAATATCACGTTGCGATTAAAGGTCCGTTGATGACACCGGTGGGCGGAGGCATTCGTTCATTAAATGTCGCTATGCGACAAGAATTAGATTTGTATAGCTGTTTGCGTCCAGTTCGTTATTATGATGGTACACCAAGCCCAGTGAAGCACCCGGAATTCGTTGATATGGTTATTTTCCGTGAAAATTCGGAAGATATTTATGCCGGTGTGGAATGGCAAGCAGGCTCGGCAGAAGCGAATAAAGTCATTGCATTTTTACATAATGAAATGGGAGTGAAAAAAATTCGTTTCACAGAACAATGCGGCATTGGCATTAAACCGGTATCGAAAGAGGGTACGCAACGCTTAGTTCGTTCGGCATTACAATATGTGATTGATAATGATCGTCGTTCACTCACTTTGGTGCATAAAGGCAATATTATGAAATTTACCGAGGGAGCATTTAAAGAATGGGGGTATCAAGTCGCACAAGAATTTGGTGCTGAAATAATTGATAACGGTCCTTGGCACAAACTGAAAAACCCGAAAACCGGACGGGAAATTATCATAAAAGATTGTATTGCTGATGCATTTTTACAGGAGGTGCTGTTACACCCTAAAGATTACGATGTGATTGCAACCTTAAATCTGAACGGAGACTATATCTCTGATGCACTGGCTGCTCAAGTTGGCGGTATCGGTATTTCACCTGGTGCCAATATTGGCGTAGAAGCAGCGATTTTCGAAGCCACTCATGGTACAGCACCCAAAATTGCAGGGCAAAATAAGGCTAACCCAAGCTCAATTATTTTAAGTGGCGAAATGATGTTGCGTCATCTAGGTTGGACGGAAGCAGCAGATTTAGTCGTCAAAGCCGTAGCGAAAACCATTGCGAATAAAACCGTAACCTTGGATTTAGCCGAAACTTTAGAGAATGCGAAATTGCGTTCTACCGCAGAGTTTGCCCAAGACATTGTGAGTAATATGTAAAAATAATCAATTTTTTATTATTTTTTCCATAATAAATTTGCTGAATCTTTACTCACCACTTTCTATTATTTTTCATTCAGACGGAGATCGCCTATGTCGTTTTTAACTGAATACCAAACCCACGTTAACCAACGGGCAGCTCAAGGTATTGCGCCCCTTCCGCTCAATGCTCAACAAACAGCCGAATTAATCGAGCTACTAAAAAAACCACCTCAGGAAAATCAAGATCTATTAGTTGAATTATTTGAAAGCCGCATTCCCACAGGCGTTGATGAAGCCGCCTATGTAAAAGCGGCTTTTTTAGCAGATTTAGTTAAGGGAAAAACCCAATCACCGTTGATTTCACCTCAAAAAGCGGTGCAATTATTAGGTACTATGCAGGGAGGCTATAATATTGAGCCATTACTCACTGCACTCGAAATTAACGAACTCGCACCATTAGCAGCAAAGGCTTTATCTCACACCTTATTAATGTTTGATAACTTCTACGATGTTGCTCAAAAAGTCAAACAGGACAATCCTTATGCCAAGCAGGTTTTACAATCTTGGGCAGATGCCGAATGGTTTCTATCCAGACCTCAACCGGCTAAAAAATTAACTTATACCGTATTTAAAGTCTCCGGTGAAACAAATACAGATGATCTTTCACCGGCACAAGATGCATGGTCACGCCCCGATATACCATTACACGCATTAACAATGTTAAAAAACCCAAGAGAAGGAATTGAACCTGATGAAGCCGGTGTTATTGGTCCAATGAAACAAATTGAAAATCTAAAACAAAAAGGTTTCCCATTGGTCTACGTAGGTGATGTTGTCGGCACGGGTTCCTCACGAAAATCCGCTACTAATTCGGTATTATGGTTAATGGGCGAGAATATGCCTTATATACCCAATAAACGTACTGGTGGTGTCGTTCTTGGCGGAAAAATTGCCCCAATTTTCTTTAATACTATGGAAGATGCCGGTGCGTTGCCCATTGAGCTTGATGTAAGTGAACTTAATATGGGAGATGTGATCGATATTTACCCTTATGAAGGTAAAGTATGCAAGCATAATACCGATGAAATTTTATCCACATTTCAGCTTAAAACAAATATATTGCTTGATGAAGTACGAGCAGGTGGGCGTATTCCATTGATTATCGGACGGGGCTTAACTCACAAGGCCCGAGTAGAGCTAGGTCTACCGGAAAGTGATGTTTTTGCAAAACCACAAGTCTCTAACGAAAATAATAAAGGTTTTACACTGGCTCAAAAAATTGTGGGGCGAGCTTGTGGTGTAGAAGGCATTCGAGCCGGACAATATTGCGAACCAAGAATGACAAGTGTAGGGTCACAAGACACAACAGGACCAATGACCCGTGACGAATTAAAAGATTTAGCTTGTTTGGGTTTCTCTGCGGATCTCGTGATGCAATCCTTCTGTCATACTGCCGCCTATCCCAAACCGGTTGATGTAATCACGCATCATTCCTTACCAGATTTTATTATGAATCGTGGTGGCGTTTCATTACGCCCCGGAGATGGCGTGATCCATTCTTGGTTAAATCGAATGTTATTGCCGGATACAGTCGGTACTGGAGGTGATTCCCATACCCGTTTTCCAATTGGTATTTCCTTTCCGGCAGGCTCTGGTTTGGTAGCATTTGCAGCTGCGACAGGTGTTATGCCATTAGATATGCCAGAATCTGTCCTCGTTCGTTTCACAGGAACAATGCAACCGGGTATTACACTGCGGGATTTAGTCCACGCTATCCCTTATTACGCTATCCAACAAGGCCTCCTCACAGTGGAAAAAGCCGGTAAGAAAAATATTTTCTCTGGGAAAATCCTCGAAATTGAAGGGTTAGAATATCTAAAAGTAGAACAAGCCTTTGAAATTTCTGATGCCTCTGCAGAGCGTTCTGCGGCTGCTTGTAGTATCAAGCTCAATAAAGAACCTATCATCGAATACCTCAATTCTAATATTGTGCTACTGAAATGGATGATCGCCGAAGGTTATGGCGATAAAACTACGCTTGAACGCAGAATTAAAGCAATGCAAGATTGGCTTGCGAATCCACAATTATTGGAAGCGGATAAAGATGCGGAATATGCTGCCATACTTGAAATTAACCTCAACGATATTAAAGAACCGATTGTGTGTGCACCAAATGATCCCGATGATGCCCGCTTACTATCAGAGGTACAGGGCGATAAAGTCGATGAAGTCTTTATTGGATCTTGTATGACAAATATCGGACATTTCCGTGCCGTCGGTAAATTACTCAATCAACACCAAGGAATGATCCCAACCCGCCTATGGATTGCCCCCCCTACTAAAATGGATGCACATCTATTAAGTGATGAAGGTTATTACAGTATTTATGGTAAAAGCGGAGCCCGCATTGAAGTTCCGGGCTGTTCACTGTGTATGGGCAACCAAGCTCGAGTGGCAGATGGTGCAACCGTAGTTTCCACATCCACTCGTAACTTCCCGAATCGCATGGGCAAAGGGGCATTCGTCTATCTCGCCTCAGCAGAGCTTTCAGCAATCTGTGCTTTACTGGGTCGCATTCCGACACCGGAAGAATATTTGCAATATGTGCAAAGTCTTGAAACGGATAAAGACGATACCTATCGCTATATGAATTTTGATCAAATCAACGGCTATTTCAACAAAGCTGAAGGTTTGATTTTTCAAGCCGCAGTATAGCGCAAACACAAACAAAGGAGACTTAATATGCCAAACCTACATCCAACCTTAACCGCAGAACTTCATTTAAGTGATGGTCGTAAAATTGCATTACCAGTTTACCAAGGCACTTTAGGCTATGATGCAATCGGTGTAGAAACCTTGCAAAAACAAGGTTTATTTACCTACGATCAGGGATTAACCTCTACTGCACTTTGTGAATCCAGCATTACCTACATTGACGGCACTCAAGGTATTTTATTACACCGTGGCTATCCAATAGATGAATTAGCCTTCAATAAAACCTACCTTGATACCGCATATCTATTATTAGAAGGTGAAGTGCCAACAGAAGAACAACTCACCGAGTTCAAAAAAGAAATCTGCGCACATTATATGGTAAACGATCAATTTACCCGCTTATTCCAAGGTTTCCGTCGCGATTCCCATCCAATGGCGGTCATGTGTGCGGCAAGTAGTGCATTAGCCGCATTCTACAATGATGATTTCCAATCAGACAAAGATACTGATCGCACAGCCATTCGCTTATTGGCAAAAATGCCAACCTTAGCGGCAATGTGCTACAAATATAGTATTGGTCGCCCATTTATGTACCCACAGTATCACCTCTCCTATGCGGGTAACTTCTTATATATGATGTTCGCCACCCCCTGTGAACCTTATGTCGTTAACCCAGTGTTAGAACGAGCTATGGATAGGATTTTTACTTTACACGCTGATCACGAACAAAATGCCTCCACCTCGTCAGTACGTAGTGTCGCCTCCTCAGGCTCAAATCCCTTTGCCTGTATCGCAGCAGGAATTGCCTCTTTATGGGGAGCCTCCCATGGCGGTGCGAACGAGGCCTGTGTAAGAATGTTAGAAGAAATCGGCACAGTAGATCGCATTCCGGAATTTATCGCCAAAGCGAAAGATAAAAATGATCCGTTCCGCTTAATGGGGTTTGGGCACCGAGTGTATAAAAACTACGATCCTCGTGCCAAAGTGATGCGTGAAACCTGCCACGAAGTTTTACAAGAACTCGGCATTAACACGCCATTATTAGAAGTCGCTATGGAGCTTGAACGCATTGCGCTAAGCGATCCTTATTTTATTGAACGCAAACTCTATCCAAATGTGGATTTCTATTCCGGCATTATTTTAAAAGCCATTGGTATTCCAGTGTCAATGTTTACCGTCATCTTTGCCCTAGGCAGAACAGTCGGTTGGATTGCTAACTGGAAAGAAATGAACGAAGAACACCTAAAAATTGTCCGTCCAAGACAAATTTATACCGGTCATCAAGAACGTCATTTAAAATAGGCGAGAAGCGTTTACTTCTTCAAAGTGCGGTTAATTTTAACCGCACTTTTTTCATTTTAATCGTCACTCAAAAGGCGAAAAGCGCATTTCCCAATCCCACTGCGTTTCATTTAAACGATACTTTTCATTTAAACTTGGGCCACAGGAATTAGAGCCGATTCCGCTCATTTTGTAATCCACACACAATATCGTGCTGCCGCTTTCTTCCAGTTCATCATTATGTTTTTTCGTGCTTAATTCTTCTTGCGTATAAGGTGAAAGATTAAAACTGAACGTTTTATCACAATGGATAGAAAACCCCTCTCTCTCCCCTTTAATAGCAAAGTATTGACAACCTACATGGCTTCCATTCTCTTGCGGTTTTAAATAGGGAACATGATTAGCTTTTGGTGTCGTTTGATACCAACCCAATTGCGTTGCATGATGTTTATCAAGATAACTTTCCGTTTCGCCATAGCCGATATATTCGGCTTGTTGGAAGTGCTCTTTTAAGAAAAACCGAACGCCAAAGCGGGGCAAAAACGGTAAGTGCGGTTGTTTTTGGGCGTGAATATTAATGGCAAGATCACCCTGTGTGTCAATGCGATAAATCACATCAAGAGTTAAAATGCGTTCTCGTGACACCGCATTCATCCCACATTTCGTTCTAATTTCCACCACACTTTCTTGCTGAACAATCACAAAATCATAGGCTCGAGTGATTGCCTGATGATAACCGGCCGCCAACCAATGGACTTTAATCAGGCTATCATTATCCAACGGTGCCCGCCAAATATTAAAATCCAAAGGGGCGTTAAGCCAAGGTCGCCCCTTACAGGAAATTTGTGTGATAATGCCTCGGTGTTTATCCAATTCATAACCCATTGTCCCCACTGAAATCAAAACCTGATGAGCATTTTCCTCAATAGAAATCCTCTCTTCTGCTTTCTTCATTTGAGGAACAGGCAACATTTTTTGGGAAGAAAAACAAAGCTGATCGAAACCTAGACAATGATTTTTTGTCACTAAGCCACGATCAATTTTTTGATAATAAGTGAGTGTGATATGCCCAAGAGCTTTATCCACTTTGGGTAAATCAAGGGGAAAAAGTGCGGTCGATTTCGGCGCAATTTTGATGTTCTCAACATAGCCTTCACGAACAGGATGTAAATTTTCAGTGATTTGGTAATGAATGGCGATAAGCTCTTGTGCATCGGTGAAATCCAAATTATTTTTTAGCCACACTTTACCTTTATCTAAAAAAGCTCGAAGCGGACGTTGTACATTTTTGAGCTCCAGCAAATTGCTTTGCACTTGGCGATCGGCCGTGACTAAACCGTCTGCACAAAAATTGCCGTCATTGGGGGTATCATTAAAATCCCCACCATAGCCCATCCGCTTGGAATGCAGCAAATAAGGGGAATGATTACACCATTCCCACACAAAACCGCCTGCCGCCCCCGGATAACCAGCCATTGCTTGGAAATAATCTTCCGCATCACCACAGGAATTGCCCATGGCATGAAGATATTCGCAGAATAAATAAGGCTTCGTATGAGACGTATTGGCAAAATAAGCGGCTAAATCTTCTGTCCCGGTGTACATTTCACTGTGAAAATCAAGGTGGGTTAAATCATTTTGATGCTCAGAATGTTGAAAAATGGCATTTTCATAATGCACTAATCGGCTAGGATCACGGTGCTTCACCCAAGCAGCAGCTTGCTCAAAATTCTCACCATAGCCACTTTCATTACCCAGCGACCACACAACCACCGAAGTGCGGTTTTTATCCCGTTCAATATTGGCATAAGTGCGGTCTAAAATGGCGGCATTAAATTCGGGGCTGCGCGCTATATAACAATAATTATCAATGGTTTGTTGACGAATTGCCTCATGATTGATTTCGGTTTTCACGCCTAACAAAATACTCTTTTCAGGCGATTTCACATAGACTGCGTTCGTGCCGTGAGATTCTATATCGCTTTCCGACATCACATAAAAGCCATATTCATCACAAAGCTCGGTGAACCAAGGCGCATTGGGATAATGAGCAGTACGAATAGCATTGAAATTGTGTTCTTTCATTAACCGTAAATCTTGTAAGGCTTGCTCACGGCTGACGACATAACCGGTTTTCGGGTCACTATCATGACGGTTCACCCCTTTAAATTTAATTGCCTCTCCGTTAAACCGCATTACCCCATTTTTGACTTCAATCTTACGCAAACCAATTTTTTGGCAAATTACCTCGCTTCCATAACGAAAGAGCAATGTGTAAAGTTGAGGATTTTCCGCATTCCATAAAGTAATTTCATTTAAAGTGATATGAAGCCCCTTTTCTGTCACCGCAGAAAGCAAAATTTCACCTTGCGGATCAGTCAGTTGCCACGCAATTTCACGACACTTTGCCGGTTTCCCCTTTTCTACAAAAGAAACCTCCACAGAAATGACCGCACTTTTGAAATCATCGGCAAGTTCCGTGCGAATAAAAAAATCCTGCAAATAATGGCTTTCCCGTTCCAGCAAATACAGATCACGAAAAATCCCCGACATACGGAATTTATCCTGATCTTCCAAATAGCTGCCATC
Source organism: Rodentibacter trehalosifermentans (assembly GCF_002000545.1). Classification (GTDB taxonomy): domain Bacteria; phylum Pseudomonadota; class Gammaproteobacteria; order Enterobacterales; family Pasteurellaceae; genus Rodentibacter; species Rodentibacter trehalosifermentans. Next base: position 135,084 of record NZ_MLHL01000015.1, on the reverse strand, counting down.
ACACCATTTTAATACCACAATATGAAGATGATTTTCGCCATGCGTTAGGAAATCGGTCACGTCAAATTCACTGGTGCAATGACTAATTTGACTGTACCCCACAAACTGACGATTCACATACACAAATAAGCAGCTGTCCACCCCTTCAAAATTCAGCAAATAACGTTTTTGGGCATTTGGAAATAACGTAAAAATACGATGATATAACCCACAGGGATTATCAATGGGAACATAGGGCGGATCAAAAGGGAAAGGATAATTCACATTCGTATAATGGTGATGATCATAACCGTGATTTTGCCAGTTAGCGGGAACCGGGATTTTTTCTGAAAAAGAAAAATAAAGAAAATCTTTCGGCAAATCCACATAACGATCAAAATATGCAAAATCCCATTCGCCATTTAGCAACGTGAAAAAGGCAGAAAATTCTCGTTGATTTTTGACCGCACTTTCCACGGAATCAAAAGGAACGAAATAAGCATGATGGGGTGTGGTATTAATATGAAGAATTTGGGGATCTTGGAAATAATTCGGTAATGGCATAACAACTCCGAAAAAGAAAAGATGCCTTTACTATAACTGAATTTGAATTTCCATTCAGAAAGGATATTGGATTTTGTGAGGGTGATCACAATATCCAATACTCCTTTATGCTATTCGCTCATTAAGGCAGTTTGGCGGTGACAGTATAGCCTTCCGATAATCCTTCTACTTCATAAGAAGAGCCAGAGGTGATAAAGGCCGATTCGCCTTGTTTAAGGGAAAGTACGGTCGTTTCCGAACGTAAATTAATTTGCCCTTTCATTACCATTAAAATACCTGCACTTTGGATTTTAAGGCGATGGGTTTCACCACATTCATATTGAATATTTTGCAAAGCGAAATCTTTTGCCGGGGTGGAATAAGTGAAGACACGCATATCATGAGGGGAAACAGGGATAATCTGCGGTTCAACCTCACGACAATCCACCACTTTCAGTAATTCCGGAATATCCACATATTTGGGCGTTAAACCACCACGGATAACGTTATCGGAACAGGCCATCAATTCAATATTTTGCCCACGCAAATAAGCGTGTGGAATGCCTGCTTCTTGATAAATGCCTTCTCCTTTTTTCAGATGAACAATGTTGAAAAGATAAAAACAGACTAACCCTGCATCTAATTTTTCCGGTGAAATATCCATCGCTTCCATCGTATAAAGCACCCAATAATCGGGATTATCCGGTGTAAGTTCATTTGCATAATAGGCTTCACGATTTTGCTCAATAATCGGGACAAGCCATTGAGATAATTGGGCTTGATCCGCTTTCATCACTTTCGCATAAAAGGAGTGGAGGTCTTGTGTGCGTAATTTTTCAACCAATGATACAAGTGAGGGACGCGCAGCCAATGTTGAGAGGATTTTTTCTTTCTTTTTAAAACCGTGTAATAACCAGAAATCAGACAAAGCAATCATCATTTCAGGTTTATGATTATTATCTTTATAAGTGCGTTTCGGATCTTTTAAATCAATACCTTGCTCATTTTCTGCAGCATACCCGATTTCCGCTTGTTGTTTGCTGGGGTGTAATTGGATAGAAAGCGGCTTTGCCACATCAAGAATCTTCAATAAATAGGGCAATGTCTCACCAAAAATTTCCCGACTTTCCTCACCCAGCACCGTTGGATTTTGCTGTAAAAATGCTGTCAGCGCTAAATTTTTCCCCTCAACTTCAATGATCGCAGGCGCAGAAGGATGGGCCCCCAGCCACCATTCGGCATAATGTTGATTCTCTTCTGTAGAAAAATTTAACAATTGCGGAATATAATGCGCTCCACCCCAAACATAATGTTGTAGAGCACCGATTAATTTATAAATCATTTTTTTCCCTCTAAACAAAAAATCCGCACTGTGGCGGATTTTTCATTCTATACAAAATTATTTTTTAAGACTTAATACCATGGATTCGCCGGCAACCACTTCGCCTGTTTTTTTCTCAATGCTTGAGATTTCATCCATATTAGAAATCACCACCGGTGTTAATACGGATTTTGCTTTCGCTTCAAGCAATTCAAGATCGAATTCAATGACGGTATCACCACGTTTTACAGATTGCCCTTCTTGTGCAACACGGGTAAAACCCTCGCCTTTTAATTCAACGGTATCAATACCAAAGTGAACGAATAATTCCACCCCTTCTTTTGATTCCATTGAAAAAGCGTGATTAGTTTCAAAAATCTTGCCAATAACACCGTCAATCGGTGCTACAATTTTATTGCCTGTTGGACGAATAGCGACACCATCGCCAACAATTTTTTCGGAAAATACAACATCCGGTACATCTTCAATATTTACAATCTCACCGGAAAGTGGTGCGTAAACCTCAATTTCGACCGATTTGTTCTCTTTAGAACCGAATAACTTGTCAAATAAACCCATTTTCATCTCCTGTCCATTAAATATGGTTGATATTCTAGCTTAAAACACTAATTTTGTATCTAGTTTAGTGTTTTTTCTGACAAAAATTCTTCAATTAATTGCTCAATTTCTGATGCGGTTGGTTTCTGCAATGCGTTATCTGCAAGCCCTTTAACATCTTGGAAATTCACACTACGAATGAGCTTTTTAATACGAGGAACAGAAATTGCACTCATACTAAATTCATCTAATCCCATCCCTAATAAGAGCAAGGTTGCACGCTCATCACCGGCTAATTCACCACACATACCCGTCCATTTCCCTTCTGCATGGGAAGCATCAATAACCTGTTTAATTAAACCAAGTACCGAAGGTTGCATTGGATTGTAAAGATGAGAAATTAATTCATTACCACGATCCACCGCTAGGGTATATTGTGTCAAATCATTCGTACCGATACTGAAGAAATCCACTTCTTTCGCTAAGAATTTCGCATTGACCGCAGCAGACGGGGTTTCCACCATCACACCAATTTGAATATTTTCATCAAATGCTTTACCTTCTGCACGCAATTCTGCTTTCAAGGTTTCAATCACAGATTTTAATTCACGAATTTCTTCCACCGAAATAATCATCGGGAACATTACAGCTAATTTACCAAAGGCAGAGGCTCGCAACACCGCTCGTAATTGGGCGTGAAGAATTTCACGACGATCCAATGCAATACGAATTGCACGCCATCCAAGGAACGGGTTCATTTCTTTTGGAAGATCTAAATACGGTAAATCTTTATCACCGCCAATATCCATCGTACGAAGCACAACCAATCGCCCAGCCATTGCTTCGACTACTTCTTTATACGCAATAAATTGTTCTTCTTCAGTTGGAAGTTGATCACGATCCATAAAGAGGAACTCTGTGCGATATAAGCCCACACCTTCTGCACCATTACGATTGGCACCCTCGCAATCACGAATCGTACCAATGTTGGCGACCACCTCAACCTTATGATTGTCTAAGGTCACAGCCGGAAGATCTTTCAATTTTGCCAATTCGGCTTTTTCTTCCGCCAATTTTGCTTCTAAAGCCTTTAATTCATCAATTTGGACTTGGGTTGGATTAACATAAACCGCATTATTGACCGCATCAAGAATCAGGAAATCACCGGTATTGACTTGTTCTGTCACATTGTTGGTACCAACAATTGCCGGTAATTCCAAAGAACGAGCCATAATAGAAGTATGGGAGGTGCGTCCGCCAATATCGGTAATAAAACCAAGGACTTTATCAAGATTTAATTGCGCTGTTTCCGATGGAGTTAAATCATAAGCAACCAGGATGGATTCTTCATTAATATCGCCTAAATCAATAATATTCATCCCTAAAATATTTTTGATTAAACGATTACCGATATCACGAATATCACCGGCACGTTCTTTCAAATATTCATCATCAATTTCAGACAGCATAGCCACTTGTTGATCAATGATTTTACTTGCAGCCACACCGGCATTCACCTTATGCGAACGCAAATAGTCAATAATTTCTTCTTCAAGTTCTTCATCTTCAAGAATCATTAAGTGACCTTCAAAAATTGCTGCTTTTTCTTCTCCTAACGAAGCAAACGCACGATCTTTGATGGAATTTAATTGCTCAACTGCTGCATTGCGACCTTCATAAAAACGCGCTACTTCAGTATCAATTTGGTCATCGGTAATTTTTGTCGTATCAAGAACGATTTTTTCTTCTTTAAGAACTAATGCCTTACCAAAAACAATACCGGGGGATGCGGGGATACCTGAAATCATGTTTACCTTCCGAAATTTTACAAGGAATTAAACAAAAAACAGCCATAAAATACCGCACTTACCAAAGTAAACTTAGAACGGATTTTATGGCTATACTCAAAATTATTCTAAAGTAGGAATTAAGGCTACTAAATGCTCAACAGCTTGTTGCTCGTCTTCACCTTCTGCAGAGATAGTGATAACTGTTCCTTGTGTTAAACCTAAAGTTTGTAATTTAAACAAGCTCTTTGCACTCGCACTTTTCCCAGCTGATGTCACAGTAATATCAGAAGCGAAAGCTTTTGCTTCTTTTACAAACTGCGCTGCTGGGCGAGTATGTAAACCATTAGGGGCTGTAATTTCTACGTCTTTTGAAAACATAATGTTACCTCTATTTTAATAATTGTTTAATTTAAAACCTATTAGATTCAATCTTTTTAAATTGCCGATAGTATCCTTGTTAAAGGAGAAATAATCAAGGAAAAAGGCAAAAAAAGTTGAGTTAAATCATAAAAAAGCGATACCGCCTCCGTTGTATTGCTTTGCACTTAATTAAGTAGCAATCCGGCAAAACCCGATTCCATCCATTGAGACTATTTCAAGATCAACATCGGCTTTTTACCATATTTGGCAACCCGACGGGTATTATTGCTAAATTGAACAGAGGGTTTGCTGCTTGCAAGCATGACAATTAAATCCACTGCTTTTTCTTCAGCAATCCGTATAATTTCCTCATAAATGGTGCCGTGTGCGACGATATGTTGCACTTTTGCACTTGGAGGGAAATGCGCTTCGGTAAAATGGTGTAGGGCATTTTTAACTTCTTCTATCAAAGATTTATCGAAGTTTTTCGGTAAAAAAGCAGAAATAAAACTATCATCAACAGGTTCGACAATCGTAACGACCCGATACACTGCCTTAGGATTATTAGCCGTCAATTGCAGAGCGTTATCCACTACGGTTTTTGCCGTTGTCGGATTATTTAAATCAATCACTAATAATAAATTATTGTACATATAACCTCTCTGGTTAAACTGCCCCATTGCCGGGGCAATGCGTTATTTCATCCGGCGACGTTGCTGCCAAACCACAAAAAATACCATTAAGAAAGCAGGAATAAACATTAACTCTTTTGGTAATGCATTTTTCGGCACCGAAACCTCAAGAATGGTTTGATCCCAATTTAATCCAACCTTAGCGGCAGGCGAGTCTAGCTCAACATTATCAATTAAGATTTTCGCCGTTGGTGTGCCATCAATCTCAATCGTTTCCCCCGTATCAAGCAAGGTTAAACCAAGAGCTTTAATACGTTCCTCACCCGTTTCCCCAGCCGGTACGCTCAGTTGTGAGTAAAATTCAATGGCTTTTCCGTAAGGGTTTAAGCCTGACACTTTAATTTTCAACGGATTTCCCACATCAACATTCGCGATTTCTTGGGTGATTTTTACAGGCTCAATATACCTTGATGTAGGTGAGATGCGTTCCATAAAAATTCCGGGGCGGAACAGCATCAATGCCGCCAATATAAGAATGGCACTTTCCCATAATTTATTTTTTGTTTGGAAATAGCCCATTGTTGCCGCCGTGAAAATCAAAATCCCGGCCGTCGCACTGATAAAGACTAAAATTCCTTTTTGCCAACCAATATCAATGAGTAAAAGATCGGTATTAAAAATAAACAGGAAGGGTAAAATTACCGTTCTCATACTGTAATAAAATGCTTGTACCCCTGTTTTAATCGGACTACCGCCTGAGATCGCTGCTGCTGCAAAAGAAGCTAACCCGACAGGGGGGGTAACATCAGCCATAATTCCAAAATAAAATACGAACAAATGCACGGCAATCAGTGGCACAATTAAACCGTTTTGTCTGCCCACTTCAACGATAACGATCGCCATCAACGAAGAGACCACAATATAGTTTGCCGTAGTCGGCAAGCCCATTCCCAAAATTAAACTAAAGATAGCCACAAGAATTAACATCAGCAAGATGTTACCCATGGAAAGCATTTCAATGATGCCTGAAAGTTGCACCCCAAAACCGGTTAGTGAGACAACCCCCACGATGATCCCCGCCGTTGCAGTGGCAATACCAATGCCGATCATATTACGCGCACCGGATTCCAAACCATCAAGGAGTTCTTGTACACCTTGTTTAAACAAGGCAATAGGATCGCCCTGATCCTGACGGAAAAAGCCCAACAGCGGGCGTTGTGTAATTAAAATGACCGCAAGAGCTAAGGTTCCCCAAAATGCCGACAATCCCGGTGAAAATTGTTCCACCATTAAACACCACATTAGCACTACCACCGGTAGTAAGAAATGTAAGCCTGCATTGACTGTTGGTTTACGGCGAGGAAGTGTTGCCACGGGTGAATTCGGATCATCTAATTCTAAGTCAGGAAACTGTGCAACACGGCGAATCAATCCTAAATAAACGATGCCCAGTAAGACACAGACAATCAAAAATGCAAAATCCGGGATCACATTTTTAATCCAACCCAATCCATAATAGACAGCAATAGCCAACCCCGTAACCACAAGCACATAGCTCACAATTTTTAACAGTGTAACGAGAATTGGGCTGACAGGTTCTACACGGGCTAACCCACGTAAACCCATTTTTTGTGCTTCAAGATGTACAATATACACTAATGCAATATAGGAAATGAAAGCAGGTAAAAAGGCGTGTGTAATCAACTGGCTATAGGGCATATTGACATATTCAATCATTAAAAATGCCGCAGCCCCCATTACAGGAGGCATAATTTGCCCATTAACGGAAGAAGCAACCTCTATAGCACCGGCTTTCTCAGCACTCAACCCGACACGTTTCATCATCGGGATTGTAAACGTTCCTGTGGTCACTACGTTAGCAATGGAAGAGCCCGAAACCAGCCCCGTTAATGCAGAAGACACCACTGCGGCTTTGCCCGGTCCACCGCTTAAATGGCCAAGATAGGCAAAGGCGGTTTTAATAAAGTAGTTTCCTGCCCCGGCTTTATCGAGCAATGCCCCAAACAACACAAACAAAAAGACATATTTGGTTGAAACACCTAACGCAACACCAAATACCCCTTCGGTGGTAATCCATTGCTGATTAATCATTTGCGAAAGCGAGCCTGAACGGTGGCTAATAATCCAGCCGGACGGCAAAAACTGCCCAAGGTAATTATAAAGTAAAAAGACGATGGCAATAATTACCAAAGGTAAACCCAAACTACGGCGACATGCCTCAAGCAACAGCACCAATCCCAAGCAACCTGCGATAATATCTTGCGTATTCGGTGCGCCAAATCGGGTAACAAGCCCCTCATAGAAAAAAATGTAATACGCGGCTAAAAATCCCCCAACTGTGGCAAAAAGCCAATCTTGCCAAGGAATACGGTATTTTGGCGAAGTAGCAAAGGCAGGGAAAGAGAGATAGGCTAAAAATATGGCAAATGCGAGGTGAACCGAACGTGCTTTGGTATCATCCACCACCACGTTTAAGTCTATCCCTGCGTTACGTACCATTTCCTGTAACCAAAAAGGAAAAGGTGAAGTGTAATAAATTTGGAATAACGACCACAAAAGAGCGGTCAAAATAATCAATTTTTTTGCAAAACCACTGGGATTTCGCCCACCGGAATCATTCGATGCCACCATATCTTGCAGTTCATCATAATCAACTGCCTTGACTTTTTCGGACATAAATCCCCCGAAGAAATAAAAAAATCAAAATGGAAAATTGCAAATCTTACTTCACCGCAAACTTACAATTTTCCATTTAATCAACTCACAGATTCATCAATTATTGAATCCAACCACGCTCTTTATAATAACGCACCGCCCCTTCGTGTAATGGTGCGGAAAGGGCATTTTTTATCATATCTTCCGCTTTAAGATGCTCAAAGGCAGGGTGTAACCGCTTAAAGCGATCAAAATTATCAAACACCGCTTTCACCACCGCATAGACTTTATCCGCATCTACATCCGATGAGGTCACAAGTGTGGCATAAACCCCAAAGGTTTCCACCGGATCGTCAGATCCCTTGTATAACCCGCCCGGAATCACCGCTTTAGCGTAGTAACTATGATCCGCAATCAATTTATCAATTGCCTCTCCGGTAACAGGAACCAATTTGGTATCACAAGAAGCAGCGGCTTCTTTCAATGCACCATTTGGGTGCCCTACGTTATAGGTAATGGCCTCTAAGTTGTTATCACACATTACCGATGCCATTTCAGCAGGCTTAAGTTCGGAAGCCACTTTAAAGACCTTATCCGTCCAACCTTTTGCCGCAAGAATAACATTCATTGTGGCGCGCGTGCCGGATCCCGGATCGCCCACATTTACACGTTTACCCTTCAAATCGTCAAAAGTTGCTATATTGGCATCCGCTCGTGCCATTACGGTGAATGGTTCAGGGTGAATAGAAAACACTGCGCGCAATTTGTCATTCTTCTTATTTTCAAAAGAACTCGATCCATTGTAAGCATGGTATTGCCAATCCGATTGGGCAATTCCCATATCCATTTCGTGAGCCGCAATAGCATTGAGATTCGCCACCGAAGCCCCTGTCGAAGGCGCATTACATTTTATTTGTGTTTTTGCCGTATCACGGTTTACCAATTGGCAAATGGATTGCCCCACCACATAATAAACCCCAGTTTGACCACCGGTACCAATCGTAATAAATTTTTCTTCCGCTTGTACAGATACCGCACTCATCGCAAGCGTTGCCGCAAGCGAGAATTTTAATAATGTTTTCATATAAAAGCCCTCTTATTTATAATGTGGAAAGGAAGGAGTGGAAACGGATCTTGAATTTTCTCCGAAACACAATTTAAGTATATACGCCTATTTTTGTGTTACGCAAACGTTTTCTTCAGGAAATTTTCACAAATTTACATTTATTCGTATTTTAAGAGGAGTGAGATCACTTGATTTTTATCAATTTCGCTCTGTTTTTTGGTATAAGGAGATCAATTACAGCCCATCAATCAAAAATCCCGTGATGATGCGGATAAGCAAGCACTGTTTAAATCTTAATCAATCCACCGAAAAATGCCGCTGCGATTTTGCTTCAGATAAGCTTTCAATAAGTCTATGATAATTTTCATAACGTATCGGAGAAATCCGCCCCTTCTCCACAGCCTCACGCAATGCACAACCCGGGTCATGTAAATGTTGGCAGTCACGGAATTTACAGGTGCCTAAAACATATTGAAACTCTCGATATCCCTTTGTTATCTGATCTTTATCTAAATGCCACAAACCAAACTCCCGAATGCCCGGCGAATCAATTAAACTCCCCCCTTGCGGTAAATGATAAAGGCGGGATGATGTGGTGGTGTGTTGCCCCAGTCCCGAGGTTTCACTCAGCGCCCCGACTTGTGCATTCACCGCCGGGAAAATATGATTAATCAAGCTTGATTTCCCCACACCGGATTGCCCCACCAAAATTGATGTTCCCTCACTAAAAAGTGCGGTCAATTTTTCCATATTTTTTCCATTTTGAGCAGAAATAATCAGCGTTTGATAACCAATATCGCGATAAATGCTTAACTGCTCTTCCACCTCTTTTTCTTGTGTGGAAGTCAAAAGATCTGCTTTATTTACCACAATAATGGGTTCAATTCCTGCGTTTTCACACACCACAAGATAACGATCAATAATATTAAGAGAAAGGCTGGGTAACACCGCAGAGACGATAATAATACGATCAATATTTGCCGCAATAGGTTTTAAACCGTCATAATAATCCGGTCGGGTAATTTCATTTTTTCTTGGCTGAACCGCCTCTATAACCCCACTTACCCCTTGTAATTGCTCGTTGCCTTTTCGCCAAATCACGAGATCGCCCACCACCAAACTTGAAAGGGTACGGCGTAAATTACAACGGCAAATTTCTCCTTGTGTATTCTCCACATCCGCATGCACGGAATAACGGGTCACCACAATCCCTTCTTGCGACTCCCCTAACATATCATCTTGCCATTCAATGTCTTTTTTATGATGACGATGCAAAGTGCGGGCATGGTTGGATTCAATTCGGCGGGCTTGGTTTCGGGTCAGTTTTCGTTTAGCCATAAAAGTGCGGTCGTTTTTTATTGTGATTTTGATAGAATGGAAAAAATTTTTACATAGGATACCTTATATTATGCCATTAGATAAACAAAATCTGATTTGGATTGATCTGGAAATGACGGGGCTTAATCCGGAAAAAGAACGGATTATTGAAATCGCCACCATTGTCACCGATAAAAACTTAAATATTTTGGCAGAAGGGCCTGTGCTTGCCATTCACCAAAGCGATGAATTATTAGGAAAAATGTCAGAATGGTGTGTTAAAACCCACACAGAAAACGGTTTAGTGGATCGGGTAAAAGCCAGCAAACTCACCGAACGGGCTGCCGAATTACAAACTTTGGATTTTTTAAAACGCTGGGTGCCCAAAGGGGCATCGCCGATTTGTGGCAACAGTATCGCTCAGGACAAACGCTTTCTTTATCAATATATGCCGGAATTAGCTGATTATTTCCATTACCGTCATTTAGATGTCAGCACCTTAAAAGAACTGGCAGCACGCTGGAAACCTGAAATTTTAGAAGGTTTTAAAAAAGCGAATACCCATTTAGCACTAGATGATATTCGTGAATCCATCAAAGAACTCGCCTATTATCGAGATCATTTCATTCAATTAGATTGATGAAAACTTAATCAGGCAAGTGATTTTGAGCAATTTGCCCTTGCAAGGGATCAAAATATTCGTATAATGCCACTCCATTCACTTAAGTGAACTGCGGGAATAGCTCAGTTGGTAGAGCACGACCTTGCCAAGGTCGGGGTCGCGAGTTCGAGCCTCGTTTCCCGCTCCAATCCTACATTCTCTGCGGGAATAGCTCAGTTGGTAGAGCACAACCTTGCCAAGGTTGGGGTCGCGAGTTCGAGCCTCGTTTCCCGCTCCAAATTCTAATCCATTGCCGAAAGGCGATGGATTTTTTGTTGATAAAATGCTGAACATTTTTTATCAAATAAGCACTAATAGCAGGAAAATCCCCTTAGCGAAAAACGCAAAAGTGCGGTAGAATTTCAGCCTGTTTTTGACTTCAATAATCATCAATCCATGAATGCGTTAACCCAGTATATTCCTGATGAAGCCACGATGTTGCGTTTTGGCAAAAAATTGGCCGAAACCATTTTAGGCTGTCATGCTAAACGTGCCGTTATATTATATTTAAACGGTGATTTAGGTGCGGGCAAAACCACACTCACACGAGGTATGGTGCAAGGTTTAGGTTTCCAAGGCAAGGTAAAAAGCCCCACTTACACCCTTGTGGAAGAATACAATATTGCCGGGAAAATGATTTATCATTTTGATTTGTATCGTCTTGCCGACTCGGAAGAATTGGAATTTATGGGCATTCGGGATTATTTTGCCAAAGAGGCGATTTGCCTGATTGAGTGGGCTGAAAAAGGGGCGGGTATTCTTCCGCCGGCTGATTTATTAGTCAATATTGATTATTATGATGATGCAAGAAACATCACATTAATCGCCCAAAATGATTTAGGTGAACAAATTCTTCAACAACGTTAATTTTTTATCTGTTTTAGCATGAAAACAAAATTTTTATTTTTTTTAGGAATAATACTCTCTGTTTTTTCATCTCCCCTTTTGGCGGCACCATGGACCATCGCTATTGATCCCGGTCATGGCGGGAAAGACCCCGGTGCTATCGGGCGTAATCTTGGTATTTACGAAAAAAATGTCACCCTTTCTATTGCCCGTGAACTCAAAGCCTTATTAGATAAAGATCCTAATTTCCGTGGCGTTCTCACCCGCAACGGGGATTATTATATTTCCGTACCGGAACGTTCGGAAATCGCCCGTAAATTTAAAGCCAATTATTTGGTTTCCATTCATGCCGACTCATCGCTAAACCCAAGCCAACGGGGGGCATCGGTTTGGGTGCTTTCAAACCGCCGGGCCAATGATGAAATGGGGCAATGGTTGGAAGATGATGAAAAACGCTCTGAATTATTAGGCGGGGCGGGAAAGGTTCTCTCTCACAATAACGACAAATATTTAGATCAAACGGTGCTTGATCTGCAATTTGGCCATAGCCAGCGTACCGGTTATGAAATAGGCAGAAACATTTTACGCCGCTTTTCAAAAATTACGACATTAAGTCGCAACACGCCACAACATGCCAGCCTCGGTGTGTTGCGTTCACCGGATATTCCTTCTGTTTTAGTGGAAACGGGTTTTCTTTCTAATGCCGAAGAAGAACAAAAACTCAATTCCCCGGCCTATCGCCGCCGTATCGCTTATATGATTTATGAGGGGCTTGTGGCTTATCGTAACGGTAATTTGAAATCCATTGTGGCTTTTGAAGAGAACGATAAAGAAAACAGCAACAAAACCAACCGCACTTTATCCTCAAAAGGGGAAATTAAGGACAGCTTAATTCGCCATAAAGTAAAAAATGGCGAAAGTTTAGGTAGCCTTGCCAATAAATATGACGTGAAAGTCGCCGATATTGTGGCACTTAATAATTTGAAACGAAAAGAACTCTGGGTGGGTGAAACCATTAAAATTCCGGATAATGGGAAACAGAAAAAATCAGAAGAAACCGCCTCTACCGATAAAAAAGCACAGGAAAAAAACACGGAAAAAACCGGCCGCACTTTATCCTCAAAGGGGGAAATTAAAGACAGCGGTATTCGTCATAAAGTGAAAAATGGCGAAAGTATTGGCAGCCTTGCCAATAAATATGAGGTCAAAGTGGCGGATATTATTGCCCTTAACAAATTAAAACGTAAAGAACTCTGGATTGGGGAAACGATTAAAGTTCCGGATAACGGTAAAAATCAAAAAATAGCTAAAACCCCAAAAACGGAAAAAACAACAAAATCAGCAGATAAAAAAGACAATAAAAAAACCGATAAAAAAGAGGAGAAGAAAAATAGTAAAACTGATGGAAAAAAAGCGGATATTCCTCGCTATCACACCATCAAAAAAGATCAGACAATTTATGCGGTTTCACGGGAGTATAATATTCCGGTAAACCAAATTTTAAAACTCAACCCGACATTAAAAAACGGTAAAGTCGTGACCGGTCAAAAAATTAAATTAAGGGAAAAATAATGGCGATTAAAATTCTTTCCCCCCAACTTGCCAACCAAATTGCCGCCGGTGAAGTGGTGGAACGTCCTGCTTCGGTAGTGAAAGAATTGGTTGAAAATAGTTTGGATGCCGGTGCCAATAAAATCCAAGTGGATATTGAAAATGGTGGCGCAACGCTTATCCGTATCCGTGACAATGGCAGCGGTATCCCGAAAGCGGAATTAAGCCTCGCTCTTGCCCGTCACGCCACCAGTAAAATTGCCGATTTAGAAGATCTCGAAACGATTTTAAGTTTAGGCTTTCGTGGCGAAGCCTTGGCGAGTATCAGCGCCGTTTCCCGTTTAACCCTCACCTCACGCACGGCTGAACAAAACGAAGCATGGCAAGTGTACGCCCAAGGGCGTGATATGGAAACGACCATCACGCCGGCCTCTCACCCGGTTGGCACCACAGTAGAAGTGGCGAATTTGTTTTTCAACACCCCTGCCCGCCGTAAATTTTTGCGAACCGATAAAACCGAATTTGCCCATATTGATGAAGTCATTCGCCGCATTGCACTGGCAAAATTTAATATCGCTTTCACTCTCACCCACAATGGCAAAGTGGTTCGTCAATATCGTCCGGCTGTCGACCTTCCCCAACAACTCAAACGGGTAGCCGCCATTTGCGGGGAAGAATTTGTCAAACATGCACTGCGTATTGATTGGAAACACAATGATCTCCACCTTTCCGGCTGGATTGCTACCCCCAACTTTAGCCGCACACAAAATGATCTGAGTTATTGCTATATCAATGGACGAATGGTGCGTGATAAAGTCATTACACATGCCATTCGCCAAGCCTATGCAGCGCATTTACCTAACGAAAGCTACCCGGCTTTTGTGCTGTTTATTGATCTCAATCCTCATGAGGTGGATGTGAACGTACACCCCACCAAACACGAGGTGCGTTTTCATCAACAACGCCTTATTCACGATTTCATTTATGAAGGGGTAAGTCACGCATTAGAGAGCCAACAGGCGATTCCACTTCTCTACCCAAAAGAAAGTGCGGTTGAAAATCGCTCAGAAAATGTGGTGCGTGAGCCTGCTGCGACTTATCACAAGGATTACGCTCCTAAGCCCAATCGTGCAGCAGCCGGGCAAAATATGTTCGCAGCGAATTTTTCCATGGAAAAAAGTGAGACAAAATCAGCGCAAAATCTACCGCACTTTTCTGCCCACAATATCCCTTCATCACATCAAGGATATCGTGATTATCGGGAAAATTATCGTGCCGAACAGCCAAGCAAAACCGAGCAGAAACTCTATGGCGAACTATTGGGTGCGACACAACATGATGAAAAAACGACAAAACCTACACCGCCATCAATCATTGTGCCAACAGAGATAAGCGACAATCCATCACATTTGCGTGCCTTATCGCTCATAGAAAACCGAGCGTTATTACTCCAACAAAACCAAGATTATTTTTTGCTTTCTTTGGAAAAATTACAACATTTGCAATGGAAACTGGCTTTACAGCAATCCCAAATTGAGCAACAACCTTTATTGATCCCTATCGTATTTCGTCTAACGGAAAAGCAATTTAACGAATGGGAAAAAAAAGCGGAAGATTTTGCACAAGTTGGTTTTGAATTTATCGGAAACAAAGCCCAACTACGCCTAACCCTCAATCGAGTACCGCTGATATTACGCACACAAAACTTACAAAAATGCGTGATGGGATTACTCAACGAAACTGAAAATTCCCCCCCATTTTTGACCGCACTTTGCACAAAGTTAGAAAGCAAAGTGTTCAACGTATTTGCCGATGCGGTTAAATTATTAAGCGAGGTGGAACGCTTGCTCAATAACGACAATCGGGATGAATTTAACCAATTACTCAAGCCGATAAATTGGCAACCTTTATTAGACGAACTCTAAATGAAACCAACTGCAATTTTTTTAATGGGGCCTACCGCCTCCGGTAAAACGGATTTAGCCATTCAACTGCGTCAACAGTTGCCGGTGGAAATCATTAGCGTGGATTCCGCCTTAATTTATAAAGGAATGGACATTGGCACGGCAAAACCCTCCAAAGAAGAATTGGCTTTAGCTCCCCACCGCCTCATTGATATTTTAGATCCGGCGGAAAGCTATTCCGCCATGAATTTTCGTGAAGATGCCTTACAGGAAATGGCAGACATTACCTCACAGGGCAAAATCCCTCTGCTTGTGGGTGGCACTATGCTCTACTACAAAGCCTTACTTGAAGGGTTATCCCCTTTACCCTCAGCAGATGAAGCAATCCGTGCCGAGATTGAACAAAAAGCCGCACAGCAAGGTTGGGCGATGCTGCACCATGAACTGGCAAAAATTGATCCGATTTCTGCACAACGCATCAATCCTAATGATAGTCAGCGCATCAATCGAGCCTTAGAAGTTTTCTATATTACGGGAAAATCCCTCACTGAGTTGACTGAACAAAAGGGCGAAACCCTACCCTATGAGATCATGCAATTTGCCATTGCCCCTGAAGATCGCCATATTTTGCATAATCGAATAGAACAACGTTTTCATAAAATGATTGAATTGGGTTTTCAACAAGAAGTGGAAAAACTCTATGCACGAGGCGATCTCACAGCGGATTTACCTTCTATCCGCTGCGTGGGCTATCGCCAAATGTGGGACTATTTGCAAGGCAAATATGAGCACGATGAAATGGTATTTCGTGGTATTTGCGCCACCCGCCAACTCGCCAAACGCCAAATCACTTGGTTACGGGGCTGGAAAACACCGGTTCAATGGTTAGATAGTCTCAATCCTACCCAAGCCAAAGAAACGGTGTTACGCCAAATCGAAGCACAGATAAAGAGTTAGCAAAAATGACCGCACTTTCCTCGCTTATAGAACAAAAACTTACCGCACTTGGTTCGATTTTGTGCCAATCTTTTCCTGAAACGGATATCCATGTCATCACCCAACACATTCAGCAATATCAACAAGAAAAAAGCCACCCAATCGGGCGATTAGGCTATGCGGTGGCGATGTCGGAGTTTGTGGAAAAAGTCTTGCAAAAACAACCGCACTTATTGGCACAATGGTGGGAAAAAAGCCCAACTTTTGCAGCGTGCGAACAATATTCGGCACGTTTGAACAATCAACTGGCAAATATTTCCGATGAAGCGGCGTTTTATAAGACCTTACGCATTTTCCGCAATATAGAAATGGCAAAACTCAGTTTTTGCCAAAGCCTCAACCTTGCCACGGTTGAAGAGATTTTTATCCGTCTTTCACAGTTGGCTGAAAGCCTTATTATTGCTGCTCGGGATTGGCTTTATCGCCAAGCCTGTGAGGAAATGGGCACACCATTGGACGAACAAGGCAAAGCCCAACCACTTTATATTTTGGGCATGGGAAAACTCGGTGGATTTGAGCTTAATTTTTCTTCCGATATTGATTTGATCTTTACTTATCCCACTCAGGGAGAAACGAATATCGAAGGAAGCCGGGCAAGAAAACCGGTAGATGACGCCAAATTTTTCACACGCCTAGGGCAACGCTTAATCAGTGCCTTAGATGATTTCACCGTAGATGGGTTTGTTTATCGTGTGGATATGCGCCTACGCCCTTTTGGTGAAAACGGGGCGTTAGCCCTAAGTTTTGCCGCCATGGAGCAATATTATCAAGACCAAGGACGGGATTGGGAACGCTATGCCATGATTAAAGGGCGTATTTTGGGCGCACAAAGTGATGATCCGAATATCACCTATTTGGAAAAAATGCTCCGGCCTTTTGTTTACCGCCGCTACATTGATTTCAGCGTGATTCAATCATTGCGGGAGATGAAAGGAAAAATTGAACGAGAAGTTCGCCGCCGTGGGCTGAAAGAAAATATCAAACTGGGGGCAGGTGGGATCCGTGAAGTGGAATTTATCGCCCAAGTTTTTCAATTAATTCGTGGGGGACGGGAAATTGCCTTACAACAGCAGAGTTTGCTTCATATTCTGCCTAAAATAACCCAATTGGGGCTTATTACCCCAACGCAATATCAGCATTTGCGGGAAAGTTATCTTTTCTTACGCCGGGTCGAAAATATTCTACAAGCCATCAATGATCAACAAACCCAAACCTTGCCCACCCATGACATAGACCAATGGCGATTAATTGAGGCCTGTCGGCATTTCACTTGTTTAGATGAGCAAAATCAGCAGATTGAACGCCACTATATAATAGAAAACTGGCAAGATTTTCACCGCACTTTACAACAGATGCAGGAAAAAGTGCGCGCGGTGTTCAATCAACTTATTGGTGAAGAAACAGAGGAAAACAGGGAAAAAGAAAACCAATGGCTGGACTTTTTAGAGGCAGATTTTGATGACATAGCGCAAATGCTACAAGAAACCGACATCCTGCCTGAAGATATTGATGAGATATTAAACAAGCTTGGGCAATTTAAGGAAAATTTACATCGCCGAGTGATTGGAAGCCGTGGGCGGGAAGTGCTGGCACAATTAATGCCAACGGTGTTTTCACTGATTTTTAAACAAGAAAACTACCGCACTTTATTACCACGAATTTTGCATCTCATTGAGAAAATTTCCAGTCGTACCACCTATTTAGAGCTGTTACTTGAAAATCCTCAGGCCTTACGTCAAGTGATCAAACTGAGTGCCCAATCTCAGCTGATTGCTGATCAACTTGCCCAGCATCCGATTTTGCTTGATGAGCTTCTTAACACGGAAAGTTTGCGTCATCCTCTCCCCTTCACCCAATATGCTGATGAACTTCAACAATATTTATTGCGCTTACCCCAAGATGATGAAGAGCAATTTATCAATGCCTTACGCCAATTTAAACAAGCCACGTTGTTGAGGGTGGCTGCTGCGGATATTTTAGGCGCATTGCCGGTGATGAAAGTCAGCGATCATCTCACCTATTTGGCAGAAGCCATCATTCAATCCGTGGTGAATTTGGCATGGAAACAGGTTTCTGACCGCTTTGGTGTGCCTCAACATTTACAACATGGTGAAAAAAACTTCTTGGTGGTGGGCTATGGAAAGCTCGGGGGGATCGAATTGGGTTACAAATCCGATCTCGATTTGGTTTTTCTTTATGAAGCAGTGGAAGGTCAAACGGTAGGTGGGAAAAAAATCATCGATAACAATCAGTTTTACCTCAAACTTGCCCAAAAAATCGTGAGCATTTTTAGCTTAAATACCAGTGCGGGGGTACTTTATGACATTGATATGCGATTACGCCCCTCCGGTGAAGCCGGTTTACTGGGGTGTTCCCTCTCCGCCTTTGAAAATTATCAATTGAATGAAGCTTGGACTTGGGAAAAACAAGCCTTGGTACGGGCTCGCCCGGTTTTTGGTGAAGCCTCATTGCGGGAAAAATTTGAAGCCATTCGTCAGCGGGTTCTTTCCACCCCAAGGGACGGTGCAACGCTAAGACAAGAAGTGTCAGCCATGCGTGAGAAAATGTTTACCCATTTATCCCATTCTCAAGACAATGAATTTAACATTAAAACCGATCGTGGCGGCATTACGGATATTGAATTTATTGCCCAATATTTAATGTTGGCTTATGCCCCACAAAACCCCGCATTAACCAGATGGTCGGACAATGTGAGAATTTTTGAATCTATGGCGAAAGCGGGCATTATTCATCAATCGGATGCCACCCAACTCAAACAATGCTATGTGGATTTACGCAATAACATTCATCACCTCAATTTGCTCGGTAAAAATGCCGTCGTGTCCAATGATGAATTAATAACGGAAAGGACGTTTATCAAGCAATTTTGGGATAAACTGTTTCACTAACGCTTACTGTTATTTACCAATCCCATACTGCTTTAATTTATTGGCAATGGCGGTATGGGAAATGCCCAAACGTTGTGCCAGTTTTCTTGTGCTGGGGAACTCTTTATAAAAGGCACGCAGCACTTTTTCTTCGTATTGCCCGATAATCTCTTCGAGGGTTTGATGTTCAAATTCATTGATAGAAATGACCGCACTTTGTGGCATTGTCAAATCTAAACTGGCAATCGTTAAATAATTTTTTTCTGATAATGAACAGGCTCGATAGAGCGTATTATAAAGCTCTCGGACATTGCCCTGCCAATCATATTGGGCTAAATAAGTGAGAAAATCAGGCTCAAAGGTTGGCAGTGGAATATTGAGTTGATCGCTAATTTCTTGCAAAAAACCTTGTACAAGAGAAGGAATATCCTCAAGCCGTTCACGCAATGGCGGCACATTAATCGTCAATACATTGAGGCGATGAAATAAATCTGCTCTCACCTTGCCCTGCTCAACCAACCGATTAAGCGGCACTTGTGAGGTACAGATCACCCGTACATTGGCATAATGCTCTTTCTCTTCGCCCACTCGGCGGAATGAACCATCTGTCAGAAAACGCAGCAATTTTGCTTGAAGATTAAGTGATAATTCAGCGATACCATCCAACAATACTGTGCCTTCATTGGCATATTCAAAAAAACCGATGGTTTCACTTTCCCCCACTTTTCGCCCAAACATTTCACTTTCGGCATCTTCATCAGGCAAACCTGCACAGTTGACCGCAATAAATTTTTTATCTCGGCGTAAACTTTGAAAATGGCAGGCTTTTGCCAATAAATCTTTTCCCGTTCCTGTTTCACCTTGGATCAATAAAGGCACATCAAACATGGCAAAACGTTTGGCATTTTCTACCGCACTTTTCATGGTTTCACTGCGGGTAATAAAACAACAGAAGGGGTGTTGGGGATCAAATGTAAAAGTCATTTTGAAGATTCAAAGAGAATTGAAATGTTCCCTATCATAAAAGGTTTACAAAATGCTGTAAAGATTATTTTACAGGTGAATAAACGCCCCAAGAAAAGGGGCGAGAGGAAAGGGGCGTAGAAACAATTAGAGGAAAGGGGGAAAATTTATTTCCGCACGGCATTATTCAATTCTTGCGAAATGATTTCCATAGATTCTAAACCGCCAAAGGCAAGATACCAATTCGCTGCATCCAAATAGACAATATTCCCGTCTTTATAGGCTTTGGTTTGTTTGATGATGTCGTTATCCAACACCTTTTGTGCATTATTGGCTTTTTCTGTGATTGCTGCAGTGCGATCCACCACCAGTAAGAAATCCGGATTCTTCTCTAAAATATACTCAAATCCGACACTTTGACCATGAGTGGAAGATTTAATATTGGGATCAATCGGTTGAAACCCATATTTTTGATATACCATACCATAACGCGAACCGTCACCAAAGGCACTCATTTTACTTTCATTTACCAGCACCAATAACGCCGTTTTATGCTGAGCCTCTTTTGCCACTTGGCTCACCACATTGTCTAGGGCAGCGAGTTTTTCTTTCGCCAACTCTTCTTTATCAAAAATCTTGCCTAGTGCGGTTACATTTTGCTGAAAACTGCCATAGTAGTTTTTATAGTCATTATCAATGAAAAAAACCGGAGCGATTTCTTTGAATTTATCCAACATTTTTTCCTGACGTTTTGAGGCAATAATCAAATCCGGTGCAATCTCATTAATTTGCTCAAGGGATTGCTCTTTCAAATCCCCCACATTTCTAAATTTTTTATCGGCAAATTCGGAAAGATAGTGCGGAATTTTACCACTTTGTGGAAACCCTATAATTTTATCCGTTGCCCCTAAAGCACGAATGGTATCTGCCGCACCAAAATCAAGTACAACAACCTTTTGTGGATTTTGCGGCACTGTTTGCTTGCCGGCAAAATTTTCCACCTGAATATCGGCGGCCTTGGCTGCACCGCCCAGCAAGGTTAAAAAAGAGAAAGTTAAAGCAAAAAATGTTTTTTTCATAGAGAACTCCTAGTTATGTCTAAAATAAACGGCAATTTTACGTTGATTAATTTCTTGAATCGGAATCGTCATATTATAAATTTCCTGTAAAACGGAAGATTGCATAATATGGTTTACATCGCCTTGTTGAACCAAACGTCCGTTTTTCATCGCGATAATATAGTCCGAATAGCAGGAGGCAAAATTAATATCGTGAATCACGATCACGATAGTTTTATTCAATTCATCCGCTAATTTACGCAGCACCTGCATAATTTGCACGGAATGTTTCATATCCAGATTATTCAGCGGTTCATCAAGCAAAATACAATCCGTATCCTGTGCCAACACCATCGCGATATACGCACGCTGGCGTTGTCCACCGCTTAAGCTGTCGATATATTGGTGGCGAATCGCCTCTAAATCCATATAGGCAATGGCATTGTCAATAAAAGTGCGGTCATTTTCCGTTAAGTTTCCTTTGGAATAGGGAAAGCGCCCGAATGCCACCAATTCCTCAATGGTCAAACGCAAATTGATATTATTGGTTTGCTTTAAAATAGCGAGTTCTTTGGCGATATCGCTACTTTTTTTACCATTCAATAATTCATTGTTTAAATACACCTCGCCGCTATCGGCAGAAAGTAAACGGCTGATAATGGATAATACCGTGCTTTTCCCTGCACCATTTGGCCCGATAAAAGAGGTGATTTTGCCTTTCGGAATTCTGAGTGAAACATCATCCACCACTTTTTTACCATGGTAACTTTTACTGATATGTTTAATTTCGATTGCCATCTCGTGCTATGTCCTATTGACGATTCGTTTTTAATAAAAGGTAAATAAAATAGATCCCGCCCACAAAATTAATGATGATGCTCAATGTGGTACGGAAAGTGAAAATTTGCGTCACTAAAAATTGACCTAACACCAGCGTTATCACGGAAATTAACATTGCGGCAGGAATTAATATTTTATGGCGGTAGTCACGTATAAATTCAAAGGTCAAATTCATGACTAAAAGCCCGAGAAAAGTGAGCGGACCCACAAGTGCGGTGGAGACCGAAATTAAAACTGCTACGATAATCAACAATTTTTTTATCATCTTATGATGCTCGACACCGAGGTTAATGGCGTGTTCACGCCCCAATGCCAACACATCAAAATAACGCCAATAACGTAGGCTGAATAAAACCGTTCCGCTTAAAACAATCAGGGCAATCCACAAAATATGAGTATTAATTCGATTAAAACTGGCAAAACCGATATCCTGTGCAATTTGAAATTCATTAGGGTCAATAAGCACTTCCATAAAAGTAGTTAAACTGCTAAAAAACGTGCCGAATATAATCCCCACGAGAAGCAAAAAGAAAATACCCTGCGATTCTTTTTTAAATAAAAAATGATAAAGCAAAAGGGAAAATAACATCATTGCCACCGTACAGATTACAAATAAGGCGATGGAATCCATTGATAATAAGGTGCTTGAAGCAAACAGGAAAATAATGCCCGTTTGAATTAGCAAGTACAGCGAATCCAGTCCTAAAAGGCTCGGGGTAAGAATGCGATTATTTACAATAACTTGGAAAATCATTGTGGCAAGAGCAATCGCTACACCGGTTATCACCATCGCCAACAGCGATAAACTACGATGTTCCAGTGCATATTGCCAACGGCTTGGTAGGGCATATCCCAAATAAAGTGCGGTCGAAATAAAGACTAAAATCGTAAGTAAAAGAAATTGAGACAAAGATTTTTTAGCCATTGCGATACCGTTTCAATAATAAAAATAAGAAAATACCACTGCCAAACACACCGACAACCGCATTAATCGAAATTTCATAAGGGTAAATCACACTTCTCCCCAAAATATCACAGAACAAAACAAAAACCGCACCCAATAACGCCGTATGGGAAAGGGCTTTTTTGAGATTATCCCCCAAATAAAGCCGCACAATATTCGGAATTATCAGACCGAGAAAAGGAATGACACCCACAGAAACGATAACAACGGAAGATACCACCGCCACAAGCAATAAACCAAGGTATAAAACTTGATGGTAATTTAGGCCTAAATTGACCGAAAAATCCTTCCCCATCCCCACAATAGCAAAACGATTGGCAAACAGATAAATAATGGCGATCATCAGAATACTGAAATAAAGCAACTCATACCTTCCTGCCATCACCAATGAAAAATCCCCTTGTAACCATCCTGAGAGGTTTTGCAATAAATCCTGTTGATAGGCGATAAAAGCGGTGATGGCACTAATAATATTGCCAAACATAATCCCCACCAGAGGAACAAAAATCATATCTTTGAATTTTACATGGGCAAGAATCGTCATAAAAAGCAGCGTACCCAAAAAAGACACGACTACTGCAATACTAATTTTCAATAACATAGAGGCGGAGGGAAAAAACAGCATCGCGATTAAAATACCAAGGCGTGCACTATCCATCGTGCCGGCGGTGGTAGGTGAAACAAAGTGATTCCGACTTAATTGTTGCATCACCAGACCACAAACACTCAAAGAAGCCCCGGCAATCAAAACACTCACTAAACGCGGCAGGCGGCTTATCAAAAAAATTTGCCATTGATTTCCCTCAAAATTAAACAGCCCTTGCAAATTAACCGTGCTTACTCCAAGAAAAAGCGAAATACACGAAAATACGAAAATAAGAAAAATCAGATAACGTTGCTTAACCATAAATCAATGATAATAATTCTTAACTGCAAAAGGATACCATATCAAAAAGGCTGGATAAAGATGGGCTTTAAAACATAAAACTTTTCTGATTTGAAGATCGCCTAAACGAAGATTTTTGGGAAAGTAAAAACGCAAAAAGCGCGGTCAAAATCGCCGCACTTTTTGTGTATTACAGTTTTAACATCCGTATCGCTTCTTTTGCACGGACTAGGAATTGTTTACGCTCTGCTGTTGCCATACCGCTGCTACCTCCCGGCAGTTTTACGGTTAGCGGGTTGACCGGGCGGCCATTGATATGGAATTCATAATGCAAATGAGGGCCTGTTGAAATGCCGGTGTTGCCAGAAAGGGCGATACGCTCCCCTTTTTTCACCGTTTGCCCTGCCCGCACCAACGGACGGCTTAAATGCATATAAACCGTTTGATATTCACGACCATGGCGTAACACCACATAACGCCCTGCCCCCCCGGCTTGGTAGGCCACTTTTTCCACCAATCCATCTGCCGGTGCGATGACAGGTGTACCTGTTGGGACAGAGAAATCCACACCTTTATGGGGACGAACCCGACCTGTCACCGGGTGACGGCGGCTTGGATTAAATGGCGAAGAAATTCGAGCCTGACGCTGCAACGGATAACGTGCAAAACCTTTTCCTAGGGTTTCGCCTTGTTGGTTATAATAACGACCATTTGAGGCTTGAATGGCATAATAACTCTTGCCGTTAGCGATAATATGAATCCCCTCAACATTACCTTGACCGGTGAGTTTATCCCCTAAATATTCCCGTGAAACCAGCACCGCAAACTGCGTATCTTTTTTGAGTTTTTGTAAACTCACTTGCCATTGTAATGCGGAGCTTAATTGCGAGATCTGACGAGAATCTAGCCCCAATGCACGCAAACTTGCCGAAAATGAACCCTTTACTTGACCTTTCAAGACTTCTTTTTTCCAAACACTTTGTTTTTCGAGAATTTGACGTTTAAATTTGCCTTCTGCCACACGCTCATAAATGCGTTCTTCTTTTTCGGAAACCAGCCAATTTAAGTATTCCAGTTGGTCGTTTTTATCTAAAATCCAGTAGAATTGCTGCCCCGCACGCAGATTTTTTAACTCAGGATAAGCCGCAATAAGTGCGTTTGCCGTTTCATCATCCAACCCTGAAAGACCTAATACATCACTTAATTTGTCACCCCGTACTACAGTATGGCTAAATTGGTCGGTGATCCGCAATGCCTCATCGGCCGCATCAAGCAAACTGGTTAAGGCATCTTGCGCATCTTGAGGGAGCGCATCAATCTCATCAAACTCCGGTTTCACTTCTTCCACTTCATCATCTTGGGCTTGCAATTCGTCATCATAAGAGGTGGCGTCTTCCTCGGTGTGTTGAGGTGAAGTGGTGTGATTGACCGTTTCTTCCGGTATAAGGGATTGATATTGCACATCATCAACCATTTCAGGTTCCAGATCACTTTGGACTGAGGGAGCTAATTCCGCGTTATCTTTTAAGCCCAGCATAATGCCGCTAAAAATTAGCGCCAATGAAATAAAAAAAATCACCGCTTTGATACGGGATTTCTTTTTTCTTCTGTCTCTGGCTAATTTAACGTGTTGCAAAACAGGCTACCTAAATGAAAATAATGTCGCTTTTCAGACTACAAATTATAAAAGAGGTTCATTCTACCTTAAAAGCGATAAAAAGGATGTCTAAATATTCGTCATAAAACAGAATATCTTGAGAAATACCCTAAAATACGCTAAGGTTAGCCACCAAATTTGACACTGACGGCATTATGCAAATCCATTCCATTCAACGCGATCCAAACTCACCATTAATTGAACTTAAAAATATTAATGTGGTGTTTGAACAAAAAACCGCGTTAAACAATATCAATTTAACCCTTTACCCCAACTCGATTATCACCATTGTCGGGCCTAACGGTGGCGGAAAATCAACCCTGTTAAAAACCTTACTTAAATTACAAGCGCCCACTTCCGGTGAAGTGATTTACGGCAACGATGTACGCATTGGCTATGTGCCGCAAAAAATTCATTTAGATCACAGTTTACCGCTTACCGTAGCGCGTTTTCTCGCTTTAAAAAAAGGGGTAAAAAAACAAGAAATTTCAACCGCACTTGAGCAGCTGTCTATTACACATTTACGCCACAATACTATGCAAAAACTCTCCGGTGGTGAAATGCAACGGGTGCTCTTAGCCCGAGCGATTTTAAACCGACCTAATTTATTGGTGTTAGACGAGCCAACCCAAGGTGTGGATATTTCCGGGCAAGCGGAACTGTATCAGCTTATCCGCCAAACACAACAACAACTCAATTGTGCCGTGTTGATGGTTTCTCATGATTTGCATATTGTGATGGCAGACAGCCACGAAGTACTTTGCATTAACCAACACATTTGTTGTGCCGGCACACCGGAAACCCTCTCAAACGATCCCACTTTTATTCGTCTTTGGGGGAATCAGCTTTCTCAAAATGTGGGCTTTTACACCCATCATCACAATCATCACCATAACTTGCATGGCGATGTGTGCGACTGTAATGGTTCATCAACCCATTGCCAAAATTAAGGATAATGCATGTTTGAAATTCTTTTTCCCGCCTTGTTAAGCGGGATATTGTTATCGTTGATTACCGCCCCTCTTGGGGTTTTTGTGGTATGGCGTAAAATGGCCTATTTTGGCGATACCCTTTCCCACTCTGCCTTACTTGGTGTGGCGTTAGGTCTTTTTCTTCAAGTCAATCCTTACTTGGCCATTGTCGTGCTGACTTTAATTATTGCGCTTTTAATGGTTTGGTTAGAAAACAACACCTCTTTTTCCATTGATACGCTATTAGGTATTATCGCACACAGTTGTTTGTCTCTTGGCGTTGTAACCGTGGGCTTGCTCAAAAATGTGCGGGTGGATTTAATGAACTATCTCTTTGGCGATTTACTGGCCATCAATTACATGGATTTACTGTATATCGGCATTGGCGTTATCGTAGTTCTCTCAACCTTATTGTATTTTTGGCAAGATCTGCTTTCCACCACCGTCTCACCGGAACTTGCCCAAGTAGAGGGCATTAACATTAAAAAAATGCGCTTTATTGTGATGATTTTAACGGCCTTAACCATTGCATTGAGCATGAAATTTGTCGGGGCATTAATCATCACCTCTTTGCTTATTATTCCCGCAGCCGCTGCCCGTCGTTTTGCGAAAACACCGGAGGCAATGGTGGGCTTTGCCGTGGTTATCAGTATCCTCTCGGTGGTGGGAGGGCTTACGCTTTCTGCGTTTTATGATACAGCGGTAGGCCCTTCAGTCGTCATTTGCTCAGCATTTTTATTTATGTTGTCCCTATTAAAAAGAACGGCATTGTAAGCTCCCCCAACCAGTGAAAACTATTTGCGCCGCCTGTTAATTCTTGATAAAGTGCGGTGGATTTTTACGGTGTTTTTAGGATAAGAAAATGACCCAAGAATATTTAGATTTTGAATTACCGATTGCAGAGCTGGAAGCAAAAATCGAAGCATTACGCACCGCTTCTGACGATAAAGTGGATTTAACCGATGAAATTACCCGCTTACAAAAGAAAAGTGATGAATTAACCAAAAAAACCTTCGCCAATCTCGATGCCTGGCAAGTTTCACGAATGGCACGTCACCCAAATCGTCCCTATACCCTTGATTATATTGAACACATT
This sequence comes from Rodentibacter trehalosifermentans, assembly GCF_002000545.1. Lineage (GTDB taxonomy): Bacteria > Pseudomonadota > Gammaproteobacteria > Enterobacterales > Pasteurellaceae > Rodentibacter > Rodentibacter trehalosifermentans. Next base: position 107,561 of record NZ_MLHL01000015.1, on the reverse strand, counting down.
TTTACCGAATTTGAAGAGCTTGCCGGCGATCGTGCCTTTGCCGATGACAAAGCTATTGTGGGCGGATTAGCCCGTTTGGATGGGCGCCCTGTCATGGTGATTGGTCACCAAAAAGGTCGCAGTGTGAAAGACAAAGTGAAACGTAACTTTGGTATGCCCGCACCGGAAGGCTATCGTAAAGCTTTACGTTTAATGGAAATGGCAGAGCGTTTTAAGCTGCCAATTATCACCTTTATCGATACCCCGGGTGCCTATCCGGGCATTGGTGCAGAAGAACGGGGACAAGCAGAAGCCATTGCCCGTAATTTGCGCGAAATGTCACAATTATCTGTTCCGGTTATTTGTACGGTTATCGGGGAAGGCGGCTCAGGCGGTGCATTAGCCATCGGGGTGGGCGATAAAGTGAATATGTTGCAATATTCCACCTATTCTGTGATTTCCCCTGAAGGTTGTGCTTCTATCTTGTGGAAAAGTGCAGACAAAGCCTCCACGGCTGCTGAAGTGATGGGGTTAACCGCAGCACGTTTAAAAGAGCTCAATTTAATTGATAATATCGTGCCGGAGCCACTCGGTGGCGCACACCGTGATTATGCACTAATGGCAGAGAATTTGAAAAAACGCCTCACTGAAGATTTAGCCGAACTTGACGAATTAAACCAAGAAGCATTATTAAACCGCCGCTATGAACGTTTAATGTCTTATGGTTATTGTTGAGCGGTCATTTTTACCGCTCTTTTTCAGTGGAATATACACAACGGACACTTCAACGATACATAGGGACACATTGCCCGTGCCCGTCATAAAAAACAAATAATTTCAATATATTAAAAAGGAGACAAAAATGAAAAACGTACTTTCCATCCAATCCCACGTTGTCTATGGCTTTGCCGGAAATAAATCCGCCACCTTTCCAATGCAATTATTAGGAGTGGATGTATGGGCGCTCAATACCGTGCAATTTTCCAACCACACACAATACGGCAAATGGACGGGTATGGTGATTCCGCAAGAGCAAATCCGAGAAATCGTTACCGGATTAGAAAACATTGAAAAATTACAAGAATGTGATGCCTTGCTTTCCGGTTATTTAGGCTCGGCAGAACAAGTGGATCAAATCCTTTACGCCCTAGAACAAATCAAAAAGCATAATCCAAATGCCCTTTATTTATGCGACCCCGTGATGCCAAATCCGGAAAAAATTTGTGTGGTGGCAAATGGCGTTCGCGAAGCCCTGATTGAGAAAGCTATTCCTGTAGCGGATATTATGACGCCAAATATGAACGAACTGCGTCAACTCAGCGAGTTCCATATCAATTCTTTTGAGGATGTATTAAAAGCCGCGCGTGCTTTGCTGGACAAAGGGGTAAAAAAAGTCCTCGTGAAACATTTAGGTAAGGTAGGGAAAATCAATGATCCGGACACCTTTGAAATCATTATGGCAACACCGGAAGGCATTTGGCATTTAAGCCGTCCGCTTTATCAATTCAACTTTGAACCGGTAGGCGTGGGTGATTTAATTGCCGGTACATTCTTAGCGAATTTACTCAATGGAAAATCCGATGTGGAAGCCTTTGAAGCAATGAATAATGAAGTGGCGGGCGTAATGAAAACCACCTTTGAACTCAATTCTTACGAGTTACAAACCATTGCGGCACGCTTTGAAATTCTCAATCCGACCGCTCAATACAAAGCAGAAAAAATTGCCTAATGGATTTATTTTCGGCTTTTGAACAACAACTTAAACAAACCACCGCTCAACACTATCTGATCGCCTTGAGCGGCGGTTTGGATTCCACAGTCCTTCTCACTTTATTTGCAAAACACCGTCAAAATCAACCGCACTTTCATCTTCGCGCCATTCATATTCACCATGGCTTAAGTCCCAATGCCGATAGTTGGGGCGAACATTGCCAATCTTTATGCGCTCAATTTAATATTCCGTTCATCATTGAAAAGGTAAAAGTTGAAATCGGCAACGGTGTTGAAGCAGGAGCACGTGAGGCACGTTATCACGCTATTCAACGACATATTCAAGCTAATGAAATCCTCGCCACCGCGCATCATTTAAACGATCAAACGGAAACCTTTTTTCTCACACTAAAACGGGGTAGCGGTCTACAAGGACTGGGGGCAATGCAAACCCAAAGTGAATTATTCGGTATGAAAGTTTTTCGTCCATTGCTTTCTTTTACACGAGAACAGCTGGAAAGCTACGCCCGCACTGAGAATTTAACTTGGATTTATGATGAAAGTAACGATGATAACCGTTATGAACGCAATTTTTTACGCAATGAAGTTCTGCCAAAACTCCGTGAGCGTTGGGCACATTTTGATCGCGCCGTTCAACGTTCTGCGCAACATTGTTTTGAACAGCAACAGCTGATTGACGAACTTTTGCAAGACACTTTCCTTGAACATTGCCAAACGCCAACGGAATTTCAGTTGCATCATTTCAGGCAATATTCTCCGGCAAAACAGACCGCACTTTTGCGAATGTGGCTCTCTCAACATCAATGGGAAATGCCAACTAAACGCCGGCTCGAACAATTGATAAATGATGTCATTTTGGCAAAAAAAGAGGCAAAGGCTCAGTTTCATTTAGGAGAACAGATCGTCCGTCGCTATCAATCAACGTTGTATCTCACGCCTGATTTTGCAGACTTGACCAATGTTTGTCTTGAAATGCGGGATAACCATATTCTTCTTCCCGACAATCTGGGCGAACTTTATTTAAAACGAACCCCACAGTGCTTTGTTTTTTCTTGGCAATCATATTCTGTTGAATTACCGCCCACCAATTTACCGATTCAAATCCGCTTCGGCTATTCGGGCAAAATTAAACACCACCCCAAACGCCCAAGAGAGGAAATCAAAAAAATTTGGCAAGTATTGGGCGTTCCCCCTTGGCAGCGGAACCGAATTCCGCTTATTTTTTACGGTAAAGAATTACAAAGTGCGGTCGGTTTTTTCAAGGTTTGGGAACATTCTGAAAAATAGCCAAAACTTACCGCACTTTATGATTTTTATCTGATAGAATAGCTCGGGCTTATATTTTTATGACATAAAGGAAAATAAATGTTTGATTCTTTGATTGTTCAGTTTGTTGTACTTTGGGCTGTCATTGACCCCATTGGCTCGATTCCCGTTTATCTTTCTAAAACCATCGGTTTTTCCCTTGAAGAACGCCGAAAAATTGCACGCAATGCCGTCATTATTTCTGCCGGTATTCTCCTTTTCTTTTTGGTGGGCGGACAAATTCTTTTTGAAGCCATGCAAGTTCCCCTCCCTGCTTTCCAAATCGCAGGAGGGTTGGTGCTTTTCCTCTTTGCATTAACCATGATTTTTGGTGAAAGTAAACCGGAACAAGAAATTAAAATGAGAGCCAATATGACGGAAATTGCCGTTTACCCTCTTGCAGTTCCATCCATTGCTTCACCGGGTGCGATGATGGCAATTGTGCTTTTAACAGACAATCACCGTTTTAATTTTACCGAGCAATTTATCACCGCAGGAATTATGTTCGCAGTATTATTCATTACTTACATTTTATTGCTTGCGGCTAACCGAATTCAGCATTTTATCGGAAACTCCGGTGCCGCAATTATCAGCCGTGTGATGGGATTAATTTTGGCAACGGTGGCGGTGAATAACGTGTTAATCGGGCTGAAAGACTTTTTTACTCAGGTGGCATAAGAAACTGAAATAAAATTGATATTGAAAAAAAGGTTTCTGTGGTGGAAACCTTTTTCTTTTTGGAATATTCATATCGGGTTTCACCGATGGGTGCCAACTTTTTTTGCTCATGCAAAGAGAAAGGAACCTATTTTTTCTACGAATGAAGTGCGGTTAAAAATTTAATATTTTTAAAACTTTTCTAAAACCAACCGCATTTTAAATAATGCGACAATAAATTCGGGACCCCATATAAATCGCCTTTGCGACTTGGCATTTTTAGCTAAATTTGTACTGTTTGAGCGTAGCGAGTTTACAAATTTAGCATTAAAAAAATAAGACAAAATCCAACGGATTTTGAATGTAGGCTTTGTCGACAGCCCCGAAGGGGTGAGCAAGTCAGCTATGCTGAATTGCGAATAACAGCGATTTAACTGGGGTGTGTTTTCTTTACCGACTTTCTTTTACACGAGTAAAAGAAAGCCGGTCGCTAGGTCAACCCTAATAACCTAAAAAATCCCTTAAAATCCCTGCTGTAAACTCCTTCCTCAAATAAAACCCTAACGGTAAGGTATCCACCACTTCGCCATTTTTTCCGATACCTTTTGTGACGGCTTGACTATTTGCACCTTTAGGCCGTAACTGCATCACTTCACCGATTCTGGCGGTGATTTCATTCAATTTGCCAAGGGTGATATATTCCATCAACTCTTCCCAATCTTGTTTTAATTGGCGTTCTTGTTCCGGACTTGGTTGCCATAAAATCGGCGCACCAATATGGCGTTCACGCAATGCAATATGTCGGCTACCTTCAACGGGGATCCAAAGCACACAAGATAATTTATGACGAACGTGAGAATTCTCCCATTGCACACCGGAATTTTGTATCAAGGGCGCAAGGCTGACAAAAGTGGTTTCCAAGGGCAAGCCTTGTTCATTGATGGGCAAGGTTTTCAGCTCCACGCCAAGATGGGCAAAATCCTGTTCGGCCTTGCTGCCTGCCGTTGCACCAAGTGCAGTTTCTAAAAGCATCCCTACCCAGCCTTTATCCCGTTTTAAATTAGGGGGAACGGGAATGCCAATCTCATCGGCAAGCTCATCAAAGGTTAAACCGGCGATGGATTGCGCACGCTCAAGAAGTTGCGTTAATGTTTGTGGGATCATTGGTGATATTTCTTAAAAAAACGGGGTTTTGTGTCTTCGGTTCCTTTATCAATATAAGAAATGTTTTCTAATTGGAGTAAAAAACGTTTTGCCGCCAAGCCGCCACCAAAACCGGTGAGGGTGTTATCTTTGCCTAAAATACGGTGGCATGGAATGATAATACTAATCGGATTGCTTCCCACCGCACCGCCCACGGCGCGCACCGCTTTCGGATTGTTAATCATTTTCGCCAATTCGCCATAGCTTGAGGTTTCGCCATAACCGATTTGTTGCAAAGCTTGCCAAATGGCTTGCTGGAACGCCGTCCCTTCCGTTTTCAAGGGAATAGCCGAAAAGTTCTCCTTCTCACCGTTAAAATAACGATCAAAAGCCGACCGCACTTTTTGAAAAACGGGCAAATTATTGTCGGCAATCCATTTAGAATTCGGCGCAAATTGTTCCTTTTCAAAATCAATGTGTGTGATGTGTTCGCCATCGGAGAGAATCAATAATTTTCCCACCGGAGAGGGATAATAGGTGTAGTAAAGTGCGGTCATTTTTTGCCTCGTTTTAATATAAAAAAAGCGTACCGAAGTACGCTTTATTATGCGGAATTTTTCACTGATTAGAAACGATAATTTACATTTAAACCGTAAAGGTTAGCTGTTGCTTTAGTGTTAAATGTTACACCGCTTTCTGTGAAGGTCTTTTTAGAACCTTTCAAATAGGAATAACCTGCATCAATAGACCAATTTTCAGATGGGCGATAAGTCGCACCAACGCTGTACCAAGTACGATCCGTATCTGGAATCGAAATAGAATGGACACTATCTGCGGCACTTTCATCGTAAGCAATACCGGTACGAACCGTCCATTGATCATTAATGTCATAAGTCGCACCTAAAGCAATACGGCTCGAATCACGAAAGTTTTCATCTTTTTGGAATAGTGTTCTTCCTTCCCCAATCGCACGTAATTCTTTTACTTTGCTCCACTGAGTGTATTTATAGCTATAGTGCATAGCAAACTTATCCGTCATTTTGTGATAACCGGAAACTTCTAAAAAACCCGGTAAGGTTAATTCAACAGTACCGTCAATAGAGCGACCGCCGGTAGGAACAATATTCGCTTGTCCTAATGCCATTGCAATCGTTTGGTTTGCCAATAGTGTGGTTGGTAAATCATTACTAAAATCGCCTTTAAATTTAATTTTAACTTGAGAACGATAAGCTACGCCCAATCGATTATTTTCATTGATATTAAAGGCTAAACCGGCATTCCAACCATATCCCCAGTCATCACCTTTTAAATAGGTTAAACGATCTGTTGCTTTTAGATTCGGTGCGGCTGTATTTAATCCTTGTCTAATTCGCTGATTTACCGCATCAATCATTGCCTGTGTTGGTTCTGATAAACCTGCTAACTTAGCAAGTCGTTGCGCTTCTCTAGTTGCAATTCTAGATACTAACAAATCGGGAAGAACACCTACATGGCGTTCAATTTTTGCTTTAGCATATACCGCATTTAACCCCAATCCAAAGCTAATATAATCATTAATTTTATAGGCACCGCTTGCATTAAAGTTAATTGCCGATAACTCAGTTTTCCCTCCAACAAATCCAAATGCATATTGTTCATTGTAACCTGTTGATAAGCCATAGTTTACGTTAACACCACCACCAACGCTAAAGCGATCATTAATTGGGTACACTGCATAAACACTTGGAATATTTTCGTTCGGTGCAATATTTTTTTGATAGCTTGAAACAGCCCCAATTTCGCCATTGACATCAATTTTAGGATCAATATGAATTGCACCGATAGAAATTTCAGGGCGTTTAAATAAAGTCATCAACGCCGGGTTCGTTGCGACCACAGAGGCATTATCCGCTATTGCGGCTTCACCGGCATAAGCACGACCTAAACCGGATGTTGAAACTTCCGCTAACTGGAATGCGGCGGCGTTTGCACCACCGGCTGTGAGTAAAACAATACCTGCAAGTAAGGAATGGTTAAATTTTTTCATTAGGAACCTTTTGTTATTTATATAAAAATATCCGCAAGATTCTAAAACGCCATTTACCACCGTGCAAATGTATTTTGTTGATTTTCCTAGAGTTCCGACCAGTGAGGGGTTTCTCTTTTTCCCCTTTAAAGTGCGGTGAGTTTTCATCTGATTTTTAAAAGTGCTAAAATAACGCCAATTTCATTTCAAAATAAGGACAAAATATGACCGTAAAATGCAAAGCAGAAGAATCATTGACTTGTAGCTGTGTGGATGTGGGCGCTATTATTGACGGTTCTGACCGTACTGTTAATATTGAGCAAATTTATACCAGCCAAGCAGAGGCGGAACAAGCCCTCGACCGTCTCACTGAAAAAGCACGTAAGACAGAAAGTGATCCTTGTGAAATTGTGAGTGAAATATCGCCGGTTGAAGATGGCGTGCAATTAAAGGCAAGTTTTACGTTCAGCTGCCAAGCCGAAGCGATGATTTTTGAATTAGCAAACCGATAAAACGCCCTTCATTACAACCGCACTTTTTTAAAAGTGCGGTCTTTTTTGTCTTAAAATTTTGTCGCAAACGTTTGCCTAAGCTGATACAATCCGCGCTGATTTTTTCATTTAATCAATACGGGAAAAACATTGTGAGCAAAGCATCATTAAGTTACAAAGATGCCGGCGTTGATATTAATGCCGGTAACGAACTTGTCGAACAAATCAAACCACACGTTAAACGCACTACACGCCCTGAAGTGATTGGGGGCTTGGGCGGCTTTGGTGCATTATGTGCCATTCCAAGCAAATATAAAGAGCCTATTTTGGTTTCGGGTACTGACGGTGTCGGAACAAAATTACGCTTAGCCATTGATTTGAAAAAACACGACACCATTGGCATCGATTTAGTGGCAATGTGCGTCAATGACTTAGTCGTACAAGGTGCCGAACCCTTGTTTTTCTTAGATTATTATGCCACCGGAAAATTAGAGGTCGATGTAGCAGCCGGTGTGGTGAAAGGCATTGCAGAGGGTTGTGTGCAATCAGGCTGTGCCTTAGTTGGCGGTGAAACAGCTGAAATGCCGGGAATGTATCACGAAGGCGATTATGATTTAGCCGGTTTTTGTGTCGGCGTAGTCGAGAAAGCCGACATCATTGACGGCAGTCAGGTTCGTAGCGGCGATGCCTTAATTGCGCTAGGCTCAAGTGGCCCTCATTCAAACGGTTACTCTTTAATCCGTAAAGTGATTGAGGTTTCCGGTGTTAATCCGGCAACAGAGCAATTAGCCGGCAAACCACTAAGCGAACAAGTGCTTGCACCAACTAAAATTTATGTGAAATCTGTTTTATCTTTGATTAAACAAACGGATGTTCACGCCATCGCACACCTGACCGGTGGCGGCTTTTGGGAGAATATTCCACGAGTATTGCCGAAAAATACTAAAGCGGTGATTGATGAAAAAAGTTGGCAGTGGCAGCCTATTTTCAAATGGTTACAGGAACAAGGTAATATTTCCACTTACGAAATGTACCGCACTTTCAACTGCGGCGTGGGGATGGTGATTGCCCTTCCGCAAAATCAAGTGGAAACCGCTTTGGCATTGTTAAAACAGGCGGGCGAAAACGCTTGGCTTATCGGGCATATTGAACAAGCGGCAGAGGGCGAAGCACAAGTCGTCATTCAATAGCCCCACCCTTTTCTTTGAGGCGAATGAAAATTCGCCTTTCTTTTCTTTATTTTTAGGATCTTTATGAAAAAAATTGCCGTCCTGATTTCAGGACAAGGAAATAATCTCCAAGCGATCATCGATGCCTGCGAAAAAGGGTTTATCACCGCCCAAATAGCCTGTGTCGTCAGTAATAAAGTAGAGGCTTTTGGGCTTGAACGGGCGAAAAGTGCGGTCATTCCTACGGGTGTTTTTTTACGTCAAAATTTCACGAGTAATCAAGAAATGGATCGCCACATTGGGGATTATTTGGAAAGTGCGGGGGTTGATCTGATCGTGCTTGCCGGCTATATGAAAATTTTAACCCCAGATTTTATCCAACGTTTTAATGGGAAAATTATTAATATTCATCCGTCATTATTACCTAAATACCCGGGGCTAAACACTTATCAGCGTGCATTCGATGCAGGTGATTGCGAACATGGTACGACAGTCCATTTTGTCAATGAAGAAGTGGATGGCGGTGCGATTATTTTACAAGCCAAAGTTCCGATTTTCCCTGATGACAATGTAGAAGAAATTGAATTACGCACGAGAGAGCAAGAATATCGTATTTACCCGATGGTCATTAAATGGTTTGTAGAAGATCGTTTAACCCTCAAAGAAGGTATTGCCTATTTAGATGGGAAACCACTATCAAAACAAGGTTATGCTTGTGAGTAAAAGAAAAGCGATGAAATCATTCATCGCTTTTTTGCTAAATAGAGGACGATTTATAATTAGAAACGATATGCCAAACCTGTGAAGAACACAAATGGATCAAGTTTGAGTTTGACTTCGTGTTCATAGTTTCCACTTACTTGTGGAACTTTAAATTTAGCAGTCGTTTTAATACGGGTGTACCACATTGCGGTATTCAAATATAAGTTGTCGGTTAATTTAATATCGATACCCGCATTCACAACCGGGGCAAAAGAATGTTTTTTCACATTAACATCGGTAATTAACGGGTCAATTGATTTAGCATTAAAGAAACGTGTGTAGTTTAAACCCACACCAAGATATGGACGAGAACCCGCATCTTTATCTAAGAAATAATATTGTAAATAGAGACTTGGCGGTAATTGTTTGACTTTCACTACATTACCAAGATCAGCTCCTAACGCTGGCACATTCGCTTTCACTTTGTGTGAAAATGGAGTTGCCGCTAACAACTCTAAACCGACATTGTCAGTGAACATATAAGTACCGGTTAAGCCTAATTGAGCATTATCACCCACTTCTAAATTAATCTGCGTATTAGTTTTAGTGGTAGATTCAGAATTTGCTGATACAAACACACCACCGGCACGTAAAATCACATCGCCTGCTTGGTGAGCATTTGCCATACCTGTGAATAACGCAGCAGTTAAACCTAACGCAAGTGCTGTTTTTTTCATATTGAACTCCTTAAGTCTGATATTTGAATGATAACCATAAAAAGACTATGGCTATTTGCGGTTCGTAATATACTCCATATTAAGTAGTAATTCTGTGATCTAGTTCAAGTTTTTATAAATTAATAAAATTATTTATACAAAATGACCGCACTTTTTCCCAAAAGCCCGAAACAGCAAAATTTGCCCCATATCAAAAAGCGGAATTTTTAGATAAGATAAATGGCACAACCGCATAAACAAGGTATAATTACCGCCATTTTTCGATAAGAGAAAATCAAATGAAGATTAACTTTACACAAGTTTTACAAGACAGTTGGAATTTTTTCCGCAATCAACAAAAAACAATGTTTCAATTTGTTTTCATTCTGTTTATGGTGCAAGTACTCAGCGTATTATTAAGCCCCTCAATGGTTTCAAATTCGGCAATAAGTACAGATACCTTACCTCAACTCGTTGAAGAAAACGCACCAAGCATTGCCCTTTCATTTTTGATGACCCAATTGGTGACAACCTTTATAGCATCTTGGGGATTGATGACAATCCATCAAATCAGCGGACAAAATGACCGCACTTTGGGGCAAACTTTTCAAGCCACACTCCCACGATTTTTCGGTGTGATTATGCTGGATTTAATTATCATCGCCCCAATGTTGCTTGGCATAGTTGAAATGATCGCAGCAGTTTTAACCAAAACTTCTCCGTCCATTATTTCATTGGTGGCGGTGATCTTCGGTATGGGATTTTTTATTCGTTTAAATTTATCCACCACCCACTACTTAACCACGCAAGATAACATTGGGCAAAGCCTACGAAAAATTTGGTTACAGGGAAAAAATCAAAAAACGGCTTTATTGATTTATGCCTTACTGGTCTATTTCGTTACACCGCTTTTGATCTTTCAACTCTCAATGATTTTCGATCACCTTATTTTCAGTGTTTTGCTGAGTATTTTCGCTGCCGCACTTAATATTTTTATTCTGGTGGTGACGTATCGTTTTTACACATTGTTTATGAAGGAATAATAAATGAAACAACTCCTTGAATTTATTCCCCTTATTTTATTTTTTATCACTTATAAACTGGGTGGCGTGCGTGAGGCAGCCATCGTTTTAGTGGTTGCAACCATCATACAAATGGCGATCCTAAAATGGAAATACGGCGCGGTTGAAAAACAACAAAAAGTGATGGCGGGCGCAGTGGTTTTTTTTGGGCTTTTAACCGCTTATTTTAATGAATTGCGTTATTTGCAGTGGAAAGTCACGATTGTAAACGCCTTGTTTGCCATTATCTTGCTCGTAGCGCAATTCCAGTTCAAAACCCCTTTAATCAAAAAATTACTGGGTAAAGAAATTAAGCTGCCGGAAAAAGCGTGGAACACACTCAACCTTGGTTGGGCGGTTTTCTTTATTATTTGTATGTTGGTGAATATTTATATTAGCCGCAATATGTCGGAAGCGGCATGGGTTGATTTTAAATCTTTCGGTTTAATCGCAATGACGCTTATTGCCACCCTAATTTCCGGCGTTTATATTTACCGATATTTGCCAAAAGATGAACAAAATAACCCTAAAGACGGAGGGAACTAATGTCCTCAAATTTTATTGATAAACACGGTCGCCAATCAAAAGGTGTACTCTTGCTCCGCACCCTTGCTATGCCGTCCGACACCAATGCGAACGGCGATATTTTCGGGGGCTGGATTATGTCGCAAATGGATATGGGCGGGGCGATCTTAGCCAAAGAAATTGCGCATGGACGGGTCGTTACCGTTGCGGTGGAAAGTATGAATTTTATCAAACCGATTTCCGTGGGCGATGTGGTGTGCTGTTATGGTCAATGCCTAAAAATCGGGCGTTCTTCCATTCAAATTAAAGTGGAAGTCTGGGTGAAAAAAGTCGCCAGTGAACCTATTGGAGAACGCTATTGTGTCACTGATGCGGTGTTCACTTTTGTGGCGGTGGATAACAATGGCAAATCCCGTGCAATCCCACGGGAAGGCAACGAAGAATTGGAAAAAGCCCTCGCTTCTATTCAAGAATATGAAAACTCACAAACTAAAAACATTTAAAGGAGAAAACCATGTATTACGTTATTTTTGCCCAAGATATCCCCGGCACCCTTGAAAAACGCCTTGCCGTTCGTGAACAACATTTGGCGCGTTTAAAACAATTACAAGCGGAAGACCGCTTACTGACGGCAGGACCCAATCCGGCAATTGACGATGAAAACCCCGGTGAGGCTGGGTTCACCGGTTCCACTGTGATCGCCCAATTTACCAGCCTAGAAGAAGCCAAAAACTGGGCGGCGCAAGATCCCTATGTGGAAGCCGGCGTTTATGGTGAAGTGATTGTCAAACCCTTTAAAAAAGTATTCTAAGCACTAAAGGGAACTATTCAAGAAAAAAGCGGATCTAAGGATTCGCTTTTTTGTCACTATTTTGAAAACGTGGATAAACCCAAAATATGAAAAAATTTTCTCTCATTTCTCTTGTCATTTTGACCGCACTTTCTCAACCGAGCTATGCAACATCCAATGCGGATAAAACAGCAAGCACGCCAACCGTAAACCTCGCTGAAGAACAGATGAAATGGCAGAAAAGCCGGCACGCCGAGGAATTAAAAACCCTTGAACAGCGGGCAACGTTTTTACAGCTCGAAAATCTACTGAAAAGTGCGGTGAGAAATCAGCGAGTTTTTGAAAATCGCTCACTTTTTCTCTCATTAATTCATTCTTTGGACGGTTATCCGCTACAAACCGATGCTTGGACGGCGTACTTTGACGCCCAAATCAAATCGGTTACACAAAACACACCTTCAGCGGAAGTGATGGCGTTAAAACAAGAAATCGAGGATTATCTCAGAACCCAACCGAATCATTTTCTTCACGCCCGTTTAGCACAAAATATCCTGACCTTGCTTCACAATAATAATGCCGATGCCCTGCCTGATTACGCTCAAAAAATCAAACCACAGGCATTGGCGATACAAATTGCGGTGCTGAACAAAGCATATCAGCTCATTCAGAAAAAACCGAAATCGGAGCAAAACACACAGGCGGGGATCACGCAAATTTTGGCTGATTTTGAAACGCTTTGGCTAAACAATGGCGATCTCACCGGTGATAATCTGCTTTGGCAGGAATGGTATAAAAATGGCGGCAGAACCGCTGATAAGGTTTATCAAAAAGCAGAAAACTTACTTGCGAAAAATGATGTGAAAGGCTTGGAACGCCTCGCCAACGAGTTGAATCAGTTTAGTAACGCCAAAGAAGATCCGACAATTTTGACGGTGTTATCGGGCTATGTGAATTTGTTAAAAAATCCCGCAAATTTCACCGCACTTGTGGAAAGCTCACCGCCCATGCCAACAATGGAAACGGAAGAAAACGGAAAAATCCGCCACCAATTCGCCATAATACAGGGTTTTCCTCGTTATTTACGCACGCTCCCCGAAAATATGGAAAAGCCGGATTTCTCCCCTTATTTACAATGGGCGAAAAATTGGCAACTCGATGAGGCACAAATTCGTGATTGGAAAATCGCATTTATCAGCCGTTTTTTTGATAACGAAACCCCGACCTTTCAACAATGGCGTGATGCGGAAATCTTGACGTTAAATGCCGATAATCTGATTGAACGCCGTTTGCGAATGGCAATTTGGCAAAAAACCGATCTTGTGCCTTGGCTTAATGCCCTTTCAAAAGAAGGAAAAGAAAAACAGGAATGGCGTTATTGGCTGGCAAAAAGCGATCGGCAAAAAACACAAGAAATATTAACCGCACTTTCCAAGGAACGGGGATTTTATCCAATGCTCGCCAAAGCTATGCTCAATCCTCAAAACCGTGGTGCGGATTATCGCATTCAAATTCCTCAATCAGCGGCAGATGAAAATCTCATTCAATTACACAGTGTTGCGTTAGCTGAAATTGCCGAACTTCGCCAATTAAACCGCTTGGGTGCGGCGAAACAACGTTGGCGTTTTTTGCTCGAAAACCTTGCTGCCGAAACCAAGCAAACCCAACAAATTACCTTGAGCGATTATGCCAATCAACAGGGTTGGTTTGATCTAGGCGTGGACGGCTCCATTATTGCAAAAGCCTGGGATCACATCGCCGTTCGCTTACCCAATGCTTATCAGGCTTATTTTGATCTGGCTTTAGCCTCCTCCCCAAACACGGCTACCGTCAGCAAAACCTTTGCCATGTCGATAGCCCGTCAAGAAAGCGCATGGAATCCTATGGCACAATCTTCTGCCAATGCTCGGGGCTTAATGCAGCTTCTCCCAAGCACCGCCAAAGCCACCGCTGATAACCATCAATTACCTTATCAAACAGAAAACGATTTATTCAAACCGCTCAATAATATTTTGCTTGGTACGGCGCATTTGAATGAGCTGAATGTGAAATACCCGAATAACCGCATTCTCATTGCCGCCGCCTACAATGCCGGTGCAAGTCGGGTGGAAAAATGGTTGGCACGGGCGAATGGAAAATTAGCCATGGATGAATTTATCGCCTCGATCCCCTTTTTTGAAACCCGTGGTTATGTGCAAAATCTGTTGGCGTATGATTTTTACTACCAACTTTTACAACATAAAGAAAATCCACAAATTTTTAGCCAGGAAGAATTTGATCGGCTATACTAAGCGCACTAGTTTAATAGTATAGGATAACTCTATGTATATCAGCCGCAATTTAGATCAATGGAACGCTTTTCTTGCTATGTTGCAAACCGCCTTTGAACAAGGCAAAGCGCAAGATCTTTTAACCTTGCTGCTCACCGCTGACGAACGTGATGCGGTGGGTTTACGCTTACAAATTGTCTCACAGCTATTAGACAAAAATTTATCTCAACGTGAGATCCAGCAAAATCTGAATACCAGTGCCGCCACTATTACACGGGGGTCTAATATGATCAAAACCATGGATCCGGATTTTATGGAATGGGTGAAACAACATCTTGATGGCGTTGAAAAAAACTAAGCAGATTTTAACCGCATTTTTACGGTTACTCAGCCTTAAATGGTGGAAAGAAAATTGGCAACGCATAGCTATCCGATTTTTCCTCGCCATTTTTGCTTTTATTCTTCTTTTTCGCTTCGTGCCCGTACCTTTTTCTTCTTATATGATTCAGCAACAAGTCGGGCATTGGCTCCAAGGCAATTTCCATTACAAAGCAAAATCAACTTGGGTCAGTCTTGAAAATATTTCTCCCAATATGCAACTTGCCGTGATAGCGGCGGAAGATCAAAAATTTCCCGCTCACTTAGGTTTTGATTTCGCCGCAATTAAAAATGCCTTTCTGCATAACGGAAAATCAACACGACAAATTCGAGGCGGTTCGACGATTTCTCAACAAACCGCTAAAAATTTAATGCTATGGCACGGACAAAGTTGGCTTCGTAAAGGCTTGGAAGTCCCTGCCACCCTGTTATTGGAGCTATGTTGGTCAAAAAAACGAATTTTGGAAGTCTATTTAAATATTGCAGAGTTCGGCGAAGGGATTTTTGGCGTTGAGGCGGCAAGCCGCTTTTATTTCAAGAAATCTGCAAAAAACTTGACACAATCCGAAGCTGCCTTATTAGCTGCTGTTTTGCCCAATCCCATCATTTATAAAGTCAAAAAACCCAGTGCATTGGTACGCAAAAAACAGCAATGGATTATCAGACAAATAGGAAATCTAGGAATGAGCTATTTAAAACAATTAGATTAGAAAATCAAAATATGGCTAACTAAGTCAATGTTCTCCGTCTATTAAAAGATAAAAAAACAACTGTATATCTTGACAGTTATTTTAAAACATCTAAAATACTGTACAAATAAACAGAAGGGAGTCCCTATGAAAAAACTCGACATTCGTTTTACAAAAGAACGTGACAGTAAAAAAATAGCCATACAGCAAAAAGTTATTGCCAGACTGGAAGAAATATTGCCAAAACGTATTGCTGAAAAATTTAATGATGTTGAAGTTAGAATTAGAACATCAAGCTCGCAAGGATTCGATATTTCCGGATTCGATAAAAATGATAAAGATAAATTTTTAGAATATCTTGAGGAGCTATGGAATGATGATTCCCTACTTGATGGAATAGATGAATATTCCTAAAAAATTTAATACTCAAATGCTACATATGGTCAAAAAGGGAAGTATTTTAAAGTATTCTTGTATTGAGTCATAATACAGGAAGAAACTATAATACAACCCGATTTTTAGGTCGCAATATTGGTTTTGTAATCCAAAAATAGCTGATGAATAAATTTGTCTTATGTTAAATCATATTCTTCTTTAACTTTTCCCCAACCTGTGTAGCTCCCACCCTAACAGACCTTACCCTGTTCATCAGCCAATTCCCTTGGAATGCCAATTTGGTCGTTAGATAATAATAACACGCTACCAAGTTCCCCTTGAGAGCGTGTTATTTATCCACTATTTTATATAGTTCTAGCCTTGAAAATTATTTTGCAATACTTTTAACGCTATTTACAGCAGATGACGCCTGATTTACAGCAGAAGTTGCTTGATTAACTTTGCCAGTAATACTATCTAATTGAGTACAAGCTGAAGCAGCTAATACTGCCATTGCTAAGATCACTTTTTTCATTGTTTTTTCCTTTAAGTTAAGATTATTAAAACGAAACACCAAATACCACTCACTCCATCTATTAGAATATTGAAATCAGCCTTTGTATTCAGTTTAAGATTATTGGCTACTTCATCCTAAATACGGATGATCGTTATCATAGCCAACGGCTTCATTATAGATCTTATTTCCATAAATTCAACTTTAAAAGTTGAATTTCATCGTATTAATCCCTGTTATTTCTCCGTCATTTTCTATTCACTAATACTCTTGAGATCAAGGGGTAAAAATGGCGATTGACACACAAAAATTTGCAAAACAATTAGGTATATGTATCGCAAAATATCGGCAAAGTAAGGGTTTAACACAGGAACAAGTTGCCGAATTATTAGGTATTGGTAATGAAGCGGTTTCTCGAATTGAACGTGGTGTGGCAATGCCTACTTTATTGCGAATATTAGAATTTGCCGATTTATTTGAATGCAACGTAGCAGATTTATTGGTTCAAAGTAGCCCACGACAGCAAGATAAAGCTGCGTATTTACTGAATCTTATGGAAAATTTAAACGAAAATGACCGCACTTTAGTGATCGAATTACTCGAACGGCTTTCCTTGCATTTACAAAAAAAAGATCATCTGTAATTTTTTATTCCACAAAAACCAAATAGAAAAAAAACCGCACTTTAGCTTCCCAAAGTGCGGTTAATTTTTACCCTATTTTAAATGCGGTTTAAAGGGCTTTTAAAATATCTTCAACACGCTCTTTCGCATCACCAAAGAGCATTTGGGTGTTTTCTTTGAAGAATAATGGGTTTTGCACACCGGCATAGCCCACCGCCATTGAGCGTTTAAACACGATAACATTTTGTGCTTTCCACACTTCCAATACCGGCATACCGGCAATTGGGCTGTTTGGATCTTCCATTGCGGCAGGGTTTACCGTATCGTTCGCGCCAATCACCAATACGACATCCGTATCAGCGAAATCATCGTTGATTTCATCCATTTCAAGCACCACGTCATAAGGCACTTTCGCTTCCGCTAACAGCACGTTCATATGACCAGGTAAGCGACCGGCAACCGGATGAATACCAAAACGGACATTCACACCACGTTCACGCAATTTTGCGGTGATATCCGCCACCGGATACTGCGCCTGTGCCACCGCCATACCGTATCCCGGCGTGATGATGACAGAACTTGCATTTTTCAGCATCTCCGCCACTTCCTCTGCGGTGGTTTCACGGTGTTCGCCCTGTTCTTCATCGGAAGATACTTGAACATCGTTACCAAAGCCACCTGCGATCACGCTGATAAATGAGCGGTTCATCGCTTTACACATAATGTAAGAAAGAATAGCCCCGGAAGACCCCACCAATGCGCCGGTAACAATTAACAGATCATTGCTTAGCATAAAACCTGCCGCTGCCGCTGCCCAACCGGAATAGGAGTTAAGCATAGAGACCACCACCGGCATATCCGCCCCACCGATAGATGCCACTAAATGCCAGCCGAATGCGAGCGCAATGACGGTCATTAACAAGACAGGGAAAATATTGCCCGGATTGTTTAAGAATGCCACCATCAATAATGCAGAAACAACAAGTGCCGCTAAATTTAATTTATGGCGATGAGGTAACATTAAGGCTTTTGAGTTGATTTTTCCACTGAGTTTACCGAACGCCACCACAGAACCGGTGAAGGTGACCGCACCGATAAAAATACCAAGGAAAACTTCCACATTATGGATGGTTGTCAACGTTGCCTGCTCAGCAAGGAACTGCGCCTGTTGCACTTCATCCAAACCGTTCGGCATCGTTGGAATATCGTGTAAACCGTAGCTGTTAAAGCCCACAAGCACCGCAGCCAAGCCCACAAAGCTATGAAGGATCGCCACCAGTTCCGGCATTTCCGTCATTTCCACTTTTAAGGCACGTTGAACACCGATCACCCCACCGATAATCATCGCAATGATGATCCAGAATGTTCCCTCTGAATGAGGCCCAAAAATCGTTGCCACTAAGGCGATTGTCATCCCCACAATGCCAAACCAACAACCCGCTTTAGCCGTTTCGTGTTTAGAAAGCCCGGCTAAGCTCATAATGAAAAGTAATGCTGCAACAATATACGCAGCCTGTACTAAACCTTCAGACATTGCGATCTCCTTAACCTTTTCTAAACATTGCTAACATACGTTGTGTGACACGGAAGCCACCAAAAATATTGATGCTTGCCACCAAAATGGCCACAAAGGCTAACGCATCAATAAAGAGGTTGCCTGACGGCTGACGAATTTGTAACAACGCCCCCACAATAATGATGCCCGAAATGGCATTGGTGACCGCCATTAATGGGGTGTGAAGGGCGTGGCTGACATTCCAAACCACATAATAGCCCACCACGCACGCCAAGACGAATACGGTAAAATGCGATAAAAATGCTGCCGGCGCAACAGAAGCAAGCCAGAGGAATAATACGCCTACACCTGCCATCACACCGTATTTCACACGAGGATCCATTGGTTTCGCTTCTTTTTTCTCTGCAACCGGTGCGGCTTTTGCCTCTTGTTTTGGTTGTGCAGACACTTGAATTTGTGCCGGTGGGATTTCTTCTCCATCACGCACCACGGTGACACCACGCAATACTACATCGTCAAAATCAATATTGATATTGCCGTCTTTCTCTTTACATAAGAGTTTCAATAGGTTAACGAGGTTTGTACCGTAAAGTTGGGAAGATTGGGTTGGTAAACGGCTTGGGAAATCCGTATAACCAATCACTTTGACTTGATTTTCCGTGGTCACCACTTTACCCGCTTCGGTATATTCGCAGTTACCGCCGGTTGCCGCTGCCAAATCTACAATCACCGAACCCGGTTTCATTGAATCCACCATTTCTTTGGTGATTAAACGGGGTGCCGGTTTACCCGGAATGGCTGCGGTGGTAATGATGATATCCACTTCTTTGGCTTGTTCAGCGTAAAGCGCCATCGCACGGCG
The DNA here is from genome assembly GCF_002000545.1 of Rodentibacter trehalosifermentans. Taxonomy (GTDB): domain Bacteria; phylum Pseudomonadota; class Gammaproteobacteria; order Enterobacterales; family Pasteurellaceae; genus Rodentibacter; species Rodentibacter trehalosifermentans. Next base: position 88,064 of record NZ_MLHL01000015.1, on the reverse strand, counting down.
GTTAAATTCCTCCGACATCACTTTCGCATAACCATCGCCACTACCCCCCTCTTCTTTGAAGTCGATTTCTAAGAAGCTGGCGCCCATACTTTGCACTTGCTCTTTTACTTCAGGACGGGAGTCAAAAGCTCGAACAATCGCACCAAGGCTGTTAGCCGCACCAATCGCCGCTAACCCTGCTACCCCCGCACCAATCACCAATACTTTCGCCGGTGGTACTTTACCTGCCGCAGTAATTTGTCCGGTGAAGAAACTACCAAATTCGTGTGCGGCTTCAATCACTGCACGATAACCGGAAATATTCGCCATTGAACTTAACGCATCCAATGCCTGTGCACGTGAAATACGCGGCACCGCATCCATCGCAAGCACATTGATTTTCTTCGCCGTTAATTTTTGCATTAACTCTGGATTTTGCGCACGCCAAATGAAACTCACCAAGGTAGCTCCTTCTTTCATTTGTGCGATTTCGTCATCTGTCGGCGGATTCACTTTAAAAATAATATCCGATTGCCAAATTTCGGCTGCTGTGCCAATTTTTGCGCCGGCTTCGACAAACGCCTGATCCTCAAAACTGGCTTTAAAACCCGCATTGTGTTCTACGATCACCTCAAAGCCCAATTTCAGGATTTGTTGAACCGTTTTGGGCGTTGCCGCCACACGGCTTTCATTATCAAGCAGTTCTCTTGGTACACCAATTAACATACTGTTTCCCTCTGTTTGATGATTGGATTAAATGTATGGAATGAATTTGCATCCATCCTTCCTGTAAATGACAAAAGTCAAACGCCGTTAAATGTACCATTGTTCGCTAAAAATGCGGTAGGTTTTTTTCAGTGGTTTTACAAGATATTGTGATAGGAGTTATAAAAAATCAAAAAGTGCGGTAAATTTTTAGAGGATTTTTACCACCATACTTTTCAGACTTATTCAAATGCCAACTCAACCCAAATTGGCGAATGATCGGAGGACATCACAGTTTTTGTTTTTGCTGACAATATTTTCATTCCCCGTACAAACACAAAATCAAGAGGATAATTGAAAAAATACCGCCGCTCATCGGGAACAAAAGACACCTCATTCAATCCCGCTTGGGTAACAAATTCATCTAAAATCTTTTTTCGTTCCTCATTCCACGCATTAAAATCTCCCGCCAAAATGACCGCACTTTTATGAGCCTGAATAAAGGAAAAAATCTGCGCTAATTGTTCACGATAAGTCTGGGATTCCCATTCAAAATTAATCAGATGCGCATTAATTAGTAATAATTCATCACCGTCCTGAAAAGGGAAAAGCATTACATTAGCCACTTTAGGAATACGAATCCAAGGCTCCGCCTGTGAAATGCCACAATAACGTTGCGGTATCCGGTGCGAAAAGGTTTTTACGCCGGATGACAGACCTTTATAGGCGAAGGCGGAGACAAAAAGTGCGGTAGAAAATGAAGATAAATTTTGTTCGGGCGTGGCTTCCTGCAATAGGACAAAATCCTGATTCTGCGAAAAACGGGCTAAATCCTGCTTCCAGTCTTGATCCACTCCTTTGTGAATATTCCAACTGAGTAAGCGAATGGGGCTTTTTTCTAACGTCGTCCCCCCCTTTTGATTCACAAAACACTGCCCGTTGATTGGCTTGAATTTCCCTTGAATATTGCTTTCAAGAGTTATTTGAATGGGGTCAAAAATTTGAAGAGGAGTAATACTCCCCACACCCGCTATCAACCCCAGCATAAGCAAAAAGGCAAAAATATTTTTTTTCTTCATCATCTTTATTTTCTTAACACCAATGTTGCTAATCATAGCAGTTTAGCAACACAAAACCATCACTTGATTTTGCGATATAAAAATAGGAAAAAAACCAACCGCACTTTCTGTCACCAAATACAAAGCAAACGTTTTCCTTTACAGTGCTTTAGCGTATAATTCGCGCTTTCTTTTGCATAAGGACCCCAAAAATATGAATAATCAACTCCTCTACTCCGTTGAAGATAAACCGCCTTTTGGATTGAGTTTATTGCTTGCCGCACAACATTTATTAGCGGCACTCGGAGGCATTATCGCTGTACCTTTGGTGATCGGCAATGTGTTAAAACTCCCCACTGAGGACACCATTACTTTAGTGAATGCTGCATTGTTAATTTCCGGCGTGGTAACCGTGATTCAATGCCGTGGATTAGGCCCAATCGGTATTCGTTTACCCAGCGTGATGGGAACCAGTTTTACTTTTGTCGCTGCGGCCCTCGCTATTGGTTTTAGTGATTACGGTGTCGCCGGGATTTTAGGCGCGTCTTTAGTCGGATCTTTAGTGATGATTATTGGTAGCTTTTTTATGCCCTATATTCGTAAACTTTTTCCACCTGTTGTCACCGGTACAGTGGTGATGATGATCGGCTTAAGCCTAATTCCCGTTGCAGTGGATTGGTTTGCCGGCGGTCAACGTGGTGATGCCAACTATGCCACACCGGAAAATTTGATGATGGCAAGTTTTGTATTAGTTATTGTTGTCGCCTTGGTTCAATGGGGAAAAGGCATTTTCTCCGCTGCGGCGATTGTGATTGGAATGATGACAGGTTACGTCCTCTGCCTTATTTTAGGTTGGGTTAATTTTGATGGTGTGGCAAACGCTCAAACCTTCGCTGTTCCACAACCGCTACATTTTGGGCTTGCATTTCCTATTTCAGGGATTATTGGGATGTCTATTGCTTATTTGGTGACGATTGTTGAATCCAGCGGTAATTTCCTAGCACTGGGTAATGCCACCAATACCGAAATTACCGGTAAACATTTACGGGGCGGTGTACTGGCTGACGGATTAGGTTCAGCGTTGGCGGCAATTATGTCCACCACGCCTTTTTCTTCTTTTTCACAAAATATTGGCGTGATCTCTTTAACAGGCGTAGCCAGCCGTCATGTGGTCGCATTAACCGGTGTGTTACTAGCATTAGCCGGATTATTCCCTGTGTTTGGCGCATTAATCGTTTCAATTCCATTACCGGTACTCGGCGGTGCAGGTTTAATGATGTTTGCCATGATTATTGCCGCAGGGATTCAGATGTTGGATAAAGTGGAACGCAGTAAACGCAATGGCTTAATTATTGCTATCTCAATCGGTTGTGGATTAGCGGTCACCACTCGTCCGGAACTGCTTGATAAACTCCCGCACTTTTTCAAAGAGGTATTAGGTTCTGGTATTACTGTGGGTTCATTATTGGCGTTGATATTGAATTTGATCCTGCCGGAAGATAAAGAAATCACAAAAGAATAATAAAAGAAAAAACACGCAATAATGCGTGTTTTTTTATAGTCTTTGGCTACTTTATACCACAGGTTTCTGACGATAAAAAATCAAGCCCGGCAAAGCAAGCCCAAAAACCAACGCACCTAAAATAAAGGCGGTGTTAATAAATGAGCTGATCATTTGCTCCAAGAGTTCATGGGAATAACCATAGTGATGAATTTGTACGATGGAAATCATCGCTTTATATGCTTGTACACCGGGAATCATAGGAATAATCGCTGCCACCGTAAATGCTTTTGGATGCGCCAAATAACGATGTGATAAATGTACACCGACAAAACCGATAACACAGGTGGCAAAAAAGGTGGCAAAGACAATAGGCACATTCATGTGCAGAAGTAATGTGCGTGTTACATGCCCTAACGCCCCTAGAATAGCACAATATTTTAATGCCTTAGGCGGTACATTAAAGGCTAAGGCAAAGCCTACCGCAGGAATAGCGGCAAAAACCATATCATCAAGCAAACTCAATAGAAACATCATCTTAATGCCCCCATGTCGTGATATGCAACACACTCAGCGCCAACACAATACCAAGGCAAGCACCAAAAGTCAGCACTGTTGCGATTGTCCAACGTCCCAGTCCCATATTGACGTAGCCTTTTAAAATATCAGCCAAGGAATTAATTAAGGGGAATCCCGGCACAAGCAACAATACGCTGGAAGCTAAGGCAATTTGAGGATCGTTTCCCCATTGATATTTCAAACTGATACCGGAAATGAGTGAGGCAACAAATGCTGTAATCGCGAAAACAATGATCGGATTATAATGATGTTTTGATAATTCCTGTCGTACAAACATCGCTACGGCGGAGGCCAAAAAAGTTATCAGACAAATCAGCCAATCGCCCCCGGACAAATGTGCAAAAGAAGCACAGGATAAGCCAATCATAAACACGACTAAAGCACGAGGATATTTTAAGGGCTTTAATTTATCCAGTTTATTTTGTGCCAGCGTTAGATTGTATAACTTACGTTCCACCAAAATCACAATGTGCTGAACATCCGTCACTATTTGCATATTAATACCTTTATCAGTATTTTTGCGTGCAGTGGTAATACAATGCCCGTTTGAGATGGTTGTAATCACCACAGCATTTGCCGTGAGGGCACATTCCACACTTTCCATCCCAAGTGCAATTCCCAAACGTTGTGCCATCTGTACCACTACCGTACTTTCCGCTCCATGCTGCAATAACAACAATGCGGTTTGTACACAAGCACGCGTCACGCCCCGCTGATACTCTTGTTCCATCTTCATCCTCATACCTAAAATTAATGAGATAAATTATAGACAGCTCAATAAAAAATGGAGAAAAAACAAACCGCACTTATGATCCAAATCAAAAGTGCGGTCAGGTTTTTTATCGTTTTTTATTTTAGAGTTTAACCACTTTAGCTTGCTTAATCATATTATCCGCCACCTCAAGAATGGTGATTTGCAAACCTTCGATTTCACATACCGTGCCTTCATCGGGGATTTCTTCTAAATGTTCGAGAATCAAGCCGTTAAAGGTGCGGGCATCTTCCGTATCCAGTTCCCAGCCGAACATTTTATTCAAATCGCGAAGATTAGCAGAACCTTCAATAAGCATAGATCCGTCCGATTGTCGGATCACTTCTTCATCAATCGTTGGGGCTGTCGAGGTGGTAAAATCACCGACAATTTCTTCTAAAATATCTTCTAAGGTGACTAAGCCTTTTATATCGCCATATTCATCCACCACCAAACCGATACGTTCTTTATTGGCTCGGAAGTTCATCAATTGGGTTTTCAACGGCGTGCCTTCCGGAATGAAATACACTTCATCCGCCGCACGAATTAAAGTTTCTTTGGTAAATTCATTTTTCTCAAGTAATAAACGGAAAGCCTCACGCACACGTAAAATACCAAGTACATTTTCGTCCAAACTGCCTTTGTAGAGCACCACCCGGTTATGTGCGGCGTGATTAAGTTGACGCATAATCGCTTTCCAATCATCATCAATATCAATACCGCCGATTTCATTGCGGGGAACCATAATGTCATCCACGGTAACCGTGCCCATATCAAGGATGGAAAGCAACATTTGCGGATGCTGCTCATCAGGTGTTGCCTCTCCGGCTTCAGTGACAATACTTCTTAATTCTTCGTGACTGATGACTTGTTTTTGTAAATCCGGTTTTAGTCCTACTAACCGCATTAATGATTTGGTAAAAATATTCATCAACCAAACCAAGGGATAAAAGATTTTCAATAGAAAAGATAAAATATGGCTTGAAAATAACCCCACTTTCTCAGGATACATCGCCGCAACGGTTTTCGGGAAAATTTCAGAAAAAACCAACATCACAAAGGTAAGTAACCCCGTTGCTATCGCCACACCGGCATCACCATACAAGCGCATTCCAATCATCGTTGCAATCGCCGAAGCACTGATATTAACAAGATTATTGAAGATAAGAATAAAACTTAGCAAAGTATCGGGCTTCTCAAGCAGTTTTTCAGCTTTTTTCGCCCCTTTATTATTTTGTTCGGCAAGAAAACGTAAGCGGTATTTGTTTAACGAGAGTAAGCCGGTTTCCGAACCGGAAAAATACGCAGACAAAATTAAGCAGATAATAAGTGTCAGAAATAACGTACTAAGGGGAATACTGTCCAAGGGAAAATCCTTTTGTTGGTTAATCACAACGCAGGTGGTGTTAAATGTGAACGAGATTGAATTTCACCGCACCTACAGTTCAATAATAAAGGCGAATTTTTATTCGCCTTTATTGTTTAAATCAATCGACTGCCAAAATAGGCAATCGTGAGGGAAATAATACCCGAAATAGCATAAATAATCATCCTTTTTCCTCGCCATCCCAATCGCCAATGCCCAAAAAGAGCAACACCCAGTATCAGCCAAGCCAAAAAGGAAAACCCGGCTTTATGGATATTTTCTGCGGTAAAAGCATTAATTGAATGATAAACACCGGAAATTAATGTCAATGTGAGAAGAAACTCCCCAACGGCAAATAACTTGAAGAAATGACGTTCAACCGTGATAAGCGAAGGCATCACCGGTGAAAAACGTGTTTTTTTCGCTTTTAAATGGCGATCAATCCAACCGATTTGAATGGCATAAAGCATCGCAATAAAGCAAACCGCATAGGTGAAAATCGACAAGCCGATATGAAATAACATTACCGAATCTTGATTCAACAACTGAATCATATGACTTGGCATAAAAGTGGCTAAAACCAAGTTTAAAATGGAGAAAGCAAAGACGATAGGTAATAAAAACCAAATGGAATTGACCGTCAATATCGCCAAAGTGGCAAGCATCGCAATGCTCACACTCATCAATGAACCGATTTGCATCAATGTAAACGTATGATCTTCCGCTAAGTTTTGTAAAGAGGGATATAAACTCACAAAATGAAAAATAATCGCCAAAAGTGCGGTCAAAAACAGCAATGTTTTTTTAGGGCGGGATTGAATATTATCGGTTGAATCCGTTGATGTCAGCAATGGCGCAATCATCAACACACTTATCAGATAAAACAAAATCGAAAAGACGGCAAACCACATAACTTGAGCTTATTTATTGAGAATGTTTCACATTTTAACGATCTCATTCGCAATTCGCCATAAATTTATTTGAAATGATGAAAATCCCTTAAATTTCGGTATAATCACGGCAATTTTTGATGAAAAAACAGGATTAAGAATGTTTGAGAATTTATCTGATCGCCTTTCAAAAACCCTACGTAATATCACGGGGAAAGGTCGTTTAACGGAAGATAATATTAAAGACACCCTACGCGAAGTGCGTATGGCATTGCTGGAAGCGGACGTGGCATTACCTGTAGTGCGTGAATTTATCGCCAAAGTGAAAGAAAGCGCGTTAGGCGAAGAAGTCAATAAAAGTTTAACGCCGGGGCAGGAATTTTTAAAAATCGTTCAACGTGAGCTTGAAAAAGCCATGGGGGAAGCAAACGAAAGCTTAAATCTTGCCACCCAACCCCCTGCTGCGATTTTAATGGCGGGCTTGCAAGGTGCGGGAAAAACCACCAGTGTGGGGAAATTGGCAAAATTCTTGCGTGAACGCCACAAAAAGAAAGTATTGGTTGTCTCTGCCGACGTGTACCGCCCGGCTGCCATTAAACAATTAGAAACCTTGGCGCAATCTGTGGGCGTGGATTTTTTCCCTTCTGATGTGAAGCAAAATCCGGTAGAGATTGCCAAAGCTGCTTTAGCAGAAGCCAAACTCAAATTCTATGACGTGCTTATCGTGGATACCGCCGGTCGCCTACATGTAGATGGCGAAATGATGGAGGAAATCAAACAAATCCACAGTTCGTTAAATCCTATCGAAACCCTTTTTACCGTTGATGCGATGACAGGGCAAGATGCCGCCAACACGGCAAAAGCCTTTAATGAAGCACTGCCACTTACCGGGGTCATTCTTACCAAAGTCGATGGTGATGCCCGTGGCGGTGCAGCCCTGTCTATTCGTCAAATCACAGGTAAACCCATTAAATTCCTTGGGGTTGGTGAAAAAACCGATGCCCTCGAACCTTTCCATCCGGATCGTGTTGCCTCCCGCATTTTAGGCATGGGTGATGTGCTTTCCCTTATTGAAGATCTTGAACGCTCGGTAGATCGTGAAAAAGCGGAAAAAATGGCACAAAAATTCAAAAAAGGCGATGCCTTTACCTTAGATGATTTCCGTGAACAATTAATTGAAATGAAAAAAATGGGCGGAATGATGTCTATGCTAGAAAAGCTTCCCGGTACAAAGAATTTGCCTGATCACATCAAAAACCAAGTGGATGATAAAATGTTCGTCAAAATGGAAGCCATTATTAATTCCATGACCTTAAAAGAGCGGGCTAATCCCGATATTATCAAAGGATCCCGTCGCCGCCGTATTGCATTGGGTTCTGGCACTCAGGTGCAGGATGTGAACAAATTGCTCAAACAATTTGACGAAATGCAGCGAATGATGAAAAAAATGCGTAAAGGCGGAATGTCAAAAATGATGCGAGGTATGCAAGGATTAATGGGCGGAGGCTTAGGCGGCCTCGGTGGTTTAGGGGGAATGTTTAGACGTTAAGAATATAGTTTAAGAAATACTAACTTTAGAGGGAATAATCAACTAGACTTATTCCCTCATCTTCATAAGGTCATTCTGTTCTATATAATTCCTTTCTTTTAGTAAGTTTTTTCTATAAAATTTCGTCCGTTTATCGACCATATATCTAAGGAATACAAGTGTCATTCTTTTCAAAAATTTGGAAGTTTTTTTCTAATCTTTTTACTTTGTCTCCAATAGAAAAATCAGAATCTATTGAAGCAATTTCCAAACTGCCACAATTTGATGAAATTGAGATGAAAAAAATGGAACAAGAACTTGATTTGACATCTCAGGCAAGAAAATTAGGAGAGAAAAATATTCCATCTTCATCAGATCATATATTATCGGGTATTGAATCTTCTATTCGCAGTGAAATTGAGCGATACCGCGCAAAATGTGCATCTTGGCGGGATAGCCGTATTAACATTCAAGATAAAAATCTTACTGATTTAGTTCTACAAGTGAAAGGATTGACAGATAATGCCCTGCTTATCAAAGAATCCTTTACACAAAAAGTGAATGATCTACTTTCACAACGAAAAATTGAGCTGGATGAGGTTGAACAAAGTTTTTCCAGAGCCAAAAAGGAATTATGCGAGTTTCGTCAAAAGCATCGTATTGATAGAGATCCTATCAAACCTTCCGGGGGAAAATATTTCTTTATGATAATGCTCTTGCTTGCCTTAATTATTGTCGAAGGTGTCGCTAATGCCTACTTTTTTGCTCAAGGTAGTGATGGTGGTTTGATTGGTGGCTTTATTCAAGCTGGTATGTTTGCTTTTGTCAATGTGACCCTTGCTTGTGTTCAAGGACGCTATAGCCTTCCCTTCTTTAACCATCGAAATATGGGGCTTAAATTACTAGGTATTTTAGCGTGGATTATCTGTTTATCTCTTATTATTACCGTTGCACTTGGCGTATCACATTATCGGGATGCGATGGCATTGGACGTAGAAAATACTGCCAAAATTGCACTTAATCATTTCATCAGCTCACCTTTTACATTTAACGATATTAATTCTTGGGTATTGTGTGCGGTAACCTGTATTTTTGGGATAGCTGCCGCTTTTGATGGACTGTATTTGAATGATCCTTATCCGTTTTATGGGAAAACTGATGCTCGTTATAAAGATAAACGAGATGAATACGACAGTCTAATTAATGAATTAAAAGAAGAGATTGAAGAATTTAAAGAAGAGGCATTGATGAATTTAGATAATTATGAAAAATTACTGCGTAATAATTTAGTCCAACAAGATAAAATTATCAATGATAAAATTCATACCCATTCCGTTTTTGAACATAGAATGGAACATGCCCAAACAACGTTGCAAGGTTTAGTACAAAAATTTCGGAATGAAAATGCCGCTTATCGAACTACCCCTGCCCCTCTCTACTTTCAAAAAGAGATTGAATTGAAAAAAATTGATTTACAAGCTGAATTTGATCCAAATCACGACAGGGATAACCTAGATAAAAGTGAGCAAAAAGCGAACGAATTTTTCACAAGAATAGCGGATTTTAAAGCGGAGATTAATCGCACATTTAATCAGCAATTTGATCATTTAAATGCAATTTATGATATGAAATTTAATGGAGGATTGAATGAGTAAGCGTAGAAAAAAACAAGAAAATAATTATATAGTATGGGGTGTAATATTATTGATATTTGTCATCGTATTTGTCGGGGGGGGCGTTTATTATTGGCATTCATCTAATAAAGAACAAATCAATAAGCAAACCCTTTGCCCTGTGAGTGGACCCGTGGCGCATACGGTATTATTAATTGATAAAACTGATCCTTTAAATTTTACGCAAAAGCAGGCTCTTCAAGTTCTGATCAACAACTTAATGGATAGTCAAATTGATAAGGGTGAGTTAGTTTCTGTTTTTGCTTTGGGTGAAGACTTCAAGGAAAATAATGAGACAATTTTAGAAATTTGTAACCCTGGAGATGGTAAAGATAAATCTGAATGGACAGCGAATTTAAAACGTTTAAAAACGCAGTATGAAGATAAATTTATGGCGCCTATTTTAAAAATAACCAATGAATTAATTGATTTAGAACCAGCCAAAAAATCGCCTATTATGGAACAAATTCAAATGGTATCTATAAATGGATTTAGAAAACATAATATTCAAGGCAAAAAAAGCCTAATTATTGTTTCAGATATGTTACAAAACACCGATGATTTTTCTATGTATAAAATGCCTAAATTAAACTATGAGGCGTTTGAGAAACAAAATTATGCTACAAAAGTACAATCGCATTTAGATAGTGTGAGAGTTAAAATTATTTATTTAATGAATAACCCTAAATTACAAACGCGTAGTAATTTATTATTTTGGGAAAACTTTTTTAATAAAGCGAATGCAAGAATTATCGAAGTTCGACCGTTAGAAGGATAAAAAATGCAAAAACTTAATGTTCAATATTTATTTATTGCTGCCTGCGTTCTAAAACTTGGTGCATTGATCGCTGCGTTCTTTTTGAAGGATATTTATATTTTTGGTTTTATCCTTCCTCTAATTTTTATGGCAATTTATATTATTCTCGGTTGGAAATTAAGAGAAAATGAGGTATCAGACGAAAAATTTGCGGATTCTTGCTATTATCTAGGCTTTATTTTTACTATTGCCACTATTTTATTAATTTTAATTGATTTAGATAGCATAGGGCATGATATAAATACCATTGCAGCACGTTTCGCAATTGCAATGGTGACAACTTTATTTGGCGTTATTGCGCGTGTTTATATCATTGGTTTTAAAAAAGACGCAATGGATAAAATGGACGATGCAGAAGCTAAATTATTATTAGCCACAGAACGCATGACAGAACAAATGGAAATTGCATCGGATAGATTTTCCCGTTTAGCAAATGAAATTTCACTTAACTCTGAAAACTGCCGTAATCAATTAGAAGGCGCAATGGAAGGAATTGGGAATAGTTATGCCAAACAAGCCAAACAATTTTTTGATGAGATCGCAAAACAATATAGTGTAGATACGAATAACGTGGTCGAAGCCAATAAAAAATTAGCGCTTTCAATTAAAGGATTATTAAAAAATACCGATGGATTACAACAAAACTTAGATTTATTTGCAGAAATGCTAAATAAACAAACAGAATTATTATCACAAAGTGATTTAAGACCAGCCTTGAGAGCCATTGAAGACGGCTACCGTCAATTTGCTCAAAACGTATCTCACCAAACAGAAAATCAATATATTCTTAATGACTCCATCAAACAGTTACAAGGCACGATGGGGAATCAGCAACAGCATTTCTTACAGCTCAACAAAGAGATGCAAGCCGTGCAAGATAGATTAGCGTCATTAACTCAAGCGATCCCAACGCTAAGCTCATCAGTACAACAACTTTCGCACACGGCGGAAAAACAGCGTGACTACAAAGCGGAACTAACCCAAATAGCGCAGCTTTTAAATACGTTGGTATCACAAAAACCAGCAGAAAACATCAATTATCAATCTGAGATAGATGAAATTCGCATAAGTCTAATGCAAATTTTAGAACTGATTAAGCTAAAACAAACCTCACAAAAACCAGCAGAAAATATCAATTACCAATCTGCATTAGATGAAATTCAGCGGAGTCTCATGACAATGTCAGATGAGATTAAGAAAGCCAGTACAAAACGAGGTATTTGGGGTGGACTTTTCCGTTCAGGCGAAGAGAGAGTAAAAGGTGAGTAGAATGTTTAACCGCAAAAATGAGGGGATATTTCAACTCTCTTTAACTGAAATCGCCTTTATGCTTATTTTTATTTTACTTTTCTTGCTCGGCTCAATGTATTTTAATTTAGTGAAAGAAAATCAAGAATTGCTACAAATAAATGACCAACAAAAAGAGCTTTTGATTGATTATGAAGGCTCTAAACAGGTCATTGCGGAAAGCATCAAAGTATTGCAATTACAAACTTCGGATCCAAATGAAATTATTTCCCAACTTAAAGCGATGCTTGAAACAAACCAAGAAATTCAAAAGTTGAGAGAGAATTTGCAAGGCCAAGAGGCTCTCCTTTCTAGCTTATCTGAAATCTTAGGTAAAGATCTGAGCCGTGAAGAGCTGGCTGATAAAATCGCTGAAATTTCAGCTTTTAATGAAAGTATATTATTAGCAGCTAAAGATGCGGGCGTTGATCATACGGATTTAAATGCAGTTCAGAACTACTTAACTCAATCAGTTAAATTAAATCATACTATTGAGAATATGCTGGCTTCAATTCCTGATATATCTGAGCAAGAACGAGAAAAGCTAATTCATAACTTAGTTTCCAAGCTAAACGACACAAATACAAAAGAAAATATTAATTTACAAGGACAAGTTGCCTATTTACGTAAACGACTTGAAGCACAAGGTGGAAGAGATTTACCACCTTGTTGGGCAAATGCTGAAGGTGCAGTTGAGTATTTATTTAAGATGGATATTTTTTCCAGCGGAATTAAAATTACCCCTATTTGGGAATCACATCGAGCCGAAGATGCGAAGCAAATACCTAATATAGAAAAACTTTCAAATAAAATTTTGACTAGAGCATATTTCCAGCAGCTCACTTCACCGATTAGAACCCTCACTGATGAAATGCAATGTAGACATTATGTAAAAATTAAAAACCATGTCTCTGATTTAAGGACATTCAATAATTACCGCTATGCAATTGAACATGTGTTTTATAAACTTGAATTAAGATAAATGTAATTTAGTGTACCTTATAAATACGTAGTCTTAACCTATTTTCCTACACTGATAAAGTGCGGTGAAAAATCCCCCTCTTTTGTAAAGAGGGTTAGGGGAGATTTAAATCACCGCACTTTATCATTTCTATAATGAAAAATTGCTCACACATCATGGATATTGCATTTTTACTCGGTAACAAAATTATTGAACTCACCCTTGTGGTGCTGATGGGGTATGGGTTGGTGAAAGCCAAACTGTTAAAGTCGGAAGACAGTAAACCGCTGTCGATTATCGGGCTTTACATTATCAGCCCGGCGGTGATGATTGAGGCATTTCAAATCGACTACACGCCCGAAATTCTGCGGGGGTTAATGCTTTCCCTCGCTATGGCGATCTTTTTGCAGCTTATCCTCATCGCCACGGGTAGCCTGTTAAAACGTCTGTTCAAACTTGATCCCATTGAGCACGCCGCTTCCATTTATTCCAATTCCGGCAATTTGATTATTCCGATTGTGATGTCCCTATTCGGTAAAGAATGGGTTATTTATGCCAGCTGTTTTATTGTGGTGCAAACCTTTTTATTTTGGACGCACTGCCGCCTGATTATCGTAGGAAAAGGCAATTTAAGCCTGAAAGTCATTTTGAAAAACATCAATATGTGGTCGATTTTTATCGGCATCATTCTCTTTGCTTTTCAAATCAAATTACCGCCGTTTATTAACGGTACACTTTCTTCTGTCGGGGTTTTCATCGGTCCAAACGCCATGCTTATTGCCGGAATGTTGATCGCCTCAATCCCACTACGAAATATTTTTTCCTCAAAACGTATTTATTTAATTACCGCACTTCGTTTAGTGATTATCCCGCTTTTTCTGTTGGTTATCGTGAAACTTTGCGGCTTTGCCGGTTGGGTGGAAAATGGCGAAACCATTGCGATGATTAGCTTCCTCGCCACCACCAGCCCGTCCGCCGCTACCGTCACGCAAATGGCATTGATTTTTGGCAACAATGCACAAAAAGCCAGTGCAATTTATGGCGTCACCACCTTCCTTTGCGTGTTCACTATGCCGCTGGTGATCGCCCTTTATCAAATGTGGTAAGACTGAAAAGACAAAGAGCGGTCATTTTTACGGAAATTTTTTTCGATATTATGCAACACAGTCGCTATATATTACTGAAATCCTTAGGTTTTAGCCCAATAATATTCCTATAATGCAAAAAAAGTGCGGTGAATTTCACCGCACTTTTTTGTTAATGATGGTTAGGTTTGGAACCAAATTACCATTGGTAACCCACACCTACGGACCCCCCCACTTTACCGCGGCTGTTGGTATCACCTTGGAGTTTCAAGATGAGTTTACCGTTGTCTGAGGCACGGGAGTAACCCACTGCCACCGCAGATTCGCCTTGGTAAGCACCGGCTGCGACAGCAACCATAGATTTACCCGGTAGGTAAACCTGTGGTAAACCTGCTGCTGCACGGGCACCGGCAAGACCTGCACGCAAGTCTTTATTATCACGGTTAATTTTGTTGTAAATATCGCCTTTGGCTTTTTCCAACTGGCTAACATTCACCGCATCGGTTGGTGCTGTACCCGGTGCAACATTGGTAATTTTCGTACCGCCTGCATCAATACCGGTATTGCTATTGATACTTACCGGACCGACTTTCACGCTGTTAAATTCAACATCGTTTTTGGTTGCCACGGAAATCACACCATTATTTTGAGTGATTTGGATATTTTTACCTGCATCAATGGTGACCGTTTTACCCGGGTTCACTTTATGGTTACTTGTGCCTGAAACCACGCCTTGAGAAGCACTGGTTGTCAAGGTAAAGCCCGAATTATTGATGGCATTCGCCACATCGCCTGCGGTGGCAAGTGCGGTCGGTTCTGCCGGTGTATTTACCGAACCATCTACATTATTTGTTAATGGAGAGGTTTTTGCCGATACTTGGCTACCGGTTACATCACCCGCATCAACTTTTGTACCTGAACCATCACGTTGCGTGTTATAAGTACCGTCAGCTTGTTTGTAAAGTGTATCACCTGCAGTATTGGTATAAGTGATTTCCGTTGTCTTATCATCAACATTAACATGATAAGTCACGTCACTCATCGTACCATTAGTTACGGTGACATTCGCTGTCGTTCCATTACCATTGACAAAGTTCACAGTATCATAAGGTTTGACAAAGTCTTTTTTGGTACCGTTTTCTTTCAGGTTCCAACCGGCATTTAATACATCACCTAAAGTTGCCGCATTGCTACCGGATTTATTCGCTAAATCAGCCGCTTGCTCTGCGGTAATTGGTGCTTCT
Organism: Rodentibacter trehalosifermentans; assembly: GCF_002000545.1. GTDB lineage: Bacteria > Pseudomonadota > Gammaproteobacteria > Enterobacterales > Pasteurellaceae > Rodentibacter > Rodentibacter trehalosifermentans. The sequence continues at coordinate 72,640 of NZ_MLHL01000015.1, read as the reverse complement.
GTTGTCGGTTGACTTCCTGTACTTGTCGCATTTGGTAAATTTGATGCCATACCGGTGAAAGTTCCACCGTTTACATCAATCGCCGGAGCGATGTTACCATCAGCAACAGTCGTTGTGGTTGGTTTCATCACCACGGAACGCTCTACAACTTTATCGTCAGGGGTTGGTACTGCACCGTCTTTAGGCTTACCTGTATTCGGATCAATGTCATCAGGCTTGTAGTACTTGCCATCGACTTGAACAACCGGGTTACCCTGTGAATCCATTTTCCCGGCTTCACCGATTCTGACACTACCCACCTCAATATCTTTTGATAAGCCATAAGTAATGTTATGACCCTCTTGTTTGATTTCGAGGTTTTTCGCTGCCGCAAAATTCAACGTATCACCGGCTTTCACCTTAACGCCCTTGCTATCCGGTGCAGAAGTGATTTGCTCGTTTGTTTTGGTGGTATTGACCGTATGGGAGACATTATTAATGGTATCCACAATATCCCCAACCGTTGCGACTTTATTAGTGTTATCCACAGTCGTTACATCAGCTACATCAATAGGTGAGCCATCCTGTTTGGTGTAAGTTCCATCCTCATTTTTAGTTACTGGCTTACCGTCAGTATCTTCATAAGTGATAGTGGAAGCCTTACCATCATTCTGAACTGTTGATGCTCCTGTATCCACATCCACTTTCACCACGGTTTTGGTTGTCACTTCACCCTTAGGATCAGTTTGTTTCACTGTAGCGGTGCTGACAATCGTACCTTTACCATCTGCAAAACGAAGTTCATCGTTTGGATTGATTTTTTCATCCGCATTAGCAAATAGATCATCGGCTATTACAGTAGTTTCTTTACCCACAGTGAAACCGGATTCTTGGATAGCTTGAGCAACCTTATTACCGGTTACAAAGTTTTTACCATTATTTACAACTTGATCCGGTCTTAAATCTTTAGTTGGATCAGTCGGGTCTTTAATCGGGTCTTTACCTGCAAACGGTTTACCGGTTGTCGGATCGATGTCGGCTTTGTTATAAACTTTACCATCAACAATCACAACAGGCTTATTATCATCACCGTAAGTGCCTTCGTTAGGTTTAATCACCTCGCCTTGTTCCATTGCTATGGTAATTTCACGTACACCTGTTGTTGCATTGGTTGCACCTTTAACCGAAATACCGTTATCACCAATAAATTTCACCTCATTGGAATTTTTCACGGTATCGGTGTACTTATTACCTTCGGCGGAAACAATCCAACCCATATTGGCAATATCACCCACAGTAACCGCACTGGATTCCCATTTGGCTCTCTCTGCCGAATCGCTTGGTGGGGTTAAATCCACTAAGACATCTTTGTCTATCGGTGTGTCATTAGCAGGGTTTGTGTTAACGACTTTTTTATCCAATGCCGAAGCAATACCATTGATTTGGCTGTTATTACCCTCCGCATCTTTCACGCTTAGGGCTGTTGGATCTTTAACTTCAACTTTTTCAACAAGTTTGCTGTTAGGATCATTCTCATCTTCAGGAACTAATGTAATCTCCTTAGTAGAAATCCCCTTATCTGCGGTTAATTCCACAGGTGTAAAGCGATCTTTCACGTCACTTGGATTAATTGGATTTACAGAGGAATCAACAGGGTTGCCTGTTGCTGGATCCATTTCTGTACCGGCTGGGTAGTAGTTACCGTTTTTAGCTTGCACAACCGGATCTCCGTTAGAATCAACTTTATTCGGCATACCAATTTTCGCACTGTTAAACTCGACATCATCTTTTGTTGAGTAAGTGTAGCTCACCGTTTCTTTTCCGGTTACCTCATCTTTTTCAATACTTTGTGTAACCTGCATATTTTTGCCGGCTTCAAAGTTCACGGCTTCACCCGGATTAATCAAGGTTTCAGAGGCATCGCCGGTTGCGGTTGTTGAGTTGGTTCTCCAACCGGAATTATTGATCGCATTTGCTACATCACCTGCCGTAGCAAGTTTGTTGCCGGCTTTCACTTCTTCCGCTTTCGCATCTTCTAATGCTTGTTGTAAATCCGGATCAGTTGGATTTGCAGCTAAAGCCTCTTCCGCTTGTTTCACCGCATTTTTTGCATCTGCCAATGGATCTTTGATAGAACCATCGGTATCTGCTTCCACTTTAGCGGTATCCACATCCACTTTCACAACAGTTTTAGTTTCCACTTCACCGTTCGGATCGATGCGTTTCACTGTACCTGTGCTGACAATCGTGCCTTTACCGTCTGCGAAACGAAGTTCATCGTTTGGATTGACTTTTTCATCCGCATTATTAAATGTAATGTCAGATGTATCTTTTTCTTTACCCACCCAGAAACCGGATTCTTGGATAGCTTGAGCAACTTTATTACCGGTTACAAAGTTTTTACCATTATTTACAACTTGATCCGGTGTTAAATCTTTAGTTGGATCAGTCGGGTCTTTAATCGGGTCTTTACCTGCAAACGGTTTACCGGTTGTCGGATCAATATCGCCTTTGTTATAGACTTTACCATCACCGGCAACGATAACATCTTTTCCATTGTAAGTGCCTTCGTTAGGTTTAACGACTTCACCCTCTTCAATGGCAACAGTAATTTCACGTACACCGTCTTTGGTTTCACCTGTAACAGATATACCGTTTTTACCTTTGAATTTCACTTCATTAGCGTTTTTCACGGTATCGGTGTAATTGTTACCTTCAGCAGAAACAATCCAACCCATTTTGGCAATATCACCCACAGTGACCGCACTGGATTCCCATTTGGCTTTATCTGCCGGGTCAGTTGGCGGAGTTAAATCCACTAAAGTATCTTTGCCGGTTGGGGTAGTTGCATTTTCAGGATTTTTCGTTGCAACCTCTTTTGTTCCCAATGCCGAAGCAATACCATTGATTTGGCTGTTTTCGCCATTGGCATCTTTCACGCTTAATGCTGTTGGCGGATTATTCACGGTTACATTGCTGTTAGGATCATTAGGATCACGAGGTTCTAATGTTGTGTCCTTAGTGGAAACACCTTTATCCGCTGTTAATTCCACAGCCGTAGCATTTTTCACCTTAGTCGGGTCAATCGGTTGAACGCTCGGATCGACCGGATCTCCGTTTTCGTCCAACTGCGTACCCTCTGGGTAGTAGTTACCGTTTGAGGACTGCACAACTGGATTACCGTTTTCATCCACTTTGCCCGCTTTACCAACGGTTGCACTATTCACCTCAATATCATTTGATAAACCATAAGTAATAGTGTGATTATCTTGCTTGATTTCGAGATTTTTCGCTGCCACAAAGTTAAGCGTATCGCCCGCTTTCACCGCTACGCCAGTGTTATCTTCCGCAGAAGTGATTTGTTCGTTTGTTTTGGTGGTATTTACCGTATGGAATACATTGTTAATGGTATTGGCAATATCGCCAATCGTGGCTATTTTGTTATCGTGATTTTCTACATTTGTTGTCACATCACCTTCAGCGATAGGGTTCCCATCTACATCGGTATAAGTACCGTCTGTATTTTTCGTCACCGGATTACCGTTCGCATCAGTATAGGTCGTTGTGTTGCCGGCAATCGCTTTACCTTTATCGTCACCTTCAGTTGGAACAGTTGTAAATGTTCCCAAATCTACATCAAATGTCACATTGGTGGTGACGTTATCGGCAGTTTCTGCTTTCGCAATGGTGCCTTGACCGTTCACAAAGTTTACCGTGTCATAAGGTTTAACAAAATCAACCGTACTATTATTATTTTTTAAATTCCAACCGGCATTCAGCACATCGCCTAATGTCGCCGCATTTGTAGTGGTGATGTTTGTCGGTTTGGTCAATGCATTGCTGGTATTATTGTCCGGTAAAGTGGTATTTAAACCGCCAATCACATTTTTACCATCAGGCGTTGTACCAATCGTGATTGGATTTTCAATAGTCGTTGTGCCATTTACTGTTTTTGGTGTGCCACCAATTTTCGCACTGGTAAACTCAGGGTTTTCCGCCATTTGGATTTGAACACCGTTATCATCAACGATAGTTTGAATATTTTTCGCAGAATACTTGCCAGTAACAGCGGTATCGGCATTGCGGGTGATACCGTCAACCTTTCTTGCCGCACCAATAATATTCAGTGTTTGACCTAATTGACGATCCAAACCAACATTACTCACTGTCTCGGTTGCATTCGTTGTGGCATTAAATACTTCGCGTGATGCCTTGTTGGTATTTGCGGTAAATGTTAATGGATTTGCCGCTTGTGTCATCACTGCGTAAAGTTGCGAACCGTTGATCCCATCTGTGGAATTAGCATCAATATGACCTGCCGCCACATTTTTTAATTGACGTTCAGCCTTAACACGACCGATAGAGACATATTTCCCTGCATCTTTCGGCTGACCTGCAAAACCGCTATAAGTAAAGGTACCACCCTCAGAGGTTCTCACGGTTGCACTTTCTACTGCGCCAACTTCGTGTGAAGCACCTGTTGAACCCACAACTTCTGTTGAAGAATCCCCTAACACCACAGAACCCTCAGTGCTTAAAGAGGTGATATTTGAACCCAATGCGACGGATTTTTCACCGGATACAGTTGTACCTGTACCGAAAGCAATGGAAGAATTACCCGTTGAAGTAACCTCTGCATTGCTACCCATGGCAACCGCATCTACTGCTTGAGATTTTGCATTAGCACCAAACGCTAAAGCATTTGTTTGGTTAGCAAAGGCTTTATAACCCACAGCGGTTGCATTCATTTCTAAGGCTTGTGCACCCGTACCCACAGCGGTGGTAAAATCACCTTCCGCCACCGCACCGGCAGCAATCGCCACCCCACCTTTGGTTGATTTTAATGAAGTTGAGCTGAATGTAGCACTGTTAATATCAGTAGGGCTTTGCTTGCCCACTCTGGCACCCGTACCGATAGCGGTTCCGAGTTCTGCACCATCTTCAACGAATGAGGATGTACCTAATGCTGTCCCAAATAAAGAATTGGAATGGGCTTTTTGACCGATTACCACAGAACCGCTTTTGGCATAGGTGGTTTCATAGAAGTCCTTTTTCGATTTTCCGTCGTAATCAATCTCATTGGTTTTTAATGTATTTGGTGCTAAATCGTCACCAACAATACTTTTATAAATTTCTCTATTATTTTGTGTATTAACGGTCGTCATATCGTTACCACCAATGGCAACGGAACTATGACCCGCAATAACCTGCGCACCAATAGCAATGGCTTGGTCGCCGATTGCTCTGGAGTCAAAACCAATAGCGGTGGCTTCGTTTGATTGGTAGTAATTGATAACGTTTCCTTTCTCATCCAGCTGATTCTGGAATGTGTTTCCAGCGGCATCAAACATACCTGCACGATACATCAAACGATCTACGGTTAAATCGCCCGTTGCCGTCGCATAGTCAGCATCTCTGAGGTTATTTGCTGTAGAAATAGTGGAAGTACCATTAGAACTTGTTAACAAACCGGCTAAAGAATTACCACCGATAATAGTTGCTCCACGAGATTGCTGGCTATCTGTGTTTCGCACAATCGCGTCAGTACCAATTACTACAATATGACGATTTTGTACATTTTTCTCAGTTGCACGAATCCCCTGTGCATTTGCACCAATAACGACCGCATTTCGGACAGTAGCAACTGTATTATTACCTATTGCAATTGAATCTTGATCTGCAGTTGCTTTAGCATTCAAACCAAGAGCAATATTTCCACCGTAATCAGTATCAATGAGGACATTTGCATCTTGATTATTTACATTTTTTACCGGAGTATTGGCACCTTTGACGACCAACCGATCTGCCGTTGCTGCAAAGGCGGATTCCGCCGTTAATAACGCACCCGCCATTCCCATTGCCACGAGAAGTTTGCTTGGTGCGAGACGTTTATCCGTAGAAGAGGATTGTTTACCTCTACGTTTTGTTAATTCTGACACAACCACAAAACTTTGTGTCGCTTGATTCCAAATAATTTTGAAAACTTTGTTCATGTCATTTGCTCCCCAATAGTATAATCAAAAAAACACTCCAAAAAACTGCACGGAAAATAGTGTTTGTTATCCTTAACCTTTGCAAACATTCCTATTACAACACTACATTATAAACCCGTGCCTAATTTTATCGGCACGGATTCTATCGACAAATTTGATGTAAATCAAAAAATTTACACATACTTTACATTAGGCTTTTAGGGCAGGCAGGCAGGCAGGCAGGCAATTTTGCCCCTTTAAACCATAAAAACAACAAAAAAATTAACCGCACTTTTGTTTGTAAAAGGTAGGGACACACTGCGTGTGTCCGCTTTAAAATCCAAAATAATTTCAATGACTTACAATTCGGACACAGGCACTGTGTCCCTACTTTTTATTGAATTGACAAAAGGGTTGTAAGGTGTGTGAACCGCAAGGTTCACACACGAACCTTTCATATTTCGTGCGTGGATTTTCAATCCATCCCCCTACTTTTATCGGTTCGAATACACAAAACCGCACAAAAGTGCGGTGGGTTTATGGGTTATTTTTAATATTGAGTATCAAAAATATAAAGCGATTACTTCAATGTTTTTGACTCGGGCTGTTCTTTGTTTAGACGGTAAAGCTGATAAAGGTTTACGCAAACCAGAAAGCCATTTAGCACCGCGACGGGATAGGCTCCGATAATCACACCGTAAATCACAAACAACGCTGCGCCGATACTATTCACTATGCGTAACTGAACGATTGATTTAAACAAAAATGAAGCGGCGACAAAAAACGTGGCGATATAGCCTAATAATTCAATGAAATTCAATTCCATACTATGCTCCTGTTTTGAGTAAAAATAAATGCGTGCCGCATAATAAAAGATTTAGGGAGAGAGGAAAAGAGGCGAAAGACAGGCAACCGATTGCCCTGTAAAATTTTTATTCCGCCCTTAAAGCCTTTAAACAAAAACCGTTTGAACCAACGCCATATAAAAAATCGTGCCTGCGGCAATAGAGAGAAACATATTCTTTTTCCCAAAATGCAACAACAAAACCAATGCACCGGCAAGGAAATCCGGTATACCGCGATAACCGCTCAAAATATCAATATTTTTATAACAGTAGATCACCAGCATACCAAACATCGCCGCCGGTAGAACTTTTCCAAGATAGCGAATATATTCGGGAATCGGGCGGTTTGCCGGAAAAACCCAAAAAGGCAAAAGGCGGGTAAATTGTACCGCAAGCACGCAAATGCCGACTGTGATGATATGTTCCGTCACTGTCATTTTAATGCCTCCAATTTGGTTTCGAGTTTGGGGCGGCGTAAAGTCAGCACGAGCCAAATACTAATAAGCGTTGGAATAAGAAAATGTTGCTTTCCTACAATTAACAAAAAAATCAATGTGAGCCCCAAGCCCAGCAATGAGCTTTCGTGAGATTTTTCTTTCATCCAGTTTTCCGCAAAAATCACGAGGAAAAGTGCGGTCATAGCAAATTCCACGCCTTTTAAATTCACCGGTAAAATTTCGCCAAATAGATTTCCCAAGGTTGCCCCCACAACCCAATAAATGTGCAGATACAGGCTCACGAAAAACATATACCAGCCTTTGTCCAAGTGCGGTGGGATTTTCGCCATATAATTCAGGGAAAAAGACTCATCCACCAAACTGCTGATTAGATACCAACGTTTTTTCCCTAGATGTGCACCGTATTTTTCTAACATTGAAATGCCATAGAAAATTTGGCGACCGCTCACCATCAGCGTAATCAATAAAACACTAAGCGGAGAAAAAGGAGCGACAAGGGCTGCGGCGGCAATAAACTCTACCGATCCGGCATAAATTAATAATGCCATCAACATGGGGTATAACACGCCAAAACCAAGGGCTTTCATATAAATGCCGTATGCCACACCGAGAAATAAAAATCCGGCGATCATGGGCGCGCTATAAGGTAATGCTGCTTTCGCTGCCGCACGAATAGGATGTTGAGATAATTCCATTAACGACTTCTCTTACGGTAAAACAGATAACCCCGGTAAGGTGGAAAAACTTTGAGATTTGACGGTTTGATAAAAATCCTCCACGTAGGCGAGTTTTTTATCTTCTTTACGAATGGCTGCGTATAAATTGCTGTATAGCCCCGCTTGGGTAATTTTGCGTGCCACTACATAGCCTTTTTCAAGGTAAGGCAATGCCGCCCAATAAGGCACAGTGGCAATGCCACGACGGCTTGCCACCAATTGAATCATTGCGATAGTGAGTTCCGTAGTGCGGCGGGTTGGATTAATCCCTTTTGGTTTCAACACTTTACGCAGTAAATCCAGCATATCGTCCGGTACCGGATAAGTGACCCAAGTTTCTTCGGCAAAATCTTCCGCCTGCCACACCGCTTTTGCCGCCAACGAATGATCTTTCGAGCAAATTCCCATCATTTCATAGGAAAAGAGCGGTTTAAAAATCACCTCATCGTTGTCTTCAATTTCCGACACAATGACGCAATCGGCACGGTGAGAAAGCAACAAACCGACAGGATCGGTATGAAAACCGGAAACAATATCCAATTCTACCAAGCCCCAATTCTGACGAAACGCATCCATTGCCGGCATCAACCAATCAAAACAGGTGTGGCATTCCACCGCAATTCTCAACTGCCCTGCCTCACCGTGTTTAACACGAAGCAAATCTCGCTCTGCATCAATCACTTTAGGCATCACCTCATTGGCAAGGCGAATCAAACGTTCCCCTGCAGCGGTTAAACGTAACGGTTGGCTTTTGCGTTCAAACAACGGCAAACCGAAGTGATCTTCAATCAGTTTTATTTGATGGGAAAGTGCGGACTGGGTGAGATAAACCCGTTTCGCTGCCGATGAAACACTACCCGTTTCTTTGAGGGCGAGCAACGTTTTCAGATGTCGAAGTTCAAGAAAAGTGGCTTTCATTAAAACAATTCATAAAACCTAGGAAATGAATGAGCGATATGATACCCCAAAACCATGAAAATGAAAGGCAAAAGTGCGGTCAATTTTGACCGCACTTTTATTTTTCACGCCACGAATTTATTAATGAAGACGCAATAAGCGTTGTTCTGCCGTTTTTCTCACCTCATCGGGAATATCCTTTGAGATCAATACTTCACGATACATCATTGAGGCGAGGAATTTATTGGCTTTGGTGCCGATACCTTCTTCATAGAAAATGCCTAAACGCAATTTGGCGATAGGATTATTCAAATCTACCGCTTTCTTCACCCATTCAAAGGCTTTGGCTTCATTTTTTTGTTTTAAGTAAATTTCAGAAAGCATTATCATGGCGTCCAAATCTTTTAATTTTGCGGTGGTTTCAAATAATTTAATCGCCTGCGGAATATCTTTTTTTACATACCCCCCTTGATAATACATCATCGCCAGATTATTAATGGCACGAATACTGCCCCGCTCTGCCGCTTCACTAAACCACCAATAGGCTTTTTCTTGATCTTTTTGCACGCCACGCCCTAAGTTATAGAGCATGCCCAAATTGCTTTGTGCCAACACATTTCCCTCAAGAGCCAAAGGCTGCATAATATTAAAAACCGATTTCCAATCCTGCTTATTGGCAAAATCCTGTGCCATATCCAAACGTTGTTGGTCGGTCAATTTTGCTGTGGGGTTCATTTCTTCCCCCTGAGAAAAGGTTGAAAGCGATAAAAGTGCGGTCAAAATGAAGCATAATTTTTTCATGATATTTATCCTACTAAACGTAAACTATAAGGTGCCGAGCAAAAGAAAAATAAAGAAAATAGCGGTGATAACGAACTCCGTTAGACCTACTTGTTTGACAGAAAGTTTCTTTCTTGGCAAATAAATCGCTCTAACCCAACCCACACCAAATGCCGACATCAGATAAAATTGTCCGGTGAAGGCAAAATAGGCAATCAGGAAGGAATGATACAAAATAGAAACACGCAGATAAAGGGGATTTTTTCGCTCCCGCATCATGGATTTGATATAAAGTGTGGTGCCAATGAAAAACAAAGCGGGATAAAGGGCAACCCAGCAAATTTTGGTATCAAACGTGCGGTCAGGAAAATAATAAGCGCCCATACCGGCAAGGGCAAAGATGATAATACCTGCAATATCATTGAATAAATGGCGTTCATTTTTTTGTTTGATGTAATAAATATTCACCCAAACGAAAGGCAACATCGCCAACATAAAATATAAAATTTGTCCGTTATAAAATACGGCAGGGAGGGCAAAAATGAATGCGGCAGAGGCATAAATTATCGTCCAATTTCGGTATAGGGGGTTATTTTTGTTTTTAAACAAATTCAAAAAAGGATAAGACATCAAATAAAGGGCACACCAAGCGAGAAATAAAAAACTATGCGCCCACACAGGATGGGCTAATAACATCCCGTAAATAAAGGGTAACAATGCCATAACAATGGCACCGTGCTGGTTGGAAATTAATAATTTCATTGCGATTTTAGTTGAGAATAATTGTCGGGTATTTTACTCCGCTAAAGTCAGATTTACAAAAAACCGACCGCACTTTAGAATAGCTCAACATCATTATTGAGGAGAAAGCGATGAAAATTCAACGTATTCAACCAAGCGACCGTTTTTGTGAGGTTTCCATTCACAACGGCGTGGCCTATTTTGCCGGACAAGTGCCTGAAACCACAGTGGAAAAAAATGCCTACGAGCAAACCAAAGAGGTGCTTTCCCTGATTGATACATTACTGGCGAAAATCGGCTCTCATAAAAACAAAATCCTCAATGCACAGGTGTTTCTTGCAAATATGCAAGACTATGCACAATTCAATCAAGCATGGGATGAATGGGTCGATGTTGAAAATCCGCCAAGTCGTGCTACCGTTGAAGCCGCATTAGCCCTGCCGCAATGGAAGGTGGAAATCGTTATCACGGCGGCGGTTTAATCGTCAATTTGTGATTTATCGCAAAGCTATTTTTTCCCATTTATTTTACAATTTAAACTTTCTCACACAGTAAAAAAAGGAGTAGATTATGCAAACTTGGACAACAGAAATGTGGCAAGCGGCCGGTATTGGTCTTATTGTTGGTGTGGTACTCGGCTATTTGATTTTACGTTTAACCAAAGCTTCCGTTAAACAACAATTGAAAACGGAAACAGAGCTTAAAAGTGTTAAAGCTCAACTTGACAGCCAAAATGAACAGTTGGAAAAACACTTTGCCGAAAGTGCAGAGTTATTTAAAACCCTCATTGGTGACTATCAAAAACTCTATCGTCACTATGCCCAATCTTCCGATACCTTATTAGGAAAAAGCCCAAGAGGTTTATTCACTCAGCAATTAATCACCGCCACCGATAAACCTCAAGAACAACCGCCACGGGATTATTCTGAAGGCTCATCGGGATTATTTAAACCTCATGAGGAAAAAGCCCAATAACCCCAAAAGTGCGGTCAAATTTGACCGCACTTTGATCTGTGTGCCAATCCGACAACGCATTTTATAGGTATTTTTATGAAAGAAAACGTGGTTTCCTTAGCTCAGGCGTTGATTCGCCGTCCTTCCGTTAGCCCAAATGATGAGGGTTGCCAACAACTCATTGCCAGCCGATTGGAAAAACTGGGCTTTAAAATTGAATGGCTCCCTTTTAACGACACCCTAAACCTATGGGCCAAACACGGTAGTGGTGAGCCTGTGATTGCTTTTGCCGGTCATACGGATGTTGTGCCGACAGGTGATGAAAGCCAATGGAAATTTCCTCCTTTCGATGCCACGATCATTGATAATATGCTCTATGGACGAGGGGCGGCGGATATGAAAGGCTCGCTGGCTGCGATGGTTGTCGCGGCAGAAGACTATGTGAAAGCCCACCCAAATCATCCCGGCACTATCGCTCTTTTGATTACCTCGGATGAAGAAGCCGCAGCAAAGGACGGGACAGTGCGGGTGGTTGAAACCTTAATGGCGCGTAATGAAAAGATCACTTACTGTATGGTGGGTGAACCTTCAAGCACGGAAATGTTAGGCGATGTGGTAAAAAATGGTCGCCGGGGTTCCATCACAGGAAACCTTTATATTCAAGGAATTCAAGGTCATGTTGCCTATCCGCATTTGGCAGAAAATCCCATTCATCAAGCCGCGCCCTTTTTACAGGAATTAACCACTTATCAATGGGATAAGGGTAATGCATTTTTCCCCCCAACCAGTTTACAAATCGCAAATATTCATGCGGGAACAGGGAGTAACAATGTCATTCCGGGTGAACTTTATGTGCAATTTAATTTACGTTATTGCACTGAAGTGAGCGATGAAATCATCAAACAAAAAGTGGCGGAAATGTTAGAAAAACACGCCTTGAAATATCGTATCGACTGGCAACTTTCCGGCAAACCTTTTTTAACCCAACCCGGAAAATTAGTGAATGCTTTAGTAGATAGCCTTCAAAAAGTAACGGGCATCACGCCACGCCTTGAAACCGGCGGCGGCACATCAGACGGACGTTTTATTGCGCTGATGGGGGCGGAAGTGGTGGAATTTGGGCCGCTTAATACCACCATTCACAAAGTCAACGAATGTGTAAACGTCAATGATCTTGCCAAATGCGGACAAGTTTATTATCAAATGTTAATTAACCTATTGGAGGGCTGAAATGCGTTTAACATCACAAATGCTCACCGGAAAATCCCGTGAACATTTGGTTAATCTCCCCACGCCCCACTCTGCCCATCACTTTTTGCAACCTCAGGCAAAGAAAGCCTTTCAAAGCCTGCAACAAAGTGCGGTCAAAAATGGCTTTAATTTACAACCGGCAAGTAGTTTTCGGGATTTTGCCCGCCAACAACTTATTTGGAATGGTAAATTTAACGGCGAACGAAAAGTCCACGATGATACAGGTGATGGGTTAGATTTAACCCGATTAGACGATTGGCAAAAATGCCAAGCAATTTTGCGCTGGTCAGCCCTACCGGGCGCTAGCCGCCATCACTGGGGAACAGAGATTGATATTTTCGACCCAAATCGCCTTCCCACAGGTCAAACATTGCAATTAGAGCCTTGGGAATATGAAAAAGGGGGCTATTTCTTTGAGCTGAGTGAATTTCTCAGTGAAAATCTCCCCCATTTTGATTTTGAACGCCCCTTTATGGCGATGCCGCCTGAGAAAAAAATCGGGCGGGAGCCTTGGCATATCAGTTATATCCCTTTGGCTAAGAAAGCGGCTGAACAATTCTCACCCGAGATATTATTAGAGGCTTGGCAAGGAGAAGAAATTGGTGGGAAAGAAACCCTCATCGCACATTTTGAAGCGATTTTTAAGGGCTTTATCGTTTAGCAAGGTAGGCTAGCATATCGCCATTGCATATTGTTTTTTATTCGGTTGTAGGACACACAACCTGTGTCCTTTATAAAAATTAAATTATTTCAATAAAATTAAAATTTGGACACCGGCAATGTGCCCCTACATTCTGTTAAAACGTCCGTTTTTATCACCGCACTTTTTCTATTTTTTATGCTTTTCCAAAGATTTATGCTGAATTTTGACCTTTTTGCCTTTTGCTTTAAAATACTCACCAAGCTGTTGGGCAATATAGACGGAGCGATGTTTCCCCCCGGTACAACCAATGGCGATGGTTAAATAACTGCGATTATTTTGCTCTAACATCGGTAGCCAAGTTTCAATGTAATTGCGTGTGCGATAGATAAAATGGTTAACATCATCGTGACTATTTAAAAAACGGGCAACCGGTTCATCGAGCCCTGTCATTGGTCGAAGCTGTGGATCCCAATGAGGATTTGGCAAAAAACGCACATCAAACACATAATCGGCATCTAAGGGAATGCCATATTTAAAACCAAAAGATTCCACCACGATTTTCAGTTCTTTGTCTGCATTTCCTTTTAAGAATTCGCGTAATTTTTCCGCAAGGCTGTGGGTGGAAATATGGGTGGTATCAATAATGAAATTAGCATGTTGAAGCAAAGGCTCAAGTTGTTGATATTCCTGATCAATGGCAGCTTCAAGGGCAAGATCTTTCACCGAAAGCGGGTGCAATCGACGAGAATCGCTATAACGTCGAATAAGGGTGCTGCGATCGGATTCTAAAAAAATAATTTTTGTGGTATAGCGTTGTTGAATGGCTGTCAGAATTTGATCGAGGGAATGGCTTGATTCGGGTAAATTACGAATATCAAGACTAATGGCCACCGCACTGTGGTTTTTCGCCAAGATCTCCGTCAGTTGAGAGAGTAAATCCAAAGGAAGATTATCAACACAATAGTAGCCCATATCTTCTAATGCACGCAATGCAACGGATTTCCCCGCGCCTGAACGACCACTGATAATGATAATTTCCATAAAAACCTCGTAATACTATGCGTTATCCTCAGGCAAAGCCTCTGTGCTTTCCGGCATTTGATCCACAATCTCAAAAATTTGCCAAATTTCCTCCGCACTTTTTGCCGAACGTAATTGTTTGAGAAAATTTTTGTCAGCCAGTTTTTCCGTTAACGCAGAAAGCACCGGAATATAGGTTTGGCACTGTTTTTCCGGCACCAGCACCGCAAAGACCAAATCCACCGGCTTGCCATCTTGGGCATCATAATCAATAGGGGTTTCCAATTGCATAAAAACCGCTAAAGCTTTATCCGTTGCATCAGCCGGTAATTTTGCTTTTGGCATCGCCACGCCATTGCCTAATCCCGAATTACCCAATTTTTCACGATTAAACAGACATTCAAAACAGGCTTGCTCGCCTTTGTCGCAATGTAATTGTTCAACAACAAAGTGGGCAATGGATTCAAATAAACGCTTTTTACTTGAAAAGCAGACACCCTGACGGATATTTTCAGGGCGAAAAAGCTCGGTTAATTTCATCGCTATAACTTAAATTGTTCGCCTAAATAAACACGTTTTACATGTTCATCATTCATCACTTCTTGCGGTGTTCCAGTGGCAATAATTTTGCCTTCGCCAACGATATAAGCACGTTCACACACATCTAAGGTTTCACGCACATTGTGATCGGTAATCAACACGCCTAATCCACGGTTGCGTAAATCGGTAATGATCTTTTTAATATCCGTGACAGAAATCGGATCAACCCCGGCAAAAGGTTCATCGAGCAAAATAAACTTAGGATTGGCGGCAAGGGCTCGTGCAATTTCTACACGGCGACGTTCCCCACCGGAAAGGGATTGTCCAAGGCTATCACGAATATGCCCGATATTAAATTCTTCAATTAATTCATCCGCTCTTTCCCGGCGTTGTTCCGGGCTGAGATCCTTGCGAACTTCCAACACCGCCATTAAATTATCATAAACACTTAAACGGCGAAAAATAGAAGCTTCCTGAGGGAGATAGCCAATTCCACGCTGTGCACGACTATGCATTGGCAACAAGCTAATATCCTCACCATCAATGATGATTTTACCCTGATCTTGTCGTACCAATCCCACCACCATATAGAAAGTCGTGGTTTTACCCGCCCCATTAGGGCCAAGTAACCCCACAATTTCGTTAGAATTAACCGTAAGGCTTACCTCAGAAACGACTTTACGATTTTTATAACTTTTTGCGAGAAATTCGGCATGTAAAACAGACATCGGTTATTTTTTACCTTTTTGTTGTAACTGAGCAGGAATTAATACGGTTTTCACGCGTGATTTCCCCCCATTGGCTTTTAACTGTTGTTTTTTCACATCGTAAGTAATGCGTTCGCCATTAATTTTGCTATCAAGTTGTTTTAACTCTGCATTGCCTGTCAGCGTTAAAAATTCCGCCCCCAGATCATAATGGACTTTATTGGCTTTACCATCTACCGGTTTCCCATCATCTAACAACTGGTGAAAGGTCACCGGCATACCAAAGGCTTCCACCGTTTCTTTTTTACCTGAATTTTCCGGCGGACGGGTAATCACCACTTTGTTCGCTTTAATCAGAATTGAACCCTGTGTAATCACCACATTATCGGTAAATGTCACTACACTATTTTCCATATCTAAAGATTGATTATCGGAAACAATATTAATGGGTTGATTGGTATCATCTTTCAACGCCGAAGCCGAAAAAGAGGTGAACACCAATGTCGTGAGAAGAAAAAGCTTATGGTTTATTAATTTCATAGTATGTTTTTACCTGTTCTTTTAATGTGGCCGTTTGCTGACGCAAATTTCCCATCATTTTTAATCCTGTGGAATAAAAATTTTGTCCGTTAATTTTCACCGAACTTTCAGAGGTGATATCTTGTGTTTTTAAATCGACCTGGGCGGATTGAGTTTCAACCCGCTGAAGACGGGAAGTTGGCTCCAAACTTTCAGCGATAACATCGCCTTCCAAATATAATATTTCCTCTTTTGTCAGCACGGCTTTTTTCGCACTTAACTTCCAACTTTGTGCTTCAAACACCTTTGCCTTATCATTTTTTGTCGAGGAATGAGGCTCTGCCACATCAAAAAGATAAACCAATGGTGCAATAAAATTGGTTTTACCGTCCTGATTAAAATACTCAACGTGATCCGACAAAGCGAAATACTGCTTTTTGCCTTCCGGTGAAAAAACCGTGGTTTGCATTTTTTCACCCACATAATCAGGGCTATCCGGGGATTTCAACAAACTTTGTAAATCGCCGTTATCTTGATTTAACGAATAATACCAGCCCAATAAACAAAGTGCCGCCGCACCCAGAATAATATTCCAACGAATATTCATAAAAATGTTTTGTCCTGTGTCAATTTGAGGGCGAATAATACCATAATTTTAGCCTTGTTCTAGCCCTAAAGGCGATTAAAAAACAAACTATTTTAATCTGACAAAATGAGATCTTTTAACAGTTGGTAAATCTCACGATACGCTTTTGAGGGCTTATTTTGCGCACGCTCTTTCTGTGCTGCCCGAATTAAATTGCGCAACTGCTGACGATCCACCGAGGGATATTCATTAAATAACTCGGTCAATGCCACATCGCCTTTTTCAACCAATTCATCACGCAATATTTCTAATTTATGGAGCATGGCTTGTTGTTGAAGATGTTTATTTTCAATTTTATCCAAGGCATCACGGATAGGGCTAACATCAATGCCCCGAAGCAATTTACCGATATATTGTAACTGGCGGCGGCGAGCTTCTTTTTGAAAACGTTGTGCAAGCTCAATGGCGTCTAGCAACGCCTCATCAAGTGGCACTTTTGACAAATTATTTTTCGTCAAATTCACCAGCTTTTCACCCAGTTGTTTTAACTCTTGTGCATCACGTTTAATTTCACTTTTACTGACCCAAATGATCTCTTCTTGTTCTTCATCTTCCCAGTCAAAGACTTCTTTTTTATTACGCTTTGCCATGTTATCCCTTCTCTAAAATTTGGGCGCATTTTAGCATAAACTTTGAAAATAAGATAAAATGCGAAAAATTTTTAACGGAAAAAAGACAATGAAAACAACAGAAAATCAGACCGCACTTTTAAAGACACAAGAGCAGGAATTACGCCAAGCCGTCAGCTTTGCCTTGGAAATGGCACAAAAAGCCGGCGCCAGTGCAGAAGTGGGGGTCACCAAAGTGAGCGGTTTATCCGTTTCAACCCGTTTACAAGAAATTGAAAATGTCGAATTTACCAATGATGGCGCGTTGGGTATTTCCGTTTATTTAGGGCAACAAAAAGGCAATGCCTCCACTTCTGATTTAAGTGAAAGTGCCATTAAAAATGCCGTAGATGCCGCATTGGCAATTGCTAAATATACCTCACCGGATGACTGTGCCGGTTTGGCGGAAAAAGAATTAATGGCATTTCATGCACCGGATTTGGAACTTTATCACCCGGCAGAGATTGATGTTGAAAAAGCCATGGAACTTGCCTTTCAAACCGAAAAAGCGGCATTGGAGGCGGATAAACGTATTATCAATAGCAATGGCGCCAGTTTTAATTCTCATTGCGGTGTCCGTGTTTATGGCAATACCTACGGAATGTTACAAAGTTATTTATCCAGCCGTTATTCCTTATCTTGCTCCGTTATAGGCGGTGTGGAAGACGCATTGGAAAATGATTACGAATACACGGTTTCACGGGAATTTGACAAGCTCCACTCACCTATTTGGGTGGGCGAAAATGCGGCTCAAAAAGTCGTGAAACGCTTAAATCCACAAAAATTAACCACCCGAGAAGTGCCTGTGATTTTCTTAAACGATGTCGCAACCGGCATTATCTCCCATTTTGCAGCCGCCATTAGTGGGAGTAGTTTATACCGTAAGTCGAGTTTCTTACTCGATCATTTAGGCAAAGCAGTGCTCCCCCCTTGGTTTAACCTCAGCGAACGCCCTCATCTTCTCCGCCGCCTAGCCTCAACCCCTTTTGATAGTGAAGGCGTGCGTACGCAAGATTTAGAAATCGTACAAAATGGCGTGTTACAAACTTATTTACTCACTCATTACAGCGGCAAAAAAATGGGTATGAAAAGTACCGGTCATGCTGGGGGGATTCATAACTGGCTGGTTCAACCGAATTTAACCGGCGGATTAACCGCACTATTACGGGAAATGGGAACAGGTTTGTTAGTCACCGATGTGATGGGGCAAGGGGTGAACATTGTCACCGGTGATTATTCTCGTGGCGCTTCGGGCTTTTGGGTAGAAAACGGAGAAATTCAATATCCCGTGGCAGAAATCACCATTGCTGGGCAACTCCCCGATATGCTGAAAAATATGGCGGCGGTCGCTGATGATATCGAAACCCGTTCTAACATTCAAACCGGCTCGATTTTATTGGAAAAAATGAAAGTTTCAGGAAATTAACCCATCAATAAGCCCACAATGTTAAACCAACGTGGGCTTATTAATTTAATAAATTATTGACCAAATGCCGCTTGATATTCTTTTTCATTAAACCCAATCAATGCTTTTCCTTCCTGCATAATAATCGGGCGTTTGATTAACGTTGGGTTCTGTGCAAGCACAGAAAGTGCGGTCGTTTTTGACAATGTTTTTTTCACCTCATCGGCTAAATTCCGCCAAGTGGTACTGCGTTTATTCACCAGATTTTCCCAACCAAATTGTGCTTCCGCCTGCTCTAAAAAATCACTATCCAACCCATCCACACGATAATCATGCAATTTATGCTCAATATGGTGATCCGCCAGCCATTTCAACGCCTTTTTCACCGTGTCGCAGTTTTTAATGCCGTAAACAATAATCATAAATCACCTATGCTTTGCTTTAATAGATTCATTAACTCCTTTAGATTTTCTAATTCATGATCTTTTTGGGCTAATAGTTCATCTTTATACTTAAGTTCTAATTCTAGCTTTTCAATCGTAAATTGTGCCTCTTGACTACCATAATAATTGTTACGGAAGTGATTTTGGTTATTTTCTCCCCCAATCAATATCACACCATTATCACTAGGTGATAGAAGATCAATTAAGTCAATTTGAAAAACAGAAGCAATTTGCTTAAGTTTATGCAGGCTAAGATTAGTTTCACCACGTTCAATTTTTGCATAGCCAGTCACAGACATATTCATTCTTTCTGCCATTTCTTCTTGCGACCAATGATTCAATTCTCGAAATAATCGCACTTTTTCATTTATCCCCATTTTATCCTCCTCGTGTTGTCAAGTAACAAACAGTATAGAATATTGTAACTATTGCAATCTTTCTCATGAAAAACATCCGTTTATAATGCGAAAGGATGCTCGAACTTTGCGATTTTAACCTAAAGTCATCAAAGTGTCGTGCATAATTCGTAAGTTAAATTTACATTGGAGTATATATGAAAAAAATCATTATGATTTTATTAGCAACTTTTACATTAAGCACATTTTCATCTTTTGCAAATGCAGGAAGATGCGATCACAGTTGGCAATACGCAAAAGATGGTTCAGCCTGTGGTGATCGTGCTGCAGATCGTCGACCTGGAGGCAGATAAATGAACAAATTCTTACTAGGTGTAATACTTTTGACTCTCTCTTATGATTCTTTAGCCGCTAGGGTTAGATGCTCTGACTTTGCAACTCAAGCTGAAGCCCAACGATATATGGAACAAAATGGAGCTTATAATTTAGATGGAGATCGTGATGGAGAAGCCTGTGAGTGCTTACCTGGTGGTAGCAAATACGGCTCGTCTGTTTGTCGCCAATAATAGGCAGAAAAGAATTTAAGTTAAAATTAATCTGATAAGCACTGTAATTTTAGGTTAGGACTGTCAGATTGAATTTGCTCTTCTGCAGTTTATATTATTAATTCATTTTCCACCTTAAAGGATAAAATATGAAAACATTCATCCCAATTTTAATGCTAAGTGTGATTTTAATAGGTTGTTCCAGTCCATCATCTAAGCTAACTAAAAAGCAAGATTCTTTTATTGCGGAAGGTGAGGAATATTTAAGGCAAAATGATTTAGTTAATGCGGAAAGGAGTTTTCGTTTAGCATCCAAAAACGGCAATCCCGCAGGAATTGTGGGGCTAGGTTTAATTGCACACCAACAAGGCAATTTACAGCAAGAAGAATATTATTATCGACAAGCCTACGACAGAGGCTTTTTATTTGCTGGTTACAAGTTAGCCAAATTTTATATGCAAACTCTTTCTCCGAGAAATTGTCAACTTGGAATACACTATTTAGTGGAAGCAGGATTTAGAGGAAATATTGACGCTCTTGATAGCTTGAAAAATGAATTTGGCTCATATCCAAGTAATTTACACGATTTCCGAAAACACTCACATTTAGTTGTAATTCCAAGTGCAGCTTTGGTAGACAAACTGAATAGAGATAAAGCAGGTTCTGGTGATATTCTGGCTCAGAATATAATAAATTCACTATTACAGAAATGCCAAACAAGAGATTGGAGCTTATAACTCTTATTTGGAATAGTAGAAAAGTTTGTAGGAGTGAAACATTTTGCTTCAATAAATGAAATCATTCGGGTTTGATGATTTGCTCCAGCAATAATAGAATTCTTATGTAGAAGATCAAACCCAATCTGACAGTTCCCATTTAAAATTATGTACTTGTCAGATTAGGTCTGATATTCACATTTAACTTAATAGAGAATTAATCCGTTTAATAAAGGCTACCGGATTTTCTAAAGCACCACGTTCGGCAAGCATGGCCTGTTCAAGCAATAGTTCGATCCAGTCGGCAAACTCTGCTTCGTCTGCCATATCCGCCACTTTTTTCACCAAATGATGTTCCGGATTAAGCTCAAAGGTGTATTTCACTTCCGGCACGGGCTGACCTGCGGCAGCAAAGAGTTTTGCCATTTGGGTGGTCATTTGATCGTTATCGGTGGAAACCACTGCAGGGGTATCCGTTAATCGGTGGGTTAAACGCACCGCTTTAACCCGATCGCCTAACAAGGTTTTCACGCGCTCTACAAAACTTTCAAAGGCTTTGTCCTGCTCTTTTTGTGCGGCTTCTTCTTTGTCTGCTAAATCACCCAAATCCAAATCCGCTTTGGTTATGGTTTGTAAGGCTTTGCCATCAAACTCTGTTAAGTAGCTCAGCATCCATTCATCAATACGATCGGATAATAATAAGACTTCAATGCCCTTTTTATTGAATAATTCCAAATGCGGGCTGTTTTTCGCTGCAACATAGCTATCGGCTGTGATGTAATAAATGGCTTTTTGCCCTTCTTTCATTCGGGATACATAATCTTCCAACGAAACGGTTTGCTCACTGCTGTCATTATTCGTGGAGGCGAAACGTAGTAATTTTGCAATGGTTTCTTTGTTGCTAAAGTCCTCCGCTGGGCCTTCTTTTAACACGAGTCCAAATTCTTTCCAGAATTGTTGGTATTTTTCTGCGTCGTCTTTCGCCAATTTTTCCAACATTTGGAGAGAGCGTTTGGTTAGGGCTTTGCGTAATGCTGCAGTGATTTTATTGTCTTGTAAAATTTCACGGGAAACGTTTAGCGGTAAATCATTGCTATCAATTAAACCACGCATAAAACGCAGATAATTCGGCATAAATTGTTCCGCATCATCCATAATGAACACCCGTTGAACATAGAGTTTCAAACCGTGTTTATGCTCACGATTAAATAAATCCCAAGGGGCTTTGGACGGCACATAAAGCAAACTGGTGTATTCTTGATTACCTTCCACTTTGTTGTGCGCCCACAACAGTGGGTCGGCAAAATCGTGACTTAAGTGTCTGTAAAATTCTTGGTATTCCTCATCGGAAATGTCATTTTTACTGCGTGTCCAAAGGGCATCGGATTTATTGATTTTTTCCCATTTTTCACCGGTTTCTTTACCTTCCTCATCATATTCTTTGGTCAGCATTTCCACCGCAAGACCAATATGATCGGAATATTTGCCAATCACCTCACGCAAACGCCATTCATTTAAGAATTCTTTTTCATCTTCACGCAAATGCAAAATCACATCCGTACCACGGGATTTTTTCTCAATATCCGCAACGGAATACTCCCCTTCCCCGGCGGATTCCCAAATGACCGCTTTATCCGCCGGTTCACCTGCAGCACGGGTTTTCACCGTGACTTTATCTGCCACAATAAAGGCGGAATAAAAGCCCACACCGAATTGACCAATAAGCTGGCTATCTTTGGCTTGATCGCTCCCCAAGGCATTTAAAAACTCTTTAGTGCCGGATTTGGCAATAGTGCCTAAATGATCGATCACTTGCTCACGGGTCATCCCGATACCGTTATCACTGATGGTTAATGTGCCTTTGTCGCTATCAAAACTAATGCGCACGCGTAATTCACCGTCATTTTCATAAAGCGCAGGGTTAGAAAGCGCTTTAAAACGAAGCTTATCCGCCGCATCGGAGGCATTGGAAATCAGCTCACGCAGGAAAATTTCTTTATTGGAATATAAAGAATGGATCATTAATTGGAGAAGTTGTTTGACTTCCGATTGAAAGCCACGGATTTCTTGGTTTTGAGACATGGTTTTTCCTTATAAAGTGAAATAGGTAAAATTGAACCTCACAGATATAAGAGTAAAAATGGGATTTTCAAGGGGGAAAAAAAAGAGCGGTTGATTTTACCGCTCTTTTAGGGAAAATAAATTAGAATTGATAGCCAATACCGATTTTGGCGCCATAATTATCGACTTTGGTATCCTCATAAGAACCCAAACGATTGTATTCTACGCCTCCGTTTACATACCAATTTCCACCTAATTGATATTTTGCCCCAGCAACGAAACCATAACCAAATTTAGTTTCTGATCTGTCTTCAAAAATATTCGCTGCACGATTCGTAATTTTGAATTGATTAGCAGAGAGACGAGCCCCAACATAAGGTGTTATCGCTGAATTGAGATCAATATCATAGATCGCTGAAAAACCTAAACCTTGAATTTTAGCCTCTACTTCATCTCCAAAACTATCAGTTCCTGAAAACTTTCCATGATAAGTATAATCCGCCGCTAGACGAACATTTCCTAATTTGTAACCTACCGAAATACGAGGTTCTACTTTAGTCTTATCAAGTTCAGAATAAGATGTGAATTTTGTTTTTGATACACCTAAATCCCCTTGCACATACCAATCGGCATTTGCGGTTGAAGCAACAGATAATGCCCCGATAACTAACGCTAATAATGATTTTTTCATTAGATAACTCCTGTTATTGATTATGAGTGAAAAACCGCTAGAGTATAGCATAAACTTTTTTGTTATCATCTGTAAAAAACGATTTCTCTTTACCTCTCTGCGTAGCCTAATTCTTGTGATATCGCCAATGCTGTTTTTCTAATTTCCTTGAGGAAAAAATCAATGCCTATTTTTTTCAATTTGTATGTCGACATTGAAACAGAAACGGCGTAGTCCACTTGATGAAAAGAATCAAAAATTGGGCAAGCGATACACACCACCCCGATTTCATTTTCTTCTTTGTCCATTGCAAATTGATTTTCTCGGATAGCCTCCAACTCAGCTTCCATTTGATCTAATTGAGTAATGGTATTTTTTGTGAGTGGTTGAATCACCGGTTGATGGCTTTGCCAATAATCCGACAAGTTATCCGCTTTCTTCGGATACGCCAAATAAAGCTTTCCCATCGCCGAGCAATAAAGCTGGATATGTTGGCCAATATAAGCTCGGGTTTTTAACATACCGTGAGTGGGTTCTAACTTATAAATCATAATGGCTTTATCTTCTTCTCTTTGAGAAAAATTGACCGTTTCTCCCAACGTAAGATTAAGCTGTTCTAAATAAGGGGAAACCACATGAATAATATTCATTGAAGTGAGCATTTTTTGCCCGATGCTGAGGCATTTTATGCTTAACCGATAACTCCCTGATGTGGTAGCCGGTTTCACATAACCCTCACTTTGTAAACCTTGTAAAAGACGGTGAACAGTGCTTTTATTCAACCCTGAAATATCCGCTAATTTTGCCAGTGGGCAACCATTGGGGAAATCGCTTAATATATCTAAAAGTCTCAGCCCCCTTATTAGACTTTGATTTCCCATTAATTTTTCTTTTGTCATAGCATTCCTCATTTTCTGTGCATTATATTTCATAATGTGGAATTCTTCTTCATAAAAATGGGATCTCTGTCACAGAACAAAAAAATCATTCATATCTAATTGATTTTAAAGAGATTTAATCTTATTTCTAAAATTGACTTCATCTCAGACTAATTGTATATTGTGAAACATGATTTTACTATTTGAAATTTTAGAGGTATTCCATGAGAGTTTCTTACTCTGATCTCAAAGCAGAATTCAAACGTGTACTCCTTTCCCGTCATGTTCGTGAGGACATTGCGGAAGAATGTGCCACCGTCTTTGCCGATACCACGCAAGCCGGGGCTTATTCTCACGGGGTTAATCGCTTCCCTCGTTTTATTCAACAACTTGAAAATGGCGATATTGTACCAGAAGCCGAACCTACTAAAGTACTCTCATTGGGTGCGATTGAACAGTGGGATGCCCACCAAGCCATTGGGAATTTAACCGCTCAAAAAATGATGGATCGTGCCATGGCGCTTGCCGCTCAAAATGGAATTGGTGTGGTGGCATTGCGTAACGCTAACCATTGGATGCGTGGTGGTTCTTACGGATGGCAAGCGGCAGAAAAAGGCTATATTGGGATTTGTTGGACAAATGCCCTTGCGGTAATGCCACCATGGGGTGCTAAAGAATGTCGTATCGGTACAAATCCGTTAATCATCGCTGTTCCCACCAATCCTATTACCATGGTGGATATGTCTTGCTCAATGTACTCTTACGGCATGTTAGAAGTGCATCGCCTACAAGGTCGCCAAACCCTTGTTGATGCAGGCTTCGATGATGAGGGCAATCCAACCCGTGATCCGGCAACCGTGGAAAGAAATCGCCGTTTAATGCCAATGGGCTTTTGGAAAGGTTCCGGCTTATCCATTGTCTTAGATATGATCGCCACACTGCTTTCCAATGGGGAATCCACTGTTGCCGTCACCGAAGATAAAGATGATGAATACTGTGTTTCCCAAGTGTTTATTGCCATTGAAGTAGATCGTCTTATTGACGGTAAAACAAAAGATGAAAAACTTCAACGTATTATGGACTATGTGAAAACCGCAGAACGTGCCGATCCGAATGTTGAAATCCGTTTACCAGGACATGAATTTACGCAAATTTTGGCAGATAACAAAGCCAATGGTATTCCGGTAGATGACACAGTTTGGGCAAAACTCAAATCCCTTTAAAAGTGCGGTCATAAAAAATAGCGTTTTTAAAGGTCGCTTTCCCCTCAAAGAGGGGAAAAACAAGGAAGCCGTTTTGTGAATAATTTTCCAAACATTTTTAGGGGGAGCTGATGATTTTCGGTCATATTTCTCATATCGTGGCAAACCGTTATCCCAAAGCGATTGTTGCCGCACTCAACTACCTCAAACAAACCGATTTTGATCAACTGAAAAGCGGACGCTATCCGTTGAAAGGCAAATCTTATGTGCAGGTACTTGATCTTATCCCCTCCCCCGAAGAAACCCATTTACCCGAAGTGCATCGTCAATATATTGATGTGCAATATTGGCATAGCGGAATAGAGAGAATGAGAGTTGCAACGGATCGAGGCCATCATCAAGTTGCTGAAAGCTATGATGCAGAGCGTGACATTCTTTTTTATACCCAAGTCGAAAATGAGCAAGAATTGTTATGCCATCCGGGTAATTTTGCCGTTTTCTTTCCGGAAGATGCTCATCGGAGTGCTTGCAAAGAAAATGAACTTTCAACGATTCGTAAAGTGGTCGTTAAAATTGCCCTTGATGACCTTGAGGAGGAACAATGAAAGCATTGGCTCAATTTGTTGGAAAAGCATTAGAAGCCCTTGTGGTGTTTATTTTATCGGTGATGTCGATTTTGGTGTTTCTTAATGTCGTCTTGCGTTACGGCTTTAACAGCAGCATTAGCGTGACAGAAGAAGTGTCCCGCTATATGTTTATCTGGCTCACTTTTTTGGCGGCCGTCTTGGCATTTAATGAAAATCGCCATGTTAACGTCACTATTTTAACCGATAAGCTCTCCCCAAATAGACGGAATATATTAGGTGTTGTGACAGATAGCATCATGCTTTATTGTTGCTATTTGATTGTGGATGGCAGCTGGATTCAGTTCCAATTAAATTGGACGAATCTTGCCCCAATTTCCGGTTTACCACAAGGCATCACTTATCTTGCCAGTGTTGTCGCAGGAACTTTAATCGGTCTATTGCTTATCGCCCGCCTGATTTCAAGAATTATTTTATTAACGAAAGGAGAGAAAGCATGATTGTTGTTATTTTCCTCTCAGTGTTGCTTGCCGCCATTATTTTGGGCATTCCTGTTGCCTTCTCACTGTTGGTCTGCGGCATTGCCTTAATGATCCAACTTGATTTATTTGATTCTCAGATTTTGGCACAGCATTTAATCAGTGGTGCCGATAGCTTTTCGTTAATGGCGATTCCTTTCTTCATTCTTGCCGGTGAGATTATGAATGAAGGCGGCTTATCAAAACGAATTATTGACCTACCGATGAAATTAGTCGGCCATAAACGGGGTGGCCTCGGCTTTGTCGCCATTATCGCTGCTATGATTATGGCAAGCCTCTCAGGCTCTGCCGTAGCCGATACCGCTGCGGTGGCCGCCATGTTATTACCGATGATGAAAACCACCGGCTATCCTGTTGATAAGTCTGCCGGTTTAATCGGTACAGCAGGGATTATCGCCCCAATTATTCCGCCTTCTATTCCTTTTATTGTCTTTGGTGTGGCAAGTGGTGTTTCCATTACAAAACTTTTCTTAGCCGGTATTTTCCCCGGTTTGATGATGGGGGTGATGTTGGCACTACTTTGGTGGTGGCAGGCAAAACGCTTAAATTTAATGACGTTTTCAAAAGCCACAAAAGAAGAGCTCTGTATTTCCTTCAAAAATAGTATTTGGGCGTTATTGCTCCCCGTTATCATCATTGGTGGGTTCCGCTCCGGGATCTTCACCCCTACGGAGGCGGGGGTTGTGGCAGCATTCTATGCCCTTATCGTTTCGTTATTTGTTTACCGTGAACTTAAAATTAAAGACTTATACCGCGTGATCCTCGCTGCGGCAAAAACCACGGCGGTGGTGATGTTCTTGGTGGCTGCCGCCAATGTCACCGGTTGGCTTATCACAGTGGCGGAATTACCACAAATTATGACGGAATTTTTAGAACCGTTAATCGATAATCCAACCCTATTGTTAATCGTCATTATGGTTTCGGTTTTCATTATTGGTATGGTGATGGATCTCACCCCAACCGTGCTGATTTTAACACCGGTACTTATGCCGTTAGTGGAAGAAGCCGGTATCGATCCTGTGTATTTTGGGGTGTTATTTATCTTAAATACCTCCATTGGTTTAATTACCCCGCCGGTGGGCAATGTATTAAACGTCATCACCGGGGTGTCGAAATTACCCTTTGAACAAGCGGCAAAGGGCATCTTGCCTTATCTGGGAATGATGGTTATCTTATTGTTTTTATTTATCTTCTTTCCATCATTGATTTTAGTGCCATTACAATGGATGTTATAAACACAGTTATCTTCTCAACCACTCTTAATTTAGGAGAATATTATGAAGCATTTTAATATGAAATTTTTAGCCACATTAGTTGCCGGTGCAGCAATACTCACAACCTCAGCCGTTTCAGCGGAAACCAGTTTACGATTCGGGTATGAAGCACCGCGTAGTGATACCCAACATATTGCCGCAAAAAAATTTAATGAATTATTAGCAGAAAAAACCAAAGGGGAAATTAAATTAAAATTATTCCCTGATAGCACCCTAGGTAATGCGCAAACGATGATTGCCGGTGTTCGTGGCGGCACCATTGATCTTGAAATGTCCGGCTCGCCAAACTTCACAGGGCTCGTTCCTGCATTAAATGTAATTGATATTCCGTTTATTTTTAAAGACCGTGAACACGTTTATAAAGTGTTAGACGGCGAAATAGGTGAAAACCTGCTAAAAGCTCTTGAAGAAAAAGGCCTTAAAGGATTGGCGTTTTGGGATGTGGGTTTTAGAGCCTTCTCTAACTCTAAACATACTATGACTAAACCTGAAGATGTGAAAGGTTTAAAAGTTCGCACAAACCAAAACCCGATGTATATTGAAGCGTTCACACTATTAGGCGGTAACCCTGTACCAATGCCATTAGCCGAGCTTTACACTGCACTAGAAACCAAAGCCGTGGATGCACAAGAACATCCGATTGGTATTTTCTGGTCTTCTAAATTATATGAAGTGCAAAAATACTTAACCCTTAGTAACCATGGCTACACCCCACTGATTGTAGTGATGAATAAAGCCAAATTTGATGCACTTTCACCGGAATTACAAAAAGCCATTGTCGATTCTGCAAAAGAAGCCGGGGTATTCCAACGTGATTTAAACGTTAAAAATGAGCAAGAGATTATTGCTAAATTGCGTAAAGAAGGGATTGAGGTGACTGAAACCATCGACCCTGCGCCATTTCAAGCCATTATTGAAGAAAAAGTACGCAAATCTTACATCGATAAACACGGAGATAGCTTGGTTAATCAAATTGATGCATTAGCCAAATAAGATCATCTATCACAAGCAGCCACAAATGGCTGCTTGTCTTTTTTATTGAGGTGTTATGAATTATTACTTAGGTATTGATTGCGGTGGAACCTTTATAAAAGCCGCACTCTTTGATACCACCGGGAAATTACAGGGTATGGCACGCCAAAATGTCTCGGTGATTAGCGAACAATCCGGCTATGCCGAACGGGATCCGAAAACCTTATGGCAAATCACCGCACAAGTGGTGAAAACGGTCATTGAACAAAGCTCGGTTGATGCTCAACAAATTAAAGGTGTTGGTATTTCAGCCCAAGGAAAAAGCGCCTTTTTTTTAGATGAGCATCAACGTCCTTTAGGGCGGGCCATTTTATCCTCGGATCAACGTTCCTTAGAAATCGTCAAAAACTGGCAAGCCTGCCAAATCCCGGAAAAACTTTATCCTTTAACCCGACAAACATTATGGACAGGCCACCCGGTTTCTATTCTTCGTTGGCTGAAAGAACATGAGCGGGAACGCTACGATCGTATCGGTAGCATTTTAATGTCTCACGATTACCTACGTTTTTGCCTCACCGGTCAATTATTTTGTGAAGAAACCAATATTTCCGAATCCAATCTTTATAATATGGAAACGGGTCAATATGATATTGAACTGGCAAAATTATTAGGTATAGAGGAAGTTTTTGATAAATTGCCGCCTATCATCAAACCTAATGAAATTGCCGGATATGTCACTCCACAAGCCGCTGAAATCACCGGATTAGCAGCAGGCACGCCGGTTGTTGGAGGCTTATTTGATGTGGTTTCAACCGCACTTTGTGCCGGTTTAGATGATGAAGAAAAACTCAACGTGGTACTGGGGACTTGGTCTGTTGTCAGCGGGATCACCGATCATATTGATAATCGACAATCCATTCCTTTTGTCTATGGGCGTTATGTAGAAAAAAACCAATTTATTGTACACGAAGCCAGCCCTACCTCATCAGGCAATTTAGAATGGTTTTTAAATCGTTTTAAACCACTGGATTATCAAACCCTCAATACTGAAATTGAAGCCTTACCTCCCGCCTCAAGCACTGTATTGTTTGTGCCTTTCCTCTATGGTTCTAATGCGAAATTAGGGATGCAAGCGGGCTTTTACGGATTGCAAGCGCATCATACGGAAATCCATTTACTTCAAGCCGTCTATGAGGGCGTGTTATTTAGTCTCATGCACCATTTAAAACGAATGACACAGCGTTTTCCTCATGCAACAAAACTTCGAGTAACAGGGGGCCCGACTCAATCCAAAGTGTGGATGCAAATGTTAGCGGATTTAACGGGAATGCAATTAGAAATTCCCTTAGTTGAAGAAACCGGCTGCTTTGGTGCGGCTCTCGTAGCGATAGAGGCTATTGAGGGAATTGATAAAAAGCGCCTGTTAAATTCAACAATGAATACCTTTACACCCAATAAAGCAAACTTCAACGCCTATCAGGAAAAATATCAACGCTATTTGAAATTTGTTCAAGCATTAGAAACCTTAGTTTGAGGTTTTATTGCAACAAAAAATAAACCGTATTTGATGAATCATCAAATACGGTTTTCTTCTATGAGAAAGAAAGACCTAGAACAATTTATAGATTTAAATCCCAAGTATTACCGCATAATATCAAAAAAATCATAAAAAATTCACCACACCTATCATTTCCCTATTCTTTTTTCAAGAGAAAAATGCCTTGTTCTGAGAGGTTGACGTAGGCTTGTTTGAGATCGGCATTAAAATCTTCCGGTTTGCAATTAACCAGTAAATCTTTCCCCCCCCAACAAGCTACCACTTCCCAATGGTTTCCCATATAGACGGCGCTTTTTATTTCGCAACGTTGCGCCTCAGTGCCTTCCGGTGATAGATAAATCGCTTCAGGACGGATGCCCACTAAACATTCGCCATCCGGTAAACCGAATTGCTCACTGTGAGAAAGGGTTATTTGGTAGCCATTAATCGTTACCCTATGCTTTTCTAATCCCCCTTCGAAAATACTGGATTCCCCCATAAAATTCGCCAAAAACAAGGAATTTGGACGACGATAAAGCTCTTTTGCCGGGGCTTTTTGCATAATTTTACCTTTATGCATCACAATCACTTCATCCGATACGGCAAAGGCTTCCGTTTGATCGTGGGTCACATATAAAGAGGTAATACCTAAACGTTGTTGTAATTCACGAATTTTTTCACGCATAGAACGGCGAAGGTTCGCATCGAGGTTACTTAAGGGTTCATCAAATAATAAGACTTTAGGTTTTAACACCAAGGCACGCGCTAAGGCCACACGTTGTTGTTGCCCTCCGGAAATTTGATCCACATAGCGGTCTTCAAATCCGCTTAAATCCACTAATGCTAAGGCTTCTTTCACACGTTGGCGGCGTTCTTCTTTCCCCACCCCTTGCATTTTTAAGCCGTAGCCTACGTTATCGCCAATTGACATATGAGGAAACAGCGCATAAGACTGAAATACAATACAAATATCCCGATTTTGTATGGAGGATTTCGTCACATCTTCACCATCAATAAAAATTTGACCGGAAGTTGGGTTTTCAAGCCCTGCGACCAAACGCAAAACGGTGGTTTTTCCACAGCCGGAAGGCCCAAGCAAGGTGACCATCGTGCCTCGTTTGATGGTTAAATCTAAATTATCAATCACAACCGCCTGACCAAACGCTTTGGTGATGTTTTTCAATACTAAAAAATCATTGTTCATCTTAACTACCTTTTAAAACTTGTCATTTTTATACCGCACTTTTATGGATTAGCGGGGTATTTAATTCATTTTTTTCGCCTTTGAGCGACTAATACGGGTTTCGCCCACAACCCAATCGAAGAAGAGAATAATTGCCATCATCACGACAATTAAAATAGAGCCATAGGCTATCGCCACACCATATTCCCCATCTTCCACACGATTTAAAATATAGGAGGTGGCAACACGGGTGTCGGCAGTAACGAGGAAAACTATCGCACTGACCGTTGTCATAGATCGTACAAAACTGGTGACTAATGCCGACAGCAAGGCCGGTTTAAGCAATGGCAATACAATAAACACAATGGTTTTAAAGGAACTGCCTTTCAGTGAAAGTGAGGCTTCATCGAGAGATTTATCTAATTGCCCTAAACCTGCAATGGCAGCCCGCATTCCCACCGGCATATTTCGCATCACCATAGAAAGAATGATAATAAGCCCGGTCCCGGTGAGATAAATCGGCGCATTATTAAAGGCAAGAATATAAGATACCCCTGCCACCGTACCGGGTACAGCAAAGCAAAGTAAGGTTAAAAATTCTAAGGTTTTCTTGCCTTTGAAATCACGGCGTACCGTAATATAAGCGATAAGCAAACCAAAAAGTGCCGTAATCGGTGCGGCTGCCGCTGAAAATAAAACGGTTTGAATAAGCGATGGCCATGCTCCATCACTAAAACCTTGACCAAATAACGTCTGGTAATGTTTCAGCGTTAAACTGTAGTCCACCCCCCAATTGGCGGTAAAACTGCCATAGAAAATACTGCCGTAAAGCACCACATTGAAAAGCACCCAAACGCCTAAAATCAACATGACTGCATATTTCATTAATTGAGGTAAATCCTGCACCTCACCACGATAGGATTTTCCTGAAACCGTCACATACGAACGGTTACCAATCCAAAGATATTGGAGCACAAAAATGGAGAGTGAAAAAATCAGTAATAAGCTCCCCAAGGTACTGGCTGAAGCATAATCCAACTGAGATCCTGCAATAAAGAAATAAATTTGCGAGGAAATCACATCAAAACTGCCCCCCAGCACCAAAGGGGTACTAAAATCTGCGAGGGATTGAATGGCAACAACCAAGAAGGAATTGCCTAATGCAGGTTTCAGCAATGGAAAAATGATATTGAAGAAAGTTTGGTAACGGTTTGCCCGCAAGGTGTATGAGGCTTCTTCAATGGAAGGATGCACGGATTTAAGTGCCCCCTCTAAAATCATAAAAGACATGGGCGTCAGCGCAAGAGTATGCGCAATCACAATCCCGGTAAAACCATATAACCAGTTATTATTAAATCCCAGATATTCCACTAAAAATTGGGTCACATAACCTGAACGCCCAAGCATTAAGGTGACCCCTAATCCCACTACAAAAGGGGGCGTCACAATAGGTAAAATGGAGAAAATTTTACCGATAAACGCCGTACGCTTAGCAATGCGTGTCGTATAAAGGGCAAAAATTAACCCAAATAGCGTGGCTAAAACACCGATTGTGGCCGCCACACTTAATGAATTGACAATAATACGAACAATATAAGGCTGCTGAATGATGGTTAAAAACTGCATTGGCACAAATTCCGACCCGTCATAAAACATCGAGATAAAAATGGCGAAGGTCGGATAGACAATAAAAAAGAAAATCATCAACACAATACTGATAAGCGAGGCAATAATAAATTTATCACCTTGCATGATTTTCATTTTCGCCAACGCATTTGTTGCCATGGCAATCAACGATACCACCAAAACAAAAATGGAATAACCCAAACTGATTTTGGCGATTGTCGCAGAGATAAAAATAAATGCAAAAATTGCGCAAATGAGTGAAAACTCAATAAAGCCTTGTGAGTACGCCTTTTGCTTGAAAAAAAGGGAAACTAACGGCACTAAAAATAATGCCCCAAACCAAAGCCAAGTTAAATTAGGCGTTGCCCACCCCATCGCCGCCAACACCTCCTCCGAGGTAGATTCTGCGATACCATAATAAAGTGCCGTAGAAGGCAAACAAATAAATCCAATAACAGCAATAGCAATCCAAACCCCATTGCCGCTAAAAAGCGCCAGCTTTCTCATTAATACCTCCGAAAGGCTATTTGGCATTTTTTTATAGTATAAACGAAATACCCACGCTACCAATTCATTCCCGTATTTATATCTACGATAAACAAAATCAAAGTGCGGTCAAAATTTGGGAATTTTCAACCGCACTTTAAGCATATTATTTCGCTAATTTAATTTCTTGTACCCATTTTTCAATCAGACGTTTACGCTCTTCTGTGGCGCCATATTTCTCAAAGTCGTAATTGATTAAATTGAGTTTGGTAGGATCAAAAGCAACGGGGGATTGCTCTGCCGTGGTATTGGTAAGAATTTGTAGGGATTCGCCTTGTTTCCAAGCTAACTCTTGCCCCTCTTTCGAAAGCGCCCAATCGACAAACAATTTCGCATTATCGAGGTTGCGGGCACCTTTAAGGATACTCACCCCGCCTAGCTCATAGCCGGTACCTTCACAAGGTACGATTAATTCCAACGGTGCGCCTTGTTGTTTTTCTAGGGCATAATCGTGTAAGAAACCAATTCCGATGGCGGTTTCACCCCGTGCCGCATTGCGTGATGGAGCAATACCGGATTTGGTGTATTGGGAAACATTCGGATGAAGTTGTTTAAAGAAATCAAAGGCTTTGCCCTCATCCCAGAGTTGCACAAAGGTTGCAATGGCGGTATAAGCCGTACCTGAACTTTGAGGGTCTGCAATTTGAATTTCTCCTTTTAACTTAGGATCCGTTAAATCTTTCCAACATTTTGGCACCTCTCTGATCCCTAATTTAGCAAGACGCTCGGTGTTGACCCCAAACCCTAAAATCCCCATATAAATGGCAGAGACATAATGCCCTTTTGTTTTTGCCGGGTCACGGAAGGCTTCGACAATTTCAGGAATATGTTGAGATTTATAAGGCTCAATTAACCCTAATTCTGCCGCCTGTGCTTGCGGGTCAAAGGTGCCGCCAAACCAAACATCGGCTTGCGGGTTATTTTTTTCCGCCTCCACTTTAGCAAAGGTACTGCCCGAGCCGTTTCGAATAAAAGAGGTTTTCACATCATATTTCTCACCGAAGGCTTTTGTAGTGGTTTCACATAACACATTCGTGGCACTGCAATAAACCACCAAACGCCCTTTTGCATTGACGGCTGAAGAGAACATTAAACCGCCTGCTAAAAGTGCGGTTGAAAGAGAAAGCGAAATTTTATTGATTTTCATAGTTAAGACTCCGTTAAATACTAACGCCGAGATATTAGAATAAAATCAAAAACAATACAGTGATACCCCTCACAATTTTGCCAATTGATACTGAAAAATAAAGGTGAAATTGACCGCACTTTTCTTTATAATTCAGGGAATTTTTCAGCCCTCAGGTTATATCATGCCAGACTCATCTTGTATCATCATCGCTATCACCGGCGCTTCTGCCTCAGGAAAAAGTTCCATTGCCTCCACCGTTCATAAAGAACTTTGTAATGAACTGGGTTGTCAGCAAATTGGTATTATTGCAGAAGATAGCTATTATAAAGACCAAAGCCATTTAGAAATGAGCGAACGGGTGAAAACCAATTACGACCACCCCAACTCTATGGATCGTGATTTACTCATTCAGCATTTAAAAGATCTCAAAGCCAATAAAGCGGTGGATATTCCCGTCTATAGCTATGTAGAACACACCCGAACGGCAGAAACCACACATTTCACCCCGAAACGTATCGTCATTTTAGAAGGTATTTTATTGCTCACCGATGAACGGGTACGTCAGTTAGCCGATATTTCCGTGTTTGTGGATACGCCACTTGATATTTGTTTTATTCGCCGCCTACAGCGTGATATGGAAGAGCGCGGCCGTTCATTACAATCGGTGATTGACCAATATCGCTCAACGGTTCGCCCAATGTTTTTACAATTTATTGAGCCCTCTAAGCAATATGCGGATATTGTGATCCCACGAGGTGGTAAAAACCGTATTGCCATCAATATGTTAAAAGCTCAAATCCTTCATTTACTCAATCAAAAATAGGAGAAATTATGCGTCTTTGCGATACCGATATTGAACGCTATCTTGATGATGGCATTATTTCTTTAACCCCTCGGCCTGATAACAGTAAAATTAACGGTGCCACTATTGATGTGCGTTTAGGCAATTCCTTCCGTGTCTTTCGTGAACATTCTGCCCCTTATATTGATTTAAGCGGCCCGAAGGAAGAGGTGTCCGCACAATTAGAATCGGTGATGAGCGATGAAATTATCATTCCCGATAACGAAGCCTTTTTTCTCCACCCCGGTGTGCTGGCATTAGCCACCACATTAGAATCCGTCAAATTACCGGCCAATATTATTGGTTGGTTAGATGGGCGCTCCTCCCTTGCCCGTTTAGGGTTAATGGTACATGTCACTGCCCACCGTATCGATCCGGGTTGGGAGGGCAAAATCGTCCTTGAGTTTTACAACTCCGGTAAACTGCCCCTCGCCTTACGCCCAAATATGGTGATAGGCGCCCTGAGTTTTGAAGTGTTAAGCGGCCATGCCGCCCGACCTTATAACCGCCGCAAAGATGCGAAATATCGCAACCAACAAAATGCGGTGGCAAGCCGTATTGATGAGGATAAATAAATGAAAAAGATCGCAATAAGCCTGCTGATCGTGCTTGTGGCGATCTTTGCTTTTTTTTACATTCAACTTCAACAAGCCAAAAACCAGCTTACAACGCAACTCGCCCAACACAATATTTATGTGAAATCCCTTGAGTTCAACATGATTCCTCAACCGACTTTTACGATTGAGCAACTGAATTATCACGAGATTTCACTCAAACAAATTGAGGGAAAACTTGCCTTTTTCCCCTTAATCATCGGCGAACCAAAACTTGAACAGCTCGCAATCAATCAAGTTAAATTCAGTGAAAATGCCCTTAATTCAGCAAAAATCACCTTCGTTTTTTCAGATTTTTTACTGAAAAAATTATTCGCCAAAAATCTCTCCTTGAATGGAAAAAACCGCATTACCGTTGAATTTGAAAAGCCCATTTATGGAAAAAATAAAAGCTTTCATTTAAGCTTTAATAAAGGGCAGCTTACCCTCAATCAAGATAAGGAATCTTTACTTCAACTGGATAATGTCGCTTTAAACGGGCAGATATTAGACTATATCGAAGTCCATGCTGATTTCTCTAAACCTCACAAAATGCTGGCGGCTTATATCAACCCTGTCTGCACTACAGATTGTCTTGCGGTGTTAAAATTCAATAGCTTAGAACAAAAAAGTGCGGTCAGATTTTCCGGTAAAAATTTCCCAATGGCACCTTTACTCACCTTGCTCAGTTTTCCTAATACTATGAGCGGTACCACAGATTTTACCATTCAACTCACCTTTTTTAATGCAGAATTGATGCAAGGAAAATTTGACTTTAATGCCCGGGATGGCGAGCTTTTAGGGCTCAACTTACTTGATCTTGCCGCGCAGTATTTCCCAATTAACTATAATGATGATCTGCTCAAAGGAAAAAGTGTGAATACGGCTTATCAAAGCTTTCGCTCATCATTAAGCCTTAAAAATCATTTATTAAGTGTCAATAGCCTCCAGCTCAAAACCCCACTGCTTGTAGGCGAAGGGCATGGGGCAATTGATTTACACACGATGCAATGTGATATTAATCTCAACCTTTCCGCAACGAATGAAAAATATCAACGCCTAAAACTCCCTATTCGCTTTTTCGGCAGTTGCTATTCCCCTCAGTACAAATTGGAAATCAACAAAGATTTTCGCAAACAATTAAAAGATCTGATTAAAGAGAAATTGAAGTAATGTCTTTTTATCAACAAGCTGAAAAAATCCAAACTTGGCGGGTCATTGCCATGGCTTGTGCCGCCTTTGTCTTTAACACAACGGAATTTATTCCCGTTGCCTTGCTCAGCGATATTGCACAAAGTTTTGCTATGCAGCCTTCTGAAACCGGGTTGATGATGACAGTCTATGCCTGGACCGTGCTGCTGATGTCCTTACCCGCTATGCTGGCAACAGGCAAAATGGAGCGAAAAAGTTTACTTATTAAACTTTTTGGGGTTTTCATTATCGGACATCTTTTATCCATTATTGCATGGAATTTTTGGGTGCTACTGATTGCCCGTATGTGTATTGCCTTGGCACACTCGGTGTTTTGGTCAATAACCGCCTCCCTTGTGATGCGGGTTGCTCCAAAAAATAAAAAAACCCAAGCTCTCGGTATGCTGGCAATTGGTTCATCCCTTGCCACCATTTTAGGCTTACCCCTAGGGCGTTTAGTCGGGCAGCTTGTGGGCTGGCAAACTACTTTTGGCATCATTGCCCTCCTCGCTCTTGCCCTAATGTTTTTGCTTATCCGGCTTTTACCCCGTCTGCCCAGCAAAAATGCCGGCTCATTGGCAAGTTTACCGATACTTGCCAAACGCCCATTACTCATCGGGCTTTATCTCACCACTGCCATCATCATTACTGCGCATTTCACAGCCTACACCTATATTGAGCCTTTTATGATTCAAATTGGGCAATTTGATCCGAACCTTGCTACTCTTATTTTGCTCGTGTTTGGTCTATCCGGCATTAGCGCAAGCGTGCTTTTCAGTCGACTATACCGTTTTGCACCCGCAAAATTTATTTTGAGCGCAATAATCTTATTTACCCTTTCACTCGTATTTTTACTCAACGCAACCCATTATGCCGCCACCATCTTTATTCTCGCTTTTCTTTGGGGCATCGGCATTTCCTGTATCGGGCTTGCGTTACAAATGCAAGTGCTGAAACTTGCACCGGATGCCACTGATGTCGCCACCGCCATTTATTCGGGCATATTTAATGCCGGTATCGGTGCTGGGGCATTATTCGGCAGCCAAATGATGAATTATGTGGGATTGCAATACATCGGATTTAGTGGTGCTGCACTGGGCATTATCGGGTTAGTCATTTTCATTGTTTTCCACCTTCGTTATCCTCAGAAAAACATTTAGAAAAAAGACCGCACTTTATCTAAAGTGCGGTCTTTTTTTATCTTATTTTTATCAATCAATATAAAAACAAGCAATGAGCTTGCCATCAGGATAAAGGGATAAATTTGGTTTCTCTTCACGGCATTTCTCCGTGGCTTTCCAACAACGGGGATTAAAAGCACAGCCTTTTGGCGGATTAATCGGGCTTGGCAATTCCCCACTTAGTTTAATACGTTCACGACGTAAATGGGGGGAAAGACGAGGGGTAGCCGAAAGTAACGCTTGTGTATAAGGATGTTGCGGATGAGAAAAAATCTGCTGAGTTGTGCCCTTTTCTACACAACGTCCCAGATACATCACCATCACTTCATCAGCGATATGTTCCACCACGGAAAGATCGTGGGAAATAAACACATAAGAAAGCCCTAATTCCTCCTGTAAATCCATCATCAAATTGAGCACTTGTGCCCGCACGGAAACATCTAATGCGGATACCGGCTCATCGGCCACCACAATATCCGGATCTAACATTAACCCTCGGGCTATCGCAATGCGCTGTCGTTGTCCGCCGGAAAACATATGGGGATAACGAGCGTAAAATTCCGGACGTAGCCCTACTTTTTCCATAATCGCAAGCACTTTTTCCTTACGTTGTTGAGCGGAAAGTTTTGTATTGATGATAAGTGGCTCTTCCAAAATTGAGCCAATTTTCTTGCGTGGATTTAAAGAGGCGTAAGGATTTTGGAAGACAATTTGAATTTTCCGACGGCGTAGGGCTTTTGTCTCTGAATTATTCTCTAAAAAGTTTTGCCCGTTGTAATACAACTCCCCTTCGGTAGGTTGTTCAATCATAGCAAGCAAACGCCCCAAAGTGGATTTACCACAACCGGACTCCCCTACCACAGCAAGGGTTTTCCCTCTCTCTAATTGAAAGGAAACACCGTCTAAGGCTTTTACCAACTGAGGTTTTGCCAACAAGCCTTTTTTCACCGGATAGTATTTTTTTAACCCGATTGCATTCAATAAAGGCTCATTCTCTTTGCTAAGATCTGTCATTGATTATCCTCCTTTACAGCAGCAACCGGTTCCCCGTTGGCATTAAGTGGGGAGTGGCATTTCACTTTACGCTCACCAAACTGATGTAATTTTGGCTCAACCTGTCGGCAATATTCTGTTGCATAAGGACAACGAGGGTTTAGTAAACATCCACTTGGTCGGTCATAACGTCCCGGCACGACACCGGGCAGGGATTGTAGACGTGATTTACCTTCGGCAAATTCCGGTAAAGCGCGCAACAAAGCTTGGGTATAAGGGTGTTTAGGCGCACGGAAAATATCCTCAGCCAGCCCTTCTTCAACCACTTGACCGGCATACATCACCACAATGCGATGCGCTGCTTCGGCAACCAGCGCAAGATCATGTGTAATTAAGATGAGCGACATCCCTTCTTTTTTCTGTAAATCGAGTAATAAATCTACAATTTGTGCTTGAATGGTGACATCTAATGCGGTGGTTGGCTCATCTGCTATCAATAATTTGGGTCTGCAGGCAATCGCCATGGCGATCATCACCCGTTGGCTCATTCCACCTGAAAGTTGATGGGGATAAACATCAATGCGTGATTGTGGATCAGGAATCCCCACCAAACGTAATAATTCTAAAGTACGTTCACGGCGTGATTGTTTGCTTCCCCCTTCGTGAATTTTGAGCGCTTCCATAATTTGAAAGCCTACTGTATAGGCAGGATTGAGGCTGGTCATCGGATCTTGGAAAATCATGGCCACATCAGCCCCAATCAAAGCGCGCTTGTCTTTATCACTCAGTGTTAATAAATCTTTCTCTTCAAAAGCTAAGGATTTTGCCGAGACTTTTCCCGGATAATCAATTAACCCCATAATAGCGAGAGAACTGACGGATTTACCGGAACCAGATTCGCCCACAATACCCAGCACTTCCCCTTCTTCCACCTGATAACTCACGCGATCTACCGCTTTAAAAGCGGTATTTTTCTCACCGAAATGAACAGAAAGATCCTTGACTTCTAATAATGCCATTGCGCCCCCTATTGCTTCAATTTTGGGTCAAGGGCATCACGCAAACCGTCGCCCATTAAATTAAATGCTAAGACC
Source organism: Rodentibacter trehalosifermentans (assembly GCF_002000545.1). GTDB lineage: Bacteria > Pseudomonadota > Gammaproteobacteria > Enterobacterales > Pasteurellaceae > Rodentibacter > Rodentibacter trehalosifermentans. The sequence goes on along the minus strand of NZ_MLHL01000015.1, from coordinate 31,805 downwards.
AAAGATAAAATCACCAGCCCCGGAATGGTCACAAGCCAATTTGCCGCCTGCATAAAACTGCGGGCTTCAGAAAGCATTGTGCCTAATTCCGGTGTCGGCGGTTTGGCACCAATCCCAAGGAAGCCAAGGGTGGCAAGCTCTAAAATGGCATTAGAAATCCCCATAGTCATTTGCACAATCAGCGGGGCTAAACAATTTGGTAAAATCACAATAAACATCAAACGTAAAACACCGGCTCCCGCCACTTTGGATGAGGTGACATAATCCCGATTTTTCTCATTCATCACCGCAGCACGGGTTAATCGAACATAACTAGGAATAGACACCACGGCAATAGCCAATGTGGCATTGACCAAAGAAGGTTCAAGGATAGACACCACGACAATCGTCAGTAATAAGTTAGGAATGGCGAGCATAATATCAATTAAGCGCACAATTACGGTATCTAATGCCCCACCATAATAGCCGGCAATCAAGCCTAAACTTGTGCCCAAAAAACAAGAAAGGAGGACGATGATAAACCCGGCAAATACGGAAATTCTCGTTCCATAAATAATACGAGAGAGAATGTCACGACCGATATCATCAGTACCAAGCAAATAGGCCGCATTGCCGCCCTCATACCAAGCCGGAGGTAATAAGAGTGCAGTGCGATTTTGTTCAGCGGGATCAAAAGGGGCAATATAAGGGGCAAAGATACTAATTAGCGCCACGATTAATATAAAAATTAACCCGATGAGCGCTCCTCGGTTCTGCTTAAAATAAAACCAAAATTCCTGTAGAGGGGTTTTAGGCGCTAATATTGACGTCGTGCTTGTCATTTTTTCTCCCACAATTAATGACGAATACGCGGATTCACCACGCCGTAAAGTAAATCAATGGTTAAATTCACCACAATAATAATGGTGGCAATAATTAAAACAGAACCTTGTAGCACCGGATAATCCCGAGCATGAATAGCATCAATAATCCATTTGCCAATACCCGGCCATGAGAAAATGGTTTCTGTTAATACCGCACCGGAAAGTAGCTGACCGACAATTAATCCCACTACAGTCACCACAGGAATCAACGCATTACGCAAAGCATGCACAATGACAATGCGTATATTACTTAGCCCTTTCGCTTTTGCAGTGCGAATATAATCTTCACCTAATACTTCCAACATAGCAGAGCGGGTCATTCTGGTAATAATCGCAAGCGGTATTGTGCCTAAAACAATGGCAGGCAAAATCAGAGATTTCACCGCATTTTCAAACGCGCCTGGCACACCGGAAAGCCAAGTATCAATCAGCATAAAGCCGGTTGGCGTATCAATCCAAAAATCGTTCTCTAAGCGCCCACCTTGTGGTAACCCCAAGGAAGGCGAAACATATAAAATGAGAATGAGTCCCCACCAGAAAATGGGCATGGAATAGCCGGTTAATGAAATGGTGGTAACGGTATGGGAAATCCAGCTGTCTTTTTTTACGGCAGCAATTGTGCCAAGCATTACCCCACCAAGTAGCGACCAAAGCAAGGCAAAAAATGCCAGCTCGGCAGTGGCGGGAAACAGGGTAAAAAATTCCCGAAGAACCGGTTGTTGTGTCCGAAATGATGCGCCAAAATCCCCCTGAAGCACGTTGCCGATATAGTTGAAATATTGCTGATAGAGGGGAAGATCTAAACCTAATTGGTGCATCATTTGCTGATGGACTTCAGGCGTTAATCCTCGTTCACCCATCATAATTTCCACCGGATCCCCCGGAATGAAATGCACAAGGGCAAAGGTAACAAAAGTGATGGCGATAAAGGTTGGAATCACCATTAAAATTCGTTTGAAGATAAATTTAAACATTCAACCACTCTACTCAATATCAGAAAATCGAAGGAGTCGAAAAGGAAAAGTGCGGTGAAAAATGACCGCACTTTTGAATTAAAGCCGATAACCTAAAAATGAGCTTGGATTCTACCGCACTTTTTCCGCTTTTGCCAAATTACCAACAGTTATTACTCATTCTTTTCGAGAATATGTAAATATTCTGTTGTTGAACTTGCTTTGTAATTTCTATTTTCAGTTCGATCAGCTTTAAACCGCTGATAACCAGTCGTCACAAGGTCGTATTTCCCATACTGGGAGAAAATTTGTCTAATTTTTGACTCAGACATTAAGCCTTCATTATTGTAACTTAAAAATATATATTTGAAATTAGCTTGTCGGATCAATGCCTCAAACTCTTGTTCTACCATCACTTTTGAGCAATATTTAGACTTCAAATATTCTCTTAGCCCCGTTTTGCCTTTTGGCATAAAACTATCATACTCAGCAATAGTGTTGAGAAGATGATAATTAGCACCATACTGACGGCTATTATATGGCGGGTCAAGATACAAAATATCACCTGATATTTCTTTAATAAGTTTATTTGCATCTTTCTGAAAAACTTGGTGAGCATTTTCCGTTAAATCAAAATTAGCAGGTTCAAGGATCAAATCTTTCTCTGCTGATTTTTTGATTTGCTTTAGAAAAGCACCATAAACTGATGCTGTATTGGCAACTTTGTCGGCACTTTCAAGCAATGATGCAAGCAAAAAATAGTAACAATCCTCTGTAATTTCTTTATTAGTCATAAATTTATTGATTGCGTTTCTAATAGCATCAATCTTTCGTCCATTATTATCTTTAAAATATTGGCGTCCTTGTCCACCACCTAAGCAGTAATTTTTAAAAATAAATCCATCTTCTAATGGCAAATTATTTAATTCATCGATAATTTCTGAAGTAGAATCTATTATTTGATAATTACCAATATAATTTCGGTTAAGAATATAACTATATTTTTCAAGATCATTCGCAATAACCTGGCTAACATCTTTCTTCAATGTTCTAGAAACAGCCCCAGTTCCAGCAAAAAGATCAGCAAAAACTTTATTAGATAAGTCCTTCCCTACAACACTATGGATTTCTTTTTTTATCCAATTTGATAATTTAAATTTTGAGCCAATATAATTCATTACTCTTCCGGATATAATTTATTTAAAATAAAATTTGTCGCATGCTTAGATGCTTCATTAGATATTCTCTTTACGCAACTTTTACGATATTGAACGGGATCGTATTGATAGCACCCTACACAACCTAATTCTTGAGTATAATTTTCATCTCCCTTATAAAATGAATAGGGATTACCTAAAATATTCTTCGCATCCCACCTTTTATTAGTTTCTTTACAAGATTTACATATTTGGCGTTTTATATCATTTGCTGCTTTACATAAAGGTTGAAAATCTTCTAATTTCTGAGTTTCTATATTACTGACTCTATGATCATTTTTTCTTCCATCTTTATGATCTATCTCTATTTTGGTATTTTCAGAATTGCCATTAACCCCTAACATTACACATCTTTTATTTTTATAATGATTTTTAATATCTTGTCTAATATTTTGGTTAAAGGTCTTTCTTTGGTTAAATCCAACAAGACGAATAGCATCGATAGAATTCCCTTTTGTTTTCGTCTTATCAAGCTCTATAATATATTGTTTAGCGAGTTGAGAGCTTGCTCTACACCAACTTCCTCCATTACCTAATTTTAATACTTCATACTTTCCGCTAAATTCTGCCGAATCAACCCAGCGTGAGAAACCATTACTATCAGGATTTGCTAATTCTAGGAAAAGTTGCATTTTTGTCTTTTTAGTCATTAAAACTCCTTTTTAAATACCATAATATATTCATGTTTAAAAATATAATAATCACTTGATAATGCCCGATAACGCCATATTCCTTGCGTACCAAACTTTCCACGATTACCTTCAATATTTTTAACAACAATACCTTTTAATTTAACCTTAAAGTTTCTTTTTATCATATCCATACAATAGAAAGCCAAAGGCAACACTTCACTATTTTTATAAACATCACCAATAACAACTGCAAAGTATCGACCTTTATCTAAATATCTTAAGACATTCTGACAAACAATTTTAAACTTATTTATAAATTCATTAATATTGCTAATTTGAGAGAGGTCATTACAATCATTCGTAAACTTTATTATATCCATATATGGTGGGTGCATTAAAATAAACTGCACAGTTTTCTGAATTTTAGAAAATATTCTTTCCGTTTTCAAAAAATCCATTGAGTTACAATGCATTATATGAAAATCATTAAATCCAGAATCCCTCATCATATTATCAACATAAGTGATAATTTCTCTATTTATATCAAAGCCAATATACTGCCTATTTAGATTTTCACACTCAAATAATGTTGTACCACTACCCATAAATGGTTCAAAGACGACTTCATTTTCTCTTGTATAGCGTTTGATTAATTGATTTGGAATCTGCGGAATAAAATTACCATGGTAAATATTTTTATGTTTTCCTGTTTTGTTACGTTCATTAATTAACCATAGACTATTCGTATTAATATCTAATTCCCTCCAATTATTCAAATCAAGATCATTTATTTTCACAATAATTTTCCTCATATTAAATATTAATACTCATATTCCTCTAACTTTAATTCTTCATTTTCTATAAAGAACTCAATATATCTTAATTTTATCTTATTTAATTTATTAAAAGACTTAAATTCATTAATTAGATTAGAAAACAATTCTGATTCTTTTATATTGATTCTTCTTGATATTAATATAGGTGATAAATCAGAAGGATGATTAGGGAGATAATATTGATTAAGCCAATCAATATAACGCTGAATTTGACTTGTTATCCCTGAGTATGCTTCTGTTGATTTTAGCTCAATAGGCAAACATTCTCTATTAATTCCTTTCTTCTTTGAAATCAAAATATCTATGCGTTGCATACCAACACCACAAGATACCTCATTACCAATCCATTCAATAGATGAGCCTAAATAATATTCTATTTTTTGGATGATATAAGCCTGTAAATGAAACTCAAACTGATTATTTGAATGATATTTATCAAGTAGCCTTGGTAGTAAATCTATATGTTCTTTTCTGCCTTCATATTTTTTAGATAACAATATTGAAGAAATCTTTTGATTAGACAAATCAAATGAAAATGCATCACTATATAATATATTTTTATTATTTTTATTTCTCAGGAGTTGTCGCAACCGTTCAAATTCATAAATGGTAATCATTGTATTGCCACGATTTCCTTTTAATTTTCGGTAAATTAAACTCCATAGCATTTGATTAGGTGATATTATATTTTTTATTTCATCTAATGCTTCCCATTCTGTGATTCCTTCTTGATAAACTTCATAAGGCTTTATTTGCACTCGAAATGTTAGTGATTTCCCCAATTCAGAAGTTAGATATTGTTTTTCATCATAATTATCAAGAAAAACACTACTAGCGACCCTAAAAATGCCATAAAACTTACCTTCTAAAATGTTATCTTGCTTACTTTGTTGTAAATAAAAAATAACAAAATCATCAACTCTAATTCTATTAATATCAGCAATCATACCAACAATGTTATTCTCCGTTGTATGGTGAAGTCTAGATTTACCCTGTGCATTAAAATCAATATACTCAGTTCTCACACCAGTACCAGCAAACATATATTCAAGATGAATTTTAAATGTTTTACTGTTTACAATAAAAACGTGTGTTGTTGCCATAACTCTCAGCCCCTTAAAAAATTCCCAAAAATCTACCGCACTTTTTCCAATTTTGCCAAATGAACAATCAACCATTTTATGCCCTGTGCTTGGAAGGCAATTTGTAATCTCGTGTTATTATCGCTTCCTTCTACATTGATCACCGTGCCTAAGCCAAATTTTTCATGTTTGACTTTTTGTCCCATTTTCCAGCCGTTTTCAGCATCACCGGAAGCTGTCAATGAGCCGACTTTGGCTAAATTCATCGCACGGGTTACTGTTCCTCTCAGGCGAATTTCTTGGATACAGTCTTGCGGTAATTCTGCAATGAAACGGGAAGGTAAATGCCGCTCTTCTTTTGCATATAAACGGCGGCTTTCCGCATAAGAAATCGTGAGTTTTTGCTTCGCTCTGGTGATGCCCACATAAGCCAAACGTCGCTCTTCTTCCAAACGCCCCGGTTCTTCAAAAGAGCGGAAACTTGGAAATAATCCTTCTTCTACCCCCACCATCAATACCCGTGGAAATTCTAATCCTTTGGCGGAATGTAATGTCATCATTTCGACACAAGATTGATGTGGCGATGCCTGCTCTTCCCCCGCCTCAAGAGAGGCATGGGTTAAAAAGGCGGTCAGCTCCGTCATCTCATCGGCGTCGTCAGTTTTTACAAATTCACGGGTCGCGGTGACCAATTCTTCCAAGTTTTCGATCCGTACTTCACCTTTTTCCCCTTTTTCTTGTTTATACATGTCATACAAGCCGGAATGTTTAATCACAAAATCCGTTTGAGCAAAAAGCGGCATTTCTGATGTATCCAATGACAAGGAGTTAATCAGTTCTTGGAAACGTAACAAAGCAGTAGCGGCTCGGCTTGTAAGCCTATTTTCTTGTATAGCAAGCTGTATCGCCTGCCATAGGGTAATTTGGCGCTCACGGGTTAAGTTTCTCAAAATATCTAAGGTGCGATCACCAATACCACGAGGTGGGGTATTAATTACCCGTTCAAAGGCAGCATCATCTTGTCGGTTATTGATCAACCGTAAATAGGCCAATGCATCTTTAATTTCTTGACGTTCAAAAAAGCGCATACCACCGTAAATACGGTAAGGAATTTGGCTACGAATGAGGGCTTCTTCAATCACACGGGATTGGCTGTTGCTCCGATAAAGTACCGCACAATCGTCTAATTTTCCGCCGTTTTCAACCCAATCTTGGATTTGTGAGGCCACAAATTTAGCCTCATCTAATTCATTAAATGCGGCATAAATCCCTACCGGTTCGCCTTTTTCCCCTTCCGTCCATAAATTTTTACCGAGGCGATCCGAATTATTGGCGATTAATTCATTGGCACTATTTAAGATATTGGCCGTCGAGCGATAATTTTGCTCAAGGCGGATAGTTTCGCCATTAAAATCCTTGAGGAATTTTTGGATATTTTCAATTTGTGCACCACGCCAGCCGTAAATAGATTGGTCGTCATCGCCCACAATCATCACTTTGCCTGTTTGTCCTGCAAAAATTTTAAGCCATTGATATTGAATTTTGTTGGTATCTTGGAATTCGTCCACCAAAATATGTTGGAAACGTTGTTGATAACGCTGCAAAATCAGCGGTTTTTTTACCAATAACTCATAGGCACGAATTAACAATTCAGCAAAATCCACCAAACCTGCACGATCACAAGTATCTTGATAAATCTGATAAATTTTAATCCATTCACGCTCTTGGCGATCATTGAAATGCTCAATCTCTTGTGGGCGTAAACCTTCATCTTTTTTATTGTTGATATACCAACAAGCCTGTTTCGGTGGAAAGGCTTTCTCATCAAAGTTATGTAATTTCAACAGACGTTTCACTAAACGAAGTTGATCTTCTGAATCTAAAATTTGAAAATCTTGCGGCAACCCTACATCTAAATGATGCGCCCGCAATAAACGATGAGCAATACTGTGGAAAGTACCAATCCACATACCAAATAAATTTGAGTTGGAATATTGGCTTAAGGTAGCCTGAATACGATGACGCATTTCTGCTGCCGCTTTATTGGTAAATGTCACCGCCATAATGCTGCCTTCAGAAATATTTTCCACAGCCACCAACCAGGTTATACGATGCGTCAGCACCCGGGTTTTTCCACTTCCCGCTCCGGCTAATACTAAATAATTGCCAAGCGGAGCGGTTACTGCCTCACGTTGTTTATCATTCAAACCGTCAAGTAATTCAGAAATATCCATAGCGTTATTTATCTGTTTAAATTTACAGGTATTATAGACATTATTTTTCAATACCACAACGGAAAGATTCCAAACAGATCCGACTTTACAAAAATCGGGCAAGCACTTATAGTTTGAGGTCGGTTAGTCGGGGTGCAAGATCGCTGAGAAATACCCGTGAACCTGAAGCAGTTAGCACTGACGTAGGAAACTAATCTTCTCTTCCTCAAGGGCTGACTTACTTTTTTCTTTGATTCATAAATAAGTAAGGATTCATGATGAGCCATTATGCGCATTTAAAAAACATCTTAAAATTTACCGCACTTTGTGCTCTTTTAGGTTTCAGTTTACCCAAACACGCGGAAGCACAAGGCAAACTCGTTATTTATTGTAGCGTTCAAAACACGACCTGTGAGAAAGTTTCACAAGCATTTAGTAAAAAATATGATGTTGAAACCCAATTTGTTCGTCATAGCACCGGCACAGTGTTGGGTAAACTGAAAGCGGAAAAAGACAATCCCCAAGCGGATGTTTGGTATGGGGGAACTTTCGAACCGCACCTGCAAGCTCGAGATGCAGGTTTGCTTGCCACTTATCGTTCGCCTGAACAAAAAAATATCCTGCCTCAGTTCAAAAATTTGGTTGAGCAACGTGGTGATACCACCTCAATTATTTATTTGATGGAACTGGGTATCGGAGTCAATGAAAAATTGCTTGCCGAAAAAAACATCAAGACACCACAATGTTATTCGGATTTAGTCAAACCGGAATTCAAAGATTTGGTGCAATACCCCGACCCTCGTGTATCCGGCACCGGATATAGTATTCTTACCACCCTCATTGAAACTATGGGTGAAGATAAAGCCTTTGATTATCTAAAAGCACTCAATAAAAATATTTCCCAATATACCAAAACCGGTATGGCAACCAGCCATCTTTCAACAGGTGCGACCGCGGTGAATATTAGCTTTATGCATGCTTATGTGCGTGAAAAAGATAAAGGGGCACCGGTTGTCGGTATCCTCCCTTGTGAAGGCGTGGGCTACACATTAGGTGCGGCAAGCATTATCAAAAATGGACGAAATCTAGACAATGCGAAACGCTTTATTGATTTTGTGCTTTCTGCCGAAGCACAAGAAATTCCATGGCGTGAAGCCGATTCTTATCAATTACCGACAAATATTCATGCAAAATCACACCCTAACCTTCCTGATCCGATGAAATTAAAATTAATTGATATTGATTTCATTCGATTTGGTCACGATCAAGAAGCGAAACGCTTAATTGACCGCTGGATGAAAGAAGTGAAAGGCGAATAAAGATCTAACGAAAAGACGGGGCGGCTTATCCCCCGCCTCGTCTTGTTTACCTCAATAGGCTAACGGTAAAAACATCTAAAAAATCAACCGCTCTTTTCCGGTGTAAATATTTCCCTTGCCTTCCCTTGCAAATCCTATCAATGTCAGATGATGTTCTTTTGCCATTTTTACTGCCAAATCTGTTGCTGCAGAGATTGTAACAAGTAACTCAATCTCGGCAGAAACCACTTTTTGTACCATTTCATAACTTGCCCGACTTGAAGCGATAATAAAACCTTGAGGTTTGTCCGCTTTGACATACCAGCCGATCAATTTATCCAACGCTACATGGCGGCCGACATCTTCACGAATCGCAAGCATTTTGCCTTGTAAATCAAAAAAGGCACAGGCATGCGTTGCGCCCGTTTTTTTACCAAGCTGTTGGTGAGTTTGTAAGGTCGAAAGACAATCATCCAGTAAGTGGAGATCGAACTGAAAAGTGCGGTCTAATTTCGGCAAATTTTTATAAACCTGATTAAGTTGCTCTGTGCCACAAATACCACACCCCGTACGCCCGGTAAGATTACGGCGGTGTGCTTTAAGTGCCATAAATTGACGACTGGAAAGCTCAATTTGTACTTCAATACCGTTGCTTCCTTCAATTACATCAATCCCATAAATATCCGAAGGCTTTTCAATAATCCCCTCCGAGAGGGAAAAACCGAGGGCGAAATCCGCCAAATCTTGTGGTGAGCACATCATCACCGCATGAGAAATGCCGTTATAAACCAAAGAAACGGGAGTTTCAACTGCAAGAAGATCGCTTTTTTGTTGTAAAAGTGCGGTTAATTTTTCCGATGTTTTTAATTTTTTAAAAAAATCAATGGATTGTTCCATTGCGCCATTCATTACTAACCTGCCTATTGCCTTATGTAACAACAATGTTAATTATTTGATAAATTCGTGAGTTTGGTCACGCATTTTCGTGGATATAATGTATTTTGATTATGGATTTATCGTTAAAAAGTCGGTATCCTACGCCACATAAATTGATGTTTTTCCATACTCAATTTAATCCGTTGATTCGCATTATTCTAACGAAATCAACTCAATTTTCTAGATGAATTTCTTTACTATCCAATAATATCTCAACAATTTTTTGTTGAAAGGAGTGATTATGCAGGTCTCAAGAAGAAAGTTCTTTAAGATCTGTGCAGGTGGTATGGCAGGAACTTCTGCTGCGATGTTAGGTTTTGCGCCGGCAAATGCCTTAGCAGCACCGCGTGAATACAAATTATTGCGCGCTTATGAATCCCGTAACACTTGTACATATTGTGCTGTCAGCTGCGGTATGTTGCTTTATAGTACAGGCAAACCTCATACCGGCTTAAGCAGCTATACCGGTACAAATACCCGTTCAAAATTGTTTCACCTTGAAGGCGACCCTGACCATCCGATTAGCCGTGGTGCCCTTTGTCCAAAAGGTGCAGGCGCTCTTGATTATATTAACAGTGAAAGCCGTTCTTTATATCCTCAATATCGTGCACCTGGTTCTGACAAATGGGAGCGTATTTCTTGGCAGGATGCAATCAAACGTATTGCCCGCTTAATGAAAGATGATCGCGATGCTAACTTTATCGAAACCGATGCAAGCGGGAAAACCGTAAACCGTTGGGCAACCACAGGGATTATGACCGCATCCGCCATGAGCAATGAAGCTGCGTTACTAACGCAAAAATGGATTCGGATGCTCGGGATGGTACCGGTATGTAACCAAGCGAATACTTGACACGGACCAACGGTAGCAAGTCTTGCTCCATCATTTGGTCGCGGTGCCATGACAAATAACTGGGTTGACATCAAAAATGCCAATTTAATTATCGTTCAAGGCGGTAACCCTGCCGAAGCCCACCCTGTTGGTTTCCGTTGGGCAATTGAAGCTAAGAAAAACGGTGCAAAAATTATCGTTATCGATCCACGCTTTAACCGTACAGCCTCTGTCGCTGATCTTCATGCTCCTATTCGTTCAGGTTCTGATATTGCATTCTTAATGGGTGTGATTCGTTACCTATTGGAAAACGATAAGATTCAGCACGAATATGTTAAACATTACACTAATGCCTCTTTCTTAGTTAATGAAGGCTTTAAATTTGAAGATGGGTTATTCTCAGGTTACGATGCAGATAAACGCAGCTATGATAAATCAACATGGAATTACCAGTTTGATGAGAATGGTCAGGCTAAACGTGATATGACCTTACAAAATCCACGTTGTGTGATTAATGTATTAAAAGATCATGTTTCTCGTTACACACCTGAAATGGTCGAGCGTGTAACCGGTGTAAAACAAAAACTGTTTTTACAAATCTGTGAAGAAATCGGTAAAACCTCCGCACCGAACAAAACCATGACGCATTTATATGCATTAGGTTTTACAGAACATACTATCGGCACACAAAATATCCGCTCAATGGCAATGATTCAGTTGCTATTAGGTAATATGGGGATGCCAGGTGGTGGTATTAACGCATTACGTGGACACTCAAACGTACAGGGTACAACCGATATGGGGTTATTACCAACTTCCCTACCGGGCTACATGCGTTTACCAAACGATAAAGACACCTCTTATGAGCAGTATATCAATGCGATTACGCCAAAAGATATCGTTCCCGGTCAAATTAACTATTACCGTAATACCTCAAAATTCTTTGTGAGTATGATGAAAACTTTCTATGGTGATAAAGCCACCAAAGAAAATGGCTGGGGCTTCGATTTCTTACCAAAAACCGATCGTTTCTATGACCCGATCACACATGTGAAATTAATGAATGACGGTCAAATGAACGGTTGGATTTTACAAGGCTTTAACGTATTAAACTCATTACCGAATAAGAACAAAACCCTTGCCGGTATGAGTAAATTAAAATACTTAATCGTGCTTGACCCGCTTCAAACAGAAAGTTCTGAATTCTGGAAAAACTTTGGTGAATCAAACGATGTGAATCCAGCTGAAATTCAGACCGAAGTATTCCGTTTACCAACCACCTGTTTTGCCGAAGAAGATGGCTCAATTTCCAACTCCGGTCGTTGGGCACAATGGCACTGGAAAGGTTGTGATCAACCGGGTGAAGCCTTACCGGATGTGGATATTCTTTCCATGCTCCGTGAAGAAATGCACGAACTCTATAAAAAAGAGGGTGGTCGTGGTATTGAATCCTTTGAGGCGATGACTTGGAATTATGCCCAACCTCATTCTCCAACAGCAGAAGAGTTGGCAAAAGAATTAAATGGTTATGCCCTTGAGGATCTGTATGATCCAAACGGTAATCTGATGTATAAAAAAGGCCAATTACTCAATGGGTTCGCTCACTTGCGTGATGACGGTACGACGACATCGGGTAACTGGATATACGTCGGTCAGTGGACAGAAAAAGGTAACCAAACCGCCAATCGGGATAATTCGGATCCGTCCGGTTTAGGCTGTACCGTGGGGTGGGGCTTTGCATGGCCTGCAAACCGTCGTGTCCTCTATAGCCGTGCATCCTTAGATATTAACGGTAATCCATGGGATAAACACCGTCAGTTAATCAAATGGAACGGTAAAAACTGGAACTGGTTTGACATTGCCGACTACGGCACGCAACCACCGGGTTCTGATGCGGGTCCATTTATTATGTCTGCTGAAGGGGTAGGACGCTTATTTGCGGTGGATAAAATCAATAACGGCCCAATGCCTGAGCATTATGAACCGGTTGAAAGCCCGATTGATACTAACCCACTCCATTCAAATGTCGTCGTGGATCCAACCGTGCGTATTTACCAAGAAGACCGTGAATTTATCGGTTCAAACAAAGAGTTCCCATTCGTGGCAACCACTTATCGTTTAACCGAGCATTTCCACAGTTGGACGGCACAATCTGCACTGAATATTATTGCCCAACCACAACAATTTGTGGAAATAGGCGAAAAATTAGCCGCAGAAAAAGGCATCCAAAAAGGCGATCTAGTGAAAATTACCTCAAAACGGGGTTATATCAAGGCCGTTGCCGTGGTCACCAAACGCTTAAAAGAATTGGAAATTGACGGTAAAACCGTTCACCACGTTGGTATTCCAATTCACTGGAATATGAAAGCCTTAAACGGTAAAGGTAATCGTGGATTCTCCACCAATACCCTCACACCATCTTGGGGTGAAGCCAATACACAAACACCGGAATATAAAACATTCTTGGTCAATATTGAGAAAGCGGAGGCATAAGCGATGAGTGTACAATCTCAAGATATTATTAAGATCTCCGCCACCTCAGGGCTGACCCCTGCACCCCATGCGCGAGATCATAAAGTAGAAGTTGCAAAACTGATTGATGTTTCCACCTGTATCGGCTGTAAAGCCTGTCAGGTGGGCTGTTCGGAGTGGAATGACATCCGCTCCGATGTCAATGCACAATGCGTGGGTATTTATGATAACCCGGTTGATCTTAACGCTAAAGCATGGACGGTGATGCGCTTTAATGAAGTGGAAGAAAACGATCGCTTAGAATGGTTAATTCGTAAAGACGGTTGTATGCACTGTTCCGAACCGGGCTGTTTAAAAGCCTGTCCTGCACCAGGGGCGATCATCCAATACAAAAATGGGATTGTGGATTTCCAATCCGACAAATGTATCGGCTGTGGTTACTGTATTGCCGGTTGTCCGTTTAACATTCCTCGAATGAACCCAGATGATAACCGTGTGTATAAATGTACCCTTTGTGTTGATCGTGTTTCTGTGGGTCAAGAACCGGCTTGTGTCAAAACCTGTCCGACAGGTGCGATTCGTTTCGGTTCAAAAGAAGAGATGAAAATCTACGCGGAACAACGTGTGGCAGATTTAAAATCCCGTGGCTATGAAAATGCCGGACTTTACGATCCACCGGGTGTGGGCGGAACTCATGTGATGTATGTACTACACCACGCAGACAGACCCGAGCTTTACAATGGTCTTCCTAAAGATCCGCAAATTGACCTCACTGTCACCTTATGGAAAGATGTGCTAAAACCGGTTGCCGCTGTGGCAATGGGTGGTTTGGCCTTAGCCGAACTAGGGCATTACTTAACCGTAGGTCCAAATACCGAGACAGATGTGGAAGATCACCACGAAAAATTTGAAAGCGAGGATAAACAGGGAGGAAAAAAAGATGAGTAAATTTGAAATTACCAATGATACCCGTATCGTTCGTCATCGAATCCCTGCCCGCTTAAGCCACTGGTTTTTGGTGATCACATTCTTTCTCACCATGTTTACCGGGATCGCTTTCTTCTTTCCTGATTTTGCGTGGTTAACGGATATTTTAGGGACACCACAGCTGGCAAGAGCCGTTCATCCATTCACCGGGCTTTTAATGTTTGTTGCCTTTGTATTCTTGTGCTCATTATATTGGCATCACAACATTCCGGAGAAAAACGATATTCGTTGGCTAAAAGGTATTGTTGAAGTACTGAAAGGCAATGAGCATGCTGTTGCCTATAACGGGAAATATAATCTTGGTCAAAAAATGTTATTTTGGACCCTGATTCTTGCTATGTTTACCTTATCAGTAACGGGTATCATTATGTGGCGTCAGTTTTTCTCGCATTACTTTTCGATTCCCGTACTAAGATTTGCCATTCTTCTTCACTCAGCCAGTGCATTTATGCTATTCACCGGTATCATGGTGCATATCTATATGGCATTTTGGGTGAAAGGTTCGATTCGCGGCATCATTGAGGGTTGGGTAACCGTTCGTTGGGCGAAAAAACACCATCCGAAATGGTATCGTGAAGAAATTCTCCCTGAATTAGAAAAAGACGGAGAACGTGAAGCAAAAGGTGAAAAAACCAAAGCCTTATTCAAAGGTTTTGCAGACTAAGCCTGAAATTAACTCATAAAAGTGCGGTTAAAAATGACCGCACTTTTTATTATTAATAACGTTATATTGCGATTGCACAACACGAGAAATTTTAATGAAATGTAGGGGTACACTATGTGTCCGTTTATAACAACCTATAGCTGACACACAGTCTGTCCCTACATAGCCTCGAAATCAAATTTGTGTAACTGCGACATAATATGGATTATTGAAGGAATATTATGAGTATCAAAATCCTATCCGAATCGGAAATTAAACAACAAAAAACCAATTCCTATGAAGCACCGGCAATCCTTTTTGCCAATCCGAAAAACCTTTATCAACGCCGGGTAAAACGCTTAAGAGAATTGGCTGATTCACATCCCCTTTCAGATTACCTACTGTTTGCCGCCGATATTGTGGAAACCCAACTCAATACGTTAGAAAAAAATCCGCTACCGAAGCAAACGTTAGAAAATTTAACCGGTGTTGAACCCCTCAATGCGAAAAATTTCAAACGAGATGGCATTTGGCGGGAATATCTTAATGAAATTTTATATGCCATTAAACCCAAAGCGAACGAACAAGTCTCAGCAACAATTGAGATGTTAGAAAAAGCCTCAACAACCGAACTTGAAGAAGTGGCAACGCATTTACTTTCGCAAGAATTCCATTTAGTCAGTGCTGATAAAGCGGTGTTTGTTTGGGCGGCTCTCTCACTCTACTGGCTCCAATTAGCCCAACAAATCCCCCATCATAGCCGGCTCGAAAATGCTGAAAATTTACACCACTGCCCTGTTTGTGGTTCTCTGCCTGTATCCAGTATGGTTCATATTGGCACATCACAAGGTTTACGTTATTTACATTGTTCGTTATGTGAAAGTGAATGGAATCTTGTGCGTGCTCAATGTACCAATTGTGACGGACACGATAAGTTAGAAACGTGGTCACTTGATGAAGAACTAGCCCTCATTCGAGCTGAAACCTGCGGTAGTTGCGAAAGCTATCTAAAAATCATGTTTCAAGAGAAAAATCCTAACGTCGAATCTATCGCCGACGATCTCGCTTCAATTTTCTTAGATGTGGAAATGGAAGAAAAAGGCTTTGCCCGAAGTGGAATCAACCCGTTCTTTTTCCCGGCGCAAGAGGCTTAAAAAAGTGCGGTCATTATTTACAGGATTATGTCACCGTTGCATAAACCATTTTTAGCTCACTTGAATGTGGTTACTCCCAGCTTGTAAAACCGCAAAATGGTCCTGATAAATAAACGCCATACAGCTCGTATGGCGTTAAAAAAGTCAATTGCATTTCAACATAATGCCGATTATTTACCACAATTGACCGCGCTTTTCCTTAGTCAATGAGCTTTAAACTTACTCATCAACCTCCCCCAAACAGCCTACTTATTAATATACTCAATCTTACCTTGATAAATCATTTTAGCTATACCGTTTCTATTAACAACATAATCTAAAAAATATATAATATCGCGCTTCAATTTATAACTTATTAGCTTCTAATAGGGATTTACAATGCTTTCGATTATACAGCCTATCGTAAATAATATTGAACAATTTTTAACAGAAAGTTCAAGCAATGATATTACCAATATATTCTTTGCAATTTTAATTATCCTCTTTTTTATAGCACTTATTTTTCATTTTCTCGGAAAATGGAAAAATTTTACAGACTATTCTCCTACATTTTTAACCTCAATAAGTATCTTAGGTACATTCACGGGAATTGTTTCAGGTTTATTAAATTTCGATATTAACGATATTGACGGCAGTATTAGCCAATTATTAGGGGGAATGAAAACAGCATTCTTAACCAGCGTCATAGGAATTACGCTATCCCTTTTATTAAAAGTTGTCTTCTCCATTTCCATAAAAAAGCATAATAAAGGTTCAACAGATAGCAAGGATTTACTCAATACATTTAATACTCAAGCTCAGCATATTGAAGCATTAAAAGAAGGTATTACCGGGCAAGGTCCTAATAGCCTTTTATCACAAATAAATACATTTAAAACAGAAATTATTGACACAAACCAAAAATTGCTAAATATAATGGGTTCAGATACAGAAGGCAGTTTACTCGGTCAATTGAAATTGTTAAGAACTGATTTTTCTGATCAGCATAAACATATTGAAGCATTAAAAGAAGGTATTACCGGGCAGGGTCCTAATAGCCTTTTATCACAAATAAATACATTTAAAACAGAAATTATTGACGCAAACCAAAAATTGCTAAATATAATGGGTTCAGATACAGAAGGGAGTTTACTCGGTCAATTGAAATTGTTAAGAACTGATTTTTCTGATCGTCATAAACAGCTCGAAAATTTACTTACTCCTATCAATACCTTAACGAATATAAAAGTAATTATTGAAAATCAGCAAAATAATTTTGAGAGCTTCAGATTAGAACTTAAAAAACAAATGGAAAGCTTTGCTGAAATGTTATCAAAATCGGCAACCGAGCAAGTGATTAATGCTTTAAAAGAGGTGATTACTGAATTTAACCAAAAACTTACCGAACAGTTTGGCGAAAATTTCAAAGAATTAAATCGTGCGGTAATGGCATTGGTTGATTGGCAAGAGCGTTATCGTCAACAACTTGAACAAATGATCGAACAGTATCAATTAGGCATCAAAGCTATTTCAGATACTGAAAAATCAGTTCAACATATAGAGCAATCTAGCCAAACTATTCCAACCACAATGGCTGCATTAAGTGAAGTAATGACGGTTAATCAGCACCAGATTAGCGAATTGGCTAATCATTTGAATGCCTTTAGCGAATTAAAAGAAAATGCAGTTAAAGCCGTGCCAGAGATTCAGCAAAATATTCAGACAATGCTTGAGAATGTGAGCAATGCGACACAAAATTTAACCAATGGATTAAGTGCAAGCAGTGAACATCTTGCAAAATCTCTCGAAAATTCGACCGCAAATTTAATGATTGGCATTAATGAAAGCAGTGCAAAACTCACTCAAAGTATTGAGCACTCAACCAATACGCTCAATGAATCCATTCAACAAAATAACCGCTCTTTAGCGGATACCGCAACAACCATTAAACAACGCAATGATGAAATGAGTAAAAATCTTGATAATTCAGTTAAAGAGTTAGAAAAACGCATACAGCGTTGGACAGAGGATTTTGATACCTCCGTTAAGCAAGTTCACAATAGCTTTACTGGCTCAATGGATAAAATGATTAAAGAGCAGATCGAGAGCAGTAAAAAATTAATGAGTGGCTTAACAAGCGAGAGTGAAAACGCTCTAAAAGCCACCACTGAGAGTATGGCTAAACAACTGGGTAATATTGATAAATCCATGCAAGAAGAGATTAATCGTACTATGCAACAGATGGGAAATGCCCTTGCGACAATTACTAGACAATTCACTAATGATTATACCACCTTGGTAAATGAAATGCAGAAAGTGATAAATGCCCACAGACAAAACCGCTATTAAACGAGGCTAAGTGAAAATGATCAATCTCTCTACGTTAATACGCTCAAAAAAGAGGAAGATTCCCAATGGTTGCCAATTTCCGATTTAATGTCTGGCTTGATGATCCTCTTTCTCTTCATTGCAGTCAGTTTAATGCGTAATGCCTTTCAAGAACGGGATAAAGTCAAAGAAGTTGCCATTGCTTATCAGGAAAACCAAGTCGCAATTTACCAAGTATTAATGAAAGAATTTGAGCAGGATTTAGCCAAGTGGAATGCCGATATTGAGCAAGATACCCTCACTTTCGTGTTTAAATCCCCCGATGTTTTATTTGAAACGGGCAAATATGCACTGAACGAGCAATATAAAATGATATTGCGCGATTTTTTTCCTCGCTATATGAATACGATTTATCAATATCAAGACTCAATTAGCGAAATTCGCATTGAAGGGCATACAAGTAGTATTTGGAATACTAAAGTGAGCGAAGATCAAGCCTATTTTTATAATATGCAACTTTCCCAAGACAGAACTCGTGCGGTATTACAATATATCTATCATTTAGATAATTTGCCGAGCAAATATCACGCTTGGATCAAATCCCATATTGCTGCGGTAGGGTTATCTTCTTCAAAACCGATTATCGAAAACAACAGTGAAAATCAGGAAAAATCTCGCCGAGTGACATTCCGCATTATCACCAATGCAGATATCAAAATTAAGCAGATTTTGGAGAATTAATATGAAACTTTCCGTGGACTTTTCTGATCTTTATCAAGCCGTTAAAAAGATAAGTGATATTCAGGATATTTTTACAGGCGATATGCTCCCCATAAAAACATTACAAATAGATAATTTTGATACTAATTTAAGCTCATCAAAAGGTATTGAAGTTAAATTAAGTGATATTGAAATTAAAAGGGGACTACTTACCTATAAAGGAAGACACGTTTTATTATTTATGCCTGATAATACTTATGTTTGTAATCAAAATGGTAAATCCATTAGTGATATTAAAAGGAATCCGGCTCTTGGTAATAAATATCATATTGCTGATTGTAAAACTCTACAAGATATGCGTTTAAATAATCGTATCGATAAATATCACGTTCAAGCCAATCTCAATAATTTATTTCATATTCATAATGATAAAGGCGAAGAAGATGATGTTTCTTTACAAGTTTGTAAAAACTGTTTAGATATGCTTAAGTACAAGGGATACAGTCGTTCTGGCGATTGGAAGAAAAAGAATGAAATTTTTAATAATTTCAATAATGCTGAATTTTTTGAATATTATTCTGCGATTTTTGCAGATATCCCCGATGATATAGGACAAACTAAAATAGGCTACGCTGAAAATTGGCAAGAAATCGCAAATAAAGTAAAAAAGCGTGCCAACTATTGCTGCCAGAAATGTCAGTTAGATTTAAACTTACATCCAAATTTGCTCCACGTTCATCATATCAATGGTGTAAAACAAGATAACCGCCCCGAAAATCTGATTCCTCTTTGTATTGAGTGCCACAGCCAACAACCCATGCACCAACATATGAAAGAAGAAGCACAAAAATATAGTGCGACTATTCAATTATTAAGGCAAAAACAACTTATATAGTAGCAGTAACCCTGAAAGAAATTGTCTTTATTTGTAAAAATCTAAGTCCGTACTTATAAGT
The DNA here is from genome assembly GCF_002000545.1 of Rodentibacter trehalosifermentans. Taxonomy (GTDB): domain Bacteria; phylum Pseudomonadota; class Gammaproteobacteria; order Enterobacterales; family Pasteurellaceae; genus Rodentibacter; species Rodentibacter trehalosifermentans. The sequence continues at coordinate 11,704 of NZ_MLHL01000015.1, read as the reverse complement.
TCAATGTATTCATATTAGAATGGTCATAAAGGTTTAGAAGCCCGAATACAAATAACACGCCATCACAACAGCGTTCTCTCTTCTACCATCAGGCAACGGATAATAATTTTTACGAATATCCACCTCGTTAAATCCCTGTTTTTCATAAAGCCGACGTGCCGGATTAGACTCTCGCACCTCCAACCAAAGAGTTTGAATACCCTTTTCTTTCAGACGAGCCATTAATTCATTCAAAAGCAATTTACCCCATCCTTTCCCCTGCATCGCGGGCTCAATGGCGATATTAAATAAGGTTGCTTCATCCAGCACGGTTTGGCAAATGGCAAAGCCGATAATTTGATTATCTTTAACCAGTTTCAGATTCAAATAACGCTCGCCTTGGTTATTTTTCAATGCTCCCAAAGACCAAGGCACAAGATGGGCTTGTTGTTCAATTTCGTATAAACGCTGAAAATCACATTCTTCAATGGTCAAAATTTGAGGCATTAGTTAATCCGCTGAATTTGCTGCCAAAGCGCGCGCTTTGCTGCCGGTGAGGAAAGGAAGTCGGTATAGTTTGGTGAGCGGTAAATGCGCTCTGCCTGCAAACAATAGGGCAAAGTGCGGTCAATTTTTTCTGCGTTTTTCGCTAACAACCAATACTGCACGGGATGATTTAATTCAAGGTGTTGGATTTGATCATAATTCAAACAAAGACAATCTTCTTTTTTCACTCTCAGGCTTAACAATACATCCGCCAATAAAGGTGACTGACTCAAATTTTCATCAGACACCACAATAAGCCGGATATGTTCCGCCACAGTAATTCCCACCGCACCTTGTAATACTTCGGGGCGGTGCAACTGCCATTGAGTGATACCCATTGCTTTTAGAAGAAGACTGCGTCTGTCCATATTAGTCATCAACGGGAAATAGAATCAAACGGATAGCCAATCAAACCTTTCACAATGGCTTTTTCTTCCGCATCCGTCGGTTTTTGTTGATAGGCTTTTAGGCTACGAAATGACAAAATATTTTTTTCTTTATGTACCACGGCGATAAAACGTTGGAAATCCCTGCCGTTACAAGCATAGTAAGAGGAATTTCCATCACTCAATGTTTGTAAATCACATACTTTTTTATTGCCTTCTAAATATTTTGAAACAAGCGTTGGCTCGTGGCTGAGATTTTTGAGGTAAAAGGTTTCACTGAGAATAAATTTACGATTAGTGCGATCCACACTCGCCGCACCGCTTACAAAACGAGGCTCTTCACTTTTCACTGCTTGCGTTTGTTTTACATATTTTTCACCGTTAAATTCAATTTCAATGCCGGCCTGTTTCATACGTTCAAATTGCGCATCTAATTTTTTGAACTGCTCCGATTTTTCCGGCGTTTCCTCTATTTTGGAAGGCGCTTGAGGTTTGCCTTGTAATTGTTCAATTAATTGACAACCTGACAACAACATTGCTGCGGTTGTTGCTAACACGATTTTTTTCATAAAACATTCCTTAACGGTAAAATGGCACAATGCCATGAAATAATTTTTTATCTACACTATATTTGCTAAAATAGCGCATAATTTTAAACCAATAATTCATAGGATTCAAAGCGTGATTTCTCTTGAAAGCGAAGTTTTAGAGCGCCACTTCCCCCTTTTCCACGGAAAATCAATTCTTCTTGCCGGCGGCATAAAGGATCAATTTCCACAGAAATTGATGCAACATTGTCAATCCATTCAAATTTGGAGTAGCTATTTTGATTATGCCCGGAGCCAAAGTGCGGTCAATTTTTCCGTTGAATTTCAAGGCAATGCGGATCTTATCCTTTATTATTGGCTAAAAAACAAACAAGAGGTACAATTTCAACTAATGCAACTTCTTGCGAATGCACAAGAAGGGCAGGAAATGCTTGTTATCGGTGAAAACCGTTGCGGTGTTCGTTCGGTGGAAAAAATGCTCGCCCCTTTCGGCGATATTGCGAAAATAGATTCTGCACGCCGTTGCGGGCTATATCACTTTTCTCTAAAAAAACGACCGCACTTTTCCTTCCATACCTATTGGAAAACCTATCATCATCCTCAACTGCAAGGTCTAACCATCCATAGTTTGCCGGGCGTGTTTAGTGCCAATGAATTGGATGCCGGTACGGCACTTTTGCTTTCAACACTCAATCACCCAATAAAAGGCAAAGTGCTTGATCTCGGTTGTGGTGCCGGCGTAATCGGCTCAATAATCAAAAAAACAAATCCTAAATCGGCTATTGTGATGACCGATATTCACGCAATGGCGTTGGAATCTGCCCGTAAAACCCTTTCGGAAAATCAATTGGAAGGCGAGGTTTTCGCAAGCGATGTGTTTTCTGATGTGAAAGGAAAATTTGACCTCATCATTTCCAATCCTCCTTTCCACGATGGAATTGATACCGCTTATCAAGCGGTAAAAACACTGATTACCCAAGCCAAATGGCATCTAAATCAAGGGGGCGAATTGCGCATTGTCGCCAATGCGTTCCTGCCTTACCCTGATTTATTGCAACAGCATTTTGGCGAATTTGAGGTATTGGCTCAAACTTCAAAATTTAAGGTTTATTCGGTAAAAAATTAATCCATGATGGAAAAAAATTATACGATTAAGGATATTGCAAAACTATGTCAAGTGGGAAAATCCACGGTGTCCCGCGTATTAAACCACGATCCCAAAGTCAGCGAAGAGACTCGAAAAAAAGTCCAAGCGGTCATTGATTCCGTTGGGTTCAAGCCGAATCGTTCCGCCCGTGCAATGCGCGGTGCACAAAACCCCGTGGTGGGGATTATCGTCTCAAAATTCAACTCAAGCGGCGAATCTCAAACATTACGGGCAATTTTGACCGAACTTTATCGACAAAAAATCACCCCGATTATCGTTGAAAGTCAGTTTGACGAAAAACAGGTCGCCCGGCATCTCAATTTATTCAAACAACGCCAAGTGGATAGTGTTATTGTCTTTGGATTTTCTCCGCTTTCAGAAGAAATATTGCAACAATGGCAGGGAAATATGGTCGTGATCGCCCGTTATTTTAAGGATATTTCTTGCGTTTATTATGATGATCAAGGCGCAATCAACGCCCTAATGGAAAAACTGTACACCCAAGGATATCGCCACATCGGTTATCTCGGCATCCATAATCAAGACGAAACCACAGGACGATTACGTACACAAAGTTATTTAAATTTCTGTCTCCAACACCACCTCGTCCCCAATTTTGCTCTCACCGAACTTGATATCGAAGCCGGCTATCAGCATTACGCCAAACTGGCACAACCGTTAGATGCCGTGTTATGCGCCACCACCAGTCTTGCAATCGGTACGGTGAAACATTTTCAGGAAAGCCAACAAATGCTTCCCCTTGCCTACATCGGACAAAATTCCCTGTTGGAACATTTCGTACCAAATTTAATCAGCCTCGATTTCGGCTATGAACAAACCGGAAACCGGGCTGTAGCGTTACTTCTTGAACAAATTCACGGCAATAAAACCATACAACAACAGTTAGTATCATTTCTGCTATCGTAATTGTACTTCCTCAAAAATTATGTAAAATTATGCAACCAAAACATAATTATGCTCAACCTACATAATTTTACATAAAAGGTATAAAAAATGACCATAACTAAATCCGATCCTCTCTATTATCCTCGAGTAGAACTCGCTGATTTACTTGTGCGTAACCTAGCTGAGGGAATTAGTTCTGCCTTCACGTTATTTGCCCCCCGCCGAATGGGAAAAACCCAATTCTTACTCAATGACATCACGAAATCGGCAGAACAACTGGGGTTTAATGTGTTCTACTTCAGTTTTATGAATGAAAACAGAGCGACAATTCAAGGGGAATTTCGGCAAGCATTAATGAAATTCTTAACAGAAATTAGCCCGACATCTGCCTTAAAACAAATTAAAAGTGTGGAAATTTTAGGCGTGAGCATTGAGAAAAATGAAGAAATAACCCAAGAATTACCGATAAATGTGCTGATTGATGAAATTGCCAAAGATAAAAAACCCACCCTAATGTTGCTTGATGAAGTGCAAGAACTTGCACGCATTCCAAAAACTGAAGGCTTAATTCGTTCTCTCAGAACGGGCTTGGACACGAACAAAAATCAAGTAAAAGTCATTTTTACCGGTTCTTCCACAAATGGTTTGCGTAAAATTTTTGATGATATTAAAGCGCCTTTCTTTCATTTTTCGCATACGATTAAATTTCCGAATTTGGATCAGAAATTCACCGACTATCTCGCTGAAATTTATACTCAACGAACAGGGAATAAGCTGGATAAACATCAATTTTTTACCTTATTTGAAAAACTTCAATTTACGCCCCTTTATTTGCGTGCAATTACGCAAGATATGATTATCGATCCAACGATGACATTGGAAGAGGCGGCCGAATCCCGTTTACATCAAATTCACGATCAATCGGATTTTGTAAAAGATTGGCAAAATTTGACCGCACTTGAACAGCAAATCCTATTGTTTGTTCATCGTGGCGAATCGGGATTTTATAAACAAGATATTCGTCAAAAACTTGCCGATGCACTTGGACTTGAAAAAGCCATTTCTACCAGCAGTGTACAAACCAACATCAAAAAGTTAATAAATAAAGAATTATTGACAAAGCAACCCAATGGAAAATTCATCCTAACGAGCGGATTGTTTGGGCAATGGCTTAAGGATAATGTCGAGTAAAAAGTATTCTCGCCAGAATATCGGCTTTCAACAAAATTTGATAAAGCCGACATCATTGTGTCTTTCTATTATCAAAATTGCTTCCCCCTCCAATTCCGTGATCTACCTCACATTTTCTTGATATATTCCCTTTTAATGGGAACGTTCCCATTTACTTTATTTTTCGAAAGCGTATAATCCGCTTCGGTTTAATTTTTATACGAAAAGAAGGTTTTTCTTATGGCTAAACAAAAAATTGATCCGCAAAATGTGGATAAACTGATCCAATTAGTTGGTGGAAAAGAAAATATTTCCGCTGTGACCCACTGTATCACCCGATTACGCTTTGTGCTAAATGATGAGAGTAAAGCAGATAAAGCGGCAATTGATGAATTATCAATGGTCAAAGCCACCATTTCTACGGGGGGCAGTTCCAGGTAGTAATCGGTCAGGAAGTGGGGGATTATTACAAAATTTTGCTCAACAAAACGGGGTTGGCAAGCGTGGATAAAGAGCAGGTGAAAGCTGCCGCACGCCAAAATCAAAAATGGTATGAAAGTTTGATTTCACATATGGCGGATATTTTTATTCCTCTGTTACCTGCGTTAATCAGCGGTGGTTTGATTTTAGGTTTCCGTAATGTGATTGGCGATATTGCGATGTTTGATGGCAAAACGCTGACCCAAATCAGCCCGTTCTGGAACAGTATGCATAGTTTCTTGTGGTTGATTGGCGAAGCGATTTTCCATTTCTTACCGGTGGGAATTTGTTGGTCGATTGCACGTAAAATGGGGACGTCACCGATTTTGGGTATTGTACTTGGGATTACTCTGGTTTCTCCGCAATTGATGAACTCTTACGGCTTAGGCTCACAAATCCCGGAAGCGTGGGATTTTGGCTTGTTCAGTATTGAAAAAGTAGGTTATCAAGCACAAGTGATCCCGGCAATTATGGCAGGTTTAACGCTCTCTTACATTGAGCGTTTTATGACAAAAATCGTGCCGGATTTCCTAAATTTAATCATCGTGCCTGTCACTTCAATTATTTTGGCAGTGTTCTTAGCTCATACGATTATCGGGCCTATCGGGCGTGAAATCGGTAATGGCGTGGCATTCGTGGTGAAATATGCGATGACGGGCAATTTCGCTCCGATTGGTGCGGCATTATTCGGTTTCCTTTATGCACCGCTTGTGGTGACAGGTGTACATCAAACCTCCCTTGCCATTGATATGCAGATGATCCAAAGTATCGGCGGTACACCGGTATGGCCAATCATAGCCCTTTCCAATATTGCACAAGCTTCTGCGGTAGTCGCTATTATCTATGTGAACAAAACCGCAAAATCCCGTGAAGTTGCCATTCCTGCGGCACTCTCCGCCTACTTAGGCGTAACCGAACCGGCAATGTATGGGATTAACCTCAAATATCGCTTCCCGATGTTATGTGCGATGATCGGTGCATCGGTTGCCGGCTTAATTTGCGGTTTATCGGGTGTATTGGCAGGCAGTATCGGTGTAGGCGGCTTACCGGGTATTCTCTCGGTACAACATCAATACTGGGGCGTTTTCGCTCTCGCAATGCTTGCGGCAATCGTGATCCCATTTGTATTAACAACCCTTGTTTATAAACGTAAAGAGAAATTGGGAACCTTATAAGAACATCAAAATGTGGAATAAAGGAATTTTCATCTTTGGTTTACTTTTGGCGTTGCCTCTCGTGGCAATGCCAAAAGCGGATTGGCAACAAGCCATTACACAGCAAGAACAAAAATTAAAAGCCAATATTGGCGTGGCATTGCTTGCCGCTGATGGAAAAGTGCTGTTTGAATATCAGGGGCATCGCCCTTTTCCGCTCAACAGTACCCATAAAGCCTTCATTTGTGGCATTGCATTAGATTTGGCAGACAACAACGGTTTATCCTTCACACAAAAATTACCTATTTTGCCTAAGGAAATTGTCAATTACTCCCCGATTACCCAACACAAAACAGAAATGAATTTGACCGCACTTTGTTCAGCAGCGGTGAGTTATAGCGATAATACCGCCGCCAATCTGATTGTGAAACAGATTGGTGGTATTAAAGCGGTAACGGACTATTTTAAACGACAAGGGTTAAATCAAACCCGTCTTGATCGCCCAGAACCGGATATGAACCGAGATAATCTCAAAAAAGGTTTAGATCTTACCACTCCGATTGAAGCGGCTCAGTTGCTTCAGCAATTTACCTTTGGCAATTTGCTCAGCAACAGCTCAAAACGATTATTTATCCAATGGATGTTCGACGATCAAGTAGCGAATGATTTACTGCGTTCAACCTTACCGCAAGGTTGGAAAATTGCCGATAAAACGGGAGCAGGAAGTAATGGGGCGAGATCGATTATTAGCGTTTTTTGGAAACCTGACGGTACGGCTTATCTGCTTTCCGTTTATCTCACTAATACCCAAGCAACAATGGCGCAACGCAACCAAGCCATCGCAGAAATTGGAAAAACAATTTTTGATCATTTAAAAAGACAAAATTAAGGATTCAAAATGAACAATAAAAACTGGTGGAAAAACGGGGTAATTTATCAGATTTACCCAAAATCATTCCAAGACACTACAGGCTCAGGCACGGGCGATATTCAAGGCATTATCAAACGTTTGGATTACTTACAAACTCTCGGCATTGATGGCATTTGGATTACGCCGATGTACGTTTCACCACAAATCGACAATGGCTATGATATTGCCAATTACCGTGAAATTGACCCAAGTTACGGCACAATGGCAGATTTCGAGCAATTGATTGCCGAAGCCCACAAACGCAATATTCATATTGTGATGGATATGGTGTTCAATCACAGCTCCACTTTCCATCGCTGGTTTGACAAAGGCGAAGACCCGCAAAGCGAATATCACGACTACTACATTTGGCGTGAAACACCGACTAACTGGAAATCGAAATTTGGTGGTTCGGCGTGGAAATGGTCGGATAAAGCACAAAAATACTACCTCCATTTATTCGCCCCGGAACAGGCGGATTTAAACTGGGAAAACCCAAAAGTGCGGTCGGAATTGTTCGAGATTTGCCGTTTTTGGGCGGAAAAAGGCATAGACGGCTTGCGTTTGGACGTGGTGAATTTGATTTCCAAACCCGAACATTTTGAAGATGACTTTGAGGGCGATGGCCGCCGTTTTTACACGGACGGGCCGAAAATCCACGAATACCTGCAAATGCTCAACCAAAATGCTCTCACTCCTTACGGTTTGATGAGCGTAGGTGAAATGTCCTCCACCAAACTTGAGCATTGCCAACGCTATGCCAATTTGGACGGCACGGAATTGTCGATGACCTTCAATTTCCACCACCTCAAAGTGGATTACCCGAACGGCGAAAAATGGACGTATGCCAAGCCCGATTTTGTAGAGTTAAAATCCATTTTTAACTATTGGCAACAAGGTATGCACGGCAAGGCGTGGAATGCACTATTCTGGTGCAACCACGATCAGCCACGCATTGTTTCCCGCTTCGGTGATGAGGGCGAACTTCGCACAACTTCCGCCAAAATGCTGGCAATGTTACTCCACGGAATGCAAGGCACACCCTATATTTATCAAGGCGAAGAAATCGGAATGACGAATCCAAATTTCACCACCATTGAAGAATATCGTGATGTGGAAAGTTTAAATGCCTACGATGAATTGAAAGAAAAAGGCGTGAATGAGGATCTGATTATTAAAATCTTGGCACAAAAATCCCGTGATAATTCCCGCACACCGGTGCAATGGGATGCAACCGAAAATGCAGGATTTTCCGGCGGTAAACCTTGGATTGATGTGGCAAAAAACTATCCGCAAATTAACGTAGAACAGGCTTTGGCAGATAAAAATTCAACATTCTACACCTATCAAGCCTTAATCAAACTTCGCAAAGAATTACCGATTCTAACCGAAGGCGATTACCGGGATTTACTGCCAAATCACGCTTCCGTTTGGGCGTACCAACGCCAAGCCCACGGACAAACCTTAACCGTGTTGACAAACTTAAGCGACCAACCGCAAACCGTGGCGTTGAATGTTAAAGGCGAGGTATTGATGAACAACTACAATGATCTGGCATTAGACGAAAAAGAAGTCATCTTAATGCCATATCAGAGCGTTTATTTACTAAGCTAAAATTATAAGCTCAATATCAAAAGCGATGGAAAGATGTGCTAATATCTTCCCATCGTTTTTTATTAAGGAGGAAAACATTATGATCGTCATCAGTTCAGCTATTAAAAACGGTGCATTTGAAGACAAATACGGCAAACGTGGCAGCCAATTCAGCCCAAACGGAATGCCGACTTATTCCATTCCTTTTGAAATTAAAGATGCCCCTGCAGGTACAAAATCTTTCGCCGTCGTGTTGGAAGATAAAGATGCCATCACCGCCAGCGGTTTTGTGTGGATTCATTGGCTTATCGCCAATCTTGAACGCACCAGCGTGCAAGAAAATGAAAGCCAAACCGCCACCGATTATGTGCAAGGGGCAAACTCTTGGGCGAGTGTGTTAGGCAAATTTGAACTTGACGAAGCCTCCGCCTATGGCGGTATGGCACCGCCAAATTGCCTACACCGTTATGAATTGATTGTCTATGCCCTCGACACCAACCTCGATCTCAAACCGGGCTTCCGTTTCAACGATCTCCACTTTGCCATGCAGGGACATATTTTGGATCAAGCGGTAGTGATGGGGAGTTATGATGTTTAGCGAGATATAAATCTATAAAATTATGCAGTGAAATCATTCCGATTTAGCTGCATACTTTTGTATAAATAAGGGAATAAAAATGAAAAAAGATAAAGAAAATCCCTATGTATTTGCTGTATTTATAGCAATTTTTACTGTTACATCCTACTTCTATTTTTTTCACTTTGAGCAAGGTATCTTTGAAAAAATCACAAATATACCTCTCATTGTTACTTGTACTTTATTAATCTATGTTATTTATCTAATTATTTTTCTGTTCTCCAATAATCCTTATAGCACATCAGCTCCCAAATATTCCTTTCGTTTTATTGTGAATTTCTTACTTTTTTGGGGACTTCCTATTTTGGAAGGGTATATGTTAGCAAACAGCATTGCAATCTACTATACGGGCAATTATGGAAAATTAGAGCCAATATCTATCGCTCAAATAACAGATAAAGAAAAAATCACAGGCGGAAAGGGAGGATCCTCTTATTACCTGTATCTTTATAATAATTTACTCCCAAGTCTGCGTATTAGTAGGGAAAGCTATGAGAAAGCTCAAATTAAGCAATGTGTAGAAATTCAATATAGAACGTCATTCCTTGGGATTTATCGTGATTATTGGAAATTCACAAAATGTCCTGATAAATTCTCACAAAATTTATATCAACCATCATACAACTATATCGATCCTGCACTTTTTAAAAAGGAAATACCAAAAAATCCATTCCCACAGCGCGACATACTTGACTATGAAAAATCCGATCTGATCAAATTTCTATATAATAGCCCCAACAAAGAGTGAATACATTAATTCCCCTGCGCCTTCAAAAACGGCAATAACGAAAGCCCAATCCCGGCGGCACAACACGCCACGAGGATAAAAAAGCCCGTCCAGTGGAACTGTTGCACAATGAGGGCTAAGGGATAGCCTGCAATTGCTGCGCCGAGGTAGGCAAATAACCCCACAAACCCGGTCGCTGTGCCGGGTGTTTTTTTATGAGCACATTCTGCCGCCGCCATACCAATGAGCATTTGCGGACCAAACACAAAAAAGCCCACCACAAAGAAAAGTGCGGTCAATAAAATGGGATTTTCTTTTGGCAGCAACCATAACGCCGTGATGGAAAAGAAAATACCAATGGCAAAAAGCAATGCCATAGGGCCACGGTTACTGGAAAACAGCCGATCCGATCCCCAGCCTGCCACCAGCGAACCGAAAAATCCGCCCATTTCAAACAACGCCAATGCACTGTTGGCGGAGACCAAATCGTAATGATATTTTTCCGTAAGATAAATATCGCCCCAATCATTAATCGCCGTTCGCACCACATAAACGAGGGTATAACTTAACGCCAATAGCCAAATATATTTATTCAAAAAAACATAACGGCGCAAAATTTCCCGCCAATTTAGCCGAGGCGCAAGGGACTCTTGCTTGAGTTCCAATTCGTCATTTCTCCAATATCCGACACTGGGCAGCCCCATTGATTCCGGCGTATTACGCAATCGCCACAGTAGAAAAAATCCAATTGCAATCGCCAATCCCCCTGCCACGGCAAAACCATAACGCCAGCTATAATGCAATGTCACATAGCCAATCAGCAAAGGAATCAAGGCGCCCCCGACATTATGTGCGGTGTTCCAAACCGCCCACCAATGTCCCCGCTCATTTCGGGACTACCAACTCGTCAATAATTTGGAACACGCCGGCCAGCCCCATCCTTGAAACCACGCATTTGCGATCCAAAGTGCGGTCAGAAACAGCACAGAATTTGAAAACCCGAAGAAAATATTGAGTACGCCCGTCATAATGAGCCCTATTGCCATAAAATGACGGGGATTCGATTGATCCGAAAAAATCCCTGAGATAAATTTTGATAATCCATAAGTGATATAAAATAGTGTTGCCATTAACCCAATATCACTTTTCTCAATGCCTAAATCCGTCATCATTTCCGGAACGGCAAAATGGAAACTCTTTCTGGTGAGATAAAACCCCGCATAGCCAATATACATTGCGATCATCAAATGCAAACGCCAGTAACGGTAAGTGCGGTCAATTTTGGGAGAGAATATTGTCATATCAAATCCTCGGCAAAATGATGTTAATTGTGGTGCCGTGTTTTTTCGGCGAAACGGCTTTTTCACGGGAAATTAGCTGAAATGTGCCGCATAAAATATCCACACGTTCCTGCATTCCCTTCAAGCCAAAACCCTGTTTGACCTTTGTCGGGTCAAATCCCTTGCCGTTGTCTTGGATAATCAGCCGAATATCTTGGCGGATAATAATAGAAGGGGCTGA
>NZ_MLHL01000014.1 GCF_002000545.1 Rodentibacter trehalosifermentans | reverse complement strand
TGAATTTCTAGTTAGCACCTATTAAGACTTCAAAATTAAAATAGTTTTAAACAAGTCTATCAACAAGTGCCCACACAGATTGTCTGATACATTGTTAAAGAGCAAAAAATAACGACGCACTGTAAAACTAAATTTCTTCACAACAGCGCGTCGTTGTGTGCGGCGTATTATAGGCATTTTTTAACACCACGCAAGTGGTTTTTGTAAAAATTTTGAAAAAAATGAGCTTTTGATTAAAAGTATAGCGGATCGCGTAAAATTTATCGGGATTTTGACGATTTATCCAACGCATTAATACCACTAATACGTTGTGCAAACTGCTTAACTTTTTCCCAATCGGTATATTCGATCTCTTTTGTTGTATCTGTCTCACCACCGGTGATTTTCATAATAAATTGGATCATCAGCCGATCAAACCATTTATAACGTGGGTATAATAATGCGCCTGCAAATACGGCAGCGAATTCGGGTTGCCATGTTGTGCGTTGCAAAAATTTGCGTACATACACATTGGTTTCCGGATTATCTTTTCCGGCTTTGCGTGCAGTTAAATTAACACCAAAAAACGCTGATTTTTTGTGTGTCAAACGAACAAGGTTACGCACGATAAAACGATCAAGCGTTTTATTAAAATGACCATAGCGTATAGAAGCACCTATAATCACTCGCTCAAAGGGTTGAATATCATAGTCTTCTCGTAATTCATCAACCACGACCTCACCCTCTAAAAGTGCGGTCAAAAATTCAGAGATTTTTTTAGTTTGCCCATCATGGCTCGAATAAAGAATTAATGTTTTCATTAAGCCTTCCAAAATGCAGGGGTAAATAAAGCTAATAGGGTAAAAATTTCCAGACGTCCACATACCATTGCAATCGTCAAAATCCATTTCGCGCTATCAGGAATCGCTATCATATTACTGCTCACAGAGCCCAATGCCGGTCCGAGATTATTCAAGCAGGCAAGTACCGCATTGAATGCATCAAAGGGGGCTACGCCACAAGCAATTACACCGAGTAAACAAACGAGAAAAACCAAAAGATAGGCAGAAAAAAATGCCCAAATACCGCCTATAACGCGTTCATCCAATACGTTTTTTCCCCATTTTATGGGATAGACCAGATTAGGGTGAACAACACGCTTTAGTTCCCGCTTTCCTTGTAAATAAAGCACCAATACCCGTGCTACACGCAAACCGCCCCCCACAGAACCTGCGCAACCGCCCATAAAAGAGGCGAGGATCAATAATACCGGTACAAAAGAGGGCCAAACGGTAAAATCGGACGTCGTGTATCCCGTTGTGGTAGAAATTGAAACAGCCTGAAACAGGACTTGTTCAAAATCTCGCCAAGAGGATGAAAAATAACTGTGGCTCCACATCACGAAAGTGCATAGTGCCACTAAAATAATTTGCGTACTGATAAAAAAGCGGAATTCGGGATCCCGCAAATAAATTTTGACAAAATTTTCACGTCCAATCGTTGAAAATGCACGGAAATGTAAGCCGAAATTACAGGCAGAGATCAATAAAAACAAGATGGTAATGCCATTAATCAACGGACTATTGAAATAGCCCATACTGGCATCGTGAGTTGAAAAGCCCCCAATGGATACCGTGGAAAAACTGTGTGTCAATGCGTCAAAAGGATCCATTCCTGCCAGCCAATACGCTAACGTGCAAGAAATTGTTAATGAAAGATAAATCACCCATAACATTTTGGCGGTTTCTGCAATCCTTGGTCGGATTTTTTGTTCTTTCATCGGCCCGGACATTTCTGCCCGATAAAGCTGCATCCCCCCAATCCCTAAGAGTGGAATAATGGCGATCGCCAAAACAATAATTCCCATCCCCCCCAACCATTGTAAAAATTGGCGATAAAATAAAATCGCTTTAGGCAAATTATCCAATCCTGTCATTACCGTTGCACCGGTTGTGGTTAAACCAGAGAATGCTTCAAACACGGCGGACGCTAAAGTTAAATGAGGGGCATCAAATAATAAAAGCGGTAATGTTGCCAAACCGCCCAAAACAAACCAAAAAGCGACCACGATCAAAAAGCCGTCACGTGAACGTAATTCTTGCTTGTGGTGATGACAAGGCCACCATAGTAGTGCGCCAACAGCTAAACTCAACACGAAAGCCTGCATAAACGCTTTTCCGCCACCATCGCCATAAATCAAAGCAACGAATGCTGGAATCAGCATCGTGCCGGAAAAGCACATAACAAGGATGCCGATAATTCGAATTATAGATAAAATATGCACAATTATTCGCCTGTATCCAAAGGTTGGATCATCAATTTTCCTGCTGATTTTTCGATTAATTCCGCAGAAAAAGGCTCAACCATTTTTTTGCTGATACCTAAAATTAAATGAATTTTCACCTGAAAGTCCTGCGACAAAATCGCTATTTGATATTTTTCGCAAAGCAACTGTACCCAACCCCATTGCCCATAATCACAATCCAAACGAAAAGAGACACGCTCTACTTTAATCTCTGTCTCTAAAAGTTTTAACGCTTGTTGAACGCCGCTGCTATAAGCGCGTACAAGCCCTCCGGTACCGAGTAATACGCCTCCAAAATAGCGGACAACCACTGCACTAAGCTCTCCCACACCACTTCCTTGTAGGGCATTTAGCATCGGTTTTCCTGCTGTACCTGCCGGCTCGCCATCGTCAGAAAAACCGAATTGGAGCGAATCTGCCGGATTGCCTGCCACGGTCGCCCAACAATGGTGTCGGGCTTGGGGGTGAGTCTGTTTTATCTTCATCCAGAAGGCTCTAGCCTCCGATAAACCTTCCGTATGTTGTAAATAGGTAATGAAGCGGCTTTTTTTAATTTCTTCTTCAAAAACAACCGCACTTTTAGGAATAGGATATTCCGCCATGATATTTATTCAGCTAATTTCAATGCCGCTAGTCTATCACTGATGGTAGGGATTTGTCGAAATTTCCCGGCAAGTGGTATCATACGCATTATTTTTTAGAAAGAGAAATCAATGTCTGAAATTACAATCACTCAAACGCTTGATACCTTGGGATTGCGTTGCCCGGAACCTGTGATGTTAGTGCGTAAAACGATTCGCCATTTAAATGATGGAGATGTATTGTTAATCCTTGCCGATGATCCCGCCACCACCCGCGATATTCCAAGTTTTTGTCAATTTATGGAACACACCCTATTACAAAGTGAAGTAGAAGTGTCTCCATTTAAATATTGGGTAAAGAAAGGAAAATAGACTATTATCATAACCTCCCCGTCGCTTCCCCCCTTAAGTGGTGGTGTGTGTGGTGGGGGCAAAATAAAAACAGCGGTACTGATACAAGCGCAACATTATCTACTGTTTATCCAACAAATAATACTGCGCGTTTGTTTTAGCTATTACCACCAGCCTAATAGTTTCATCCAAAGCCCACCTACGATAAACCAGATAAGCAATGAGAAAATAGAGGCAATAAAGCTGACACTCCACCATTGACCGGTTGTGTTATAACCCGAACCGAATAATGCAGGCCCCGGCCCACCGGCATATTGAGTTAAACTCATAGAAAGCGTAGAAGTGTATCCTAAACCAATCGCCGCGATCATCGGTGGCGTTCCCACTGCAATCGCAGCAGCTAAAAAGGCTAAATACATGGCTGAAATGTGCGCCATAGCAGAAGCGAAAAAATAACGGGTATAAAAGTACACCAATACAAGAATCGTAAATGCTATAGGCCAATCAAATACGCCAACATAATTGGAAATATGATTTGAAATCCAACTGATCGTGCCATATTTATTCAGAGCATTTGCCATCATCACCAACACTGCAAACCAAAACATGGTATCCCAAGCAATGGTTTCCGAAACGATGTTTTTCCAACTCATAATATTGGTTAATAAGAGGATCAATAGCCCTATAAAGGCTGATGTTGTTGCGGAAATACCAAACATCAGATCGCCAACCGTCCAAAGTATGAGTAATAACACAAAATCAAGGGCAAGAATGATTTCTGCAACGGACATAGGCCCCATCGCTTTTAATTCATTTTTTGCCATTTCAGCCATTTTAGGGGTATCTTTCAGTTCCGGTGGATAGAACAAATAGACCAAATAGGGTAAGAGGATTAAGCTCACAATGCTCGGTACAATCGCCCCGATAAACCAAGTCATCCAAGTAATTTCAACGCCTTGTCCTTTGGCTAATTCTGCAATTAACGGGTTGCCTGCCATTGCCGTTAAAAACATCGTGCAAACAATGGTATCAATCTGTGAAACCGCAATGGCTAAAAATGCACCGGCACGGCGTGCCGTCGGCCCCGGTTTGGAATCATAGGCATCGGCAATAGATTGCATAATTGGATACATAATACCACCGCCACGAGCAGAGGCTGAAGGTATCCCTGGGCCGATAACAAGATCCGCTAATGCCATACCATAAGCTACCCCCATCATACGCTTACCGAATTTTGCAACAAAATAAAGGGCAATACGTTTTCCTAGGCCTGTTTTAATGACCGCACGGGATAAAAACATCGCAATACCGATTAACCAAATCGTCGCATTTGAAAAACCGGATAACATTGCCACTTCGTCTTTACCCGCTTTGATTGGGGTGAGGCCGGTCAATCCACTAATGACTAACGCCACTAAAGTAGCAGCCCCCATCGGCATTGCTTTGGCAATGATGGCCACAATTGTTGCAACAAATAGGGCAAGCATTCCCCAAGCACGAGGGGTTAAGCCTTCAGGTGTTGGGATCAAATAAATTCCTACACCCACTAAAATTGAAAGTAACAACCCTTGCCATTGGAAGCCTAATTTTACTTCTACGGCAGAAGGCATTTTTACATCTGACATATTTGCTTTCTCCAAATAACAAAAAATGAGTAAGGAACCCCTTACTCATTTGATATTATGCCTGTGAAAGTAAAATGAAAATTTGTTCTAAAACAAAAATGCAGTGGAAAATCCCTGCATTTTTTTATGTTTTTATCTTAAAGAGCATTTAAGACTTGCCGTTCTAATCCTTATAGCGGTCAAAATTCACATAGTTCTGTTGTTTAAACTCAGCCTTTAACAAGGGTTCTAATTGCCACCAATTCAGCGTTAAATCCGGCTCGCCTGCGGCATAAGGGGCGATGGCATAGGCACTATAAATAAAATGCACCCCTTCAGAATCCATATAAATATTATCAGAGACATTAAAATCGGCTTTTGGTGTAAAGGTATCTTCATCTTTGATGGTACCTTGTTGTGTATAATTTTCCCACAATAGCGCTTTTACCTTTGGTAAAGCGTTTTCATCAAATAAATCATTGAGTTTTAAGATTTTGTGAGAGGTGAGGTCTATCGTCAAATAGCGGGTATTCCCCATGCCATGAGCGCCGCCGGTGAAATCGTAAGTCCCAATGGAAAAGGTGGCTAATTTTTCTTTCTGCCCAATAAAATCTACCCAGCTGCGTGTTTCAAAAGCAAAACTTGGCTCTTCTAACATGGCTTGGCGGGTTTCCTCAAAGCCTTTTTGATAATATTGAATTAACTGCTCTCGGGTTGGCACATGTTTTCCATCTCGAGTGAGCGCATCCCACAACAAGGTATTTAGCCAATCAAGATTCGTTTTTAACGTAGAAATGGAATAGTCGATTTTGCCTTCTTCCAGCCAATACTCTTCCCCTTGAGGTTTGGGGAATTTAAGTGTTTCTGATTTTTTAAACACCACGTCTTCCTCAGCAAAAATTGCCGGGATCATCGTTGAGAGGCGTGATTTCTCTGCCGTTAATTCTGCTTTTAATTGGGTATTTTCAGCGTTGAGTTGGCTGATAGTTTGATTCAGTTGCTCAATTTTTGCTTGCGCTTCTTTATCTTGACAACCAGTGGTGAACAGCGCGGTTAAAATAGCGAGTGAAATCAATGTTTTTTTCATATTTTCTCCTTATAAATCAAATACATTCTTATCACGTAAAATGTGATCATTACCTTTACGGCGTAAAAATCCGGTACGATCAAAATATTCCATGAGTTGCACGGTAAGCTTGCGACCAAAATTCAAGCGGTCACGCACTTCATTGACGGAAACTTTCCCTCCTTTTTCGGCAATCTGCTTAATAAGACGCGCATAAGCATAAATAGTTTCAGTTAAAAAGAAACGATCTTTAATAATCGGCGTCAAATAACCCAGTTTACCGGCTTTATACATAAAATTACGCATCGTACTCTCCTCGAACCCCAACGCATTCGCCATATCACGCACCCAAATCGCTTGCCCGTTAGCTTTTTCAAATTCAGTCAATACGGCTTGCCATTGCCCTTGTTCTTGCTCGGTAAAACGAATTTTATGTTCGGGTAAATGCAACCAACCACGCGTTTGTTGAAGTTTGCCGTTCTCTAACATCTCATCGATAACGTGATAGATCAGATTTTCCGGCTGATTAAGTGCAGCCATACGATAAAGACGTGCTTTGCTTACACCTAATTGATCGTTATGTTGTTCGTGATAGGTGGAAAGTGCGGTTAAAATTTGCTGTATTTTTTCTGTTTGATAATCGCCATTAAAGCACCAATCTTGATAACGCATCGCCCCTTGTTGTGCCAATGCCTCATCTAATTGCGCCTCGCTAATTTGTTCTTCCCACATTAACTGATTGGCCGAGGCGGCACCATGTTGCAACCTAAGGGCAATGCGTTGTGTTGCGTTTTCCGCTAAGGTTAAATTTGTCAAGAAATTCAACCGCCCCTGCGTTCGCTTATGGCGTTTGGGTGAATGAATTTCCAGTACACGAGCCCCTGCCACAAGGGTTTTCGCATCGCCACTGCGTAAAATCAGTTTATCGCCAAAGGCTAGAAAGAGTGGGGAATCTAAAATAATCTCCGCCAAAGTGCGGTCATTTGGTGCGGCATTTTTATTTTGTAATAGGGTCAGTTTACCTGTCGTGCGGTTGGCTGCGTGATAAATATGTACAGGCTGACTTTCATTTAATGAGGTTTGTGCCCAAATTTGCACGCTAATGCGATCTGTTGGAAAGAGTGGGGCATTTTGTAATAACCAATCGCCCCGTTTTATCGCTATGCGATCTAAATCCACATTGAGGTTGAGCGCCAGACGTTGCCCCGCTATTCCCTGTTTGCTTGGCGTATTTTGTGCATGAATGGCTTTCACCCGCACTTTTTGCCCTCTGGAAAGGAAAAGTTCCTCTTCGACCTTCACCACACCGGTAAACGCCGTGCCGGTAACCACGGTGCCAGCCCCTTTAACGCTAAAAACCCGATCAATGGCATAACGGAAGGGTTTTGGGGTGTCTGCCCATTTTGGAAGCTGTTGCAAATAATCACGCAATTGTGCAATGCCTTGTCCGGTTTCTGCTGAGGTGATGAAATATTTTGCTTGGCTTAAAAAAGGATAATTTTGTTTAATTTGGTGAATTAATGTGTCGATTTGATCGGAATTCGTTCGATCTGCTTTGGTGATCACCACCATAATTTCATGGAACTGTAACTGGCGTAAAATCGCTAAATGTTCTTTGGTTTGTGCGGCAATGCCTTCATCTGCTGCGACAATGAGCATGGCATAATGAACACCGCCTAAGCCTGCCAGCATATTTGAAAGGAATTTCTCATGCCCCGGCACATCAATAAAACCCAATGTTTCCTTGCCCTCACCGAGAGGCAGATAGGCATAGCCCAGATCAATCGTCATTCCTCGTTTTTTTTCTTCCGGCAAATGCGCAGTATGGGTGCCGGTTAGTGCTTTAAGTAACGCCGTTTTGCCGTGATCCACATGGCCTGATGTGACAATAATCATAATTCATCCACCACTTGTAATAACATTTCTATTGTTGCCACACTGCGAACATCCAACCAAAGTTTGCCGTTTTCCATTCGTCCGATAATCGGTTGAGAGAGGGTTTTGAAGCGTTCGGCAAGTGCGGTCAGTTTGCTATTTGTTTTTTCCGCAATTGTGACGGCAAGGGAAGGGAGGCGTGCCATGGGTTGTGAACCGCTGCCGATCTGCGCCTGAGCTTCTTCAATTTGAATGTCAAACTGTGCATTTAATCGTTTTTCCAACCGCACTTTAAGGCGTTGTGCTTTATCTTGTAATTCATCAAGCGATTGGGTGAGTAAATATAATGTAGGCAGATTCTCCGTTAATTTTTCTGGATTTAAATATAAGCGTAATGTGGCTTCCAAGCCCGCGAGGGTGACTTTATCGCAACGTAACACCCGTTTTAGCGGGTGCGCTTGCAATTGTGCGATCCATTGTTTTTTCCCCACAATAATCCCTGCCTGCACACCCCCTAATAATTTATCACCGGAGAAACTGATTAAATCCACTCCTTGGGCGAGTTTTTCCTGTACGGTGGGTTCTTGGGGTAAACCATATTGGGCTAAATTAATGAGCGCCCCACTGCCAAGATCGGTCACCACCGGCACATTCATTTCTCGCCCAAGTGCTACTAATTCTTGTTCCGAAACCGATGAGGTAAAACCTAAAATTTGATAATTACTGCTATGTACTTTCATTAACAAGGCGGTATTTTCATTGATGGCTTGACGATAATCTTTTAAATGGGTTCGGTTGGTTGTGCCCACTTCTACCAAATGGCAACCTGCCTGAGCCATAATATCCGGAATACGAAATGCGCCACCAATTTCAATCAACTCACCGCGCGAAATCACCACTTCCTTGCCTTGTGCGAAGGTCGCTAACATTAAAAGCACGGCTGCCGCATTGTTATTTACCACACAAGCCGCCTCAGCCCCGGTTAAACGGGATAAAAGCGCACTGATATGGTGATCACGATGCCCTCGTCTGCCTTCCTCTAAATCATACTCCAATGCCACATTGCCCTGCATCGCAGACAATGCGGCTTGCTGTGCGGCTTGAGACCATATTGCACGGCCCAAATTGGTGTGTAATATCGTGCCGGTCAGATTATGTACGGTTTTTATTTGCACCGTATTTTGCTGAGTTAGACGAGAGCGAAGGGTGGCAAAAGTGCGGTCAATACCGTTGAGATATTCAGGTAGTTGATGATTTTTTTGAATAGATTGACGTGCTTGCATTAATACTTCTCGACACATCGCTACCACAGCGGAATGCCCAAACTCGGCAATAAGCTGTTCACCTTGTGGCATTTTGATAAGTTTATCAACGGCAGGCAGCTGTTGAAAAAGTGCGGTCATTTTTGAATCCGTTTAAAATAACGTTGAATTGGCGGCTAATTTACGCTAAAGTACCGCCAATTTCAACCTTGGAAGGTCGTCATCTCCGGTGAGGTGGCAGGACTTCAAATCCTGTTGAGGACGCCAGCGTTCTCGGGTGGGTTCGACTCCCATGACTTTCCGCCAATAATCTCAAAAATCCCCTAATTTCAACCGCACTTTTCCTTATTTTTGTGAACTATGTCAAAGTTTTTTTATAGGAAAAAAACTAATATATTTACTATGTTTTCAATTTTTTGAGGAGTAATTATGACAAGTTCGGAACTCATGTTTGAGGGGTTCAATTTAATGTTTGCTGGAATGGGGTTTGTTATCTTTTTTCTATTCCTTCTTATTTATGCGATTAAGTTTTCTTCAAGCATCATCAATCAATTCTTTCCAGAAAAAACACCGACAACACAAACTACTCCATCATCTACGATGCCCATCTCCGATAACGATGCGGAACGGTTACGTCCGATTATTGTGGCGGCTATCGCACATCACCGTCGCCAACAAGGTTTAAAATAACAGATTCATTTTATAGGCTAAGGAAGAGGTATTTTATGACTGCTCAACATAAAAAAATTGCAATTACCGATGTGGTATTACGCGATGCCCATCAATCACTTTTCGCTACCCGCATGCGCCTTGAAGATATGCTTCCCATTGCGTCGGCATTGGACGATATCGGTTATTGGTCGTTAGAAGCATGGGGTGGGGCAACTTTTGATAGTTGCATTCGTTTTTTAGGTGAAGATCCTTGGGTGCGTTTGCGTGAATTGAAAAAAGCCTTACCCAAAACCCCATTACAAATGTTGTTACGCGGACAAAATCTGTTGGGTTACCGCCATTATGCCGATGATGTAGTGGATCGCTTTGTTGAACGTGCCGTTACCAACGGTATGAGTGTATTTCGTGTGTTTGATGCGATGAATGACCCTCGCAATATGCAGCAAGCATTGAAAGCGGTTCGTAAACAAGGCGGCCATGCACAAGGCACCTTAAGTTATACCACAAGTCCTGTTCATACTTTAGAAACATGGTTGGATACCACAGAACAACTTTTAGAAATCGGTATTGATTCTCTGGTGATTAAAGATATGTCCGGCATTTTAACGCCGATGTCCGCCTATGAATTGGTCAGTGAAATCAAAAAACGTTACGATATCCTCCTTCATTTACATTGCCACTCCACCACCGGTATGGCCGAAATGGCGTTACTAAAAGGCGTTGAAGCGGGCGCTGACGGTATTGATACTTCTATTTCTTCCATGAGCGGCACTTATGGGCATCCGGCTACTGAAGCCTTGGTTGCCACGTTACAAGGTACTGGGTATGACACTGGTCTAGATATTCTGAAACTGGAAAAAATTGCAGATTATTTCCGCACCGTGCGTAAAAAATATGCGAAATTTGAAGGGCAATTAAAAGGTGTAGATAGTCGTATTTTAGTAGCGCAAGTGCCAGGTGGGATGCTCACTAACCTTGAAAGCCAACTCAAACAACAAAATGCGTCTGACAAACTCGACCAAGTATTACAAGAAATTCCACGTGTTCGCGAAGATCTCGGCTTTATTCCGCTTGTTACCCCAACCTCACAAATTGTCGGTACACAGGCGGTGATTAACGTATTAATGGGTGAGCGTTATAAAACTATCGCAAAAGAAACCGCAGGCATTTTAAAAGGGGAATATGGTCGCACTCCGGCTGCGGTAAATAGCGAATTACAAGCTCGTGTATTAGAGGGCGCACAACCCATTATCGACCGTCCGGCTGACCACCTTGCGCCAGAAATGGACAAACTCACCGCTGAAGTGAAACAGCTTGCGAAAGAGAAAGGCATTGCACTTTCTGAAAATGAAATTGATGATGTGCTAATTGTGGCATTGTTCCCACAAGTCGGTCTGAAATTTTTAGAAAACCGTGGCAATCCCGATGCCTTTGAACCTGCTCCAACAGCGGATCAAGCCATTGAAAAAACAGCAGAAAAAACCGCACTTTCCAACAGTAAATCCGCTGGAACAGCGATTTATACCGTGGAATTAGAGGGTAAAGCCTTTGTTGTGAAAGTCAGTGAGGGTGGGGAGGTGACAAATATCGCACCAACTGCACCTGCAGTGCAAACAACAGCTTCTGCTACACCAACATCATCTGCTGAAGGCGAGCCTGTTACTGCCCCAATGTCAGGGAATATTTGGAAAGTGGTGGTAACAGAAGGGCAAACTGTCGCAGAAGGCGATGTATTACTCGTGCTTGAGGCGATGAAAATGGAAACGGAAATTCGAGCGGTGAAAGGTGGGGTTGTCCGAAATATTGCGGTAAAAGCGGGCGATAGCGTCACCGTAGGTGATACCTTAATGACCATCGTATAAGTAGTAGGTGGGAAAGATGGACAGTATTATTGCATTATTTAAAGGTATGGGGATTATGCATCTGGAATGGGGGCAAGCCGTGATGATCGGTGTCAGCTTGCTTCTGCTTTGGTTGGCGATCTCCAAAAAATTTGAACCGTTGTTATTATTGCCTATCGGGTTTGGCGGGCTGTTGTCCAACATTCCCGAAGCCGGAATTGCGATGACCGCATTGGATAATCTTATCCATTCCGGTACGGCACAGCAACTTGCGATCATTGCAACAAAACTTAATACCGTAGCCGATCCGGCTGCGATCAAGGAAGCACTCAATAGTGCGTTACCATCGCAGATTGCAGAATTGGAAACCTTGGCCGGTGATATGGGATATAGCGCAGGTATTCTCGCTTTATTCTATAAAGTAGCCATTGGTTATGGTGTGGCACCGCTTGTCATATTTATGGGCGTAGGTGCAATGACGGACTTCGGTCCGCTTCTTGCCAACCCAAGAACCTTGTTGTTAGGTGCGGCGGCTCAATTTGGTATTTTCACCACCGTGCTAGGCGCATTGGCATTAAACTGGCTTGGTATCATTTCCTTCACTCTCCCACAAGCGGCAGCCATTGGGATTATTGGTGGTGCAGACGGCCCGACAGCGATTTATCTAACCAGTAAACTCGCCCCTGAATTGCTTGGTGCGATTGCCGTAGCAGCTTATTCTTATATGGCGCTTGTCCCGTTAATTCAACCGCCGATTATAAAAGCTCTCACCACAGAGGAAGAGCGGAAAATCCGTATGGTACAACTTCGTCCTGTCAGCCAACGTGAAAAAGTATTGTTTCCAATCATCCTCTTGTTGTTGGTTGCCCTCATTTTACCGGATGCCGCACCGTTGTTGGGGATGTTCTGTTTTGGTAACTTAATGCGGGTCAGTGGCGTGGTGGATCGGTTAAGCGATACCACACAAAATGCTTTAATCAACATTACCACTATTGTTCTAGGCTTATCTGTTGGGGCGAAATTGGTGGCAGATAAATTCCTCCAACCACAAACTTTGGGTATTTTGTTACTCGGTGTCGTCGCCTTTAGTATCGGCACAGCAAGTGGAATATTAATGGCAAAATTGATGAACAAATTCAGCAAAAGCAAAATCAATCCACTTATTGGCTCCGCCGGTGTTTCTGCCGTTCCTATGGCAGCGAGGGTGTCCAATAAAGTGGGGTTAGAAGCGGATCATCAAAACTTTTTACTGATGCACGCCATGGGGCCGAATGTGGCAGGCGTGATTGGTTCGGCTATCGCCGCCGGTGTGATGTTGAAATATATTGCCGGAATGTAATGTAAAAAAAGTGCGGTCATAAATTCTTTTGAAAATATGACCGCACTTTTTATTTGTAAGAACAAGTAAGATTTATTTCTTTTCACCGATTGGCAATACCGTTCTGCCATAGGATTCGTTTAAGACTTCCGCTGCGGCTAAATAGAAGGCGCAAAGTGCTGTGATTAACCCTAAATATCCTCCGATATTCACAATCGCATGGTTGCCTGTGGCATCACCAATGGCTAATGCGTAAAAGGTTAAAGTGAGAAAGAAAAAAATCGCTTGCAATGCACGCGGTTTCGGGAACGTTGCTAAGAACATCATTAATGTGAAGGTTCCCCAACAGCCCAAATACCATCCTACAAATTGCGCGGAGGTTTCACCCTTAAAGAACGCAACAAATAACGCCCAAGACCACCAAAATGCACCATAGCTGATAAATGCAGTAAATCCAAAGGTGTTGCCTTTTTTAAATTCAAACATTCCGGCAATCATTTGAGCCGTACCGCCGAAAGCGAATGCCATACCTAATACCAAACCGAGGTTTGAACTATCAAACACGCCTGCGTTGATTAAACATAATAACCAAGTCGTTAATGCAAAACCACATAATCCAAGAGGACCCGGATTCGCTAAACCTTCTTTCGCTGACATAAATTTTTTCCCCTTAACAATTTTGAGTATGAAAGCCGTGCATTATGGCGAAATCCACTTCGGAAATAAAGACTAAAACGAAAAAAAATCTGCCCGAAATTGAGGGGATTGATCAAGATCAGATTTTTATTAAATAGTGTTTTAATGTGATCGAGATCACAGAAATGAAGGCGTATAATCCTTTTTAGTTAAACTTTAAAAAAATATTAGGAGAAAACTATGAGTAATGCAGTTGAAAATGCAATCAGCCCGGCTCAAGCAGAGGTAAATGCACTGGTAGAAAAAGGTTTGGTTGCACTTGAAGAGTTTAGAAAACTGGATCAAGAACAAATCAACTATATTGTGGCGAAGGCTTCCGTTGCGGCCTTGGATCAACACGGTGTGCTTGCTATGCATGCCTATGAAGAAACCGGTCGCGGTGTATTTGAAGATAAAGCCACCAAAAACCTGTTTGCCTGTGAATATGTGGTAAACAATATGCGCAACTTAAAAACCGTGGGCGTAATCAGTGAAGATGATGTCACAGGGATTACCGAAATTGCCGATCCTGTCGGTGTGATTTGTGGGATTACACCAACTACCAACCCAACTTCAACGGCAATTTTTAAATCATTAATCGCTTTAAAAACCCGTAACCCAATCGTATTTGCTTTCCACCCGTCCGCACAACAATCTTCCGCTCACGCAGCACGCATTGTTTATGAAGCGGCAGTGGCGGCAGGCGCACCGAAAAACTGTATTCAATGGATCGAAACGCCATCAATGGAAGGCACAGCAGCCTTAATGAAACACCCCGGCATCGCCACTATTTTAGCTACAGGCGGTAACGCCATGGTGGAAGCCGCCTATTCTTGCGGCAAACCGGCACTTGGCGTAGGGGCGGGCAACGTACCGGCTTATGTGGAAAAATCCGCCAATTTAAAACAAGCGGTGCATGATATTGTGATGTCAAAATCCTTTGATAACGGAATGGTTTGTGCATCCGAACAAGCCGCCATTGTTGATGAAGAAATTTATGCCGACTTTGTGAAAGAGATGCAATCTTACGGCGTGTATTTAGTCAATAAAAAAGAAAAAGCCATGTTGGAAGAATTGATGTTTGGCGTGAAAGCGGACAGTAAAAATTGTGCCGGTGCAAAACTCAATGCCAACGTTGTAGGTAAACCTGCCACTTGGATTGCAGAACAAGCGGGATTCAAAGTGCCGCCACGCACCAATATTTTATTGGCTGAATGTAAAGAAGTGGGTGAAAAAGAACCTTTAACCCGTGAAAAATTATCGCCGGTACTCGCCTTAGTGAAAGCGACTTCAACAGAAGACGGCTTAAATAAAGCAGAACAAATGGTGGAGTTCCACGGCTTAGGACATTCTGCCGCAATCCATACCAACAATGCCGAATTGGCAAAAGAATTTGGTGAACGGGTCAAGGCCATTCGTGTGATTTGGAATTCCCCTTCCACCTTCGGCGGAATCGGTGATGTGTATAACTCTTTCCTTCCTTCCCTAACACTTGGTTGCGGTTCTTACGGAAAGAACTCTGTAGGCAACAACGTAAGTGCGGTCAATTTAATCAATATAAAACGCGTGGGAAGACGGAGAAATAATATGCAATGGTTTAAAGTGCCTTCAAAAATTTACTTTGAGCGGGATTCAATTCAATATTTACAATCAATGAAAGGCATGGAACGTGTGGTGATCGTCACTGACCGCACCATGGTGGATCTTGGCTTTGTCGAGAAAATTGCCGAACAAATTACCGCGCGCGGCAACCACGTCACCTACCAACTCTTTGCGGATGTTGAACCGGATCCATCCATCGAAACCGTACGTCGTGGTACGGAATTATTACGTAGCTACCAGCCGGACACCATCATAGCCCTTGGTGGCGGTTCAGCGATGGATGCGGCAAAAGTGATGTGGTTATTCTATGAGCAACCTGAAGTGGATTTCCGTGATCTCGTACAAAAATTTATGGATATTCGCAAACGTGCTTTCAAATTCCCACAATTAGGACGTAAAGCCCGCTTTATCGGCATCCCGACAACCTCAGGTACAGGTTCTGAAGTGACCCCGTTTGCGGTAATTACCGAAGGCGATAAAAAATATCCAATCGCCGACTATTCCTTAACGCCGACCGTAGCCATTGTGGATCCGGCACTGGTGATGACCGTTCCGGCTCATGTTGCGGCGGATACCGGTTTAGATGTGCTAACCCACGCAACAGAAGCCTATGTTTCCGTGTTAGCGAATGATTTCACTGACGGTTTGGCATTACAAGCCATCAAATTGGTGTTCGAAAACCTAGAACGCTCCGTGAAAGAAAAAGATCCGGAAGCTCGGGAAAAAATGCACAACGCATCCACTATGGCGGGGATGGCATTTGCCAATGCTTTCTTAGGAATGAATCACTCCTTGGCGCACAAAATCGGCGGACGTTTCCACACACCACACGGACGCACCAATGCGATTTTAATGCCGCACGTGATTCGTTATAACGGCACCCGTCCGGAAAAAACCGCCACTTGGCCGAAATATAACTACTACAAAGCAGATGTGAAATATCAAGATATTGCCCGTATGCTCGGTTTACCTTGTGCCACACCGGAAGAAGGGGTGAAATCCTTCGCTCAGGCCTGCTATGATTTGGCGGAACGCTGTGGCATCAAAATGTCCTTTAAAGCCCAAGGCTTGGACGAAAAAGCCTGGATGGATGCCCGCCGTGATGTCGCCTTGCTCGCCTTTGAAGACCAATGTTCTCCGGCGAACCCACGCTTGCCGTTAGTGGCGGATATGGAGGTGATTTTAACACGTGCCTATCATGGCTATAATCCTGAAGATTATTAAGCGTTAAAACCCAGCGAAAAATAACCGCACTTTAATCTGCCCCTCTGTCTCCGGAAAGGGGCAGATTTTTTATCAGATTATTTTCGTAGAATATCGACAAATGAACATTTCCACACTTATCAGCCAAATCAAGCAACGTTATCACACCCAAGCAGAATATCCGTGGGCAAAATTTCCTGATTATGCAGTATTCCGTCATCAAAATAATCGTAAGTGGTTTGCCGTTTTAATGGAAGTGCGTGCCGACAAAATTGGTATTGAGGGGGAAGAAAAAATCGCTATTCTAAACGTGAAAGCCAATCCCGAAGAAATCGGTTCGCTTCGAATGATAAAAGGCGTTTATCCCGCTTATCATATGAATAAAGAACATTGGCTCAGCCTTCATCTTGCGGAAATTGATGAGAAATTGTTGTTTGAATTACTGGACGAAAGTTTTTCTTTAACCATAAAAAAAGCCGCCACAAGGGCGTTGATATGAAATCCCATTGTGACGGCGATAATTCAAAAAGTGCGGTTATTTTGACGTTAATTTTTCCGGATTTAACCGGCTAATTTCATCACAATCACACCAGAAACGATAAGTAAAGCACCCAGCCACCTCCCTATGGTGGAGGCATCGCCTAAAAACATCACTCCCACCACGAATGCCCCTAACGCCCCGATGCCTGTCCATACCGCATAAGCCGTCCCCATCGGAATATGTCTTTGGGCTAAAAAGAGCAATGTCCCACTCCCCGCCATAAATAAAATGGCAATCAATACCCCTTGCCAACGCCAGCCTTCTTGTTGGGCTAATTTCAGCCCTAACGGCCAACCGATTTCCATTAATCCTGCTGTGATTAAATAAATCCACGCCATACTGTTACCTCATGTTGTTTCCGAAAATTAAAGCTGCGAATTATAAAGGATTGAAAAAAACTCGCAAATCTAACCGCACTTTCCTTTTTTCAATCCCTGCATAGCCTTACATTCCGCTTCACTGTGCTGCCCCTCCGTGGCGATGGATTGTAAAAAATGCTTAATTTCCAAAAGTTGGGCGATTTTTTCTTCCACTCGGGTGAGTTGGTTTAGCACCATTTGATCAGCGTGGTAGTGACTCTCCTCACCAAATTTCAAGCGGTTAAGTTCGCGAATATCTTCAAGAGAAAAACCCAACATGCGGCAATTTTTGATGAAGTTTAGCTGTGCCGCACTTTCTTCATCATATTGGCGATAACCGTTCGCCGCCCGTTTAGGTTCGGGCAAAATTCCTTGTTTTTCGTAATAACGAATGGTTTCTAAATGGATTCCTGTGCGTTTACTCAACTCATTGATTTTCATCATTTTCTCCAAATATCAAGCGGGACAGGATTTTCGCAAAATATCATGTTTAATGAGAATGGTGCGCAACAGAAACCGACGCAGAAGGATCGCGTAATGCTTTTATTGCCTGTATCACTACCGATAAACCGCTGCGTAATACCAACAAGCTAAAAATCCCACTCGCCACCACATCGACCCATTGCCAATGGAGCAACCAGGCACTTAATCCCGCCACAATCGCCACTACCGAGCCAAACAGATCCGCCAACACGTGAAAATAAGCCGCACGAATATTGAGATTTTCGTGATCGCTTTTGAGCATAATCCATGCCACCAAAACGTTCACCACAAACCCTACTGATGCCACGCCCAACATCGGCAATGCCAACATTTCTGTTGGCGTTTGCCAGCGTTCCCAGGCTTCAAGTAAAATCCAAAGCGCCACACCAACCAAGGATACGCCGTTCAATAAGGCGAATATTTTTTGCCATTTCAGGCTTAAAAATAATGCAATTAACGCCAAGAAAAGCGACAGGCTATCATTTGCCATATGCCCTGCATCCGCTATTAATGCCAGACTATGAAAAAAATAACCGCCCAAAAATTCCACCACCATATATCCGCTGATAATGGCAAAACTGAGTCCCAAAATCCGCTTGTCTTTTGGAGTGTGGGCATGATGATGTTCATGACGAATATTGCTCATTTCTCTTTCCTTTTGAATTAAATTGATAACGTATGCCAGTGTAAAGTCTGTAGCGCATACGGAGTCAAGGACATTTTAGCAAAATGAAAAACTCATGGAAAAATAACCGCACTTTTGACGGCGTTCCAAATTGAGGCATTTTTTGAGATCTCTTATAATGAGCAATTTTTCAATTAATCGGAAACAAAATGAACGCAGAACAACAATCTTTCAGCCTTTTGGTGCTACTTCTCAGCATGGTGTTAATCGTGCCGTTCTTTAAACGTGTGGGGCTGGGTTCAGTGCTGGGCTATTTGGCTGCCGGGCTTTTAATCGGACCGTTCGGCTTGAAATTTTTCAACGACTTCAAAGCTATTTTACAAATTGCCGAACTAGGCGTAGTGATTTTTCTGTTCGTCATTGGCTTGGAAATGAAACCCTCTCAACTTTGGCAACTCCGTAAACAAATTTTCGGACTGGGTTTATTACAAGTGCTGACTTGCTGTGGGCTGATTACCTTAGCCGGACATTTTGCCCTCGGTTGAGCATGGCAAACCAGCTTTATTATTGCCTCCGGCTTTGTGCTGACTTCCACGGCAATTGTCATGGCGATCCTCAGCGAACGGGGTGAAACAAATAGCGTGCGCGGACGAAAAATCGTATCTATTCTGCTATTGGAAGATTTAATGATTGTCCCCTTACTCGCAATCGTATCTTTCCTTTCTCCACTCCAAACGGGCAGCGAAACCGCAACCCCCATTTGGTTCAAATTACTAGCAACTGTCGGGGCGGTAGCGGCGCTTATTGTGGCGGGCATCTGGCTTTTGAATCCGCTTTTCCGATTATTGGCGCAAACAAAATTACGGGAAATTATGACTGCCGCCGCATTATTGGTAGTAGTTAGCGCCGGAATGTTAATGGAAAGTGTCGGGCTTTCAACCGCAATGGGAGCCTTTATTGCAGGCGTTTTGCTTTCCAATTCAAGCTTTCGCCACCAACTTGAGGCAGATCTTGAACCTTTCCGCGGCTTGCTTTTGGGACTATTCTTTCTAGGCGTGGGAATGTCACTGAATGTACCTTTGGTGCTCAATAATTTCTGGCATATTTTCCTTAGCGTATTAGTGTTGATGATGGCAAACGGCATTGGCATTTTCTTCATCGCAAAACTGACAAAAAGCTCATTGGAGGAAGCCCTTGATCGTGCCTTTGTGATGGCATTGGGTGGCGAATTTGCCTTTGTATTATTTTCCGCCGCAGCAAACCAACAAGTCATTTCAGACCAAGCACAAGCCAACGGTACGGCAATTATTGTGCTTTCAATGGTGCTCAGCCCAATTTTAATTTTGGGCTATAAATTCGTCATTTTACCCCGTTTAAGAAAAGAGGAAACGGCACAACCCAATGATGAAATTAACGATCAACTGCCGATTATTCTTATTGGACTGGGGCGAATGGGACAAATTGTACGCGAATTGCTTGTGATGTCGGGGTATCAAGTAACCGTGATTGATAAAAATATTCAAATGGTGGAGGGAATGGCAACTTTTAATGTAAAAAGCTATTACGGTGATGCAACCCGCCCCGAATTGCTCGCCACCGCCGGCATTGAGCAAGCTGCCCTGCTCATCGTTGCAATTGATTCGGTGGAAAATACCAATTTAATTGTGGAAAATGCACGACGTTTAAACGCTTCCGTGCCAATTATCGTGCGAACCTTTGACCGCCGCCACAGCCTAACACTCTTTGAAAAAACCGAAATTCAAGTACGGGAAACCTTTGATTCTGCGCTGAGAATAGGCAAACAAGCACTATTAAAAATGGGCTTGGATGAAGAAAAAGTGGAAAAAATCGGGCAACTCTATTTTAATAAAGACCATCATAACCTTTGCCAAATGGCTGAAGTTTATGATCCCAATATTTCCGGCTTTAAAAACCAACCCTTAAAACAAATGGCGATTGAACAGGATCAGGAACTAACCCGATTAATTCAGGAAATTGTTAATCGGGAAGCCTAAGGCTTTCCCAATAGGCAAAAAAACGGCAAGGAAAACCTGCCGTTTTTATTTTTTTAACTCGATCAAATCGCTGTTTTATTAAAGACGAAAATCAGATTTCCAACCCAATGCACGTTTGATTTTTTCACTGGATAAGCGGGCATCGTCATCAGCGGCATTAAAGATAGCGGATTCGGTAGCATTCAACGCCAACACTGCGGCATGGGCTGCGGCATCTTTATGCACGGAAGGGGCAAAATCCACCGCTGCATCAAAACCGGTGCCTTCACCGTATAACCAACCGTAACGCAATACCACACCCACAAAAGCCTCATCTTTGGTGATCTGTTGTTCAAGGCTATACACGCCTTTTGAGGTTTCACCGTAAACCGGATCGGCGAAATTAAGCAATGGCGATTCTTCGGTGAACGGTAAGTTTTCGGAGGGTTCATAAACCAGTGTAATACTTTGTGCGATGATTTTTTTCACCCCTGCCGCTTTCGCCGCGCTCACTAAATTTCGCGTTCCTTCATCACGAATACGGGCGTTGCGTGCCAATGAGGCTTCCATTTGATCCGCTGCCAAGCCATCAGGTAAATCCGTCAGCTCGTGAAACACCACATCCGGGCGAATAGAGAGCATTTGTTGGGTTAAAGTTTCCGCATCAAACACATCCACAATCACGGATTTAACGCCCATTTTTGTTAAGATTTCCGCCTTTGCCGCAGTACGGGTTGTGCCGTAAACTTCAAAGCCTTTCTCTAGTAAGATTTTGCACAATGCTTGACCAATCAGCCCACTTGCCCCGGCAACAAACATTTTTTGTGTCATTTTGTTTTCCTTATTACATTAAAAAAAGGGAGGGATTATATAGCAGATTCACACTTTCGCAACGAAAAGTGCGGTCACAAAAAACAATGTTTTTTGAACGTTGGCACTGCCAACGACTCCACTGCTCCGAAAAAGCTAACAAAAGGAGCGAACAAATCACATCGGCGATTTGTGAATAATTTTGCCGGAGTTTTTGAGATGAATCCGCTCCCACTTTCCTTATTTTGTCTGCGCAAACAACCATTCTCGAATCGGCTCAATACTGTATGCAATGCGCCAGGTATTACGATGTCCGCTTGCCCCGGCACGGCTGTCCGTTTCACGAAATACGCTATCTTTGGCGAAAACCGTATAGTTTATCGGACTTTTTTCCGCCATTAATGCATCATAGGCAAAGCGATATTGATCCGCATTCCAAGTGCCGTTCCATTCAGCCCGACTAATTTTTGCACCAGCTTTTTCCAAGCGTTCGGTAATCCCATTAAAACTTGGAAATGCGCCGCTATCATCAACCGCTGCCATAAACCAAATTTTATTTTTTGCCAGCGGGGACACGCTTTCCGCATCCCATTTTCCCGCCACCAAGTAACTTGCGGTGAAGAAATCGGGATATTTCACACTCATTGCTGTTGCCAACATACAACCGCCCGATTGCCCGGTGACATAAATGCGTTTCGGATCAATGTTTTCTTCTTTAATGAGCTTTTGCACCAAGTGAATGGTAGTTTCAAGCATATCGGACGTGTGCCAATCATCATCTGCGACAATCTCGTTAAATTGTGGCGCCAAAACATAGCATGGACGTTTTGCCTGTTCGGCAGGATCCGCCCAAATGACCGCACCCAAGCCTTGAAAAAGGGCGACTTCCGTCTGATCGCTGGTCGCCCCTGCATCGTGCATAAACAATACCAAAGGCAGCGGTTGGTGTTGATTTTGCGGTTTAAAAAAATTATAGGGCAACCGTTTTCCCGTTTGCCCATCATAAAATTCACCCTGTTGGAAATCATCCACAATCAGGTTTTTCACTCCTTGGGTTTGCAGTGTTTTTCCTTCTACCGTTACTGTGGCTTTTGCCGCTTTATAGCGAATAATACTGCTCATGGTATCGCCGGCAACCCAATGGGGTTTAGCCGCTCCCGGTGTTGGCTCTGCGGCGGTGGCATTTGGCATGTTCACCTTTTCCTGTAACCCACTCCCCTCTTCATCGGGCATCAGCTGTACGATAACAAATTTGCCTTTTTCGCTTTCCGTCAGATCCGCCGATTGGCTCACAAACACATTTTTCACGGTTCTGTCCGCTACGCTAAAATTTTTCGCCGACACATCTGCGGACGTTAATTCATCGCTAAATTCCACGGCAACCGCCACCATCTGCACGCCATCACCAAAAACCTGTGTAATTGCCGTTGCATTGATAGGCGTATTGCCCGCAGCCAAAACAAAACCGGACATACTCACCACACAAGCCACACCGGCACTCATTAATAAAAATTCTCTACGGGTTTGCATACTAACCTCTACCATTTTTAAGTAAGTTTTAGTCCCTATAAAGACAATAACATAACGAAAAAGTGCGGTCTTTTTCATCAAAATTTCCTTTTAAACGGAGAATAGAACGACAAGCCCATACCACTATTTGTACAATTGATTGGTTGAAAACACCGTAGAGATTTTGAATAAATCATACCCATTGAAACTATCCCTGATTTCAACGCAATCTAACTGGGGAAAATTACCCATTTCCCCCGTAATTTTACGCCTTCAAACAAGCCACAAAATGCGTTCCGTTTTCTGTACTAAATGCCGGTTTTTGTGTTGCACAACCCTCATCGGCAAGAGGGCATCTTGTGCGGAAAACACAGCCGGACGGCGGATTTATCGGGGAAGGAAGATCCCCCTCTAAGAGCTGGATGTTTTTATTTCGTTCCAATTGAGGATCCGGAATAGGCACAGCAGACATCAGCGCTTTGGTGTAAGGGTGCTTGGTGTGATGATACACCTCATCATCGCTGCCTAATTCCATGGCGTTGCCTAAATACATCACCAACACTCGGTCGGAAATATGTTTTACCACGGCAAGATCATGGGCAATAAAAATGAGTGATAGGCCCATTTCTGCTTGTAAAGATTTCAATAAATTTACCACTTGGGCTTGAATGGACACATCCAATGCGGAAACCGGTTCATCACAAATAATCATTTTAGGCTCAATAATTAATGCACGGGCAATACCGATACGTTGGCATTGTCCACCGGAGAACTCATGGGGATAGCGATTGATCAAATTGGGCAATAAGCCGACTTTTAACATCATTGCCTGCACTTTTTCTTTCACCTGTTCTGCGTTCAAGTGAGGTTGATAAATTTTAAGGGGTTCTGCAATAATTTCGCCGATATTCATTCGAGGGTTGAGCGAGGCCAGGGGATCTTGGAAAATCATTTGAATGTCTTTACGGGTATCACGCCATTGTTTTGGTGATTGGTTTCGTAAATCTTTACCTAACCAAATAATTTCCCCTTCATTGGCTTCCACTAAACCAATGATGGCACGGGCAAGGGTGGATTTCCCGCAGCCTGATTCGCCCACCACGCCTAGGGTTTCGCCGGCATAAAGTTGAAAAGACACATTGTTCACCGCTTTTAAGGTTTGCGGTTTGGCAAAAAACAGGGCTTTATCATTTTTGATTTTGAAGGATACGCCCAGATTTTTTACCTCTAATAATAAATTTTTCGCTTTCATCATAGGATTCGTCCCTCAAACTGTGTGGCAGGAAGCCAGCAATTTCGCAAATGCCCTTCGGAAAGTGCGGTCAATTTTGGCGCTGTTTTACATTGTTCACCGGCATAATGACAACGGGGCGAAAACGGGCAGCCTGCCGGTAAATGGAGCAAGTTAGGCGGATTTCCCGGTATGGTGACGAGGCTGTCATGTTTGCCATCAAGACGAGGAATTGCCTCCATTAATCCGAGGGAATAAGGATGAGTGGGGTGATAGAAAATTTGTTCTGCCGTGCCATATTCCATGGTGCGGCCGGCATACATCACCAGCACCTGATCGCAAATACCGGCGACTACTCCAAGATCGTGGGTGATCATAATAATTGCGGTATTAAATTCCTGTTTGAGTTCGTTCAGTAAAGTCATAATTTGCGCCTGAACGGTGACATCAAGGGCGGTGGTGGGTTCATCGGCAATGAGTAATTTCGGGCGACAAAGCAATGCCATGGCAATCATCACTCGTTGACGCATCCCTCCTGAAAATTCGTGGGGGTACATTCCCATGCGTTTTTTGGCTTCAGGCATTTTTACCGCATCTAACATTTTCACCGATTCATCAAATGCCGTTTTTTTGTCATAACCTTTGTGCAACATCAATACTTCCATTAATTGCTCACCAATTTTCATATAGGGATTTAATGAGGTCATCGGGTCTTGGAAAATCATGGCGATTTGTTCTGCTCGGATACTGTTTAGTTGCGCAGTGGGTAAATTGACTAATTGCGTACCGTTAAATAGGGCAGAGCCGGAAACCTTGCCATTCGGTGCAAGTAAGCCCATTAAAGCAAAAGCGGTTTGGGATTTACCGGAACCGGATTCCCCCACAATACCGAGGGTTTGCCCTGCATCTAAGGTAAAATTCAGATCATTGACGGCAGTCACAATACCATCGGGCGTGTGGAAATTGACATAGAGGTTTTGCACGTCTAATAAGTGCGCTTGATTTTGTTGTTGTTTTTCCATAAACCGCTCCTAGCGATCTTTCGGGTCTAAGGCATCACGCAAGCCATCACCGATAAAGTTAAAACAAAATAGGGTTAAACAAAGGAAGAAAGCCGGAAAAATTAAAAGCCAAGGTGCGACTTCCATTTGGGCAGCGCCATCGCTGAGTAATGCGCCCCAGCTACTCATGGGTTCTTGTGTGCCCAATCCTAAAAAACTCAAAAAGGATTCAAATAAAATCAATCCCGGCACTTCTAGAGAGGCGTAGACGGCCACTAAGCCCAGTACATTGGGAATGATGTGTTTGAGGATGATTTGACGGCGTGGCACACCGCAAACGATAGCGGCTTCTACAAATTCTTTGTTTTTGAGACTGAGGGTTTGCCCCCGCACAATCCGTGCCAAGCCTAACCAGGCAATGGCACCGATGGCCACAAAAATAAGAAAAATGTTTTGTCCGAAAAGGGTGACCAGCAAAATGACAAAAAACATAAAAGGAAAGGAACTGAGAATTTCTAAGAAACGCATCATCACCATATCCACTTTACCGCCGAAATAGCCGGAAATCGCGCCATAAATGGTGCCAATCATCACTGAAATTAAGGCACCGGCAATGCCGACCATAAGCGAAATTCGCCCGCCGATCGCCACCCGAACAAGTAAATCACGTCCGGAGGAATCTGTGCCGAAGAAATGCAGTCCCTCAGAAGTGGGGGCAACGCCCATCATATTCCAATCCGTATCTTCATAAGTAAAGGGAAAGAAGAACGGAGCAAAGGTAATAAATAGCACAATCATCAGTAATAACATTAAACTGACAACAGCGGCTTTGTTGCGGAAGAAACGGCGTTTTGCATCTTGCCAGAGGCTGCGCCCCTCAAGTTGCATTTCCTCCATTCGTTCGGCGAGTTGTTCGACAAATTCAGTATTTTTTTGATTAATCGGTTGGGTCATTGCACTCTCCTAATAACGAATTTTCGGGTCAATGACCGCATATAAAATATCTACAATCATATTAAATAAAATGGTGAGCGTACCCACAAGAATGGTTAAACTTAATACTAAAGAATAATCACGGTTTAGCGCCCCATTGACAAATAATTTCCCCATGCCGGGTAAGCCGAATACACTTTCAATGACCATAGAGCCTGTGATAATGCCTACGAAAGCCGGACCGAGATAGGTGATGACAGGCAAAAGTGCCGGGCGAAGGGCGTGTTTTAAAATAATTCGGCGGGTAGAAAGCCCTTTGGCTTTGGCTGTGCGAATAAAATTGGAATGAAGTACCTCGATCATTGAACCCCGCATAATCCGTGCGATGCCTGCTACATAGCCAATAGTGAGTGAAGCGACTGGTAAAATTAAATAAGGTAATGCCCCTTCATTCCACCCCCCGGCAGGTAACCAACCTAACCAAATGGCAAAAAATAAAACAAGAAGTGGGGCAAAGACAAAGCTGGGCATAATCACCCCCGTCATGGACATACTCATTAAAATATAATCCCATCGGCTATTTTGTTTTAATGCGGCAAGAGTACCGGCAGAAATGCCGAGGGTGAGGGCAAATAAAAAAGCAATGCAGCCTAATTTGAGCGAAACAGGAAAAGCGGCACCGATTAAATCATTCACCGATTGATCTTTATATTTAAAGGAAGGGCCAAAATCCCCTTTGGAAAGATTTTCTAAATACAATAGATACTGTTTGTGTAAGGGTTCATTGAGGTGATATTTCGCTTCGATATTCGCCATCACTTCAGGTGGATAAGCCCGCTCTGAGGTGAAAGGGCTGCCCGGTGCTAAGCGCATCAGAAAAAACGAAAAGGTAATTAAAATAAACAACGTGGGAATGGCTTCCAGCACCCGTTTAAGGATAAATTTGAACATGGTTACTCCAACCCTAAAATATCACGGCGATATTTTCTTTTTTGCTTTGTGAGGCAAGGATTTGATAAAAATAAAAGTGCGGTCAAAAAAACGAATGTTTTTCTAACCGCACTTTTTATTAATGCTTAATGATATAGAGATCACGCAAGAAAATATGGTCTTGCGGATCTTGTGCCGTATAACCGCCCACATAAGGTTTCACTAAGCGTGGGTTTACATAATTGAAAACCGGTACAAGGGCAAAATCTTGCGCTAAAATCGCTTCCGCTTTGGCATAGGCTTCCGCACGCCCTGCTGCATCGGTAGCAAGGTAGGAATCTGCCATTGCCTTATCATATTCGGCACTGGCATATTTTGCCGTGTTGTTGCTAGAGGTGGATAAGAAATAGTTACCAAAAGTAGTGGCTTGGTTGTAATCCGCACTCCAACCGGCACGGGCTACATCATAACGACCGGCACGACGGCTATCAATATAGGTTTTCCATTCTTGGTTTTCTAATTTCACCTCAATTAAGCCTTTGGTATTGGCTTTCCACATAGAGGCAGCGGCAATCGCCACTTTTTTATGGTTTTCATTGGTGTTGTAAAGAATGGTGAATTTTAATGGGTTGGCTTTGCTAAATCCTGCTTCTTCCAATAATTTAATGGCTTGTTCATTACGTTTTGCCATTGGCTCTTGGGAATAGGCAGGTTGGCTAATCCGCTCACCCTCCGAAATATAAGTTGGGGTGAACACATAAGTCGGGGTTTGCCCTTGTGCCATCACTTTATCGGTAATTACCGTACGATCTAAGGCATAGTTTAAGGCTTGGCGTACACGTTTGTCATTGAACGGTGGTTTGCTATTGTTGATCTCATACATATAAGTCGCCAAAGTACGAGCGGTAAACACCTGATCCGGCAATTCTTTTTTCAACTTAGCAAATTGCTCCGGTGGGAGTGAGTAGCTGGTGATATCCAAATCTCCGGCACGGTAACGGGAAACATCGGTACTGGCATTTTCAATGGCTAGGAAAGTGGCGGTATTGATGACGGTTTCTTTATCATTCCAATACAGTGGATTGCGTTCAAATTCAATTTTTTCATTGATAACGTGATCTTTTAATTTATACGCCCCATTGCCTACGATATTTTCTTTTTTCACCCAAGCATCACCGAATTTTTCAATGATTTTTTGAGGCACGGGGAGCAAAGATTGGTGGGTCGTTAGCCCAACCGCATAAGGCACAGGGTTGGCGGAATAAACGACAAAGGTATAATCGTCTTTGGCTTCCACGCCTAATTCTTCCGGTTTTTTCTTACCGTCAATAATATCCTGCGCATTTGCCACTTGCATGTAATCTAAGAAACTGGCGTAAGGGGAGGCGGTGTTAGGGTTTACTAAACGTTGCCAAGAATAGACAAAATCCTGTGCTGTAATAGGATCACCGTTTGACCATTTGGCGTCTTTGCGAAGGTGGAATGTCCAGGTTTTATAATCAGGCGAACTTTCCCAACGTTCTGCCACACCCGGTATTAATTCCCCTTTTGAATTGGTGCTCACTAAACCTTCAAATAATTGATAAGCTACTTGCGACTCCGGCACCCCTTCGGTTTTATGGGGATCGAAACTTTGTGGTTCTGCACCGTTATTAATCACAATATTTTGCACTGGTGCAAGTTCTGTGCCGTTAGGCACTTGCGCGGCATAAAGACTGCCGGACAGCGCTAAAGTGAGGGTGGAAAAGAGAAATTGGCGGAATAGATTAGCTTGCATAGATACTCCTTTTTAGTGAATTATGTTGAAATCATCGTTATAAAAATAATTAGGTTCAATGATTTATCTTAAATTCTTAGGTTTGTAAAGGCTTTATTCCCTAATAACCGTGATGTTGATCACAGTTCTGATAAAAAGCAAAAATTACTCTTCTTTTTTACCAAAACTTTATAGATAAAATTCTGTAATACTTATACTTGTAGAGCTTTTAATATACCCAATACAGCTTGTTTTTTAGCTGGAGTAATTTTTCTAAAATAGGTCAATACTTGTTGCTCTTCTGGAGAGAGAGTATTTTCAGTGAAGTGAATAATTCCATATCGTAACCACTCAGGAGAAGTATGAAGCAGTTTAGCGAGGGTGTCGATTTTGTCATCGGTTGGAATAGAAACACCGATCAACCAATTATGCACTGTTTGTGGAGTA
The DNA here is from genome assembly GCF_002000545.1 of Rodentibacter trehalosifermentans. GTDB lineage: Bacteria > Pseudomonadota > Gammaproteobacteria > Enterobacterales > Pasteurellaceae > Rodentibacter > Rodentibacter trehalosifermentans. Next base: position 20,703 of record NZ_MLHL01000014.1, on the reverse strand, counting down.
ATCGGTTTATTAGGGTGGCGTAAATTAAATTTTGTCGCAATTGATGAAAGAGATAATCCTGCGAATCCTGCATCTTCTAACGACTGTTTTAATCTTAGGCTAAATTCAAATTTTGCATTTCTACTTTCCATCACTGTATTCTGAATAGCTATTTCTTAGTTTGCTCAAGTTAAATTTGAAATCTTCAAACTAAATTTGATATTAGGTGTTTTTTAGCTATAATAAAGCCGTTGTATTTAGTAACTAGGAGGTTTTATGTGGGCTTATCTTGTAGGCTTTGGCGTTTATTTTATAGCATTAATACTGGCTATATTTTTATCTGGTATTCTCGCAGGCATCGTTTCATTTACTTTAGGCTGGGAAAAACATGATGGAGATGAGGTTCAATTATATGCTGAATATTTCAGAACATTTCGACTAAGAGGAACTTTACAGTATTTACTCGCTTTTAATGCAACTTATGCAATTATTTCTTACATAGATCCTGAAGCAAATCCATTGTATGTACTTGTACCTTTATTAATTTTAAGTTTAATAAATGATTACCAACGTTTAGGAGATTCTCCAAATTTAAGCGTTAATTATATGAGAGCGGGGGAGATGCATGGCACTGTATTCGCAGCCATTATTTTGTTTATTCAATATTTCACTCTAGGTTTTTATCATTTCTAATCTTGTACAAGAAACATTAAAAATGTAAAAATTATTGGTTAGATTACGATTTCTTGCTATCACTACAAATTCGATTTGTGTTATCGTTATGAGCATTAATCAAAACAGGAGAAGACAATGACAACTCAATTAGATTCACTTCGTAGCATGACTGTCGTGGTTGCAGATACCGGCGATATTGAAGCGATTAAAAAATATCAACCTCAAGATGCGACAACCAATCCTTCTTTAATTTTAAGCGCTTCGGCATTGCCACAATATGCTCCACTTATCGATGAGGCGATCAGCTATGCTAAGGCGCAAAGCAGTGATAAAGCACAACAACTGATTGATGCAGAAGATAAATTAGCAGTAAACATTGGTTTAGAAATTTTAAAAATCGTCCCGGGACGCATTTCCACCGAAGTGGATGCCCGTCTTTCTTACAATACACAAGCAACCGTTGAAAAAGCCCGTAAGCTTATTGCTCTTTATAATGCAGCAGGCATTTCAAACGATCGTATTTTGATTAAAATTGCTTCTACATGGCAGGGTATTCGTGCGGCAGAAATTCTTGAAAAAGAAGGCATTAACTGTAATCTCACCTTATTATTCTCAGAAGCACAAGCCCGTGCCTGTGCTGAAGCCGGGGTCTATTTAATTTCACCTTTCGTTGGTCGTATCCTAGATTGGTACAAAGCCAATAGTGATAAAAAAGACTATGCACCGGCGGAAGATCCGGGTGTGATTTCCGTTACCAAAATTTACAACTACTATAAAGAATATGGCTACAATACGGTGGTGATGGGAGCAAGCTTCCGTAATGTGGGGGAAATTACCGAGTTAGCAGGTTGTGATCGTTTAACCATTGCGCCAGCGCTGCTTAAAGAATTACAAGAAAATTCAACCGCACTTGTGCGTAAATTGGAATACAAAGGTGAAGTGAAAGCGAAACCACAACCACTGACTGAAGCGGAATTCTACTGGCAACATAATAGCGATGCCATGGCAGTTGAAAAATTGGCTGAGGGCATTCGTAAGTTCGCTATCGACCAAGAAAAATTAGAAGCGATGCTTGCAGCGAAATTATAATTTAGGCTGATTTTATCTGTATCTGCGGTCGTTATTGAATAAGTAACGACCGTTCTTTTTTTGAACGACAATTGAATTAAATCTTGACGGAATAAATAAATTGGTAAAAAATTTGTACCCTGTTTTACCTTGACGTATCTTTCATTCATTATTCACAATAAGCGAATAGTCACGTTCTCACGGTAAAATTTCGTGCTGTGCTTTTATGATATAAAAAGTGCGGCTAATATTTTCAACATTTTCGGAGCAAAATATGACAGGTATTTTCACTCAAACTCCGCCAAACCGCCGCCGTTATGGGGTGGCAATTTTTGTCGGTATCATCGCAGGGATTATTTCTTCCTTCGTAAAATGGGGGGCTGAACACCCATTCCCACCACGTAGCCCAATTGATTTCTTCGCAGCCGCTTGCAATGTGGATATCAGCGGTTTAACCCAAGAACAAGTATTGCAAGTTTGTTCACGTGCATTTTTAAATCCACCACACGTTTTCTTACGTGATTATTTAGGTATCGACCCAACAGAAGCAGTCTTTACTTTTGCCGATCATGGTTTTAACTGGATTGGTGTGACTCACATCACCTTCTCATTGGTCTTTGCTATCGGTTACTGCTTAGTGGCAGAGCGCTTTCCTAAAATCAAGTTCTGGCAAGGTATCGGTGCAGGTATCATCGCAAATATCTGTGTGCATTACATCACCTTCCCAATGTTAGGTTTAACGCCTCCGGTGGCAGAATGGCCGCTCTATGAACACATTTCCGAATTAGTCGGTCATATTTTCTGGTTCTGGACCATTGAAATTATCCGCCGTGATCTGCGTAATCGCATTACGGGACAACCGGATCCTGAAGTGCCTTTAAAAGAGGCGACCGAATAAAGAAAAAAGTGCGGTAAAAAATTGATTTAACCGCACTTTTTGTATCAAAAGATTAATGTTGATGTTGATCCCGCTCCCACAGTTCTGCGTATTTCACAAAGGTGGAATGTGCAGAAAGTACAGCGAGCAGAAAACCTTGTTTTCCATCTAAAAAACCGGCCTTTAAAAGATACATTTTTACAAAACACCCTATGGCGTGGCTTATGCCTTGCCAGAGTGTGGCTTTTTTCCCTTTCGCTTGGCGTTGGTCTGCCCAGGCTTTGGCATAACCGGCAGATTTCACCAAATAATGGTGAATACTTTTATAGGTGAAATGTTGCAAATCCCCTTTTAATTTCTCCACTCGGGTATGGTTTGGATAAATAACTTTTTCATGGACTAACGAATCATCATAGCCGGCGTAATCGGTGCGATAGAGGCGAACCACATAATCGGGATACCAACCGGAATGGCGAATTTCCCGCCCAAAGACTTCACTTACCCTTGGGAGTTTAAAGACGGTATTTTCTGCATTTTGTGCCACCGCCTGTTGAATGGATTTCCGCAATTCAGGGGTGACCCGTTCATCGGCATCTAACCAAAGGACATAGTCGGAAGTGACATACTGTTGGGCGATTTGGCGTTGTTTACCAAATCCTTGCCAATGGGTGTTTTCATAGAATTTTGCCCCATAGCTTGAGGCGATAATTTTCGTATTATCTGTGCTACCGGAATCTAAAATGATAATTTCATCAACCCAATCTTTTACCGTGTCTAGACATAATGCAAGATCTTTTTCTTCGTTTTTCACAATCATCGCAACGCTAATTGTTGGCATATTTTGATCCTTTTTTTGCTATACTACTGAAAATTTTTTCCAGTATAACCGAATTTAATTTATGTGGCGTTTTTTTTATACCATCTTGATGTATTTGAGCCAGCCATTGCTATTATTCTTTATGTGGATACGGGGCTTTAAAGCACCGAATTATCGTAAAAGAATAAGTGAACGCTACGGTTTTTATGCTAACTTGGCTCGCCCAAAAACAAATGGGGTGATGATTCATGCGGCCTCTGTCGGTGAAGTCATTGCTACCACACCGTTGGTTCGCCGTATTCAACAACATTATCCTGATTTACCTATCACGTTCACCACCGTAACCCCAACAGGGTCGGATCGGGTGAAAGAAGCTTTTGGGGATACTGTGACGCATTGTTATTTACCCAATGATCTTCCCTTTGCGATCAACCGTTTTATTGATTTTATCCAACCCAAACTTTGTATCGTGCTTGAAACGGAGCTTTGGCCAAACTTAATCAAACAATTGCATCAACGTAATATTCCCTTTATTGTTGCCAATGCCCGTTTATCCGCCCGTTCCGCTAAGCGCTATGGCAAAGTGCGATTTCTTTTACAAGAAATGTGGTCGCAAATTAGTTTGGTTGCCCCCCAAGATAAAATTAGTGAAAAACGTTTTATTGAGTTAGGTTACCCAAAAGAAAAAATTCACCTGACCGGTAATATTAAATATGATTTAACCCTCAGCCACGGTTTGCTTGAGAAAGTTCAACAACTCCATGAACAATGGGTGAAAGAGCGCCAAATTTGGGTTGCCGCAAGCACACATGAGGGCGAAGAAGAAATAATTCTACAAGCACATCGCCGATTGCTGAAAAAATATCCTCATTTACTTTTATTGCTCATACCACGCCATCCTGAGCGTTTTGATTTAGTCGCTAGGTTAATTGAAAAAGAAAAATTCCCATTTATTCGCCGTTCTTCCGGTGAATTGCCAAATGCGAACACACAAGTGATTTTGGGCGATACCATGGGGGAAATGATGTTGATGTACGGTATTTCCGATATTGCTTTTGTAGGGGGGAGCCTTGTAAAACACGGTGGGCACAATCCTCTTGAACCATTAGCATTTAAAATTCCGGTTATTAGTGGCAGATACACCTTTAATTTCACCGAAGTATTTAGAACACTACTTGAGGTACAAGGCGTGTTTGAAGTTAATTCAACCGCTGGAGCATTAGAGCGGGCAGTGGAAACATTACTCATCTCAAAAAAAGCCCGTTTGCGTTTAGGTTATGCCGGTTATGAAATATTAGTGGAAAATAAAGGGGCATTATCCCGTTTATTTGATTTATTAACGCCTTATTTGGAGCGTAAAGTATGACAACGGTGATTTATCCCGGTACTTTTGACCCCATCACGAATGGGCATTTGGATATTATTGAGCGAAGTGCGGTCATTTTTCCCAACGTTTTGGTGGCAGTGGCAGAAAGCCCAAGTAAAAAGCCGTTGTTTTCTTTGGAAGAACGGGTGGAACTTGCCCGACAATCCGTTTCGCATCTCGAAAATGTTGAAGTCTTTGGTTTTTCCGATTTACTGGCAAATGTGATTAAGGCTCATAATGTAACGGCAATTATCCGAGGGGTGCGAACCACTACCGATTTTGAATACGAACTCCAACTTGCCGCCCTTAATCGCCTCCTCACAAATGGCGTGGAAAGTCTTTTCTTCCCCCCTACTGAGAAATGGGCATTTGTGTCTTCCACTATCGTGCGTGAAATTTATTTACATAGTGGTGATGTGGCAGCACTTGTGCCAACAACAGTCTTTAACGCCTTACAAACACGATGCCCCAAATAGCCTTCATTTTAACCGCACTTTTTACCTTATCCGGTTTTGGTACCGTGGTGAAATGGATTGATCCTTCAGCGGATTATACCATTTATGCCATTGTCGCCTATGATTTGGAAATGGCGCAAAAATGGGGATTACCTATTTTGGATTTGCCGCTTTCCTTTTTACTCGATACCGTTTTATTGCCCTCTGTATGGACGCAATGACTATGATGAAACTCAATCCCCAACAACAACACGCCGTGGACTATGTGACCGGCCCTTGCTTGGTGCTTGCCGGTGCAGGTTCCGGCAAAACCCGTGTGATTATCAACAAAATTGCGCACTTGATCGCAAAGTGCGGTTATTCTCCGAAACAAATTGCCGCCGTGACCTTCACCAATAAGGCCGCCCGAGAAATGAAAGAGCGGGTGGCGCATTCCATCGGAAAGGAACAATCGAAAGGGCTGACGGTCTCCACCTTTCACACCCTCGGTTTTGATATTATCAAACGGGAATATAAGGCATTGGGCTTTAAAGCCAATATGACCTTGTTTGATGAACACGATCAATTGGCTTTATTAAAAGAACTCACCGCCGATGTGCTAAAAGAAGACAAAGATCTGCTGCGTGAACTCATTTCGGTGATATCCAACTGGAAAAACGACTTGGTTTCGCCCAAGCAAGCCTATGCTTTAGCACGGGATGCAAAATATCAAACCTTTGCCAAATGTTATGAACGCTATGCGACCCAAATCCGTGCTTACAATGCCTTGGATTTTGATGATTTGATTATGCTCCCCACTTTATTATTCAAACAAAATGAAGAAGTGCGGTCAAAATGGCAACAAAAAATTCGCTATTTGCTGGTGGATGAATATCAAGATACCAATACCAGCCAATATGAGTTAATCAAACTGCTCGTGGGGGAACGAGCCTGTTTTACCGTGGTGGGGGATGATGACCAATCCATTTATTCTTGGCGTGGGGCAAGACCTGAAAATATGGTGCGTTTGCGTGATGATTTTCCTCATTTACAAGTGATTAAATTAGAACAAAATTATCGTTCCACCCAGCGTATTTTACATTGTGCCAACATCTTGATTGATAATAATGAGCACGTGTTCGACAAAAAATTGTTTTCCAATCTTGGCGAAGGAGAAAAACTGCTGGTGATTGAGGCAAAGAATGAAGAACACGAAGCTGAACGCATTGTCGCCGAGTTGATCGCTCATCGTTTTAGTCGTAAGACAAAATATAAGGATTACGCCATTTTGTATCGAGGCAATCATCAATCCCGTTTATTGGAAAAAGTGCTGATGCAAAACCGTATACCCTATAAAATTTCCGGTGGCACCTCTTTTTTCTCCCGAGCAGAAATCAAAGATATGATGGCCTATTTGCGTTTAGTAGTAAACCAAGATGACGATGCGGCATTTTTACGCATTGTGAATACCCCCAAACGTGAGATTGGCACGGCAACCTTGCAAAAACTGGGTGAGCTTGCCCAAGAAAAGCAGATTAGCCTGTTTGAAGCCATTTTCGAATTTGAGCTTATTCAACGGGTTACCCCAAAAGCCTATGATGCGCTACAAAAATTCGGACGTTGGATGGTGGCATTAAATGATGAAGTGCAACGTTCAGAGCCGGAACGTGCCATTCGTGCCATGCTTTCTGCGATCCATTATGAAGAATATTTATATGAATATGCCACCACCCCGAAAGCGGCAGAAATGCAAAGTAAAAATGTTGCGACGCTATTTGATTGGGTGGCAGATATGCTTAAAGGCGATGAAGTGAGCGAACCGATGAATCTTAATCAAGTGGTCGCCCGTTTAACCTTGCGTGATATGTTGGAGCGGGGGGAAGAGGATGAAGAAAGCGATCAAGTGCAATTGATGACCTTACACGCCTCAAAAGGCTTAGAATTTCCCTATGTGTATTTAATCGGAATGGAAGAAGGCATTTTGCCGCATCAAACCAGTATGGATGAAGATAATGTGGAGGAAGAGCGACGTTTGGCCTATGTGGGGATTACCCGAGCGCAAAAAGAACTGACCTTTTCTCTTTGCCGTGAACGCCGTCAATATGGTGATCTGATCCGCCCGGAACCGAGCCGATTTTTAGCTGAATTACCGAATGATGATGTGCTTTGGGAACGGGATAAACCTCAGCTCACCGCAGAACAAAAACAGCAGCAGACACAAAGCCAGTTAGACCGTTTGCGTGCGATTTTGAATAGTTAATATGACGGGTAAAATGCGGTTGAAAATCTTTCAGAATTTTAACCGCACTTTATTTATGCAATATGAAGAGAAAATACTCAAATAATCCGGCTTTTTCAAAAAAGGGTTTGACATATTTTCAAAAAAACGTATTATACCGCCCACGCACTGATTGTGGTGAGATGGCCGAGTAGGCTGAAGGCGCTCCCCTGCTAAGGGAGTATGGGGTCAAAAACTCCATCGAGGGTTCGAATCCCTCTCTCACCGCCATTTTTGCGATTTTATTTATTCTGCACCCGTAGCTCAGCTGGATAGAGTACTCGGCTACGAACCGAGCGGTCAGAGGTTCGAATCCTCTCGGGTGCGCCATTTTGAAACGGCTCTATCTTCTAAAATGGTTAAGAATAGTTAAAATATCACTACGCACCCGTAGCTCAGCTGGATAGAGTACTCGGCTACGAACCGAGCGGTCAAAGGTTCGAATCCTTTCGGGTGCGCCATTTCTCCTTATCCCAATTATTCTTTTCAGTTTCCTGAATTATTGATGAAAATTCCAATATCAAAGAGTTTTGAGATTTTATCTGCCTTCGCGATCGTCAATACTTTTCAACAAATAATTCCCGTAAACATCCGCTAAACTCCGAAAACCAACATTCGTAATTTTATAAGGAAAAGTGTGATTATAAACCACATTATCATGATGATGACCATGAAAAATATGTTTCACACCCATTTTTTCTGCTAACTCATTAATAACCTGAAACCCCATCGGATGGGGTTTCGGTGCCTCATGGCAAATTAAAATATCTGCTCGGCGATTTTCAAGGATTTCAATATCGGAGGGAAAAATCGAGGTACGATGACGTAGCGGCACACCGCCACGCCAAATTTTTTCTTGTGGACTGTATTGGCAATAATGAATGGGGTCAAAAAACATAGGACGGTTTGGCGGCATCCAAATTTGACCACGGAATACGCCACCTAATCCGGCAATGCGGACACCTTGAACTTCTTCTACACGATTATGTAAATTGCGATGTTTCCATTCTGTTCCCCAAATGGCATCAAAGGCGGCAATCGTTTTACTGTCGTGGTTACCGTGAATAAACCAAATATCACAATATTGTGCTAATTTTTCTAATTCATCAGGTGAAGAAAGTTGCAAATCGCCCAAAATAATCAGAGCAACATTGTCGTTTTCTTGCACGAAAGGGTAGAGATGTTTATAGCTTCCGTGGGGATCACCTGCAAATAGCATCATGTTATTTACTCTTTAAGGTTTTTGGACCGTTTTGTAAATTATCCAATTCTTCTTCATTTAATATTTTTTCAATCACCGATTTCACTTGATTGTAACGCTCTAAATAGCTTGGTGATTCAATTTCAATGTAAGGCACTTTGTATTTATCTAACAATTTTTTTAGCAGTTGTTGGAATTGTTGACGTTGTTTTTGAGAGCCTAAACTACGCAAACCGTCATCCACCCACTTGGTGTTGTTTTTTAGCAAAATGGTGACATCAAAGGGGTATTCTTTGATCATAGAATCAAGGAAGGGGTGGGCTTTTCCTTCGTACTGAATACAAAATGCTTGCGTGGTAATAAAATCCGTATCAATAAAGGCGATTTTATGTGCGTGGCGAACCGCATAATCAATGTAACGCTGGTGTCCCAATGCCATTTGCGGATAGTCTGAATACTGCATAGCTTGCTCATCACCGCCCAGTTTTTCAAACACGAACTCACGCCCATATTCCCAGGCAGATGTGGTGTTAAATACCGCAGCAAGTTTATTCACTAGCACACTTTTACCGCTACTTTCACCGCCTAAAATTGCCACAGTTTTGGCAAAAAACGGGCGAACTTCTTTCGGAATAAATTTCCAATATTGGAAAGGTGTCGTGCGAATTTTAGTTGCCGAAACATTGAAAAAAGTGCGGTCAGGATCCACCAAAGAAACTTCCAAATCTAAATATTTCTCATAAGGGGCTTTATCTTGCGGTTCACTACTGAAAACCACGGAAGGCTCAAATGCTTTTTCTTTAAACAGATTTTTTACCGCATCACTCCAAGCCTGCCAGCCGTTAGGATAACTCGGAATACCGTCCTCAATTAAATGATGGATAAAAATCTGATTTTTTTGATATTTGAAGATTTGTTGCATCCAGCGTAAACGATCCTGCACTGTCGGCATCCGTTTCATTTTGCTGTCATAAAAGAGCTTCAAATCACGTTCTGTATCACTACACACAATCACGTGTAATTCATCGACTTTACTAAACGCCTCATAAATCATATTAATATGACCGGTATGAACAGGATAAAATTTCCCAAAAATAACGCCAACTTTTTTTTCTTGGATTGCAGACATGGATCACCTTCCCATCGCATAAAGATTAACTAGGCGTATTGTAGGCGAAATGAAAATTTTTTTCACGTTCTGATTTTTTACAGGCTGATTTTCGGCTATACTGAACCGGCATTCTCAGGGCAGGGTGAAATTCCCTACCGGCGGTAAAGCCCGCGAGCACTTAAAAGTACAGTCAATTTTAACCGCACTTTTAGGGTTAGCAGATTTGGTGAAATTCCAAAGCCGACAGTATAGTCTGGATGAAAGAGAATAAAGCGGATTGGATCTCCAAGCCGTTCTTTTTATTTGCATTTCTCAGCCCTGATTCTGGTTAATTTTAAGTTAAAAAATAAAGGAAATTACGATGAATCAGTCCATTTTATTCCCATTCGGAGCAACCGCCGAAGAACGTGTTCTCAACGCTATCCAAGCATTCAAAAACGGCAATGGTGTATTGGTATTAGATGATGAAAATCGCGAAAACGAAGGGGATTTAATCTTCCCTGCGGAAACCATCACCACCGAACAAATGGCGAAATTAATCCGTTACGGCAGTGGTATTGTGTGTTTATGTCTCACGGACGAACGTTGCCGACAGCTTGATTTACCTCCGATGGTGGAAAACAACAGCAGTGTAAACAAAACCGCCTTTACGGTGACCATTGAAGCGGCACAAGGCGTATCCACCGGGGTTTCCGCCGCTGATCGGGTGACCACAATAAAAGCGGCAGTGGCAGATAATGCCAAACCGAGCGATTTACACCGTCCCGGTCATATTTTCCCGCTTCGTGCGGTAAATGACGGCGTGTTAGCCCGCCGTGGGCATACAGAAGCCTCTGTGGATTTAGCCCGCCTTGCTGGCTTTAAACCAGCAGGGGTGATTTGTGAAATCACCAATGATGACGGCAGCATGGCTCGTGCCCCGGAAATTATTGAATTTGCTCAAAAATTTGGTTATGTCGTGTTGACGATAGAGGATTTAGTGGAATATCGCTTGGCAAATCAAGTTTAGTTAAAAAGGACAAGTGCGCCCAAAAATAACTACTCATACATGGGCGCCATAAATCTTTTGTTATTTTTAGAAGGAGAACACATTGAATTTATTACTTTTAACCTTTGGACAAAAACAAGAAAATCATTATCAAGCGGTTTTCTGCATTCTCACGTTTTTGAAAGATAGCCAAATTAAAAATATCATCATGATTACCGATTATCCGGAGTTTTACCGCTTTCTGGGTGATAAAGTCAGGATTATATCCATTGATGAAAACACATTAGCAGATTGGAAAGGGAAAAATGATTTCTTTTGGCGTATAAAAATCAAAGCGTTAGAATTAGCCATTCATCAATATCCTAATGAACACTTGCTCTATGTCGATTCCGACACCTTTTTAGCCTCAAATTTACAGAATATTGCACAGAAATTGGATAAGCATATTGGGTTAATGCATACCTTTGAGTATCAATTATCGGCTAAAAACCAGGGTGAAACAGTAAAAAGGATGTATTCTACCCTGAAAAACAAAGCATTTTTTGATGTTGTCATTAATGAACAGAGTGAAATGTGGAATGCCGGCGTTATTGCCTTGCCAAAAACATCGGCGAAAAAAATCATTATGCTTTCTTTAGCACTTTGCGATGCCATTTGCGAAACACCCTGTCCCTGCCGTTTGGTCGAGCAATTTTCGTTTTCTTTAGCGTTGAATCATTTGACCGAATTACACCCTTGCGATGATGTTATAGGTCACTATTGGGGAAATAAATCTGAATGGAATCAATTGATTAACCAATTTTTTGTGAATGCATTATTAAAACAAAAAACGCTTGCGCAATGTGTGGAGGAATTAAATGAATTCAATTGGCGTAGTCTGCCGTTAGAAAAGAAATTACGTTCGACTAATTCAAAACTAAAACGGTTGATTGATAAACTGTTTCCACACAAGCACATTAAATATTTGGCATAAGGTTGTAGAGGAAAATGCAGTCAAAATTGACCGCACTTTTATTGATTATAAGGAAATTTCAGTATCACTTGGTTATAAAAACTACCGTTTATCATTGTTTTGTGTAAATGATATTTTCGATAAGCATTAAATACAACTGGATTGGGTGGAATTGGATTCGCCCAAAAATCACTTAAGTTGCCTTGGTATGTTAACCCTTCAACATGATAATTTGCTCTTCCCAGTGTCATAACCGGCATATTATGATGCAGAGCGGAAATACCACTTGTACTATTGATAGTTACCATCCCTTTCCCATAGCGGAGTAATACAGGTAATGGTACATCGTGAATATAGAAAATTCTTCCTTTCAGCTGTGGATAATGTTGCTCAAAGGTGTCAATGATATGGCGATAATCAATCAACCCTCTATCCATAGGATGATGCTTCACAATTAAATTCAAATCATAAGGGGCGTTTTCTGCAAAAGATTGTAGTACCGTTTTCAGAAATTTCTCGACACTACCATAATCACAATGCACTTTTACTTGAGTATCATCATAAACCTGCAGTGGTATAACGAAAAATTTTCCTAGTTTTCCCCTGCTGACCTGCTTTGCAAAAGTACGATCTCGCAAATAGTAACATACTCGCTTTATCGCTGATTTTATCCATAATTTAATATAATACTTGAGGTTTAAAATACGGTGGTGTTGATATTTGGGATAATTTGAACGTTTGAGGTATGCACAAACATAATAAATAATCGCCCGTTTTGCGATTGGCAAAAACCCTTTTGCAAGTTTTAAAGGCAGTGGCGGTTCGGGCAAATTTTTTGCTTGCTCAAGGAAAAACCTTGCCTCTCTTGGTAATGTTGAAAAGGCATTTACACCAGTTTTTTCCAGAGTGACATAGTTCGGACGAAAATAACCCTCTTCAAATACCCAAAAATCCACTCCTAGCGTTGCGGCTACTTTTTTACCAATTTTGTGATATTTTCGGTTATCGCCAAAACAAACAATGGAATCTATCCTATTTTCCTGACAGAAGCGAATTAATGTCGGATAAAATTGATTTACTGAATCGGTATAAGCCAGGGTGTTTTTAATTGAAGCAGGATAAAAATGCTCATCCCCACCATTAAAATTGATTTTATAGACTGTTTTTCCGATTGATTGTAGCCAGACAGACAAGTCTGTAAAAAAAGTGCCGATTGGACCTTGCAACAGCAAGATCTTTTGGGATTTTTGAACTAATTCATCTAAATTATGTGGAATCATTGTGGTAAACCATAGAGATTATAAACCGTTATTTTATTATTGATTAAACGAAGTTTGAATTATCTTTACCAATCTTTGCCAAATATCATCTTGATTTAAGAATGGATATTCTTTGACTAATTTATTGGTTAATATGCCATCATTATCTAATACGCTACGAATAATGCGATCAGCATAATGATCCGGCATATCAATGATTTCTTTTATGGAATTTCTAGCTTTCTCATGATTGCGTAAATAAAACGATTCTTGTCTCATATATTGAGAAATTGTTTTTTCTACAATTCGGGCAAAATAACATATATGTTCGGTTAAATCGGGATATTGCCAAATATATTCCGCTTGTTGGCTATCTGTTAAATGAAAGTTAGATGAAATACCGTCAGGATATATTTTATTTTCAGTAGTGAAGTAATACTTACCTTCTAATTCTTTCATTAATGGTTTAGAAATATGCTCTAAAATCTGGGCGTAAGCATTTTTTTCTGCACTGTTTTCAATAATTACGCCTGAAATAGGCAAAATGATCGGAGCATCAATTGCTTTTGCTCGGCGTAATAAATCATTAAATAAGAATCGATGAATACGCCCATTGCCATCTGAAAGTGGGTGAATATAAACAAATGCAAAGGCAACCGCCGCACTACGCATAATTGCAGATTGCCCCTCTGTTTTTTCCCAAAATAAGGTTACACCTTGTAATTTTTCTGAAAGAGAAGTAAAAGGAGGGGCAATATAATGCACCACATTTTGAAAACGAATTGTACTGCCTACAAATACAGGGGATTGGCGAAGTCCAAATTGTGAGATGACCTGTTGCTCACCTAATAATTCTTGCTGTAAAAAGGCAAGATTTTTGAGGGGAAATACCAATTTGCCTGTAAAATTTTCCATCACATTGGCAAAACGTTGAATTCGGTTATTTTGATTTCCTTCCCCTTCTATTTGGAAACTTGAACGACTTTCCCCAAGGGTAAACCAAACTGTAGAGCGTAATATAAATTCTTCGCCTATTTCACTCTTTAAATGGTTTAATAAATTTCGGACATCTAATTCAGCCGCACAATTAAAACGATCATTTTTTACAAGTGTCGGGCAAAAATAGCGGTTACCTGCGAGATTATTATTGATTCGCCAGCGAGGATTTTTTTCAACCGCACTTTTTGAAGCCGTAACCAAAAGTTTATCATTCACCGCATCAATATAATTGCCGCCCAAATTAGGAGGTAGGATTAATTGTTCCTCTGTAAAAAACTCATAAAAAAATGCACTTCGGCGAGCATATTGCCCCGTAGGTTCGGAATTAACCCACCGTTGAATGATGTTTTTCTCTATTTTGGTAAAAAGCTGTCCTAAAAGTGCAAAGTGAGGAATTTCATTTTTAAGATGAAATTGCAAGTGGGCAATTATATTGTTTTTCGGGCGTTGGCTTTCAGGGTAAAACTCTGTTCTAAAACCCGTTTCTACCTCTTTTTCTGTTAAACGTCTGCCTGCAATGGCACTAATAACGGGTAAGCGAAAAGCAAGCTTCAAATTCATCTGTTGAACTAACCAAGCACCACCAATCACATCAAGAGTTTCGTTTTCCATACCATTCTGTATAAAATCAATTAAAAACGCCCCATTTTGCCCAAAAACGATTTTGTTTGCAAAAAAACAATTATAAATTCTATATTTTGTGTGAAATTAATTATGTTTTACCTTTTTTTCATAAATTCTATTTTTAATGCAGTGATCAAATGCCTTAATTTTTCCCATTGTTTAGCGAACCAATTCCGATGAATACCGTTATGTTTCAGGGATTTATGCTGTTGTTTGAGGAAATAAACTGCAGATAAGGCATCTGTAAAGGTTCTTGTTTGCGGATTGATATATTGTGGATAATAAATCAAAGTGCCGGCAATTAGCTCTGGCAAAGTAAGCTTCTTTGTGCGGCGGGGAAGTGATAATTTGTCTTCCGTTAGTCCCCAACCGGCATAAAACGGTAAACCATAGCAATGCACTTTTTTACCCCGTAATAGTGCTTCAAAGCCAGCCAAAGAAGTCATTGTATGTAATTCATCAACGGCTTGAATGCAATCTAGAACGTTTTCATTATTGGCTATTTGGTCGGCAAATTTAATCGCTTGTTCGTGGGGAATCTGTCCCACTCGGTTGCCACTCACCACATCGGGGTGTGGTTTATAGACAATATACGCTTGTGGATTTGCCGCTCGCACAGCTTGTAATAACCCAAGATTAGTGAAAATATCAGGTGAACCGGTGCGGATAGAGGCGTCATCTTCCACTTGTCCCACCACTAAAATTTTAGTTTTATTCGTTTGTGGCAAGCAAAATTTACTGCTACCTACATTATATTTGCCGATATGTTGCGTCATCAATACCTGCTGCAGCTGAGCGGCTTGGGCTAAATCGCCTTCGCTAAAGGCTTGAGTTTGCAAAATTTGCTCAAGGCGAGAAGGGCTTTGAGCATTGAAATAAATACCCAAATCATCACAGACGAGGGAAAGCGGTGCGACCAAATTAGAGCCTAAACCCACTGAGCGAATAAAACCATCTTCCATCCGCAACACCGCAATGTCGTGTTGGTTAGCATAGTCCAAAGCTGTCGCGTTGCCTGTTCCCCACACTAACAAGCGGTCAGATTTTTCCCATTTTTTACCATTAAGTTTTGCTATGTTAGAAACAAAATGGAGCTTGCAACTGGGCAAGTTGAAAAATGGGCGAATCACCGCACGTTTCCATAGGGATATTCCTACACAATAAAGATGACCACGCAAACGATTATTCAATTCCTTCATTCGTGTAAGATAATCGATCACATCAAAAATTGTGCCGGCTTGTCCCGTATTTGGATTGATATATCGACTATATTGAAAATACGCAACATAAAACAACTGTAAAACTGACCGCACTTTTCGGCGTTTACTTTGAGCGAGGGCTTTCGCCTGAGGGTGACGATCTTCGGTTACGCCCCAGCCTGCAAACCACGGCACACCAAACGTGACTACCTTTTTTCCTGCCAGCAATGCCTCAAAGCCCATTTGCGAGGTCACACAATAGACTTTTTCGACCTGTGCAATGAGAGAAAGCGGATTCACATCTTCTGCTAAAATTTGCACATTATCTGGCAAATTTTCTTGTAAGGTGAGATAGCCCTTTTTCTTACCGGAAAGCACATCAGGGTGCGTTTTTACGACAATAATTGAATGCGGATTTTCTGCAATTGCGGCTTGTAACATTGCTTGAAAATGTGAATCATCAGCTTGACCGCACTTCACCGCCATATCACCAAAGGTTTGATCTACCACCAAGACGGCAGGTTTTGTAAAACTACCTGAAAAATCGAGCGCTTGATTATACTTTGACAAACGAGCTTGCAAGATCAAATCCCGTGCTTGTTTTGCCTCTTGCGGTGGCTTGACATCTTGTGCCAACAGCAACAGCTCAAGCTGAGAAGGGGAGCGGGTATCGTAATAAATCCCCACATTATCATAAACCAATGAAAGTGGCGGATAACCTTCCACCCCAAGCCCGATGGAACGGAGAAAACCGTCTTCTAATAATGCCCAAAGTTGTTGATAACGAAGGGAAAGTTTTTTGGCTCTTAATCCACTTTCTTTATTGCCCCAGCCAATACGGATACTATGATTTGATTTTAGTCCAATATGAATTTCACCTTGCAAGAATCTAGATAATTGATGGCGATTTTTCCATAAACCAAAATCAAAAGGAGTAATAAGATATTTCGTCACAATAGTCAACGTAAGCCAATAACATCTGCAATTTGTTCCAATCGATGTGCCCAAGTATGATATTGGGCAACATATTTCGCTCCTGCTCTAGCTCGTTCTAAATCTTGAGCGGATGGACTGAATTTTAAACGATTAAATAGTTCTGTCATTTCTTCTTCATTATGAACAATATGACAATATTCTTTAAATAAAGCATTTACAGCTAATGATGGATTTGTTACCGCAATACCACCACATGCAAGAATTTCGATTAATCTTCGGGAAAACATTGTAGGAGAATCCACTACTGTATTTACATTTAAAGAAACTAAATAATCTTTATAGATTTTTGCTGTGTCAGGGTAATTCAATGCATGGTAAACATTCATTCCCTCTAAATTAGGGTAACGATAATTTTGCGATTTTCTCTTTGAATTTCGATCAAATACATCCAATCCTAACCCACTATTTAGTGCAGTATTGAATAAACTATTTTGCCACTCTCTTCTAATGTCGTGAATATGATGACTATAACTGCCAACAAAGTTTGCTTTATTGTATTTAAAGTTAAATCCTGTAAAAGAATGAAACTTAGGTTGAACTGCAAACATTAACGTATGGATAGAAGCATTTTCCCCCATAACGGCTTTGTATTTTGGAATACAGTTTTCATCTACGGTAAAAACGTGATCAAAATACTTGGCAGAATCAATAAAACGCTCAAAATGAATACAGTCTTCTTTATTCCAAAAGACCGTTGGAATGCCTTTTTCTTTAGCCCTTTCAACTAAATGCACTAATTTTTGATTATTGCGTTTAGGGTGAGCGGGATAAGATGCAATTTTATATTTCCAACGGTTTCGATAGCCTTGCCAAGAGGATTCAACAAGTAGGATCGGATTATTGGTTTTATTTAACAAAAACCATGATTCTTTTATCTTAGTGTTATTCTCTAAATTTAACGAATGGCTTGTAAGAGAATCACTGATTAAATAAATTTTAAAAATCATTATTCATCCATATCTATATATTTTTTAAATAAGTTCAAAGATTCTGAAATATTATATATTATGGAATGTTTAGAACTTGGATGTACTTCTAAATAAAACTTTTGACGAATTCCGTGTAATTTCCTTAAAAATGGGAATCCTTGTTCACTAAAATAATTTAATCCTTCTAGTTGATTGTAAGTCAGAAAGAATAGCGTATCAGTCTTTTCATTAAATATATTTGATAAATCATTATAGGGACTATTCTGATTTACAATCGCATATTCTATACAATCTTGCATAGAAACATCATCAACCTTTCCATGTTGAATATAGGTAGAACCAAGTAGCTTAGTTTGAGGTACGTTTGCATATACAGCGGCCACATGATTGAGATAGCCATGCAAAATAGCAGCATATCCTCCCATACTACTTCCCCAAAAGAAAACCTTATCAGTTTCATATTTTTCTTTTAAGATTTCCAATAGATCTTTGATTGCATCGATCCAAAAAAGATCCCCTTTTTCCCCAAGATACCAGCTACCTTTTCCTTCAAGGCCAAAAGTATCCATTAAGGCAATCACATTTAAGTTTTTATCCTTAAATTTAGCAGGTGTTTTATTAAATCCTGCTCCATGAAATATAACTAGAATTGGACGGCCAGGTCTGTTGGTTTCTGTTGAGTAGTAGGTAATTTTCCTACTTCCTTTAATAAACGTATTTTCCACATTAGTTTCCTAGAATTTCTTTATTCAACGCATTGAAGATCGAGTTTTTACCATATTTTTTGATAATAAAATCTCTATTTGATGCAATCACTTTTTTATTATCTTTTCCAACATATTTAGTTATATAAGAAACGGCTTGTTCTTGTGAAGACACTATCCAAGAATCCTGATAAATACTTGTTGCCTCACTCCAGTTCCATATAACAGGAATTGATCCAGATAGAACTCCATCAGCTAATGCATAGTGGAAAGATTCAAAATCACTAGGAGATAAAATAAAGTCAATATCTTTATACCACAAGGCAACATCATTTCCCCAATGACTGAAGATTACTTTTGATTCTAAACCTTTCTCTTTGATTTTATTATAAACTTCGTAGTAGTAATCTAATTCTTGGATTCTGCTTGCTCCTTTCATAAATTCAAGATTTTCAGGTCTATGTCCTTTAATACGAAGTTCTGTGTCAATACCCCTATTATTAAGTTCGATAAGTAAATCTACTGCCCGATCAAATCTTTTTCTTTGAGGTACTATTCCAACCATACCTAAAGTAATAGGTCTTTTTTCAGATTTTTTATTTTTAATACCATTATACTCGTCATCTAGTACAAAATTAGGAATAACAATGGTTTTTTCTTTAGAAATACCGAATAGTTTTATATATTCGCCTCTAACATTTTCAGATACAAAGATAATTTTTGTAATATTATCAAAGTTAATTTGTTTACCAAATTTTCTAGCTCTCTCATTAATCTCTTGTAAATGAACTCGAATATATAATGGTTTGCTATCAGGGTTGTTTTTAGAAAAATAAACTGCGTTAGCCAATCCCCATTCACAGAAAATAATATCTGCTTTTGAATAATTCTCTTTAGATGATGCTAAATCTGTTGCTGTTCCCCATTCCCAAACATCACGAATTACATTAAATCCATTTGATTTCAAATATGAGATATAAGGGTCAATAAATTTGAAATCGTGCCCTGCAAAGCAAATTATTTTTGAATTATTGGTATCTTTCTCTGTATTTAAAGGTGGATAATAAGAAAGTCTTTCTGCCACATTAGAGATAGAATGCTTAACCTTAAGTTTATTTACTAAACTCGTTAAATCAAATAATTTATTTGATGATATAATTTGATAGAAAGATTCTTTATCTTTTACATAGAATGGATAATTTTCTCCTAATTCATTAATGTGAATCTTGCTTGGGTAGCAAATAACTTTTTGTCCTATTGCAACAGCTTCTAATAATTTAGTTGAAACCTCTAATGTTGCATTTTCAAACTTTGCGGGACGATATGCCCAAACGTAATCCATTTTCTTCAATAAATCAATACACTGTTCACGATTGAATGTAGTATAATGTTCAGCATTAGCCTCTTTTAATAACTTTAGAATTTTAGATACAAATGGCTTTCTTTGTTCACCTGGTGCTGAGATTTTATTGGCTGCAATAAATAGTTTTACTTTTGTTTTGTTATTTTTATTAAACTCAATAACCCAAGATAAAAGTTCTTCACACCCCCAGTCAGGCATTATTTTTCCTGCATATCCTATTTTTATTTCTCCTGCTTTTGAAACTGAAATTATCTTTTCTGATTGTTTAAACATAGCATCAGGTAATGAAGGTGGCAAATAAGTAAAGTTAGAATGAGAATATCCAAGTAATGAAAATAATTTTTCTTTAATTTCTTTAGTTTGAATCAACATTAAATGAGAATGTAAGGCAATATTTTTTACTAATTGCTCTTTAATGTTAGAAATATGAATTTGTCCATTATTTACTTCATAAAAATCAGTAAGGTATGAAATAGTACGATATTTAAATATACGATCTGAAACTAATTCATTAGCAGCAATAATTCCTCTTACTAAAACCCCTCTTAACCTAGGATGAACAAAATCAATTTTTCTAATGACTTCTAATGCTTGTTGCTCATTGATTTCTATATTATTTGAATAATCAGAAGGTTGAATAATAGTTACATTATCTTTATTAATTATATTAGAGATAATAATCTCACTTCGTAAATTTTCTTTTAGAAGTAGTATAACTTTATGATTAGTTGCTAAAATATCTACTATAGAAGCCATCCAAATAGAAGAACCATCTGCAATATTAGGTGAAATATTTGCATATACAATATAGGTATTATAATTTATAATAGGTTCTAACTTATTAATAATATTTCTACCATCTATTATGAAGGTATTAGGTGCAC
>NZ_MLHL01000013.1 GCF_002000545.1 Rodentibacter trehalosifermentans | reverse complement strand
TGAAGATGTTTATGGAAAAGGGAATGTTAAATCTACAACAGTGGTGAAAAATCCAAGAAGTACAGTGAATAATCGAATTTTGCCAACAGGAGAGCATATTGATGTGATTACTTCTGGTAATGGCAAGGCAGTAAAAATTACGGCTAAAGATGAATTTGGTAATATGAAAGAAATAGCAAATATACCTTATGATTCTAGAGGATTTCCTATCTTTGATGACGTGGCTAAATTTACCACTACGATAAAAACAACTGAAAATTACACGAATAGTTCTGTTAGACGAAGAAAGGAGATGATTAATGCTACTTTAGAATTAAAAAATAAGATATTAGATGGAACAATAGATAAATCGTTGTTTAATAAAATTCAATTAGAACAAATCATGAAAGGAAAAGATAAAATTGATGGATTTACTTGGCATCATAATGCTCAATCAAGTCCAAATAATATGCAGTTAGTTCCAACCAATATTCATGATCCAGTAAAACATATTGGAGAAGGTGCTTTAAGTGAGGGAAGATAATATGAAATTTAGAAATATAGATATTTGGTATCATGAGGGAAGAGGGAATATAAACACTATATTAGATTTTCAAAAGAGGTTTAATATTATTTTACCTTCTTCTTATAAAGAATTAATGATTAAATATAATAATCCTAAGTTTGAACAAGATTCGTTTGATTTTTATGATTCGTATCATAAAACAATGTCCTCAACGTCATTTAGTTTTGATGGTTTTAATTCTCAATATGAGAATATATATAACCAATTCATTTATTTTGACAAAGAAGGCTATAGTAATGTTTACTTATTTGGGCATACTCCAGAGGGAAATTGGATTTGTTTTGACTATAGAGATTTTCCTAATTCATCTGAACCTAAAATTTCTTTAGTTATTCATGATGAATACGATGAAGATACAGGTAAATGGCTAATTTTCCATGTTTCGGATAACTTCGATCAACTGTTAGATAGTCTTTATGATTTTAATGAAAGATACCCAGATTAATTTAAATTTGTAAGAACGAATTAATTTTTTCCGTGCGTGAAACTGTGTTTCACACACGTTACGGTTGTTGAAAACCCTTTATCAAATGAAAGCGGCAGAAGAAGCGGCGAATTAACCATAAAAGCCCGGGATGAAAAACTGACTTTTGAAGGCGTGGATGCCAATGCCAAAGTGATGGCACTTTCAGGCAAACAGGGTATTGAAATAAAAGGCGTGAAAGACGAAGAGCATCAACGCACGAAAAACCAATCAGTAGGCGGCAGTGTGGGTGTTTTTGTGGGGATGAACGGCAACAGCTACGGCTTTGGTTTGGAAGGGGCGGTGAATGTAGCGAAAGGGAAATCAAACGCCGATAGCGAACGTTGGCAAAACAGTCACCTGAACGCCGATAAAATCATCACGAAGAGTGAAGACGGTGGATTAACGCTTGAAGCCGCCAATCTTAAAGCAAAACGTTGGGAGGCAGACCTTCAAAACCTGACGCTCACCAGCCGCCAAGATACGGAGAAATACGAATCCAAACAAACCAGTGCTGGGGCTAGTGGGTCGATAGCCTATGGTTCGGGCGGTGGGGCTTCGGTGAATGCGGCGTATAGCAAGGCAAAAGTGGACTATGCCCAAGTGAAAGAACAAACGGGCATACAAGTGGGTGAAGGGGGAATGAACGCCATCATCCAAAACCACACGCAATTAAATGGCGCGATAATTGAAAGCACCGCAGATGCCGATAAAAATCGCTTTAAAACAGGCTCAATCAGCCATCGTGATATTGAAAACAAAAGTGAAATCAAAACGGAGAGTGCGAGTATCAGTGCCGGCACGGGCGGCATTAATCCAATGCAAGCCGTCAACAGTGCGTTAAGCCTTTTGGGCAACAGCAACGAACGTGAACGAAGCCTGACAAAATCGGCCATCAGTGAAAACATCCAGATTGAGACCAAAACACCGGAAAATCTGACCGCGCTTTCGAGGGATACAAAAAACGCGAATCAGCAAGTCGCCAAACAAGACTTGCAGAAAGTGCAAGAGCGGCAAGAAATGGCGAAAGTGATAGGGGAGATTGCCAACAACGCCGTTAACATAGCGACTTATGAAGAACGGGAGAAAATCAACAAGCTAAGCCTTGAGAAATTTAAGGTTTCGGAGAAATTGGGAGATAAGCGTAATACCGATGAGGGTAAACAAATCCTTGCGGATTATGATGCACAAATCAACCGAATCCAAGAGAATATCGACAGCATCTATGGCATTAGCAGCCCAAATGGCATGGCAATCCGAGCGGTGACCGCAGCGCTTCAAGCCGCCGCACAAAATGACACAAGCGGTGCGATAGTCGCCCTTGCCTCGCCTTATCTGAATAAAAAAATTCATGAGATGACAGATGGCAACACGGCAAAAGACAAGGCAGCAAACTTGGCTGCCCACGCTTTGCTTTCAGCAGTAGAATTCCAAGTGACGGGCAAAGACCCACTGACAGGGGCCGTTGCGGGCGTCACAGGTGAAGCCACCGCAGAAATCCTCACCAAAGCGATTTACGACAAAACGCCGGAGCAATTAACGGCAAGTGAGAAAGAAAACATCAGCACTTTAAGTCAATTGGCAGGGGGCTTGGCTGCTTCGCTTACCGCAAAAGCCAATGGCACGACAGACCAACAAGGTGGTACATTCATTAGTGCCACTGCGGGAGTTGAAACGGCGAAAAGGGCTGTGGAGAATAATTTCTTGAGTACACTTTCTCAAAATAGACGAGAGGCTCTTGAGAAAAAAATAAAAGAGGGTAAGGCTTCACAAAAAGAGATAATGGAATTTATTTCTTATGAACAAGATGACCACACCAGTGATTATCTTGCGGATAAGGCTCGAAATCACCCTGAAAGAATGACGGATGATGAATGGAGTAGATTAGGTGGCTACATTCAACGTTATGTATCAGAAAGTTTACGCACTCGGGAAATTCCGAATGAAATTAACCGAAGTGTCAAAGAGATAGTTTCGGGCAATTACATCAAAGGTTATGGCTATGCTTATGCATTGGATGAGAAATATCGTTCTGATTTGCCGAGTCGTTGGTCTTGGAACAGAGTAGAAAAGTCAGAGCAAGAAGAGCTTTATTCAGATTTAAAATATAAATATGTTACTCGACCTAATGTAATTAGAGAATCCTTTGATTTTAAAGTAGCACACTCAACAAAAGATGGTCTAGAAGCATTGTCTATAGCTTATAGTGGCTTAGGAACCCTAAAAGGTGCTCAAACCATAAATAAAGTGATGTCTAACTCAAGTAAATTTACTTTAGGCATTGCAGGAGCCGGAAGCGTAGGTAGTCAATTACTCTCTGATGGTAAAGTAGATCTAAGAACTTTAGCGATTGATCTCGTTACAGCATATGGTCTAAAAGATAAAGGAATTATTTTAACCGTAGGAGGAAATGCAGTATCCGGAGCTTTAAATAGCTATGTTACTGACAAATCTATCTCCCAAGGGGCAACAAGTAGTGCTATCGGTTCTGCCATTGGATATGGATTTGGAAAAGCGATTGAAATCCCATTGAGTAAAAAATATCCAAATTCAACTTGGACTAAATATAATCCACAACCTATTAATGATAATTTACCTTATGTTTATGGTTATAAAAAAACTATTGTTCCTAACGTATTAGGCTCAATGTCAGGAGAGCTTAGTAATAAAGCTTTTCAAGGATATTACTTAAAGAAAAAAGGAGAAGAATAATGAAAAAGATTATTTTTATTTTTATTTTCTCTGCTTTTGCAGGAATTATATTGATGTTTATTATGTTTTTGTTGGCAAATGTTTTTTATAATATTAATCAGGGGCGATGTTTTTATCAAATTGATCTTTTTTCCTTTTTTACGGAGACTACAGTTCGAGAGATATACTTTTGGATTTTTGTATCTGCTATGTATTTTATAATAATTTATCTCCGATATAAAGATTACTAGCAAGTGAGGGGCGCGTGGATGATTTATCATTCATGCTCGAATTAATTTTTTCCGTGCTACGCCTGCTACATCATTGGAATATTTAACAGGTGCAAGATATGTAATGAATTCAGGAATTAATAAAGGAGAATTAAGAAACTGATTTATTAAATATTTAGGCAATACAACTAAAAAAGGAGATACTAAATTTGCCTTTGTAGGTACTGATCTAGATGGAAATATAACAACCTATCATACAAAAAGTGGAAAAGAGTTTTGGAAATTATTAAATGATGATAATTCCCATAAAGTTATTTATCCTAAGGGAGAGAGAAAATGAAATATTTTTGCACTTTAATTAGTAATGATGAATCTGATGTAGTAGTGTTGGTAAATAATATTAAACTAAATTGTTTTTCTAATATAGGATTGGCTCATAAGATTGGAGATAAGTTCTTTGCTGAAATAGTTGTTTATGATGATTTTGATGTGTTCCTAAGTAACTCGACTAATAAAGAAATTAGACAATTAAAAGGATATGAATACTTGATAACCGGAGTATTAGATATTGATAGAGGAGGAGTAGATTCTCTATTCTTCTTAGAATTAGATGAATTATATGATTATGGTTATTTAGATAAGAAAATGGTTGATGTGAGAGTTGTTAGATTAGATATCATAGAATAATGGTTATTTAGCAGATAAGCGTAGGGTATGTGAATGATGAATCATTCACGTTAAGCTTGCTGAGTATAAAATTTTTTCTAATTGAGCTGATCAACTAGGAGATAATTTTCAAGCTAAAGGTCAAGTAACGATTTTTACAGAACGTCCCGCTTGTGTAAGTTGTCTAGGTGTAGCGGATCAATTTAATAAACGTTATCCAAATATCAAATTAAATATTTTTGATAACAATGGAAATTTAATTAAGCCTAATGGGAAAAAATAATGACAAAACGAATAGATTATAAAACATTAAAACAATGGTTTTTTGAAGATGCATATTTATGGTGTCAAAGAAAATTTAGGAATGGAAAAGTTTATCAATGGGAAAAGAGTGAAAGTGAATGGGGGGGAGCTTTAGATAGTTTTGAGGGCAACTTTAATTTGCCGATAGAAAACTTAATGCTATATATTATATATGTAATATTAAGGGGAGGACGTAATCCTTATGGGCATAGAGCGGCGTTAAATGACATTGATAAAATATTATCTGAAAATAATTTGAATGATTTAATTTCAGAATTAGGAGAAGAAGAAAAACAAGAATTTCTTTATGATTTAAATTTGGTTTTGAATAATAGAGAAATTGAAGAATAACGATTTAAAACGAAAATAAATTACCACTAAGAGGAAATGAAAAGCATCAGTGCCGGCATTTCA
>NZ_MLHL01000123.1 GCF_002000545.1 Rodentibacter trehalosifermentans | reverse complement strand
CTATTATTTTTATTCTATTTCTATACATTGTATTGAATGGATTAAGAATCGGTAAGATAGATTTATTACTTGTTGTTTTATCTTTGTTTTTAACAGTTTACTTTGATCATTATTTATTCACTGTTGCATTTTTTATTATAGCATCACTTGCTTTATTTTATGCGCTAACATATATAAAGTTTAACTATAATGTTATTCTTATTCCTTTATTTCTAGGTGTTTGCTCTATATTTTTACTTTATTTTACAGGTTTTTTGGAAGGTAGGACGCTAATTGATGAAAGCGATTATGCTATTGGAAATAAAGAATCTTTTGGCTTTTCTCATCCAAATAAAGCCTCTTTATTACTGGCTCAATTAATAGCGTTAAGCTTTTTATTTAAAAGAAAATCAATCTTAATTCTATTTTTATTCATATATGTAATCACTTTTTATGAACTTGGTGGGCGTACAGCTCTAGGAGGAATAATATGCTTTTTTTTATTTTATTTCATTGAACGATTAATAAATAAAAAATCATTTACTACCCTTGTAAGATGGGGGTGTGTTTCTTTCCTGTTTATATACCCTATAGTTATTTATCTTTTTATATCACAAGGGATGTTTGAGTTTTTTGGAGTTAATTTTGACTCAGTAACGAACACGAGACTTTCTTTACTAAGAGAGATGTATTTAGAAAATAATGGTCTTCATATTTTACCTTCTAGATTAGGTGCTCAATTTACTGATTCAGGAATTGCTAACTTTTTAGTTGGTGGCGGTGTTTTTTTATATGCTTTATTTGTTTTTTCTATCTATAGATATTTAAAGTTAGAAAGTGATACACGTTTTATATTGTTGCTTATATTTAATATTGTTATATGTCTTGTGGAAAGCTTTATTAATGCAAATATAATTTCTAGTGTTATTATGTTTGCACGAATTATTTTTGTTTTTAAGGAAGAGGAAAAATGGCAGGATTAATCTCAATTATAATGCCAGCTTACAACGCTGAAAAATATATATCTAAAGCTATTAAATCTGTTCTATCTCAATCTTATGAGAATTGGGAATTATTAGTTATTGATGATAATTCAAATGATAATACTGTTAATGTTGTAAAAGCATATTTACATGATAGAAGAATAAAGTTATTTATTAATATGAAAAATAAAGGTGCTGCTGAAACTAGGAATACCGGACTAGATAATGCTATTGGAAAATATATTTGTTTTTTAGATGCTGATGACTATTGGGATAAAGATAAGTTAAGCAGTCAGTATATTTTTATGGAACAGAATAATAT
>NZ_MLHL01000122.1 GCF_002000545.1 Rodentibacter trehalosifermentans | reverse complement strand
CTACGTCAGCCCCAAAATAAATAAGGAAAAATGATAGAAATGAAAAAAATTTACTTTGGTACAAATTTGAAAATGTATAAAGGTAATACTGATGTTGTGAAATACCTTTCCGAGTTATCTGATTTTTATAATACTTTTCGATCAAAGTATGAGATTGAGCTTTTTGTCATACCCTCTTATACAACATTAAAAGATGCTGTCGAAACGGTGAAGATAAAAATGGGTACTCAGACTATAAAAGTTGGTGCTCAAAATATGAACCCCAATGAGAATGGACAATTCACTGGTGAAATCTCTCCCTTAATGCTGAAAGAATTAGGAGTGAAATTGGTGATGATCGGTCATTCCGAGCGACGCCATATCATGAAAGAAACAGATCAGGAAGAAAATGAGAAAGTACTTTCCTCTTTGCAGCATCAGTTCATAACACTACTATGTATTGGTGAGACTTTAGAACAAAAAAACTATGATATTTCTGATGAGGTTTTAAGAACACAGTTAAAAATAGGTCTATACGGTGTAAACATTGAGCAATTGCCTTTATTGCGTATTGCATATGAACCTGTTTGGGCTATTGGTACGAATGGTGTTCCTGCTACAGCAGAATATGCTAATGAAAAACATGCGGTTATAAAACAATGCCTATTTGAGTTATTTGGTGAAGAAGGCAATAAAATACCCATATTATATGGAGGCAGTGTGAATCCTAGTAATTCAGATGAATTAATATCACAAAGCTACATTGACGGATTATTTGTGGGGAGAAGCGCTTGGGATGCATTAAATTTCCATTCACTGATTACTAATGCCTTGAAAAAAGCAGAAGATGCGGAGAAATAAAAAATGGATTACTCAGCTATTGCCTATGAACTTATAGAAAAATTAGGTGGAAGAAATAATATTAGTGCATTAACGCATTGTGCAACTCGTATTAGAGTAGTTTTAAATAATGATAGCAAAATTGATAAATTAGCAATTGAGAAGATGCCTTGCATAAAGGGATTGTTTTCTTTACCGAATCAATATCAGATTATTGTGGGGTCGGAAATTGTGAAGGAACTACATGATGCGATGAGTCATCAATTACTATCGTAAATATCTAGTTCTTTGTATAGAAATTCATTTTATAACAGGAGTATTTAACTAATGGCAACTCGCAGACAATTAGCAAACGCAATCCGT
>NZ_MLHL01000121.1 GCF_002000545.1 Rodentibacter trehalosifermentans | reverse complement strand
CGTGGATTTTCAATCCACGCACCCTACGCTTGCTACTTGTTCTCATTAATATGTAGGTAATTGTCCAATTATATTTTCAATCGTTCCTTTAGAATACCTTATTTCCTTAAAAGATTCCCCATTATCAGTGCTGTAAAATAAACGTTCTATATTGCCTGAATATGCCATGCACAAATAAAGTGTATTTATATTTTCATAGCCACCTAGTTCACTTGTATCAAGTAAGAATACATCTGATAAATCGCCATTATGCCATTTTTCAGAATCAAACTCCGTCTCTCCGAAATTTCCATCCGTAAAACCACCAAAATAATATTTATTAATAAAGGAATTTTTTAGGCTATTGAATACTATACCTAAAGTGTAGTTATCATATTCATCATTATTTTTAGGGTACATTTCATTACCTATCTTTATCTTGATATTGCCATATACATAATTATCAATGACAAAACTTTCATTCCAATATATTCCAAATTTTTCTTGAGTATTCTCGATATTCTTTATTATTTCCTCTACTTTAAATTAGGGTTTCGTTTTTGTTCTGGAAACAGTTTTTTAAGATCAGATTTCTGACTATTTGTTAATTTTAAAGGATTATTTTTATCTGCTGTAGAACCTGCCCAATGCCACCCTTCGTTTGCATTCCTACCAGGCATAAAACGATGAATATTACCTTCAGCAAGCGTAGCCTGTGTGAAACACAATTTCACGCACGGAAAAATTAATTCGTGCGTGGATTTTCAATCCACACACGCTACGTTAGCTAGAAATTTAATAAAACGAATGGAAATACTTTCCTAAATCTATCTAGGATTTGTGGGTTATGTTCAAGAGATATAAGAGCCTTACTTTTTGTAATCGGAATATCAAAAGAATCGCCAAATCTTTTTATTGCTATACCATATAACGCATTATCTTCTTCATCACTCAATATAGGATCTGGTGTAAATCCAATAATATTTAATAATTCATAGAAAGAACCATCAAAGTTAATCAAATCAAAAATATATAATGGCAATTCATCTATATCTGAATCCTTAATAACTAAATCAATCCATTCTCTAAATTCATTTTTTTCTATTGCACCAATAATTAAACATGATTTCACGAATCCAATATCTTCGCTAGATTCTCTAGTTAATCTAAATTTATTTCCCATTTTTCATACCCTCCCATCCAATATGTCCTGTCTTTTTATGAATATCATAATCAACTAATTGCATCTTCCCAGTCTCTTGATTATGATGCCAAGTAAATCCTGGAATTTTGCTATCTTTTCTGTAAATAGCTTCTAATTGAGATGGTGTAAATTTATTTTTACTAATATTCCCATTATCAATTGCTCTAGCTAAATCCTCAGTAGCCATCTCCATCTGCTTAGTGTATGAAGCATTTCTAAATTCAGAGATGTCTAATCTAGTTTCGTAAGCAGAGAACTTATCAAAAATAGGAAATCCTTTGTTATCAAATGGAACGCCTGTCACTGGATGTTTTTTACCTGCCAGTTTTACATTGTGAACTGAATCAGGTGGAACCGTTGTAGATTTAACATTCCCCTTTCCATAAACATCTTCA
>NZ_MLHL01000120.1 GCF_002000545.1 Rodentibacter trehalosifermentans | reverse complement strand
AACATCAACCTAATCAGCAGTTGTGATATAAAAACAAAGAGCGGTCAATTTTTCCAAACTTTTTATTTTCTCCATCAATCCAAAAACTCACGAAAAAACCACCGCTCTTTTATCATAAAAATATTCTCTCTTCTTATCCATTTTTTATCATTAATACCCTAAACATTCTGATTTTCAGCTATTCAAAAACGCCTTATCTCCCCATATTTGGAGTAACGATAAGATTTCTAATCTATTGATTTATAAGGGTTTTAAAAACTCAACTATTGTACAATAGTATTACTTTTCTCTACAAGAGAAAAGTAATAACTCCTGTAAAACAAAATATAGTTATAGGGCGTGAAGTTGTTTTAATTATGCCCGATATTTTATTGGGAGAAAGAATGAATTTTGCTTTATAAAAAAGCAAAATGAGACAGTTGGAACTAATTTAATCGAGGTGATTTATGAATAATCAGGATGTTCAAAAGATTTTTTCAGATGAAATTGAAATAATGAGTGGTGAAGAATTAGGTAATTTAGTGATTTGGTTTAATAGAACGCAATTTGAAACCATTTTAGCACTATTTAACCACGATAAGGATAAACTAAAAGATCTTGAGAAAATTGTCTCTATACCAATTGAAATAGATATAGATTCAGATAAGTTAGATATCTTGAGATATTATCTTGGGAAGGAATGATTATTAAAATATCAGCCTTAATTTATTAAGGCTGTTTTTTCTATGAAAAATAGGGTGAATGATGAATATTCTAAATAAATTAAAATCAAGAAAAAAATCTGTTTTGGCTGTGGTCATTATAAGCATTGGCGTCATTGTTTGGAATAGCATAAATCATAAAACTCGCCGTACTATTTTAGCTCAATTAGGCAGTACTAATGCCAAATATGAGCTTATTGAATCGGGATACGTGGAGATACCTTGTAAAGATGAATATGGTGAGGATATTAAATATTACCCTGACAGTATAATGGAAATTTATATTGATGCCGCAAAATCAGGTAATCAGAAGGCTAGACGTTCATCATTGTCTATGGCTGTTCAAAAATAAAATCAGAAGCAGCGGAAAGATCGGCATTAATTTATTTAGACAAACTTTTTGAAAAAATCCTACGGGAATTGAAGATTGGGATAATGATGATACTTTATATCGTGTTTCTGATAAGATTATTTCATATTATGCTAATCCTTCTAGAATAGGTTTATTTGGGACAGGTAATTATTTCCACTATCGATCTTACGCTCAAGATTTTATTGATAAAAAAGTAGAGTTTTATAAAAATGAATATTTAAAAAATAAGGGGCTGACGTAGA
>NZ_MLHL01000012.1 GCF_002000545.1 Rodentibacter trehalosifermentans | reverse complement strand
GGCACTAATGAATGTACCACCTTGTTGGTCTGTCGTGCCATTGGCTTTTGCGGTAAGCGAAGCAGCCAAGCCCCCCGCCAATTGGCTTAAGGTACTGATATTCTCTTTCTCACTCGCCGTTGGTCCGGCGTTTTGTCATAAAGGGCTTTAGTCAGTATTGTCGCCGTGGCTTCACCCGTTACGCCTGCAACCACCCCCGTCAGCGGGTCTTTGCCCGTGACTTGGAACTCTACGGCTGAAAGCAAGGCATGAGCAGCTAAGTTTGCCACCTTGTCTTTTGCCGTGTTGCCATCTGTCATCTCATGAATTTTTTTATTCAGATAAGGCGAAGCAAGGGCAACGACTGCACCATTGCTGTCGTTTTGTGCGGCGGCTTGAAGGGCTGCCGTCACCGCTCGGATTGCCATGCCATTTGGGCTGCCAATGCCAACGTTGTTATCAATCTTCTGTTGGGTTTTGTTAATTTCCTGTGTAATAGTGCCAATCTGCTTATCAAGCGCTGCCACTTGAGCACGGTTAGCATCATTATCACCAAGGGCTTTTTTCTGTTCTTCCAGCTTAAACTTCTCAAGCCCGAGCTTGTTCATTTTCTCCCGCTCTTCATAAGTCGCAATACTGATGGCATTGTTAGCAATCTCGCCTATCACTTTTGCCATCTCCTGCCGTTCCTGCACTTTCTTCAAGTCTTGTTTATTCACTTGTAGAACTCAATTAATCTGACAAATTTGAAAAAGTCTTATACTCAAAACTTCTACTCTTATTAATTAATTTTCTATCTTTAGATAGTTATTCTTCAATCTCTCTATTATTTAAAACTAGATTTAAATCATAAAGAAATTCTTGTTTTTCTTCTTCTAATTCTGAAATCAAATCATTTAAATTATTTTCAGATAATATTTTATCAATATCATTTAACGCCTCCTTATGCCCATAAGGGTTACGCCCCCCCTTAATATTATATATATAGCATTAAGTTTTCTATCGGCAAATTAAAACTACCTTCAAAGCTATCTAAAGCCCCTCCCCATTCACTTTCATTATATTGCCATTTATTCACTTTCCCCTTTTCAAATTTTTCCTGACACCATTGATATGCATCTTCAAAGAACCATTGTTTTAATGTTTTGTAATTCACTCTTTCTGACATTATTTTTCTCCATTAGCTTTAATAAGTTTCCCATTATTATCAAAAATATTTAATTTTATATTTGGATAACGTTTATTAAATTGATCAGCTACACCTAGACAACTTACACAAGCAGGACGTTCTGTAAAAATCGTTACTTGACCTTTAGCTTGGAAATTATTTCCTAGTTGATCTGCTAAATTAGCAAAAAATTTTATACTCAGAATCCGCTTCTTTTCTATCTATTAAGACCCCTTTTTTAAGTATGCGCATTATACTAGATAAAATCATTTAGGGGTTTAGCTATGGATGTCTATCGTTCATCAAGAATATTCATTTCATAAAATAAATGATCAAAATCATCTAACTTATACCCTGTTCTTGTTTCACAATCGTCTACATCTAATATATTAGGTATTTCTCCAAGTGCGCTAACAATTAATTGAATTTCTTTTTTAGATAATTCAACAATAACACTCGTTCTTTTTTTTTCTAAAATTTCCATCGTTACACCTACTTTAATTTTGGGGCTGACGTAG
>NZ_MLHL01000119.1 GCF_002000545.1 Rodentibacter trehalosifermentans | reverse complement strand
CTCGTTATTTTTTCTTCTCTTTCTAATATAATTTCATTTTCACGAGCAATAGCTTCTTTTATTGGCTCAATTATAGCGGCCTCAAATTCTTTGGGATTTTCAGGTCTACCTATCAGTCCAGCGGGTCGAACAAACCAAAAAATGTTATTTAGTAATTCTCCTTTTGCTCTTTCTTTTATTGATAATTTATCTCCTGAAGATAACACAGGGGTATTTTCTTGATAATTAATATAATCAGGATCATTTTTTATAGTATTAACAACTTTGTCATATTCCTCATTAATAATCATCTCTCTATATTGATCAAATATGGCTTTTGATTGATTCAACATCTCTAGTTTAATATCACGTTCTCTAGTATCCTGTTCTTGATGTTCAAATAAATAAACACTATTATAATCTATAGCATCTTTAATAGGCATGCTACGCTTATTTTTCTCCCATAAACTTAGCAAATCCACAGAAATGTCTATTTTATTTACAATTTTATATTTTTCCATCATTTTAAGATAATCTAATAAAGGAGATAAATCAGGGTCAATCAAATACCCTTTATCTTGAACTTTCTCAATCTTATCCGGAAATGACTCTACACGCATATTAGTAAATTTAATAATTTTAACTAACTTAGCAAAATCTGTTTTTGTCGTCCAATATTTTAATTCGGAATTTAATTTTTTATGATTATCTATTGTAGGTACAAAATCAGTACAAGCTAAAGCATTATTTATATGCGCAGAAATTACCCTTTCAAAGTTCTCATTGTTTGCTTTTTTAGGATCATCACAACCCAACACAACGAAACACAGCAACGGTAATAAAATATTTTTAGATTTCATAGATACTTTAATCCTCTTCACCGAATAATTTTTTTGTGACCATACCAACAACGCTTACCACAACCATAGGTACAACAGTCTCAGATATTCCGGAAGTACAGCTTGGACAAAGTTCATCATCATAAAACCGCCCACCTTTCGCATAATTATTACAACCCGGTTTACGACAAATAAAAATCGTTCCATTGCAATTTGGACATTGGCATTTATCACGCCGAAGAGTATTTTCTTCTATAATTTTTGCTTGTACCTCTTCCAAACAAAATGGGCAAATTCCTTTTGGTTTACATTGTTGTGACATAATAATTCAATCTCCTTAAGGTAAAGGTCTAATTTCTATTCTACGCTTATAGCACTTTGGGCAATAATTTGGTGTTTTTCCCGTATTACGGCTTGTCCATTCATATTTGCAATCAAGGCATTTTGCTCGATAAACAATTCTATTCTTCGTTTTCTTTGCTTCTTTTAAGCTATTCTTAGTTTGCATTTTATTCCCCTTAATAATTTTTGAGTTTTAATTCTGCTTGGGTTAAAGGTTCTAATGCAAGCGTGTAAACTGAATCAATAGCAGGACCAGAAGTTAAATAAAATGTACCGGAAAGTAACCCTATACTAGGCGAAGCATCATCTCTCCATTTAGAACCCGGAATAGTATTACATTTTTCTATATATTTCTCATATTTTTCATTATATTCTGCACCATCATAAAGCCAAGAATGTGAATATGATTTATTAGAATCCGATATTTTATTAATAAAAAGCATAAAATTATCAAAAGGTGTTATATTACCTACTCCTAAAAACTCAAATCGCCCCTCACTTCTTGTTGTCGCTACAACCCCTTGTCCATCCTCTACTTGCCCACTTACCAGAACATATGGAGAATTGCTATCTTCTCTTTTAATAATTTCCTCTGTTTCTTTGTAAGATTCAGATTCACTATCAAACCCACTAGAACAATATCCTATATTTATATTAACAACTGATTCTTTATTTTTATCTAAGAAGTTAAAAAGGTTGATAATATCAG
>NZ_MLHL01000118.1 GCF_002000545.1 Rodentibacter trehalosifermentans | reverse complement strand
ACTTGATCGCTACATCACTATTCATCAGCGTAAGCTAGAAAACGTGAAAAAATTGAAAAAATCGCTACTACAAAAAATGTTCCCAAAAAATGATCAAAAATTTCCAGAGATTCGTTTTCCCGAATTTACTGACGC
This sequence comes from Rodentibacter trehalosifermentans, assembly GCF_002000545.1. Taxonomy (GTDB): domain Bacteria; phylum Pseudomonadota; class Gammaproteobacteria; order Enterobacterales; family Pasteurellaceae; genus Rodentibacter; species Rodentibacter trehalosifermentans. The sequence goes on along the minus strand of NZ_MLHL01000118.1, from coordinate 2,449 downwards.
TTGGGAACAGAGGAAGTTGGGGGAGATTGCCAAAATAACCTCAGGTTTTACTGGTGATGCAAATTTAAGTGAGGGCTTATATCGTCTGACAAGAATTGAAACCATATCGGAGGGTATAGTTAATGAGAAGAGAGTTGGTTTTTCAAATATTAAGCCAGAACAACGCTACTTATTGAATGCTGGTGATATATTATTTAGCAACATCAACTCTTTGAAACATATTGGTAAAACCGCTATCTATAACGGTAATACAGAGCTATTTCACGGAATTAACCTATTAAGAATAATTTCAAAAAAGGGCATCATTCCATACTTTCTTTATTATAATTTTAATACGACATCGAAACTAAATTGGTCTAAAGCTCATGCCAATCAAGCTGTAAATCAAGCCTCTATCAATCAAACTGAATTAAATAGTCAAAAATTTATGGTTCCTGATATAAGAGAACAACAAAAAATCGGAGAATTTTTTACCGCACTTGACCGCTATATCACCATTCATCAGCGTAAGCTAGAAAATGTGAAAAAATTGAAAAAATCACTTTTACAGCAAATGTTTGTTTAATAAGGGAAAAATAATGAATTATTCAATTGAATATACCAGAGATTGGCTATTTAACGGATCGCACTGATGATTGAGAAATTTTCTTACTAAAAAGGCATTGAACAATCTGATTATTACGAACAAGCCGAATAAAGTGCGGTTAAAAACACAGAATTTTTAATAGAGGAATCAACAAATGAGTAATGTACAAACTATCACCGGTAAACTTTGGGCAATGGCAAATGAGCTGCGCGGCACAATGGACGCATCAGAATATAAAAACTATATTCTTGCCTTTATGTTTTATCGTTATTTGTCAAAACATCAGGAACAATATTTGATGGATAATCACCTTTTAGACCTTGCACCTGAACAAAATGTGAATGACGCTTATGTAGCCCAAGCCACAGGTGAAGAATTACAAGATTATTTGGAAGATATTTCAGCTAGCCTCGGCTATGCCATCAATCCTGAAGATACTTGGGATTCGTTAATGCAGAAAATTCACAATGCGGAAGTGATGCCAAGTGATTATCAAACCTTATTTGATAATTTCAACCAGAACGCTAATTTAAATGAAGAAGCAGTTGTTGATTTTCGAGGTGTCTTTAATGATTTGAACTTGGGGGATTCCCGTTTAGGAAATTCCACCAACGAACGTGCGAAATCTTTAGGCAATATTGTGAAATTGGTGGATGAGGTTGAATATAAAGACGATAACGGTCGGGATATCCTAGGTGAAATTTATGAATATTTGATCGGGCAATTTGCCGCCAATGCCGGTAAAAAAGGTGGGGAATTTTATACGCCTCACCAAGTCTCCAAAATTTTAGCGAAGTTAGTGACGCTTGATGTTGCGGATAACCAAGATAATTTCTTGGTTTACGATCCAACAATGGGCTCCGGTTCTTTATTATTGACCGTAGGGAATGAGCTACAAAAATCAAAACCAATCAAATATTACGGGCAAGAATTGAACACCACAACCTACAACCTTGCTCGTATGAATTTGATGATGCACGGTGTCTCTTATAAAAATATGACCCTCTCCAATGCCGATACCTTGGAAAGCGACTGGCCTGAAGGGCTTGATGCACAAGGGATTGATCAGCCTTTATGCCGTTTTGATGCAGTGGTGGCTAATCCGCCTTATTCTGCCAATTGGGACAACCACGAACGGAAATTAAAAGATGCCCGCTTCCAACCGTTTGGTGTGTTAGCACCTGCATCAAAAGCAGATTTCGCCTTTATTTTGCATAGCCTATACCACTTAGGCGAACAAGGCACCATGGCAATTGTTCTTCCACACGGCGTGCTGTTCCGTGGTGCGGCAGAGGGGAAAATTCGTAAAGCATTGATTGGTGATAATACCACTAATGCACAAGGAAACTATTTAGATGCGGTGATTGGATTGCCGGCGAATTTATTCTATGGCACGAGCATCCCAACCACGATTTTAGTCTTTAAGAAAAATCGGAAAAATAAGGATATTTTGTTTATTGATGCAAGCCAAGATTTTGAAAAAGGTAAAAATCAAAACCGTTTAACGGACGAACAAGTCCAAAAAATTATTGAGACTTACCAAGCCCGTCAGAATGTTGAAAAATATGCCTATGTAGCCTCAATCGAGGAAATTATTGAGAACGACTACAATCTCAATATTCCTCGTTATGTTGATACCTTTGAGGAAGAAGAGGAAATTGATATTAACGAAGTGCTAAAACAGCTCAATCAAGACGAGCAAGAAATAAAACAATTAGAAAAAGAAATCAATGAACAGCTAAAACTACTGGGAATTGAACTTCCATAACACAAAAGGGGCGCAAGCCTCTTTTTTTATGGAAAAAATCGATAAATTTTCACCGCACTTTGATAAAAGAACTTACACTTGGGAACAGCGAGTAT
>NZ_MLHL01000117.1 GCF_002000545.1 Rodentibacter trehalosifermentans | reverse complement strand
TACTTCAGCCCCAAAATTAAAACAGCCAGAATTAAGATCTCAAATGGAAGAATTATTCCCATTTACCCAAAATGGAAAAGAGATTATTTTAGTCACAGCCCATCGCCGAGAAAATCACGGTCAAGGGATCAAAAACATTGGCTTAGCCATTTCACAATTAGCTGACAAATATCCTGAATTTGAATTTGTTTTACCACTACATTTAAACCCAAATGTAAGACTGCCACTAACTCAAATTCTCTCTGAACAAGAAAATGTGCATCTGATTGAACCTCAAGAATACTTACCTTTCGTATATCTAATGTCCTGCTCATACATTATTTTAAGTGATTCAGGCGGTGTACAAGAAGAAGCGCCATCATTAGGCAAACCTGTGCTTGTTATGCGAGACACTACTGAACGCCCGGAAGCAGTTGCAGCCGGTACAGTAAAATTAGTAGGTTCAGAAACAGAAACCATTCTAAAAGAGTTTTCCCTGTTAGTGGACAATCCTTACTTATACGAAAAGATGTCCATGGCTAAAAACCCATATGGTGACGGAATGGCTGCTCACCGTATCGTTGAAACCTTATTGAGTAACAATTACCTGTAGGATACTATTATGAATAAAACGATCTCAGTTATTGGCTTGGGCTATATAGGTTTACCTGCGGCAGCAATGTTTGCAGATAAAGGAGTCCAAGTTATTGGTGTTGATGTTAATCAACACGCCGTAAATATCATCAACCAAGGAAAAATTCATATCGTTGAACCGGGTCTCGGGGAAATGGTACAAAAAGCCGTTGCGAATGGTTTATTAAAAGCCGTAACCAAACCTGAAACTGCTGACGCATTTTTAATTGCCGTCCCAACACCGTTTAAAGGTGATCACCAACCTGATCTAAGCTATATTGAAGCGGTTTCTAAAGCATTAGCGCCTGTATTAAAAAAGGGTGACACAGTTATCTTAGAATCGACTTCCCCTGTTGGAACTACAGAACAAATGGTCGAATGGTTAGCGGCAGCACGCCCTGATCTCAAATTTCCTTACGAAAATAGAGATGAAGAAGTTGATATCTACGTTGCTTACTGTCCAGAACGTGTATTACCTGGTCAAGTGATTCGTGAATTAGTTGAAAATGACCGCATTATTGGCGGTATTACTGATGAATGTTCAAATAAAGCAATTGAGGTTTATAGTATTTTCGTGAAAGGTGACTTAGTAAAAACCAATGCGCGAACAGCAGAAATGAGTAAATTGACTGAAAATGCGTTCCGTGATGTCAATATTGCTTTTGCAAACGAACTTTCTTTAATTGCTGATCGTTTAAATATCAACGTATGGGAACTAATCGCTTTGGCTAACCGTCACCCCCGAGTAAATATCCTTCAACCAGGTTGTGGAGTTGGAGGTCATTGTATTGCAGTTGACCCATGGTTTATCGTGGATAAATCCCCCGATTTAGCCAATATAGTTCGTACCGCTCGTGAAGTGAATGATAACAAACCAAATTGGGTGATTGAACAAGTAAAACAAGCGGTAGAAAAAGTAGCAAATTTTGCAAATAAAAAAACAAATGAAGTGAATATCGTTTGCTACGGCTTAGCATTTAAACCAGACATTGATGATCTTCGCGAAAGCCCAGCATTAGCTATCGCAGAAAAACTAATGGATTTATATCCAAATCAAGTGAAAGCAGTTGAACCAAACTATAATTCAGAAGCAAATCATAGTGAAAAGGAAATTGCTTTACTCGACTATCAAGATAGCTTATCTAAGGTTGATGTTGCTGTGCTATTAGTAAACCATAAAGAATTCGTTGAAAACAAACCGCACTTT
>NZ_MLHL01000116.1 GCF_002000545.1 Rodentibacter trehalosifermentans | reverse complement strand
AGATTCGAACTTGCGACCTTTGGCTCCGGAGGCCAACGCTCTATCCAACTGAGCTACGAACGCGTACTGCGTCGTTGCGGGGCGTATATTAATGATTTCAATATATCTTGTCTAGCACTTTTTTTTAATTTTTTCGTGAAAGATAGTTTTTTATTCAATTTGTATAGATTTTGTAAACTTCTCGCTCATTTAAAAAACATTCTACGATCATTTTTATGACTATATCGCTACTATGCTTTCGCTTTTCTTGCTCTCCGTTTCATTCTTCGTACAAAACGGGTAATTCGCCATGCTCTGGTAATGGAATAAACATAGAGGAAAAATAAAACAAAAAATCCAATAAACATCACCCATTCATTAATATAATAGACCTCACCTAAAATACCAATTGTGGCACAAATCGCAGACATTAAGGTGATAAAAAGAAAGGCTTGGCGTGATGTTAAACCGGCTCGCACCATTAAATGATGCACATGTAAACGATCCGGTCGAAATGGGCTTTTTCCTTTTCTTAAACGACGATAAATAATCGCCACCATATCAATTAACGGTATCGCAATGACCCAAAGAGCGGTCACCGGATTCATAGGGTGCCCTTTGCCTTGGGTGCTTAGTAGTAAAATCCAAATGATCGTAAAACCGACTAAAGTACTTCCCGCATCCCCCATAAAGACTTTATATTTGGGGCCAAGCGGAATACCAAGATTCAACATAAGATAAGGCAGCATCGCTGCAATAAGCGCAAAACTCCAATGTGCCATATCCATTTGCCCATCACGAAACATTAAAATTCCGATCGCGGCAAAGGATACACAAGATAACCCACCAAGTAATCCATCAATGCCATCGATCATATTAAAGGCATTAATAATCGCAATGGTGGCAAAGACGGTAATCACCAATCCTATAGAGCCGAGGGTTAATTGGAAAGGACCAAGAATCTGTCCAAAATGATCCAAATACACATTACCAAGATCGATCATTAAAATAGCCAGTACCGCTTGAATGCCAGCCCTTAAAAAAGGGCTAATATCAAATCGGTCATCTAAAATGCCGATAGCAAGTAACACAAAAATACTGAATAGATATAAATAAGGCAGACGAAGTTGATCCCATTCCATCAAGTAATAGCACAAATTCCCCACAAAAAGAGAGACTCCACCAATTAACGGGATTGCCCCTTGGTGACGTTTTCGATAGTTCGGTTTATCCACCAACCCAATTTTATTTGCAATCGGGCGCATCACTATCAATGTTAAAAATGCGCCAAGAAAAGTAACAATAAGACTTAACATAAATCGACCTTTATTCTTTTTTGCAAAGGATAACATAAGGAAAATTTAGCAAGAAAGATATTTTTAACAAAGCCTGTATTTTTCAGTACAATAGCGACCACTTTTTATCATTAAGGAAAAACAATGA
>NZ_MLHL01000115.1 GCF_002000545.1 Rodentibacter trehalosifermentans | reverse complement strand
CGTCAGCCCCAAAAAATAATGTGCGGTCAAAATTTGCTGTAATTTTTGACCGCACTTTTCTCTTCACAACCCAATATTATTTTTTCTCCAGCCCTTCCCGAATCCATTTATCAAACCCATCATAGTCCACCAAAAAGGCATCGTGCCCGTAAATAGAAGGAAATTCGTAGAAATCCAACGCCACCTGACTTTGCTCTAACAATTGTTTACTTTTGTGTAAATCCACAGATTTAAACAATTGATCGGTCGTAATCGAAACTAAAGTATAGTGCGCTTTAATGCGTGATAATGCGCTTTTTACATCGGGATAGCCCAAAGCAGGATCATACATATCTAATGCCCGCAATAAATGAAGATAGCTATTAGCATCAAAACGTTCGAGAAATTTTTTGCCCTGATAGCTTAAATAGGATTCCACTTGGAAATAATCACCCCAAAATTCCCCTTCCGATTTCGCCGCACGCCCAAAGGCTTTAGCCAGCTGTAAATCTGTACGGTAAGTGAGCATACCTAACATTCTCGCAATGGATAAGCCTTGAGCAGGGGGGGCGCCCTCGTAATAATCCCCTCCATTAAAATGAGGATCGTTAATCACCGCTTGACGCATCACATGATTAAACCCAATGGCTTCTGCACTAAAAAAGAGCGACGAGCAAAGATTGATAATATTATCCACAAAATCCGGGTACTCAATCCCCCACTGGGTTGCCTGCATTCCGCCAAAAGAGCCGCCTATCACCGCTTTTAAATGGCTAATGCCTAAATAATCTATCAACGCTTTTTGTACATGAACAATATCTTGCACCGTAATATTCGGAAATTGACTACCATAAGGCTTACCTGTCTTAGGATTAATCGAAGAGGGCCCTGTTGTGCCTTTACAACCGCCTAATACATTAGAACAAATAAAAAAATAACGGGAAGTGTCTAAGGCAAGTCCATCGCCCATAAAATGTTGCCACCAACCGCTTTGTTCCCCATTGGAAAAATAAGGTTCTGCATCACCGGTGAGCGCATGGCAAATTAATACGATATTACTTTTATCGGCATTCAATGTTCCATAAGTTTGATATGCGACGTGAATTGGTGAAATCTCACCGCCAAGCATGAGCTTTAGCGGATTGTCTTGAAAAAGCACCACATTTTGGACAGCCATTGAAAACCTATTGTGAGAAATGAAAGATGGGTTTAATTATCAACAGCTTATTTTCTTTGTCAAGGAAATTTTAGCCGTCTAAACGTCTAAATATTCATCCCCTATCGGGAAGATCAAATTCAGCTTGAACTTCTCTCAAGTTTTCATTATGTTATTCGCCATGCTCAATTCAAAAATCCCCCTAAAAATGACCGCACTTTCCCTCTGGCATCGTTTTCATTTAACAAAAATCATTCGTTGGGGAAGCGGCATTGGTGTATTTCTCCTTTTAATTTGTGTGATAATCGATCAATCCGTGAGTTTTTATGTGCGGGATCGGGTGTTTAGTCAAATCGATCAACTCCCCTACCGTCCTTATGCGGTGGTGCTTGGCACCTCAAAATATATCGCTACGGGTAAAACTAATGATTACTACAGCCATCGCCTTGTGGCAGCCAAAATGTTGATTGACAACCAAAAAGTGAGCGCCCTGCTTCTTAGTGGCGATAACCGCACATTACAATACAACGAACCTCGTACGATGTTCCGAGATTTACGCCAAATGGGGATTTCCGAAGATCGACTTTTTCAAGATTTTGCCGGTTTTCGCACACTGGATTCCGTCATCAGAGCTGATAAAGTTTTTCAACTCCCTGCCTATACTATCATCAGTCAAAAATTTCACTGCGAACGCGCATTGTTGATTGCAAAATATCACAATATTGATGCTATTTGCTTCACCGCAAAGCAACCGGAAGTCTACTTTGGCACCCGCATTCGAGAAATATTTGCCCGTATAAAGGCACTCTTTGACTTAATTTTAGGGATTCAACCTTATTTTTTAGGCGAACCGGAACCCCTTCCACTCCCAGAGAATCAATAAGTTATCTAAATTTTTTATCCAATTTCATTAAATAAAATCGACTTTATATTGTTAAAAATTAGGCGTTCTATAATTTTGATCTAGAATACAGCACAAAAACTACAAAATAAAAAAGAGGTCTATCGTTTATCCGATAACCTCCTAATTTCTAATATAAAAAGTAGAATTACTCTATATACCATCCATTTCCACCTAAAACCAGCTTGATTTTATGTTGCTGTTTTTTTAGCTTATCCAGATAATATTCTTGATAAAATAATTTAAAATTAGCTTCAGAAAAAAGCCCTTTTAATTCAGGTAATTCTTCAATATCAAGAGTATATACAACATCTGTTACCGTGTATCCAAAATTTTTGTCAACATAAGGCTCCGTAAATCTTATTATATTAGGATTCTTATAGGTTCCATAACAGATAGTTAAGTCAGAATATGTCCCCCAATTTATACCCTTCTCAGAAATTTTTTTACCAAAATCACTTAAATAATATATAGGAGCCTGTAGATAATTTTTTAATTCTTCTTTTCTCAAATTAATTTGATTTTCATACTGTTTTTTTATTCTCGTTATTTTTTCTTCTCTTTCTAATATAATTTCATTTTCACGAGCAATAGCTTCTTTTATTGGCTCAATTATAGCGGCCTCAAATTCTTTGGGATTTTCAGGTCTACCTATCAGTCCAGCGGGTCGAACAAACCAAAAAATGTTATTTAGTAATTCTCCTTTTGCTCTTTCTTTTATTGATAATTTATCTCCTGAAGATAACACAGGGGTATTTTCTTGATAATTAATATAATCAGGATCATTTTTTAT
>NZ_MLHL01000114.1 GCF_002000545.1 Rodentibacter trehalosifermentans | reverse complement strand
ATCTTATTGTTCTTTAAAAACACGGAAACAAGCTGAAAACTGAAGAGACTTTCAAGTCGGGCGTAAAACGACCGATAAGAAAAAGTCTGAGTAAGAAGAAAAATCTTGATTGAACAAAAGCAATCAAGTGTTTAGTTGACGAAAAATCGGCTTCAAATTGACCGCACTTTTCCTGATAGTGTGATATCGAGGGAAAGGACGAGAACTTTTGAGGTTGTATAGTTAAGTGACTAAGCGTACAAGGTGGATGCCTTGGCAATCAGAGGCGAAGAAGGACGTGCTAATCTGCGAAAAGCTTGGATGAGTTGATAAGAAGCGTTTAATCCAAGATATCCGAATGGGGAAACCCGATAGATGAAGAATCTATCATTTCATTATGAATCCATAGTAATGAAAGGCAAACCGGGAGAACTGAAACATCTAAGTACCCCGAGGAAAAGAAATCAACCGAGATTCCGTGAGTAGCGGCGAGCGAAAGCGGAGGAGCCATCAAATATTATCTCATCAATTAAGAGAATCAACTGGGAAGTTGAATCATAGAGGGTGATAATCCCGTATCTGAAAATTGTTGGGAAGGACTAAGTTTGAGAGAAGTAGGGCGGGACACGTGATATCCTGTCTGAAGATGGGGGGACCATCCTCCAAGGCTAAATACTCCTGATTGACCGATAGTGAACCAGTACTGTGAAGGAAAGGCGAAAAGAACCCCGGTGAGGGGAGTGAAAGAGAACCTGAAACCTTGTACGTACAAGCAGTGGGAGCCGTAAGGTGACTGCGTACCTTTTGTATAATGGGTCAGCGACTTATATTTTGTAGCGAGGTTAACCGCATAGGGGAGCCGAAGGGAAACCGAGTCTTAACTGGGCGAATAGTTGCAAGGTATAGACCCGAAACCCGGTGATCTAGCCATGGGCAGGTTGAAGGTTGGGTAACACTAACTGGAGGACCGAACCGACTAATGTTGAAAAATTAGCGGATGACTTGTGGCTGGGGGTGAAAGGCCAATCAAACCGGGAGATAGCTGGTTCTCCCCGAAATCTATTTAGGTAGAGCCTTGAGCGGACACCTTTGGGGGTAGAGCACTGTTTCGGCTAGGGGGCCATCCCGGCTTACCAACCCGATGCAAACTCCGAATACCAAAGAGTGATACTCAGGAGACACACGGCGGGTGCTAACGTCCGTCGTGGAGAGGGAAACAACCCAGACCGCCAGCTAAGGTCCCAAAGTTTATATTAAGTGGGAAACGAAGTGGGAAGGCTTAGACAGCTAGGATGTTGGCTTAGAAGCAGCCATCATTTAAAGAAAGCGTAATAGCTCACTAGTCGAGTCGGCCTGCGCGGAAGATGTAACGGGGCTCAAATATAGCACCGAAGCTGCGGCATCAG
>NZ_MLHL01000113.1 GCF_002000545.1 Rodentibacter trehalosifermentans | reverse complement strand
TTGCCTTGCCTTGCCTTGGTTGGGTGGGATTTGGGTTCGGTTTAGTCTGATGGTAAGGTGTTTTACATTTATTTAATCTAAGAGGAAATTTTATGTCTAATGCAAAAATCATTAGTGATTACTTGGATGTGGTATTCAACCAAAAGGATGTGGCAAAAGCCGAAACCTTTTGGGCGGGGGATATGATTCAACATAATCCCTCTATGCCTAATGGTTTGGATGTTTTACGCGGTTTTATCCAATCGCCTGATGCACAAGCGATGAGCTATGAACAAGGCATCATTATGGAAGACGGGGATTATGTGATGGTGCATGGTCGCTATACCGGTTGGGCGGGTAAAACCATGTTAGCCGTGGATATTTTCCGTTTGGAAAACGGCAAAGTGGTTGAACATTGGGACGTGATGCAAGAAGAAGTGCCGGCGGCACAATCAGCCAATGGGCATGCAATGTTTCCGGTCAAATAAATAAGGAGAAAAACTATGGCACAATCAAACTATCCGGCTATCGGTCACATTTATGAAGCCCGTTTTGGTGATCTCGCTTATCATCTTGATTTTAAAGCGGATGGAAAAACGATGGAATTTACCAGTATTGGTAATGCCGCACCGGTTGCTGAGCCGGTGGTGACCGTAGAATATACGGCAAAAGAAGTGGCAAGTGGCGTGTTTATGGTTTACTGGAAAGAACCAGACGGTTCAACCGTTGTTCACGTTGAAGATTTTAATCAAAATAAAGTCTTTACCAATATTACTTTACCAAATCACGACTTTTTGAATTTGGAAGGTAGTTTTAACCTAGTGCGTTAATTAAATTTGGTTGTCTGAAAATGGTTTTCAGACAACCTTTTTGACAAGTCGGATATGTGGATTCTCATCACACTCATTATTACCATTACTATTTTTTATCTTATTGGTAAGCAGCCCGCACGATTATTACAACGTGGTAAGCTAGTACGTTCACAACATATTGAAAGGGAAGGAAAAATATTCTACATCGAAGAAGTATCTTTCTCTGATTACCATCAAGCTTTACATCATTATTTTTATCTTATCCCTCAATTTTCCGACCGTAAAAATTTACTGGAAACCCAATACAGTTATTTAGATTGGACGGATACCACTTTGCGTTTTTCGAATTATACATTGCAGTTGGTAAGGCGGGTCAATCATATCCTGTTAATCAAAAGCCAAACCCCAATGAGTATTGCGGTGTTTGAGCGTTTGACACAAGGTATTTAAAAAACACGTGAAAAATTGACCGCACT
>NZ_MLHL01000112.1 GCF_002000545.1 Rodentibacter trehalosifermentans | reverse complement strand
AAAGGCTTGAGCTTGGCAGATTCACACCTTTGTCGTTAGGTTGAGTGAGTTCCGTCTTATCAAATTCATAATCCGTAAAGACATTCGCTACAGGGAGCGTGATGCTTTTGCGTTCTTGTGTCAGCAATCCTTGGGTGTGGCTATCCTCACGGCGTTTATATTTATTGCGTCCACTTCCGGTTTTGCTCTTGCGTTTTTTCAAATAACTGTATTTCTTATCGCCATAAAGTTCGGTATATTGCACACCGTCTTGTTGAATGTTATCAAACTCTGCCCTCAGTAAATGTAATGCCCCGCCTAATATCACTTGGGATTTATCATTGGTTATTTTATCTGCCTCTACGGTTAAATCCTCGGTCATCAGAATTTTCCCCGGCTGGCTTTGCGTTACCGTACTTGCCTGTATCACTTTTCGATTGACATTCGTTATCCAATAATCGGGAATTTTCTTGCCTAAATAACGAGCAATACCCTGATTATGTTTTTCAACAGAAGCCGCCAATGCCTGAAACTGTGTTTCATTATCTTTCATCCATTGTATATAAAGCGGCTTCACGGTTTCATCAAACATGGCTTTTTCAGCCTGATAAGTATTTAAGGCTTGTTCGTAATCATCCCATTTCGCTTGATACTCTCGTTTAGCCTGTTCGTCTAAGCCGGCTAAATTAGCCGGTTCGCTCGGCTTTATCGGGGCAACCGGTACCTTGGCGTTTCTTAATATCTGAGCTGTATTCGCACGTTGCTGCGTATAAAGCCCAAAAACATCCCACGCCGGGTCATTAGGTAAATAATAGCTTTCAGGCGCAATATCACATTCCTTGTCTTGGCAGAGGGTGACGGAAGGTAATAAAAAAGAGGTGACATCCGTGTTGGCTTGCGGTTTTTCAACCTTGTTCGGTAAGTGGTTGAGAATATACCCATCCCGCCCCCGAGATAAAGCATAACGTTCAAGCAAACGCACAGCTAAATGAAAACCCGACTCCGATTCCCCCTTTGGTACGATATAATGCCAATTCACTTTTTCATCAACAATCGGTTTTACTTCGGTGACAAAAAAGTCATTGGTTTGTAATACCTCATCCGCCTGCCAAACGCCACGGTGACCTTGCATTAATGCACTTCGATTTTCCACCCGGACCGCTTTTCCAATCAATTCATCCCGGTCATCCAATGCGCCACCGATAGAAAAGATACCAAAACTTAACATCGCTACGCCATCATCGGTATTGCCCGTGTAAAATCGACTTTGATTTAACACGCGATTGGCGCCCAATATGAGTTTTTTACGAGCTGCAATGGTGGCGGAAGAAAGTGTGCCGTTTTCCTCTTTTTCATCAAGATTTTCAATCTTGTTCGCACCTAACGCCACCGTATCACCATAAATCCGTCCACTGCCAATGTTTTGAATTTGTGAGGCTTTAATCACCGTTTTCGCCGAAACAGATTCACGCTGTTCCGTGTTGTCATTTACCGTTTGACGACTATTTATTAACCCTCGATTAACCACATCGCCGACGGTTTCAAAACGCACTTGCCCTGCAACAATTTCACCTGTTGAGGCTTGTGAAAAGGAAGCGCCTTTGACCTCAAGGGCTTGTTTCGCAGAAAGCTGCCCGTTTTGTGTTACCGCCCCTTTCGTCTTCACCTTAAGAGAGCCTTGTTGCGAAACCACCGTTGCCCCTTTTTCATTATCAAAGGTTTTTGTCGTAGTGATATCGATATGTTGCTGTGCCGGAATATCACCCTGATTGACAATCC
>NZ_MLHL01000111.1 GCF_002000545.1 Rodentibacter trehalosifermentans | reverse complement strand
TTGGTAAGCGATTCGGGGTTGCATAAAGAAAAGGAGGAAAAATAAAGGCAGCACTAAGGGGTAAAAACGAAAGGAATGATTTCATAGAGCGTAGTAATGGTTGGTTAGTATTGAAGAATTATTGTTTAATTAGGACAAAAACGCAACAGCCACCAGTAAAATCATATAAAAGGTGCGGTCATTTTCAACCGCACTTTTCATTAGGACATCCGCCCATTCTCAATACCAATCACCTGATCACAAATAGCCATAGTGGATTGACGATGACTGACGAGAATAATCAGCTTATCCGCCTTCACCTGAAGTAGAGATTGTAAAATGATTGCTTCGTTTAAACTGTCCAGATTGCTGGTGGGTTCATCCAATAAAATAATCGGAGCGTTGTGTAAAAAAGCACGGGCTATGCCGATACGTTGTTTTTCGCCATCTGAAAGATTGCCGCCCAGTTCTGTCATTTTGGTTTGATACCCCTCCGGTAGGCTCATAATGAAATCGTGAATGGATGCCTGTTTTGCCGCTTCAACGATTTGTTCTTGTGTGGAGGAACGGTGGGCAAGGCGAATATTTTCTTCGATGGTATCGTTGAAAATATAGGTTTGTTGGGTGATGTATGCCATATTCTCACGCAGGCTTGCGGTATTGATGTTGGAAAGTTGCGTATTATTAATGGAAATTTGCCCCTGCTGCGGATCGTAAAAACGCATTAGAAGTTTTAATAAGGTACTTTTGCCACTACCGCTTCTGCCGTGAATCCCCAGAATTTGACCTTTTCGTAACTGAAAATTAATGTCCGTGAGAATTTGTTCATCAGCATAAGAAAAACTCAGATTTTCTACGCTAATTTCGGAAACACTTTCCAAATTGACCGCACTTTCTACATCTTTTAGTACAGGTTGTTCCGCCAGCAAGCTCAATACCCGCTCACCGGATGCCAAAGTTTGTAATAAATTACTGGAAAGATTACTCAAGGCAATCACCGGACCATAACTCGACATTAATAAAATCGTGCCTGTTAAAAAATTGGCAAAATTAATTTCCTCTAAATAGAACAAAATCAAGCTGGTAAATAAAATGATGATATTGAAGACGGACACGGCAATTTCGGTATAAACCCGCACTTTGCCTTCTTGATCCTTAATTTTTCGGAAAGCTTTATCAATGGCTTGGCTACGCTGTTGAATTTCCTCTAAACGATTCTGCTCATAGCTGAAAAGCTGAATTTCTTTCATACCACGAATACTGTCGAGGAAAAAGTCATTCATTTCACCCACCTGCTCGCGATATTGTCTGCCGTCTTCACGGGCTAATCGGGTGGTGATGATCGGTAAAACCACGCCAATACAAAGATATGCCACGAATGCGACTAAGGCAAACCACAAGGAAAGATGAGCAAATACTACGACTAAGATCGCTGAAGTAAAAAAGGCAATCATAATCGGCGCAATGGTGTGGGCGTAAAAGACTTCAAGCAATTCAATATCGTTTGTCACCAATGAGACAAGTTGCCCAGCCTGCTTATCTTGCAATTTCACAAATGCCAGACGGCGCAAGGCGGAAAAGACTTTATCACGCAATAATGCCAACAATTTAAAAGCAATATAATGACCGGACATTTGTTCTAAATAACGCAAAATACCACGGGCAACGGCAAGGGCGATAAGTGCGGTCAAAATTTGGGTTAAATTTAAATGCCCATCAAAACCGAGCAAATGTGCCAAGCCCGTCGCCCCCAGCACCATAATGAAAATCGCACTAAGAAAACCTAGGGTTCCCATTGTGATGGTGAAAATCATAATATGGGCGAGGGGTTTCACCAACCCGAGCAACTGCCACATCACTAAAAATCCGTTTTTACGCATTTGCCACCTCTCTAATTTGCTCTAAAGATTTTTGTTGTTGGAACATTTCCGCATAAGCCCCATTTTCTGCCATTAACGAGGTGTGCGTGCCTTGTTCAATCAATCTGCCTTTATCCAACACATAAATGCAATCCGCATTTACGGCATTAGCAAGGCGGTGGGAGATCATCACAATGGTTTTGTGTTGTTTAAATTGTTGGATAAATTTCAAAATCACTTCTTCACTTTCTACATCAATATTGCTGGTGGCTTCATCAAAAATGTAAACACTGGCGTTATGCAATAATGCCCGAGCCAAGGCAAGGCGTTGAATTTGTCCACCTGATAAATTTGCCCCCCGACTTAATAAAGGCATCGCTAAACCACCATTTTCACGCACAAAATCGGCTAAATTGACCTGTTCCAAACATTGGTAAATTTGTTCGTCAGTGGCATCGGTTTTTGCCATCTGCATATTTTCCCGTAATGAGCCTTTAAACACATAACTACTATGGCTTACCAACGAAACATTTTCATAGAAAGAAGTGCGGTCAATTTCAGCGGCGTTTTGTCCATTAAACCAAATTTCCCCTTGTTGCGGCTTGTGAAAACCCATCAACAAAGAAACCAAAGTGGATTTGCCGCAACCGCTTTTCCCCACAAACATAGTGAGTTGGTTTGGATGAATCGTTAAATCCAAACCTTGAATAGCCGTTTTTTCCGGGGAATAGGAAAAATGTAAATCTTGAATATCCACCTTCACCTTATCTTTAGCAGCAAAATCGACCGCACTTTGTTGAGTTTCGACCGGCGTATCAAGTAAGGTAAAAATCTTATCGGAGGCGGCTTTTCCATTCATTGCCACGTGGAAAAAAGAACCCAATAAGCGTAAAGGAATAAAAAATTCCGAGGCGAGCAAAATAAACAAAATTACGCCCAAAATACTGATTTGCGCCGATTGATATTGTAAAAGTGCGGTCAAAATCCCCACCGCTGCACCGCCATAGGCAAGCAAATCCATTAATGAAACGGAGTTGAGCTGCATCGTCAGCACTTTCATTGTAATCGTGCGAAATTGCTCCGCTTCCGCATCCATTTGTTTGGCTTTATAGCCGTCATCTTGATAAATTTTCAACGTAATCAAACCTTGTAAATTATCCAAAAAACTACTGCCCAGCCCCACATAGATCGCCCAATATTTTGCTAAAAGTTTTTTGGCAATTTTATTCACTGCGATAATGGATAGGGGAATAAGTGGTACACACACCAGTAAAATTAATGCGGTCGGTGCATTAAAAAACACTAAAAATAGAAATAACGTGAGCGGGGCAAGCAAACTATAAAATAGTTGTGGTAAATAACGTCCGAAGTAAATTTCTAATTGTTCCACCCCTTCAGATGCTACCTGAATGATATTCGATGTGGATTGTTGATTCACCTGATTCAATGGCATTGCTGATAATTTACGGTAGATTAAACTTCTCAATTCGTGCTTCACTCTTGTGCTGGCAAAATAAGATGCCTGTACGGATTTTTTACCGGAGAAAACTCGCAGGGCAAGTGCCACAATCAAAATTGCGCCAAAACCAACCGCACTTGGTACACTAAGTTTATGCAAAAATGCGGTTTGCAACACATAGGCAAATACCACCGCAGTAACAATACCACCGGCTAATGCAAGCCAATTCCACAGCACGGTTATTGCAATCCATTTTTTGCTCTCCGCCACAGTATTAATCAGGCGTTTATCGATCATCATAATGATTACTCCTAAAACGAAAGAAGTGCGCAAAGTGATCTGCACCCCAAAAG
>NZ_MLHL01000110.1 GCF_002000545.1 Rodentibacter trehalosifermentans | reverse complement strand
GGTACAACCTGATAACATCCTTTACATCATAACCCAAATACATCGTTTACATTACAATCTTGTAAACTTGCATCAAAATTCTCGTGGAGAAATAAGATGCCTTGGAAAGAAACGAATATAATGGAACAAAGAGTGTTATTTATTAAAGCCTGGTTGTCCCAAGATTATACAAAAACCAGCCTGTGTCAGCAGTTTGGCATTAGTCGTCCAACGGCTGATAAATGGATTAAACGCCACGAACAGATGGGATTTAATGGCTTGAAAGAGCTTTCTCGAAAGCCTCATCACCGCCCCAATGCGACACCACAATGGATTTGTGATTGGTTGATTACCGAGCGGATTAAACGTCCCGATTGGGGAGCCAAAAAGCGACTCGATATGTTCGCCCGCTGTTATCCCAATACACCGTGTCCGGCAGATAGCACAGGTGATTTAATTTTACGGCGAGCGGGCTTGGTGAAGCCGAGAAAACGTCGTCGTTATACCGCAACAGACACATTGCCTTTTGAAACCTGCGATGCACCGAATACAACTTGGTGCGTTGATTTCAAAGGGCAGTTTCCAATAGCCAATAAAAAGCTTTGTTATCCGCTGACGGTAAGTGATAATTTCAGTCGCTATTTATTGCTGTGCAAAGGCTTACCCAACACTAAAGCCGATGCGGTTATCCGCTTGTTTGAACAGCTTTTTAACGAGTTCGGTTTACCTTGCACCATTCGTTCTGATAACGGTTCGCCTTTTGCCTCCAGTGCATTGGGTGGGCTTAGCCGACTATCCAAATGGTGGATTGACTTAGGCATTCGCCCTGAACGCATTCAGCCCGGACACCCTGAACAAAATGGGCGACACGAGCGAATGCATCGCAGTTTAAAAGCGAGCTTAAACGCCCGTTTAACCAAACTGGAATATGACTTCAATGCCCAACAAGTCGTGCTAGATGCGTTTCGTGATGAATATAATCATGACCGTTCACATGAAGGCATTAAACGAAAAACACCCGCTGAATGCTATACGCCTTCTCTTCGAACTTATACGGGCAAAATAGCACTCTATGAATACAATGAGCAAGCGGAAATTCGCCAAGTTCGACAAAACGGCGAAATCAAATGGCAAGGTCAAAATTATTACCTCAGCCAAGTGCTTGCCAAAGAACC
>NZ_MLHL01000011.1 GCF_002000545.1 Rodentibacter trehalosifermentans | reverse complement strand
TATCAAGATTTAGAAAGCCAATATAAGGGCTTGATGGATAACGGCATCACCTTTGCGAAAAAATTCAACCTGACACCGGGTGTCGCCCTTTCTGCATCGCAAGTGGCACAATTAACCTCTGATATTGTGTGGTTTGAAGAAAAAACCGTGGAACTTCCGAGTGGTAAAAAGGTGAAAGTGGTGGCACCACGGGTGTATGCCATGGCGCAACCGGGCGATGTGAACGGGCAAGGGGCATTGATTTCAGCGGAGGTGATTGATTTACGCACGAACCGCCTCCGTAACAGCGGTACCATCGCCGGTCGCAACCTTGCGCTTCTTAAAACCGACAGTTTAGTGAATGAAGGCTTGATTAGTGGTGAGAAAGTGGGCATTCAAACGAAAGGTAATTTTGACAACCTTGGCGGCATCGTTGAAGCAGAAAAAGCCTTGCTTGTGGATATGGGCGGTGATTTGCATCACCAAAGCACCACTTCAACAACCAAGGTAAGCGGCGCAGGCTTCCAACGCAGTCAAACCACCCTTGCCCGCCAAGCGTTATTCCATGTGAAAGGCGAAGCGGGCAAATTGCATCTTTCCGCCAACAACCTCAACGCTCAAGGTGCGGATATTCTTAATGACGGCAAAGGTGATACGGTTGTTCAAGCCAAAAACAACCTGAATTTGACCGCACTTTCAACAGGCTTTGATGAAAAACTCGGTACGGGCAATCACTACCGCAATGAAAAAGTGGAAAAAGCGGTGGTTTCCCACATTAAAAGCAAAGGCGATGTGACACTGACTGCCAACAACCTTCTTTCCGAAGGTGCGGTGCTTGAAAGTGATGCCAAACTGACCGCACTTGCCGAAAACGATTTAGTGCTCAATGGTGCGAAAGAAAGTCGGGATTTTGAAGAGTTCCACAAAACCAAAAGCGGCAGTGTGGCAAAAGTCACCAAAACGAGTTTTGACCGGCAACAATCGGACACCCAACTTGGCACACAAGTGAGTGGTAAAGAAGTGGTTCTCTCAGCCGGCAATGACGTGAAAGGCAAAGGCGTACAAGCCATTGCAGAGAAGGATTTAATCATTCAAGCCGGACATGATGTAGATATCGCGGCGGATACGAACCACTTCAAAAACATCCACAAAGAAACCAAGAAAACCTCAGGGGTGTTTAGCAGTGGTGGCGGGATAACCTTTGGCTCGAAATCGGAAAAACACCATTTAGAAAGTGAAGGTTGGACACAATCCGATGCGCGCAGCACCTTAGGCAGTATGAAGGGCAACATTCAAATCCAAGCCGGCAATCATGCTAATGTGCTGGGTACTGACCTTATCACCCCAAGAGAAAACCGCATTGATATTGAAGGGGCGAGCGTGAAAGTGGAAGCGGGGAAAGATATCATCAACACCCGTGAGCGACATGAGTATAAACAATCGGGGTTGACCTTGGCTGTCAGCACACCGGTG
>NZ_MLHL01000109.1 GCF_002000545.1 Rodentibacter trehalosifermentans | reverse complement strand
AAAACAAATTGATTTGTTCCTCCGTCAGTGCCGGATTTTTAGCAAAACCTGTCGACACCAGCAAGGCAAGCGGCCAAAGCAAAACCGGCATACAGAAAACGGCAAGTCCCCAAGCGAATCCGCTAAATTTTGTTGGCATAGATGAATGTTTCATAATTTAAGGTTTATGGGTAAAGATCAAGTAGGGAATATAGCAAATGTTGTTAGCGTTGGGTAGCTATTCTTTGCTTTCGGCGGCTTGAAGTGGTACAGTATCGCCAGTTTTTTCTATCCGGTAGGATACCGTATTGAAATATGATCTCAATCGGGCAAGAAAATTTGTGGAGACCCTTGATAAACGCCGTTTGGAACGTGCGTTATTGGGTTCCGGTGACGGGTTACAACACGTATTGTCTTTGCTCCCTTTATTGCTTCAATTAAATCACCCGCATTTACCCGGTTATGTTGTGCAATCTCCCTGTGGTATTGCCGGGTTTCATTTGTCTGATTATCAGCAACGATTCCTTTTAACCGAATACCCGGCATTTTACGAACAAATTAAACGCCAAATTTATTGCGCCGACCCGCCTATTTTAGGACTGTATGTGATGGGGAGTTTCGGTTCTATTACTCAGACAAGCCATTCCGATTTGGATACTTGGATTTGTCATCCTGACGATTTAACGGAGGACGAACGGGATTTACTTACACAAAAAACGCAAAAAATTAAAGAATGGGCGATGCAGTTTGAGGTAGAAATTAACTTTTATTTGATGGATCAACAACGTTTTCGCCCAAATCACAACACGGCTCTCCTCACTAATGAAAATAGCGGATCGACACAGTATATGTTGTTGCTTGATGAGTTTTATCGTTCCGCTGTACGCTTGGCGGGCAAACCTTTGCTATGGTTGCATTTGTGGGTCGATGATGAAGCAGAGTATGAAAACGAGGTAGAAAAGCGTATTCGGGAAGGCACCTTGGATCCACAAGATTGGGTGGATTTTGGCGGGTTGGGGCAATTTTCCGCAAAAGAATATTTTGGTGCAAGCCTATGGCAGTTATACAAAGGGATTGACTCGCCTTATAAATCAGTGCTGAAAATTTTGCTGTTAGAAGCCTACTCCAAGGAATATCCCAACACCCGTTTGATTGCCCGACAATTTAAAGAAGATCTCTTCTCGGGTAATACTACACCGTCGCACCATTTTGATCCCTACATTGCTATTCTTGCCAAAGTAACGGATTATTTGACCGCACTTTC
>NZ_MLHL01000108.1 GCF_002000545.1 Rodentibacter trehalosifermentans | reverse complement strand
TACGTCAGCCCCAAAGATTTTCGTAAGAATGCGTTTTCAGCGATTGATAGTTATGTTCTCCCTAAACAAGCGGATTTAAGAAAACAAATTAAGGAAGCAAAAACAGAGGAAGAAAAGACCGCACTTTATAATGAAATTTATAAATTACAATATCAAAAACGCTTGCTTGAAACGGTGGTAGGGATTGTAGCGGGTTCCCCTGATGTGGCGATAACCCAAGGGACATTGCAGTTAGCAGCAACGAAGATGAGGGAAGAAACATTGAAAAACTCAAGATTATTCAAGGGTATTAAAGATGCGAAAACAGGGCAGATTCTTCGTAATGATAGCTATGATAGTGGTTATTTTGATGGAGTGAAATTGGGGGGAGTGAGGATTGATGTTGATGTGATTTGTAATAGCGGAATGGGAAGTTGTTCTCAGAATGATGATGGGTCATTGACTTTCAATGGAACTAATAACTATACACTTAAAGATGCGATAGATCCTGTGCAAAATGAAAAAGCTGGAGGGTTATATGGCGAAACAGGAGGTTTTCAATCGGTTAAGGGCGAATGGAATCTACATTTTAAACGATTCCCGTATGAAATAGGTTCGCTTTCAGATTTTGCAGTGGAATCTTTTGCGGGTACTCATGATTTATTGGGAGGGCAAGTGTGGAAATGGTACGATAAACTTGGTAACACTTCGCAAAAAACACCTGTTCAAAGTGCTTTAGCTCTAGGGACTACTGTCTTGGCAATTCCTGTATCAGCTCCTTTTGCAATGGCGGATGTTATGTCCTCTGATTTCCTAGAAGTCCTAATGCAAATAGGAGGACATTGATATGAGAAATTTACTTTTATTAATCAGTACGTTTTTATTAGGAAGTTGTTTCTATTCTAAAGGATGTTTCTATATTCCCCAAATGGTAAATTGTGTTGATAAAGGAAAAAGTTTTCCATATATCGCATATTTTCAGAAGAAAGATCAGATTGGAAAGACTAATGTAAATACTCGTTGGAATGATGTGCAGGCTTGTGGAGGAATTAATATATCTAGATCGAATAATGAATTTCAAATTAAAAATGAAAGGGATAAAAATGGTGCGATTGAGCCCGCAGTGATTAAGCAATTTGAAGCTTGTATGTTAAGCAAAGGTTATGTTCGTCTTTATTATGCTGATTGTGGAACTCAAGATCCAAAATGGGATAAAGGAAAGTGTAATTTGTGAAAATAAACGGAGTGTAAAATGCGATATATTTTTCCTTTCATTGTTCTTTTATTGAATGGATGTTGGTATTCAAACGGGTGTATATATACGCCACAGATGGTAAATTGCGTTGATAAAGGAGAAGTGTTTCCTTCAGTCGCTCGCTATCAAAAGCCATATAGTTTAGGAAAAACGGATAGTAATCAACGTTGGAAAGATGTCGTTTCTTGTGGTGGAAAATATATGGATTACAATCAAGAGAATATTCCAATTAAAAAACAAGAGAATTTTTATTCTTGTATGCTTAATAAGGGATATATTCTCTTGTCTC
This sequence comes from Rodentibacter trehalosifermentans, assembly GCF_002000545.1. Taxonomy (GTDB): domain Bacteria; phylum Pseudomonadota; class Gammaproteobacteria; order Enterobacterales; family Pasteurellaceae; genus Rodentibacter; species Rodentibacter trehalosifermentans. Next base: position 4,128 of record NZ_MLHL01000108.1, on the reverse strand, counting down.
CTGCCAGATGTGGAACTCAAGATCCAAAATGGAATGCTGGCAAGTGTAATTTCTGAGTATTCAATGTTGTTATTCCATATAAGAAAGGTGATTTTTCAGATATGTTAGTTGAAAGTTTTGCTGGGACTCATGATTATTTAGGAGGGCAATTACCTAGATGGTATGATAAACAAGGTAATACTTCTCAAAAAAATAATACTCAACAGTTTTTTGCTGACAGAACAACGGAAATAGCAATTCCTATTTCAGCACCATTTGCTCTATCAGATCTAATGAGTTCGGATATGATAGAAGTGCTATTTAAGCTAGGAGGGCATTAATATGAAAAGAATATTATTAATATTTTTTGTATTTCTGCTAAGTGGTTGCTTATATTCTTTTGAAGATGAATGTTTTAGACCTATTATTCAGACAGTTTCCTCTGGATGTTATCAAAACAGAGGAAAAGACTTTCCATATGTTGCCTATTTTCAAAAGAAAGATCAGATTGGAAAGACTAATGCAAATACTCGTTGGAATGATGTTAAATTCTGTGGTGGAATTAATATTTCTCGCGCTAACAATGAATTTCAAATAAAAAATGAGAGAGATAATAATGGCGTTATTGTTCCAACTGTAATTAAAAAGTTTGAAACATGTATGTTAGAGAAAGGTTATATTCGTCTTTATTATTCTGACTGTGGAACGCAAGATCCTAAATGGGATAAAGGAAAGTGTAATTTGTGAAAATAGACGGAGTGTAAAATGCGATATATTTTTCCTTTCATTGCTCTTTTATTGAAGGTGATCTAAAAATGGGGAATGAGACAACAATTTTTGAATTAAATCAAATAAATAAAGGAGTTGAAAAATGAAATACTCACCAATAGTTTTATCGTTGTTTTTCTTAGGGTGCTCTTTTGGTGGATTTAAACCTGCACCTCAATCTGATCATTGGCGATTACATAATTTCGATGAAATTTACCCAAAGTCAGATAAACATGCTTTAGTAAAATATGTAGATAGAAAAGAAGGAGATATGAAGGCGTGCGGTATGGATTTTGTCAGTGGTGAAAGCGATAATCCCAAAGTAAATCTTTGCATGGAAAGTAAAGGTTGGTATTTAAAAGGTGGACCGGTTTGTGAGGAAATGACAATGTGGGATAGACCTGTATGTATAGAATGGAGAAAAAAACATAGTAAACCAGATGTAAAACCATGGGGATGTAAGAAGTACCCTACATATCCAACTTGTAAGGAAACGGGTTCTAAGAGATAGTAACTTATGAGATTGATATTACTATTAGTTTGTTTTGGTCTTAGTGGTTGTTTTTTATTTATGCATAGATGTGATTCATTAAGTGGTTGGTGTAGAGCTAGTCGGGTTATATTTCAAGAATATGATTCGTGGTGGGCGCCAAAGGAAACTGATAACTTAAAACATAATGTGACTTTAACATTGAGTCCAAGAGAGAGAAGAAAATGATAAGAAAAAAGTCATTCTAGAGAAATGTAATATCGATCCTTATTCAGGTAAATTATTAGGTAATATTTCTAAGGATGAAGCGTATAAGTGTGTATATGGTAAAGGTTTGACAAGATAGTATGAAAAAGCCTTTTCTAAAATCTTTGCTTCTGTAGAATCTTTAACTTTGATTAAGTAAAGTACGGTTGATTTTTGATATGTTTTAAAAACAGTCTGAATATTGATCGCACTTTTTTTCTTGAACGAAATAATAAGGAGTTATACATGAGACTAATAATTCCTTTGTTCTCTGTCTTTTTACTTAACGGATGTTTTCTGTTTATGCATAAATGCGATGCATTAAGTGGTTGGTGCACAACTAGTCGAGTAGTATTCCAAGAATATGGTTTTTAGCGAACAAAAAAGGAAGTTGAGAATTTAAAACATAATTTCACCTTAACTTTAAGTCCAACAGAGAGAGAAGAAGAGAATAATAAGAAAAAATTAATTTTAGAAAAATGTAATATTGATCCTTATTCAGGAAAGTTATTAAACAATACTTCTAAGAGTGAGGCATATAAATGCGTATATAGCAACGGATTAAAAAGAGTTGGGAGTGGTTATAGAAAATAAAATTTCAATCAAAATAGTTATAGATGAGAAGATGAATTTGAACTGAAAAATATGAGATATATAATTTTACTCTGTGCATTTTTGTTATCTAGTTGTTTATTTGGATTTGAAGCATTATTTCCAGATACTTACTACAAATGTAGCTCTCTTACTGGTTGGTGTGTGAAAGAACCAACAAGAGAGATTATGTTTTGGGGAATAAAAGACCCATCTTACAAAATAACTGAAAAATGTTGTTCTGAAAGATGGTACAAACAAGGCCAAAAAGGTCTTCTGAAAAAAAATTCTATTTTTGAGCTATGTAAAGCTGATCAAAAAACAGGAGAATCATTAATAGGTAAAACGAAAAATGAAGTTTATTTCTGCTTAGAGAAAAATGGATTATATCGTTATAGCCAGAAAAAATAGAAAGAGAAGGTATGAAATTAATAACCCTTTTATTATCAATTTTTTGTCTTAATGGATGTTCTCTGTTTATGCATAAATGTGATTCATTAAGTGGTTGGTGTTATGTTAGTAAAACAAGTAGGCTTAGGGCGCAAGATACTTGGTGGACCAAAAAGGAAGCTGATAATTTAAGACATAGTTTCTCGTTAACATTAAGCCTAAGAGAGAGAAGAGGAGGATAATAAGAAAAAAATTATTTTAGAAGAATGTAATATTAACCCTAATTCTGGCGAATTATTGCATGGTGTCTCCAAAGATGATGCATATAACTGTGTTCGTAATAAAGGTTTGAAAAAGATGAAAGAATGGAAACAGCTTCAAAAAAGTTCTGAAATCTCTAAATTTTAGTTGTTTGAGCATTGATTAAATAAAGTACGGCTGATTTTTGATATGTTTTTTTGCTTAGCCAAGCCAAAGCCAACTTTGACAGCGCAAACAAAGAAGCGAAAGAATGGGAAACGGGCGGTACCCAACGTAGAATTTTAGATTCTGCACTCAACGTTCTCAGCACTGCCCTTGGTGGCAGACCGGTAGCGGAAGTGATTGCCTCAGGCTTATCGCCAACAGTGAACCACCAAATTAAAGAAGCGACCACCGATAAGAACGGCAACGTCAACACCGCGCTCAACCTCACCGCTCACGCCCTTTGGGGGCGGTGGAAGCCTATGCCGGGAATCGCAATGTGGCTGCAGGGGCAGCCGGTGCGGCAACAGGCGAAGTTGCCGCAAACATTATCGCTGAAACCTTATACGACAAATCCCCAAATCAGCTCAGTCAAGAGGAAAAACTCACGGTCTCTACTTTAAGCCAAGTGACGGCGGGGCTTGTGGGCGGCACGGCGGCGAACAGTGCAGATGGCGCCATCATCGCGGCGAAAACGGCGAAGGATGCGGTGGAGAATAATAGTCTCGTTCCAATCATTGGCAATGTGTCGCCTGATGTTGATTGGACGGCAACAGCAAAAGCGCAAGAGATAAAAACTGCAGCAGAGCAAAAAATCATTGATGATTTTGAAAAAGAGCATCCTGACCTTGTAAAAAATCTTAAAACCACAGGCGATGTTGCGGCATTTTTGGCAGATTTTGTTCCGGTTGTGGGTGATATAAAATCTTTTGCTGAAGCGGAAGGTGTCATTGACTACACACTGGCAGTAGTTGGCATGGCTCCTAGTGCGGATATCATTACAAAACCATTAAAAGAAGCCAAGAAAGCATTGAAGCTGGCGAAGTCGGCGGAGAAAGCTGGTGATGCAGCAGGTGCGTTAAAACATCAACAGGATGCTGTTAGTTATATTAATAATGGTGTTTATAAGCGAAATAGGTTAGAGAGGCTCTTGAGGATTTTCATGGTAAATCTAATGTTACATCTACAACTGTGGTAACAAATCCAAGAAGCACAGTAAATAACCGAGTGTTGTCAACGGGAGAGCATGTTGAGGTGATTACTTCTGGTAACGGCAAGGCAGTCAAGATTACAGCTAAGGATGAATTTGGTAATGTGAAGGAGATCGCAAACATTCCTTAAGTCATTGTAAATTAAAGAAATCTATTCAGCGAAAATTCCTTGAATATTTTGTCGCAGAAGTGACGGCAAGAACCGCCGTA
>NZ_MLHL01000107.1 GCF_002000545.1 Rodentibacter trehalosifermentans | reverse complement strand
ATAGGTTTTACTCCAACCAATCGACCAATCATATTCAAGAGGGTTTTCCGCTTGCTCTAATAAAATTTGATGCATATAGGCGTTTTCAAACATCTTTTCTTTGAGGGTTTTCACGGCATCCCAGACAGACTTAAACTCATCAAAGTTAAGTGTGTATGCCGTGTTGTCCGAACAAATGAGCGTATAACTATTCTCTTTGCCGTTTAAATCAAAATCCGCTTTGATTTCAACCAGTGTTGCGCGCCCTTTTTCGTCTGTATCAACCCATTTTCCTATCCGCTCAACATATACCCCACCGTTTACACATTCGTCACGTTTTGCCACGATTTGCGCAAAGACACGTTTGCGCTGTTCAGTTAAAAGTGCGGTCAGTTTTTCTTCATCTTTTACCCAAGTTTCGCCATTCCATTTACAGGGTTCCGTAAGTGGTGCGATTGGTGTGAGGTTTTGCGGTAATTCGCCAAACTCGGTGTGCTCCACCGGCGCGCCTGTTTCCGTGTCGTAATACATACCGCGATTATCTGCGAGATAATCCCAACCGTGTTTTTGTCGTCTAATCACAAATCCTTTTTTGGCTTTGGGTGGCGCGTCGAAATAACTACCGGCGGCAAGGCTACCACCTTCGCTTACATATTCAGTTGTTTTTTGTCTAAAAATGCCGTTATGGTCGGTGGTATAAACCGTGATTTCACCGCTCTCAAGGGCAAAACCGTTATTGTCAAAATTGATTGTCATTGTTGCTCCTTATGCGGCGAGGCAGATATAGTGGAATGCGATATTGCGTGGGCGGTTTTCGCTTGCGGTTGGCACAACCCGGCTTGCATCAAAGTTAATCCCATCAGCATAATCTTTTACTGTTGTTATATTAACAGTTGATAACGCAATATTATGATTGTTAGGGTTTAAACCAAAAACACCATCCAGATAAACTTTATTGGGAACACCTTTTGTAAAGCCGTCGCTATAATGTTTATGTAGAGAACCATTGAAAAATCCGGTCATATTGCGGATTGTATCCCCTTGAGCCGATAATAACCCACGTTCCGAATCCACCCCTCTCTCATTATCCCAACCCCGAATAAACTCCCCACGCAAATCCGGCAATGTGCCTTCAGGGTATTTTTGCGCCAGTTTCGGATAGCGATTTTTATCAAATCGCTGACCATTCATGGCAAGACAGCCATCAGGAATCGCGGCAAGTGGATAGGGAATGGGCACACCGATGAATAAATCCGATAGCGGTTGTAAATCAGATAGCAATGCCAGTGTGCCATTTTTATTCTGTAGCACCTGCTCAAATTCAGTATTGCCATTTTCACTGTGATAACTGATTTTGCCCATGCTGTTTTGGGATTTCGCCATGGCTTCAATGTGTAATGTTTTTTTGCCTTGGGTGAGCTTTAAAATGCCCTGAATGGATAAGGTGCCGGTTATGGTATCGCCTGATTTTGATACCTTATCAATCCCATCCACTCTTCGCCATTCGCTCCACGTGCGGCCGTCAATATTGCGGTTGCGTTGGTATTCTTCGCCGGTGCGGAAGTGGGTATATTTTTGCATCACACCATAGGCAGAGGGTAACACTAACAAGGTTCCGGCGAAACGGACAGGGTAATTCCGCTCATCGGTAGCATTGGCATTTGCCCCTTGCATATAAACGCCATAAGCCTGCACCTCGTTGAGGTTTTGCGTGGTCAGTTCGCCGCGTTTGAAATTCGCCGCAATGCGTTCATCCACCCAAGAACGGTAGGCGACCGTTTCGCTTTTTTCCAGTTTAGGGAAGGAACAATAACGGGATGAATTGTCCGTCATTTTGTAGACGATATTAAACCTTGGGTCGGTTTCGCTTTT
>NZ_MLHL01000106.1 GCF_002000545.1 Rodentibacter trehalosifermentans | reverse complement strand
GGATTGTCAATCAGGGTGTCATCAGCAGCCGGGCGCAGATGCAACTGAATACCCAATCTGATTTCGTGCAACAAGGTAAAGTGGAAACGGCACAAGGTGATGTCCATATTCGTGCGAAAAATAAGATTGAACAAACCGGTGCAACAATTGCAGGTGGACATATTCGCTATGGTGCCGATACGGTTGAGGCGTCCGGCACGTCTATATTGGCGGCGGGTGTGGGGGAAAGTGATAAACCTAGTGAAATCAATCACACCTCATCAAGAAAAAATCTGGAGATTAACACCGCGCAACATACGGTAGCAAAAGGGAAAAATATTGCTTCAGGCAAGGTGGCGATTCAAGCTGCCAAGGTGGATGTGAGTGAGAGCCAAACCGGTGGATATGATGTGCATCTTGTTGCTCGTCAGCGTGGTATTAAGGCTAACCGAGCCACCCTGATGGCGGAAAATGCGTTGGTGTTGCACACGCCTTTAACTCTCTCAACCGAACAGGCGGATTTAAAAGCGGATTGGATTAATGCCACGGCACAACGTGTTGAAAATCAAGGCGGATGTTGGGCAAGCCAAGGGTTACGTGATTTTACACTGAATTTAGAAAAGGGGTTAAATAACGAAAAAGGCTTGGTGCTTGCCGGCGGCAATATGGTGTTGAATCAAACGGGGCAATTTCTCAATAATGCACAAGGGCGTTTATTGAGTGGGAAAGATTTAACCCTCAATGCGCAGTCTTTGAATAATCAGGCGGGGCTTGTGGTGGCGGATGGTTCGGCAACATTGACGATAAGCCGGGCGATTCAAAACCGGAAGGTGAGCGATACCGGTTCGCTTATTCAAGCACAACACCATTTAACGGTGAGAGCGGAAACCTTAGAGAACGCCCAAACGAAGGCGGCGGCACAAGCTGTGCCAACGCAAGGTTTACTTGCCGGTGAGATGGCGGTGCAGGCGAAAACCTTGGATAACCAACGAGGTGGGATTTATTCGGTTTCTTCTCAAGTGTTAAATATTGCTCAAATGCTTCAAAATACACAAGGGGAATTATTCTCAACAGGCGATATTCATATTAAAGGCGATAATGCTTATCTTAAAAATACGCAAGGGGCTATTAGCGCCGCAAAACAACTTACCATTCAAGCTAACGAATTATCGGGCGATGGCGATATTGAAGCCAATCATACGCAAATCCAATTGGCACAAGCTTTTGATAATCATCGTGATTTAGTGGGGCGTAGCAGTTTAAGCCTTAGCACTCAAGGTCAATTAACTAATCATGCCGGCTTGCTTTCAGAGGGCGGCACGACATTAAATGCGCAAAATATTGAAAACACCGAAGCGGGAGAAATTCAAGGAAAACAGACCGCACTTTCTGCTACGCAACATCTTGTTAACCAAGGATTGATTAAAGGTTCTGTAGAAAATGCTATCAAAGTGGGTGATACCTTAACGAATATTGGCTTAGGACGAATTTATGGGGGACATATTGCCTTACAAGCCAGCAATAAAATCCTGAATACGGACGAATTACAAGCGGATGGTACGATAAAATCTGCGGTGGTCGCGGCAAAACATCGCCTTGATATTGCTGCCCCTTTAGTAGAAAACAGCAAAACGGTTTTTACTCAAAAATGGGCGTTTAACGGACTAGGTGGGATGCTTGCCTCTGAAGGGCAAATTGTTTTTGGTCGCACGCTTGATGAACACAATCAAGCACAAGGGTTGGGGGATAAACTCCTTAATGAAGGCGCGTTAATTGAGGGGCGTGGCATTGAATTGGGTGTGCGTGAAACCCTCAATAAAAATGCACGGATTGATACCCGTTTGGAAGAAACTCACCGTCAACGCGACCTCAACGAGCATTATTTATTAGAAAATGGCAGTCGCGAACGCATTAATTTCGATCAGCTTCGTTGGGCCTCTTTTAGTCGTGCGGGTAAAGTGGTGTATAAAAATCAAACGGCAGCAACCCGCCCGGCAGATGGAAAAATTGAGGGCTATATTCTCCCTCAACCCAATGAAGAAGTCTGTGCAGACGAACAAACCCGCACCGGCTGTGTAGTAAAACCGCAAGCCCTCTATTTAAGTGATGATCTGGTGTGGGCGGCATTTAATATTACCCCCCCATCCACTGAACCGGAAAGACCGGATTTAAGCGGACTGGATGAAACCTTAAAACACCCCCCTGAAGAGCCGGAATTACCAGTAAGAACATGGTATAACCGTCATTACTATGCTCGCCTGATGCAAGAGTATGAAGCGAAAATGGTTGCCTATCGACAAGCCCTTGCCGAGTATGAAACGAAACTGGTGGCGTATTCTGCGCAAATGAAACCTCATTTTGATTGGGCAAAAGAAAATGAACAAGCCTTTGAACAGCTTGATGCTGCGATTCTTGAGCATAACCGAAAACTTGCCGGAAAAGAATTTTATCGTTTTTGGGATATTTATGTGAATGAACGTATTTTCAGCGAAACGAAAGTGAAGGAAACGCACCCGGGGAAAATATTAAGCCAAGGGGATATCACCTTTACCGGCGATGTTGAAAATAACCGTAGTCAAATGATTGCTTCCGGGCAGATTTATAATCCGAATAACCTGTCACAAGCCATCAACAATATTGAAGAAATGGGCATCACCCAAGTGGTGGATAAAGGCACACAAGAATGGACTTATTCCCGCTGGCGTGGTGGATTTAAGCGTTATCACCAACGCAAATGGGACGGTAAACATGATTATGAAAACATCACCATTACCCCTCTTGCGTTAAATCAAGTTAAAACGGAATCTTACAGCACCTTTGCTTCGCAAGCAGAGAAAGCCAATCTTGCGATGGAACAAATTTCCCTTGCGGATAACAGCAAAGTGGGAACTGGGGTGGCTCAGTCTCAGTCGGCGGCAAGTGTGCGGGAAATTCGCACCATCGGGGCGGATGTGAGCTTGCCAAGCTCAAGCCTTT
>NZ_MLHL01000105.1 GCF_002000545.1 Rodentibacter trehalosifermentans | reverse complement strand
TTTATCGACCGCACTTTTATGTTACTCATCTTTTTTAGCGGGTTTAATGGCAAGTAAATTGCAGCTGAGCTTGCTGATGACGTGTTCTGCTGTGTTACCGAGCAATGCTGCAGATAAACCGGTTCTTCCCACTGTACCGAGAATGACAAGTTCCGCTTCAATCTCTTTGGCAACCTCGGGAATCACATCTTCAGGGAAACCTTCTCGCACATGAGTGTGATCTTCATCTATCCCAAATTGTTGGCGTAAGGTTTTCATATTAATTAAATGTTGTCCACGAATACTGTTTTCGTAACCTGAGGTATTAAATTCAGGCAAATCAATTGCCATATTAATTGGAGTAACCGGGTAGGCTGCGACCAGGTGTACATTGCCTCGGTTTAAATTTTCAGCCAAAGACATTCCCGTTGCCACAAGCTCTTGATTAAATTCATCTTGATAATCTTGTTCACCGGAAACATTTACTGCAATTAAAATTCGGCGTTGATGTTTCCAATCTCCATCACGAACCATTAGAACCGGAATAGGGCATTTACGCAATAATTGCCAATCGACCGGGGTGAAAATAAGCGAAGTTAAACTTTCTTCATCTTTGGTGTATTTGACAACCAAATCATATTGATTTTTCTCGACTTCCTCACGAATTCCTTCAGCTTCATTACTGTTCCAAACGATGTGAGATTCAAATTCAATTTGTGGATCGGCATATTTATCAAGATAAAATTGAACGGCTTGACGATGCTGTTCAGTGGCCGTTTTATGCATTTCTTCTCTTTCCTCAGAAGAAAGTAAAGCGGACATTTCATAAGATAAATCATAAACCGCCAATAACGTTGTAATTTTCACTTTTTCAACATTTTCTTGTTCTTTAACAAGACGAACCGCCCGTGCGAGCGCATATTGTTTTTCATTATCAGGATTGAGAACAACCAGGATATTTTTAAATTTCATAACAACCTCCGTGATAGTGCTGCATAGCATAAGGAAGAATTTGTTTTATGACAAGAAAAGATCACCGAAAAACTGATTTGATACAACTTTTCTTTAAATAAGAAAGGCGTGAAAAATATCACGCCTTATTTTTATTCCATCATGGTAATTTTTGTTTTATTTGTTCCAGTAAGGTCAATTAAAGCATTCATATCATTTATAGTAATATATTTACCTTGCACTGAAAGTACGCCCAGTTTTTGGAATCGCCCTAAGAGACGACTGATTGTTTCAACCGTTAAACCAAGATAATTACCAATATCACCACGGGTCATAGTTAAACGAAATTCTCTCGCTGAAAATCCTCGAGCAGAATAGCGTCTTGAAAGGTTACTGATAAAGGCAGCAAGACGTTCTTCAGCATTCATTTTTGATAATAATAAAATCATTTCCTGATCACTTTTGATTTCACTACTCATCAAACGAATGATTTGTTGGCGAAGTTTAGGCATTTTACCTGAGAGATCATCTAAAATATCAAAGGGAATTTCACACACCATAGCGGTTTCTAATGCTTGCGCAAAACTTGGATGTCGCATATTGGTGATGGCATCAAAACCGACGAGATCACCGGGTAAGTGGAATGAGGTAATTTGTTCTTCACCGGCTTCGCTGATAGTATAACTTTTAATTGTACCGGAACGGATGGCATAAATAGAATTAAGTGTATCGCCCGCTTTAAATAATACTTGTGACTTTTGGATGGGTTTTTTGCGTTCGATAATATTATCGAGTTGATCAAGTTCGTGTTCATTTAACGTGAAAGGAATACAAAGTTGGCTAATACTACAATCCTGGCAGTGAATCGCACAGCCGCCTGACTGAATTCGGCGTCCTGCCTTAGTTTCTGAAACGAAATTTTTCATTTAACCCTCAGATATTTTTTAAAGATAGTGTAAAATTGATCTAACGCAAAGATTTTAACATTAAATAGGCACTTTAAGAAGATGGCAGTAGAAAAATTAACAAAGAAAAGATTGGTCCAAATTTTAGTGATGATGTGTATTTTAGTCATAGCATTTGTTTGGCGATATTTACTTTCTTAAAATTTCATTTGGGGCTGACGTAGA
>NZ_MLHL01000104.1 GCF_002000545.1 Rodentibacter trehalosifermentans | reverse complement strand
CAATAATACTGTTTAGCTTAGGATAAGCTGCCGGAATAATAGATATATCAGAATTGCCAATTTTAAGGCTTTCCAAACACGCTTCAAAACTATCTAATAATATAATCTTTTCACCCAGGTATTGTTTTTGAGCTGCTAAATAGCTGCAAGTAGAGGGATATGCATTATCCCCTAAGGTTGTAATAATCATAGCATTTCCCTCATCATCACTATTTCATCATTTTTTCAATCGGTAACACCAAAATGGAGCTTGCACCAATGGCTTTGAGCTGTTCCATCGTTTCCCAAAAGAGATTTTCTTGGCTGACGACGTGCATTGCCACTTGGTTGGTGTCATGGGCAAGGGGCAGAATGGTCGGGTTTTCAACGCCTGGCAAAAGTGCGGTAATTTCTGCAAGGCGATCTTTCGGGGCGTGTAGCATAATGTATTTTGACTCCGCCGCCTGTTGCACACCTTGGATACGGGTGAGCAAGCGGTCGATTAACGCCTGTTTTTTGCAATCCAACGGCTGAATACTTTGTACCAAGCAGGCTTTAGAGCGGTAAATAACCTCCACTTCGCGTAAGCCGTTGGCCTCCAGCGTTGCACCTGATGAAACCAAATCACAAATGGCATTGGCAAGCCCTGCTGCTGGCGCAACTTCAACCGATCCCGTGAGTAAACAGTTTTTAAACGGGACATTTTGGCTTTGCATATAACGTTTGAGTAAGTTTGGGTAGGAAGTGGCAATGCGATTGTTGCGAAGATCATTGAGTTGGCGGTAAGGCATCTCACGTGGCACGGCAAGCGAAAGACGACAGCCGCCAAAATCAAGGCGTTTCAGCATTTGGTAATCAGCGCTTTCGCCTGCTGAAATTCGCCCTAACGCCGCCTCTTCCAGCACATTTTCGCCAATAATGCCGAGATCGACCACGCCATCAAAAATCAGTCCAGGAATGTCATCATCACGCACTCGTAAAATTTCAATGGGCATATTTTCTGCATAAGCCATTAAACGTTGCTCATTCCAATTGATTTTCACCCCACATTGTTTTAGAAGTGCGGCACAATCTTGACTAAGGCGCCCCTTTTTTTGCAAAGCAATGCGTAAACGATTTGATGTTTGTGTTGTGTTTGTCATATTGTTTTCCTGCTTTTTGAAGTTTAAATAAACAAAAACCCCTCGAAAGTTTCCTTCCGAGGGGCTATGGTTCTGCTATGATGTTATCGCACTCGGAAGATATTTTGTTCTCTTCCGGCCATACACCCATACCCGAAAGATAATCAGGTATGGTGGTGATGGCGACAAGTGCGGTTCATTTTCATTGTTAATTCCTCTTAAATCAGTTGCTTTTGAGTTTATGCTTAAAACGGCAGGCAATGCAAGCATTATTTTTAATATTTTTTAAATTTCCTCAAAAAATCAAGATAACTTGATAAAATCCCCTACAATCTCTAAAATGCCCGCTCAACGTTGTAGTTCGCAAACCTCCTACATAAAAAAACTAGGTACAATCTCATGAATATTTCAAACCCCAACCGCAATCGAAAAGCGGTTGTCATCTTTTCCGGTGGGCAAGATTCCACCACCTGTTTATTCCAAGCTATCGCCGATTACGGCAAAGAAAATGTCGAAGCCATCACCTTTCAATACGGTCAACGCCATGCTATTGAGCTGGAAAAAGCCCGTTGGATCGCCCAGGATCTCGGCATAAAGCAAACCCTAATGGATACCTCGGTGATAAATGCCATCACCCATAACGCCCTTATGGATAAACAGGCGAAAATCGAACAAAAAAATAACAAACTTCCCAATACCTTTGTTGATGGGCGAAATGCCTTATTTTTACTTTATGCGGCGATTTATGCCAAGGGACAAGGCATTCAAGACATCATCACCGGCGTATGTGAAACGGATTTTAGCGGTTATCCCGATTGCCGTGATGTGTTCATCAAATCTATGAATGTCACGCTCAACCTTGCTATGGATTATGCCTTCACCATTAAAACACCGTTGATGTATCTCACTAAAGCGCAAACCTGGCAGCTTGCCGATGAATTGGGTGTCTTAGACTATGTGCGCACCCACACCCATACCTGCTATGAAGGTATCGAAGGGGGCTGCGGACAATGCCCAAGTTGCCGATTACGCAATCAAGGCTTATCGGAATATCTCGCACAAAAAGGCAGCAATAATGTTTAAAATTTCCAAAGAATTTAGTTTTGATATGGCGCATTTGTTGGACGGTCATGATGGAAAATGTCAAAACCTGCATGGCCACACCTATAAGTTACAAGTGGAAATTAGCGGAGATTTATCCCCAATTGGTGCGAAAAAATCCATGGTGATGGATTTTTCCGATCTCAAAGCGATTGTGAAAAAAGCCATTTTAATCCCTATGGATCATGCTTTTATTTACGATGAAACCAACGAGCGTGAAAGTAAAATTGCTCAATTACTGCAAGAACTCCATTCTAAAACTTTTGGCGTCCCTTTCCGCACTACCGCTGAAGAACTGGCTCGTTTTATTTTCAATCGTTTGAAATACGATGAAAAATTGCCGGTTTCCACCATTCGCTTGTGGGAAACGCCCACTTCTTTTTGTGAATATTCGGAGTAAAGTGCGGTGAAAAATCAAAACATTTTAGAACCACATTTTAATATCGTAGAAATTTTTGAAAGCCTACAAGGGGAAGGCTTCAATACGGGTATGCCCAGTATTTTTGTGCGTTTTGGCAAATGCAATCTCACCTGCCCTTGGTGCGATACCGCCTATAACCAATTTGAACGCCAATCCGCCTCACAAATTTTGGCAAAAGTGCGGTCATTTTCTGCAAAGAATATTATCATTACCGGGGGCGAACCCACTATCGTGCCACACATTGAATATTTGCTCGAACAATTCAAACGAGCCGGTTATTTCCTTGCCATTGAAACCAATGGATTAAAACCTGTTCCGCCGCAAATTGATTACATCGCCACCAGCCCTAAGCGACTTTATGCCCACAAATATGAAAAACAATGTTTAAGCGTTGCCAATGAGGTGCGTATTGTGGTGGATGAAAATATCCTGCCTTTTTGTGAGTTGATCGAACAAAAAATTCAGGCTGAACATTACTATCTTTCTCCTTGTGAAAGAGAAGGAAAAATGAATTTACTGGAAACGATCACCCAGTTAGGTCAACTCAATCAACGCTCTCATACCCACAAATGGAAGCCAAAATGGCAACTGAGTTTACAAACCCATAAATTAGTAGGAATTGAATAAAAAGGCGACCATAAAATGGGTAAACACAATGCCCTCATCTTTCTTTTTGGCTAGTTATTTTTTTGAAAATTTCGTACTATACGGCATCTTTTTCTCATTTCTCTTTGACAATGAATAATCTAGAACTTGAACAACTTCTTAACCAAACCCTCAATTCAAACCAAATTTCCGACTATGCGCCAAACGGCTTACAAGTCGAGGGCAAAGCAAATATCAAAAAAATCATTACCGGAGTGACCGCCAGCCAAGCCTTAATTGATTATGCGGTCAGCCAACAAGCGGATGCCCTGCTCGTCCATCACGGCTATTTTTGGAAAAGTGAAACGCCTTGTATTCGGGGAATGAAAGGCAAACGGATAAAAACCCTGTTAATCAATGACATTAATTTATATGGCTATCACCTGCCTTTAGATGTGCATCCCGAATTAGGTAACAATGCACAACTTGCCAAACTTTTAGGTATTGAAAACTTACGCCCTCTCGAAAATAACACACCAAGTATTCCTGTTTGGGGCGAATTAAATCAACCGGTCACGGCGGAGGAATTTGCTTTACGCATTGAACAAACCCTTCACCGTAAACCGTTAATTTGCACGGAAAACGGACCGCACTTTATCCGTAAAATCGGCATTTGCACCGGAGGGGGGCAAGGCTATATCGACTTAGCCGCCTCAAAAGGTTGTGATGCTTTCATTACAGGGGAAGTATCCGAACAAACCATTCATTCCGCCCGTGAACAAGGCATCCATTTTTTTGCCGCCGGACATCACGCCACCGAACGTTACGGCATTAAAGCCTTAGGCGAATGGTTAGCCAAAGAATATGGTTTTGATGTGGAATTTAAGGATATTGATAATCCGGCTTAACTATATTGTTATAGATTTTTGTCTAAACTATAATTGTTAGCCATACTGAGAGGAGAATAAATTTATCGATATATTTCTCCTCTTATAATTCTAAATTTTCATTTAATTTGAAATAAATTCTAATATATCTTTATTTAAATTATATCCTCCTTTTTTAGCTTCTCTAAACCAATATTTAGCTTTCTCTATATCAATTTCCACACCACAGTCTCCCTCTCGATAAAAGCATCCCAAATGAACCATTGCAGGTAGATCCCCAGACAAAGCTGCCTCTGTATACCAATAAATAGACTTCTCATAATCAGGTTTAATATCACCATCCCCATAATAGTATATTTGACCAAGCAAAAATTTATAGGTAGGCTCCTGTTCCTCTGTTGCTCTTCTATAAACATCATCAAAATCCCAACGAGATTTAGACTTAGATTTCCGTTCATTTTCAATAGATGTTACTATATCATGTATCTTTTTCTGTGTTCTCTTTGTTTCATTTTCTTCTGATCCAAAGAGCTTATTAAATAATCCAAACATTTCAACCACCTAATAAATAAGCTATATAGGAGATATAACTCCTGATATAGCCTATAAAAAATTAACGTCTCTCCTAGTAATTTAGGATCTACATTTTTTACACCAACTTTGATTTGATGCACTCTTAGAACTAGTTGTTCTATAGCCAAACTTTTCCTGTAATTCAACCGCTGTATATGCGGTTTCACCACATTTAGGGCAACTGTGGGGCAATTTAATACTTCCAGACATAAAGAAACCTCTATGCATTACGAACCATCTCCTTTATTTCGTCCTGATTATAACCTCTAGATTTTAATTCCTGCAATGCAGCTCCAGCTCTAATAGGGGAAAGTGAGTTATCTCGTTTAAATATACGAGCAAGCTCATAATCTGATTTGTCAAGCATTTCTTGCTTATAAACCTTTGATCTTTCCCCAGCTTCTTTTATCTCATTCATTGCAGCACCAGCAAGTTTACCAAGTCCATCTAAAAATCCCATAAATCCTCCAAGAGTTAATAACTACAACAAAAACCTAAAACAGGTTTAAAAATGATTCTACATTAAACCTAAAAAAGGTTCAAGAAATTTTGTACCTAAAATAGGTACAATGACAAATTTAAGATTATCAATCCACTCTAGCGAGCATCTTTGGTTAAGAGATATTTTCTTAAAACAAAGGAAAGCTCTCGGTTTATCACAACGTGCATTATGCGAAAAAATGGGCGTTGTCTCCTCATTTGTAGGCAAAGTCGAGACAGGGGATAGACGATTAGATGTTTTTGAATTTATCGCCTATTGTGAAGCCCTTGAACTCAACCCTATCGGCATAGTGACTCAAATCAAAGAAAAATTTCGTTGAAAATAAAGTTTCTTTTGCACGCTTGGTCTGCTTTGTATTCAACCCATTTTTCGACTATACTACGCAGTATTTTTTAACAAATAGGAAAAAACATGGGTTTCTTAACAGGTAAACGAATTTTAGTCACCGGTCTTGCAAGCAATCGTTCTATTGCTTACGGGATTGCTAAATCAATGAAAGAACAAGGCGCAGAGCTTGCGTTCACTTATTTAAACGACAAATTACAACCGCGTGTAGAAGAATTTGCCAAAGAATTTGGCTCTGATATCGTCCTTCCTTTAGATGTGGCGACCGATGAAAGTATTCAAAACTGCTTTGCCGAATTAAGCAAACATTGGGATAAATTTGACGGCTTCGTACATGCCATCGCCTTTGCGCCGGGCGATCAGTTAGACGGCGATTATGTCAATGCCGCCACCCGTGAAGGCTACCGTATTGCACATGATATCAGTGCATACAGCTTTGTGGCAATGGCACAAGCCGCACGTCCTTATTTAAATCCAAATGCGGCATTACTCACCCTTTCTTACTTAGGGGCGGAACGTGCCATCCCGAACTACAATGTGATGTGTTTGGCTAAAGCCTCATTAGAAGCCGCCACTCGTGTAATGGCAGCTGATTTAGGCAAAGAAGGTATTCGTGTGAATGCCATTTCTGCCGGCCCAATCCGCACATTAGCGGCATCAGGCATTAAAAACTTTAAGAAAATGCTTTCAGCCTTTGAGAAAACCGCCGCATTACGCCGTACAGTGACTATCGAAGATGTGGGTAATTCCGCTGCGTTTTTATGTTCTGATCTCGCATCCGGTATTACCGGTGAAATCGTTCATGTGGATGCCGGTTTCAGCATCACCGCAATGGGTGAATTAGGCGAAGAATAATTTTTCTTTTGATTTATTTCTAGGCAGACTTTTCGGTCTGCCTTTTCTCTTTTTTAAAATATAACTATGTTCCAAAACAATCCACTACTCGCACAACTTAAACAACAAATTCACGAAAGCAAAGAACGTGTAGAAGGTGTGGTAAAAAGCACCGATAAAGCCTATGGTTTTTTAGAATGTGATAAAAAAACTTATTTTATTGCGCCACCTGCCATGAAAAAGGTGATGCATGGCGATAAAATTACCGCCACTATTGAAAAACAAGGCGATAAAGAACAAGCAGAGCCGGAATCCTTAATTGAACCGATGTTGACCCGTTTTATTGCCAAAGTGCGGTTCAATAAAGACAAGAAATTACAAGTCTTGGTGGATCATCCAAGCATTAATCAACCGATTGGTGCACAACAAGCCAAATCGGTAAAAGAAGAATTGCAAGAAGGGGATTGGGTGGTCGCTAATTTGAAACCCCCCCTGTTACGAGATGATCGCTTTTTCTACGCCACCATTAACCAATTTATCTGCCGTGCTGACGATGAGTTTGCCCCTTGGTGGGTCACTCTCGCCCGCCACGAACAATCCCGTTATCCGGTGCAAGGTGCGGATCACTATGAAATGCTTGATCAACAAACTCGTGAAGATTTGACCGCACTTCATTTTGTCACCATTGACAGCGAAAGCACACAAGATATGGACGATGCGCTCTATATCGAACCTGTGGCGCAAAATGGGGAGCAAATCGGTTGGAAATTAGTGGTGGCGATTGCCGATCCCACAGCTTATATCGCTCTTGATTCACAAATTGAAAAAGATGCGAAGCAACGTTGTTTTACCAATTACCTGCCCGGTTTTAATATCCCAATGTTGCCACGGGAACTTTCCGATGAACTCTGCTCTTTAATGGAAAATGAAACCCGTCCTGCCCTAGTTTGCTATATTGAAACGGATTTACAAGGCAATATCACCGCTAAACCGCATTTTGTTTCGGCTTATGTTCAATCCAAAGCGAAACTTGCCTATAACAAAGTGTCTGATTATTTAGAGCAAACACCTGATGCGTGGCAACCGGAAACGGCGGAAACAACCACACAAATTCAGCGTTTACACCAATTCACCCTCGCCCGAATTAACTGGCGTAAAACCCATTCATTATTATTTAAAGAAAAACCGGACTATTCTTTTGTACTGGCTGAAAATGGAAAAGTACAAGAGATCAAAGCGGAACACCGCCGCATTGCTAATCAGATTGTGGAAGAATCCATGATTATTGCCAATATTTGTGCGGCACAATTCTTAAACGAGCAAGCTCACACCGGGATTTTCAACACCCATAGCGGTTTTGATAAAAAATTCTTGGAAAACGCCCACCAATTCTTAATGGCAAATTTAGCCAATGAAGAAAACCAAGCGGAACTGAACGAACGTTATTCGGTGGAAAATTTATCCACCCTAAACGGTTATTGCCAAATGCGTCACGATATTGAACCTATTGAAGGGGATTATTTAGAGCTACGCTTACGCCGCTATTTAACTTTTGCTGAATTTAAAGCAGAGCTCGCCCCACACTTTGGTTTAGGCTTGGAGGGGTATGCCACTTGGACATCACCGATTCGTAAATACTCCGATATGGTAAACCACCGCTTAATCAAAGCCGTGCTCACCCAACAGACTTGTGAAAAACCACAAGATGAGGTACTCACCCGATTACAAGAAGCCCGTCGCCAAAACCGCCTCGTAGAGCGTGATATTGCTGATTGGTTATATTGCCGCTATCTTGCCGATAAAGTGGCTGAAAATGCTGAATTTGAGGCAGAAGTGCAAGATGTGATGCGCGGCGGATTACGGGTTCAATTATTAGAAAATGGCGCTTCTATGTTTGTGCCTGCCTCTACTCTTCACAATAATAAGGAAGAAATCCAAGTCAATGCTGACGAACTCGCCCTTTACATTAAAGGTGAACGCACCTACAAAATCGGGGATATTGTACGAGTGAAACTCACAGAAGTGAAAGAAGCTACAAGAAGTATCATAGGAATGATGATGGTATAACTGAAAAAATGGCGTTTAAAACGCCATTTTTGTTTGGAAAATTGACTGACATTTCTATCCAAACATTACAATAGCGCCCACAGAAATTTCCTGAAAATTCCTATTAAAATTCAGACCTCCTACCCAAGTAACCTTATCGTTTACGTGAGATAAAAAAAGGGGGGGGCTGTAGTAGATTAGTCCTAAATTCCACACCATT
>NZ_MLHL01000103.1 GCF_002000545.1 Rodentibacter trehalosifermentans | reverse complement strand
AATCTACGTCAGCCCCAACTTTTATATCTCCTTTTAAACAATATTCTCTGAAATATGAAGGTGTGTTGGTGAAATTTTATACTCAACCAGGGACTTCAAGAGAATTACAATATATTGGGGTAGCAGGAAACAGCTCAACTAAAAGAGAAGCTTTTCCAAGTATGGAAAAAGCTAAGAAAGGGTGGGTAGATAATAATCAAGCACTATTTAAATTGGAAGGGAGAAAAGATGGGTTTAATAATGGTAATGGGGTTGTTAATACAGGATTAGGGCGTACAGAAGCTTTAGATAAATTTAATAAAAATATTATTTTCTTTGAAAGAATAGATAAATAAGAGGTGATTAAATGTTTCTTGAAAAAGACTACCTAATGAAACTTGTTTTTGAGTTAAAAATTGAAAATTTGTTTAATAAAGATTATGTAAGGAATGTTCAAAAATTAACTTTAAATCATAACAAAAATCTTGGATTGAAAGGCAAGTATGGGTTGTATGATTCAGAAAAATGGTGGTATAACATTGAAAATGGGATTTTACCAAGTAAAGTTATTACAGGAAAAATAATTAGAGTATATCAAGCTGGTCAAGAAAATAATAAAAAGTTTAATTCATTTGATTTAATATTGGATAATGGCGAAAGATGGTCTTCAGGTATTTACTCAAATAATAAATCAGATTTTAAACTTTTTGAAATTGGGAAAAAAGTGTCTATATTTTATGTTCTTGAAGAGCTTAAAACAGGAGAAGTTATAGATTTAGTCATTGAAATGGCAGTTGAAATTTAATAATGCCAAACGTAAATTTAAGGAGTGTAGGATGTATTAATTGAAAATTCACGCACGAATTAATTTTTCCGTATGTGAAACTGTGTTTCACACACGCTACGTTGGCTAATGGAGAAAAATAATGTCAGAAAGAGTGAATTACAAAACATTAAAAAAATGGTTTTTTGAAGATGCATATTTATGGTGTCAAAGAAAATTCAGGAATGGAAAAGTTTATCAATGGGAAAAGAGTGAAAGTGAATGGGGGGGGAGCCTTAGATAGTTTTGAGGGCTGCTTTAATTTGCCGATAGAAAACTTAATGCTATATATTATATATGTAATATTAAGGGGAGGACGTAATCCTTATGGGCATAGAGCGGCGTTAAATGACATTGATAAAATATTATCTGAAAATAATTTGAATGATTTAATTTCAGAATTAGGAGAAGAAGAAAAAAAAGATTTTCTTTATGATTTAAATTTGGTTCTAAATGATAGAGAAATTGAAGAATAACGATTTAAAACGAAAATAAATTACCACTAAGAAGAAGTGAAAAGCATCAGTGCCGGCATTTCAACAGATATGGCACAAAATGCGAAAAACGCCATGGCAGCGGCGGCAAGTTTGTTAGGCAATAAACACGAAACGCAAAGTAGCCAAACCAAATCGGCAATCGGCGGAAACATCAATATAGAAACGGAAAAAACACCGGAGAATTTGACCGCACTTTCAAGAGACACAAAAAATGCCAATCAAAAGGTCAAAGCCTTTGATTTAACGGAAATCAAAGAGCAACAAGAAGCAGCACAAGTGGCGGGTGAGCTGTTTTCAAAAATCACAGGTGATGTGGCAAAAGCGTTTGACTTTAAAGACGGCAGCCAAGAAAAAATCCTGACGCACGCCATAGCAGGCGCCTTGGCGGCGAAAGTGGCGGATGGCAATGTTGCTACGGGAGCGGCGGCAGGGGCGGCTTCAGAATGGTTGAACACCTATGTAGCAGACTACCTGAAAGACCAAACCAAAGACCTGAATCTTAACCCACAACAAAAAGAAAAACTCCGACAAGCGGCACAACAGGCAACGGCATTGATGATAGGTGCTGTGGCAGGAGCGGTGACAGACGGCAGTGGAGAAGCAATAAAACAAGGGGCATTGGCATCTTACAATGCGGAGACGTTTAATCGGCAGTTGCATCCTGATGAAATCCAATGGATAGAAGATAACACCAAACGCTTTGCAAAAGAAGAAAGTGAACGTTTAGGTTATCAAGTGACGGAACAGGAAGCGAAGGCGAGACTTATCACACAAGCCGCACAGGAAGTTGATTTTGCGTGGTTCAAGAAAATTGGGAACGCGGATAGTCAAGCTAAATCATTCCTAAATAGAGCAACAGAACAAGGCGATGTCCCCCCTTATGATAATCGAGGCACATTTATCAATGCAGATGGAAAACGCCAAACTATGTTCACTGCATTGGATAAAGATGAATATTATTCAACGGGTAAATATTCAGAAGCATTGGCTAAGTTTGATAAGGCGAATAACAATATCATCACGAAAACACTGCAACCTGAAGTGCAGTATAACCTTTATACGAAATCACTTTCAGATGGTAAAGATGCAGTAGTGAATGGTGCTTTGTATGCTTTAAATAATACAGAGAAAGTAGCAAAAACGATCACTTTTGGTATCGCAAATTGCTTGAAAGAAGATTTGTGTGGGTCTGCGGTTTCAAGTATGGTGACGGATTCTATAGGGGCAGCTTGGCAATCGGGTAAAGATATTGTGGCTTATCAATATAATATTGATGATGTAAATTATCTTTATGGTAAAAATATGGTAAATGAGATTGATGCGATAGCAGCAGTAAGAGGTGGGGCAGCATTACTTGAATTAGGAGGCGTAGGAAAAGCTGCAGGCACTGGAATTAAAATGGTTACAGACTCAACCAAGAAAATGACAGGTAAAGCGCTTATTCAGGTTGATGATGTATATTCTAGATTAAGAGATCTTTATAAAGGGGAGGTGACAGTTTATAGGGTTGAAGGAAGTCCAAATCAACGTTTGATTATTGATGATGCAGGTGGTGTTATTATCACAGGAGATACAACGTTATATCTAAATTTTGGTAGTAAAAAACGAGCAGTAGAATATTTGCAACAAAAAATAGACAAAGAACTACCTAATGCAGAGATAAAAAGATTTTCTGTGCCAAGAGAATTTAGAAACGAGATAGCGGATATTGCTGTATCTGAAAAAAATGTGGGAATCTTAGATCCAAATAAAAGGTTACCTGTGATAGCCGATCCAACTAAAGCAGATTATCAATATGGGTTAAGAAAAGAGCAAATAGAGTTATTGAAAAGTAAAATTATTGAAGGAAGCGGAAAAAATGGAAATAAATAAAATCATTTATAATGAAATAATGGAGGAAAGAAAAAGATTAGAAATAAATGCTCCTCCCACTTACACAGATAATAATGGACTAGGCGCTAATTTTATAGTGAAGTGTAGTGAGAATGCACAAGATGTTGCTAGTTTAGCCAGAGATGTTATGCTTATTTTAAATTATCAATATGATAATGATAAATGGTTAGAGTTAAATGATTGGATTAATATTTTACCTCATAAATTTGTCACTAGATGTTCTCCTGAAATGTCAGAGGAAGATATTAAAACTTATAAAAAGAGATGGTTTAGCTTATCTTATAGAAAAAAAGTAAAAGAAATTAAGAAGAATGAAGATTGGTCATTAAGTAGCTGGTTATTTTGGCTTAAACCAAGTGAAAGAAGCTGGTTTTGGTGGGGGGCAGCAGTTCTAGATGAACAATATTTTGTATTTTCAGTAAAAGCATTGGATTCTCCTTTTATGTTTGGTGCTCTAAAATGGTTGTTTATAGGGTGTGGTGCCTTAGAAGTTATAGAAGAAAGTGATTTTAGGTGATGTCTAATTTATATTTTAAATTCTATTATAAAACGTGCTGAGCTTAAGCCTGAATTAGCGCTAATTTATGAGTTAATGAAAAAAGACTTATAAAAATTATTGAAAGTGCGGTCAGAAATAACCGCACTTTTGGGGTGTAAAATAAATTAGCAAAGGGTATGAAAACAGCGACAACATCACCCAACGTAATAGC
>NZ_MLHL01000102.1 GCF_002000545.1 Rodentibacter trehalosifermentans | reverse complement strand
TTGTATTATTATGGATGATAATTTTGAAATAAATAATACTTTTATACATAAAATACCTGATCTTGTTTTATCCTGTAAATATAATGAAAATGAGTTTTCTTGTTTGTATTATCATATAGCGACTCAAATTTTATTAAAAAAAATATCAAAGTCATACAAAAATAAACAACTTGTAAACTCTAATACAGAAGCTGCTTTAAAAGTAAAATCATCATCAAGCTATGATTTGTGTATAACTAATAGATTTTGTGCAGAACAACAGTCTTTAATAATATTACAAATATTGAGAAAAGAACTCAAAATGCCATTTCTTTGCTTTTCTAAAAAGGAGAAAAAATGACCTTATCCCTGTTATTTTATTTCACCCTTTCCAGTTTGCTACTCGCCGCTTTACCCGGTCCTTCGATGATGCTTGCGATTCAAGGCAGCCTCGAAAAAGGCTTTAGAAAAGGTATGGAGATCACGTTTGGTGTTTTACTTGGTGATGTTGCGCTACTGATTGGGGTAATTGTGGGTGTTGGCGAAGTATTAAGTCAATCGCCCAACATTCTGGCAATAATGGGAACGGTCGCCAATGGTTATTTAATTTATCTTGGTGTCAGTAGCTTAAAGACACTTCGCCATTTTGTTAAGGCAGAGGAAAGTGTCACCAATAAATTCAACTGGAAAACAGGCTTTTTTATTACCGTGATTAACCCGAAAACGATAGTATTTTTACTGGCTTATTTTCCCCAATTTTTAGATCCTAAAAGCCTATGGAGTACCACTCAGCAAATGATTTTACTGTCAATTATCTTTCTTATTGCTGTTGCGATTGTAATGTTTTTTTACGCTTTCAGTGCCTCTTTAGCAAAACAGTTTTTAAATCGCCCCAATGTACAAAAAATAATGAACCTCGCTTTTGGGTTATTGCTCGTTTATCTTGGGGTAAATGGTTTTATTCAGGAATAATATAAGGAAACGATATGCAAACACTTATTTGGAACAATTTAAAAACTTCGGAAAAAATGACCGCACTTTCCCGCCCCGCGCAAAAAGTGGGGGAAAGTATTAAACAAGCGGTGGACGCTATCCGTGAAAATGTGGCACAGAATGGCGATGGTGCTTTGTTTGAATTGGCGGAGAAGTTTGACAAGGTAACCTTGCAAAAACTCACCGTATCACCGGAAGAGATTGCGGCGGCAAGCGGTCGAATTTCACCGGAACTTTGCCAAGCCATTCAACAAGCAAAAGCGAATATCGAAGCCTTTCACAAGGCACAACAAAATCAAGAAATTGATATCGAAACACAACCCGGTGTGCGTTGCCAAGTGCTGACCCGCCCGATTGAACGGGTTGGATTGTATATTCCCGGTGGTTCAGCCCCACTATTTTCGACAGTGCTGATGCTTGCCATTCCTGCCAAAATCGCCGGTTGTAAAAAAATTGTGCTTTGTTCCCCTCCACCGATTGCAGATGAAATTCTTTATACGGCAAACCTTTGTGGCGTGGAAACCATTTACACAGTAGGTGGTGCACAAGCAATTTTTGCAATGGCACAAGGCACAGAAACCGTGGCAAAAGTGGATAAAATCTTCGGGCCGGGCAATGCTTTTGTAACAGAGGCGAAACGCCAAGTGATGCAACGAGGCTCTGCCATTGATATGCCGGCTGGGCCTTCAGAGGTTTTGGTGATTGCCGATGAATTTGCCGACCCTGATTTTGTTGCAAGTGATCTCCTTTCCCAAGCGGAACACGGGGTAGATAGCCAAGTGATTTTAGTCACCAATAGTGAAACACTGGCAAAAGCGACCGCACTTTCCATTGAAAAACAGCTTGAAAACTTGCCTCGAAAAGAGACCGCAGAGCAAGCCCTCGCCCACAGCCGAATTTTCATTGCGAAAAGTATTGAACAAGCGGTTGAAATCAGCAATGCCTATGCCCCTGAGCATTTAGTGGTACAAACGCAAAATGCCCGTGAATTATTGCCATTTCTAGACAATGCAGGCTCGATTTTCTTAGGGGCATATTCGCCCGAAAGTATGGGCGATTATGCCAGTGGCACAAACCATGTTCTGCCCACCTATGGCTACACCCGTACCTATTCAAGCCTAGGGTTGGCGGATTTCAGTAAACGAATGACGGTGCAAGAGCTTACCCCACAAGGTTTTAAAAACCTCGCTCCAACCGTCATGGCAATGGCAAGGGGGGAGCAGTTGGAGGCGCATAGACTGGCGGTGGAGGTGAGGTTAAATAAATTATTGGATGATTGATACATTTTTATTATTTCCTCAAACAATAAACAATTTATAATGTTGAGTGAATATAACTTTTATGAAACTAAAGGATAGACAATGAAAATTACCTGCCCTCATTGTGAAACCAAAAATGATATTGAATTTTCAGAAAATATTAAATGTAGATGTTGTGAAAAGAGTTTTACAGGCTATTCATTTAGTATTAGAAAAATAACTAAACCGATTATTGCAGGTGCATCTGCTCTATTGGTTACAGGAGGAATTATTGGTTATAAAGTTGAAAATAGTTTAGATCAAATTCGGTATTCGCCAAAATTTGAATATGCAATTATTAACCAATGTGCAAACCCGAATAATAGATATCTTTCTAATAGAGAGCTTGAAAGAAATATTGAAATTTGTAGTTGCACTTTAGAAAAGACGATCAAAGAAGTTGGATATAAAAATGAGATAGATAACGAGCTGATAGACAGTTTTACTAAAAATCTCGTAATGTGTAATAAATAGGCTCTACAAGAGAGCCTATAAATTAACATTTAAAGATTATTTTTTAGGGGGGTTATTACCCCGACCACCGCCAGATGGATTACCTGTTTTACTTGGCCAGTTTGGATTTTGTGTGGATGACATAAAAATTCTCCATAGTATGAATTAAACGTTTAAAACCTCTGAAGGATATCTCCTTCATTGGTTATTCATTTTACGGATCAATCGGGGACAATTTGGGACAAAATGAGCAAGAAACAATCAAACGAACACGAAATTCAAAATTTATTGCAAGAACTCAAAAAACTATTAAACGAAGTTGGTTGGGATAAAAAAGTACTAGCTAAAAAAGTAGTAGAATCTCAAGAAGAATATTTTAGTGATACGGAAGAGGAAATAGAGAAAAAGAAGAGTAAGGAATATGAAATAATAAGAAAACTTTTTAATAGGCCACCTAAAAAAGAAGAAACATTACATTTTTATATTTCTTTTATTGTTGAACACGAAGACAATAAAAAACTAGATTTTTGCAAATTGCCCGAGTTAGAAAACTTTGATGATAATCAAAAAGAAATATTAACTGGTATTGCTGAAATTTCTTCGGCATTTTTTAAAAGAGAAAAAGGGGAATAAAAATGCAAAACCCAATTGAAATTTACCAAACTCAAGACGGGCAAACGCAAGTTGAGGTGAGGTTTGAGAATGACACATTATGGCTAAGCCTTCTACAAATGGCAGAGTTATTTGGACGTGATAAGTCCGTGATTTCCCGCCATTTAAAAAATATTTATGAAGAAGGAGAGTTAGAGCAAAATTTAACCGTTGCAAAAAATGCAACAGTTCAACAAGAGGGTAAACGCAGTGTTACTCGGGATATTGAATACTATAATCTAGATGCAATCATTTCCGTTGGTTATAGAGTAAATTCAAAACGGGGAACACAATTTCGCATTTGGGCAACAGCTCGTTTGAAGGATTATCTGGTCAAAGGCTATGCCTTAAACCAACAACGCTTACAACAAAATGCGGTGGAATTGGAACAGGCATTGGCGTTAATTCAAAAAACTGCTCGCTCTGCCGAATTGACTGTGGAAAGCGGTCGGGGATTAGTTGATATTGTCAGCCGCTATGCTCAAACGTTTTTATGGTTGCAACAATATGATGAGGGGCTTTTGACAGAGCCTAAAACACAACAAGGTGGGATATTACCAAGCCTCAGTGAAGCTCGAGTGGCGTTGTTGCAGTTCAAACAACAATTAATGGAAAAGGGCGAAGCCTCGGATTTATTTGGTCGGGAACGGGAAGATGGATTAGCTGCCATTTTAGGTAATTTGGATCAAACGGTTTTTGGCGAACCCGCATATCCGACCATTGAAGCCAAAGCCGCACATTTACTCTATTTTGTGGTAAAAAATCACCCGTTTTCAGATGGTAATAAACGGAGTGGTGCATTCCTTTTTGTTGATTTTCTACATCGAAATCACCGTTTGTTTAATGCAGAAAATCAGCCTGTTATTAATGATACGGGCTTGGCAGCATTAACACTTTTGGTAGCGGAATCCGATCCAAAACAAAAAGAAACGCTGATTCGGCTCATTATGCATATGTTAAAAAAATCTGATTAATCTTTTTACAATAAGGCAAACACAATGAACATCAATAATTTATCACGTAAAAATATTCAAGCCCTCACCCCTTATCAATCCGCACGGCGATTGGGCGGTAAGGGCGATATTTGGTTGAATGCCAATGAATATCCGATTTCGCCAAACTTTGATTTAATTGACCGCACTTTTAATCGCTATCCCGAACCACAACCGCAGGCAGTGGTGGAAAATTATGCCGCTTACGCAGGCGTTTCGCCTGACAATGTATTGGTGAGCCGTGGCGGTGATGAGAGCATAGAGCTGATTATTCGTGCCTTTTGTGAAGCGGAAGATAGCGTAATGTATTGCCCGCCTACCTATGGAATGTATGCGGTGAGTGCGCAAACCTGTGGGGTGGCGTGCAAAACCGTGCCTTTGACGGTGGGTTTTCAGCTCAATTTGGCGGAGATTGAACGCCAGCTCGAGGGGGTGAAAGTGGTGTTTGTTTGTAGCCCGAATAACCCAACGGGCAATCTTATCAATCGGTCAGATTTGCTAACGCTGTTGAATATGACCGCAGGGCGTGCGGTTGTGGTGGTGGATGAAGCCTATATCGAATTTTGCCCTGAGGCAACTCTGGTAACCGAATTGGCAAATTATCCGCATTTAGCGATTATCCGCACCCTTTCCAAAGCCTTTGCCTTGGCAGGGTTGCGCTGTGGATTTACCCTTGCTAATGGGGAATTGATCCAAATCTTACAAAAAGTGATCGCCCCTTATCCACTGCCTGTCCCCGTTTCAGATATTGCCGCCCAAGCCTTACAACCACAAGGATTACAGCAAATGCAAAGTCAGGTGGCAGAAACCCTGAAAAACCGTTCTGAATTGCAAAAACAGCTCAAAAATTTACCATTTGTGGAGCAGGTTTACCCGAGCGAAGCCAATTATCTTTTGGTGAAATTCCAAGACGGACAAAAAGTGTTTCAATCACTTTGGGAGAAAGGGATTATTCTACGAGATCAGCATAAGGCATTGAATTTACAAAATTGTATTCGGATTACTGTGGGAACGAAGGAGGAGAATGAGAGGGTGGTTGAGGCAATCTATGCTTTATCCGGTAAGGAATAAAAATTACTGTAATCCGTGGGTATAACTACTCACGGTTACCCATAATCGTTCCCCTTGTGGGGGAACAAATGATAGAAATATGAGCAAAGAACAGGCTACCCCAACGGGGTAGATTTATACTTAACCTAGGGTAACTTGTTACCCTAGGGATATGAGTAAACACAGGAGAACAACATGCAACCAACCCTTTTTATCGACCGTGATGGCACATTGATTGATGAGCCGAAAACTGACTTTCAAATCGACAGTTTGGAAAAACTTAAATTTGAGCCAAATGTGATCCCCGCCCTACTGAAACTGCAAAAACGTTACCGCTTGGTGATGGTGAGTAACCAAGACGGCTTGGGGACGGCATCTTTTCCACAAGCGGATTTTGACAAGCCGCATAATGCGATGATGGCGTTGTTTCGCTCGCAAGGTATCGAATTTGATAACGTGCTGATTTGTCCGCATAAGCCCGAAGATCAGTGCGAGTGCCGCAAGCCGAAAACCAAACTACTACAAAAATATATCGACAGAAACTTATTCGATCCTGACCGCTCTTTTGTGATTGGCGATCGTGCCACCGATGTGCAATTAGCGGAAAATCTTGGCATTCGAGCATTGCAATATCACCCGGAAAAACTGAACTGGGATCTCATTACAGAAAAATTATTAGGCGAAGCGGTCACCAATATCGGCGACCGCCTACCACGCCACGCCATTGTTGAACGAAAAACCAAGGAAACGGATATCAAAGTTGAAGTGTGGTTAGACGAAACCGGCGTGAACGAAATCAGCACTGGCGTGGGCTTTTTCGACCATATGCTCGATCAAATCGCCACCCACGGCGGTTTCCGTATGAATATTTCTTGCAAGGGCGACCTGTGGATTGACGAACATCACACCGTGGAAGATACCGCACTTGCACTCGGCACAGCGTTAAAACAAGCCATCGGCGATAAACGGGGCATTGCCCGTTTTGGTTTTGTGCTGCCAATGGACGAATGTAAAGCACAATGCGCGTTGGATTTATCGGGTCGCCCGTTTATTAAATTTAAAGCCGATTTTAAACGGGATAAAGTGGGTGATTTCAGCACCGAATTGACTGAGCATTTTTTCCAATCCATTGCTTTCACTATGCTTGCCACCCTACACATTAGCGCCCGCGGCGACAACGACCACCACAAAATCGAAAGTTTGTTTAAAGTGTTTGGACGCACGTTAAGACAGGCGATAAGAGTTGAGGGCGAGGAGTTGCCGAGTAGTAAGGGGGTTCTTTAATGATAATTCTGGAAATATCATTAAATGCTAAATAAACTGGATCATTGGCTTATCCATCACCCACCTAATCCCGAACTTCGAGGGATAAAACGCTTTGTGGTGGAGTTTTGTTTTTTCGGGTTGAAAGAAGCGAGGGCTTGCCTTTTTGCTGGATTGTTTTTTATCGCAATGTTTGTAATCCCAAAATCAGGGCTATGGGGTATTCCCCGTTATGATATTTTGCTGATTTTTGCCTTAGTAGTGCAAGCGGTGATGTTTTGGGCAAAATTGGAAACCTTAGATGAAATCAAATCCATCACGCTATTTCACTTAGTTGGATTTGTTTTGGAATACTTTAAAACATCAAGCAGTATTCAATCGTGGGCTTATCCTGATTTTGCCTACACCAAAATAGGCGGCGTGCCGTTATTCACAGGGTTTATGTATGCTGCTGTTGGTAGCTACATTATCCAAGCGTGGCGATTACTTGATGTGAAAGTTAAAAGCTATCCACCTTATTGGCTTTCTACCTTGGTGGCTGTGCTTATTTACCTTAATTTTTTTACACATCATTACATTGGCGATTATCGCTGGTATTTAGCCGCCTTTGCTATGGGATTATATGCTCGCACCTATGTTTATTTTACCCCTTACGATCACAAACGCAGTATGCCATTGTTATTTGCTTTTGTGTTAATTGGCTTTTTTATTTGGTTAGCGGAAAATATCGGCACATTTATTGGCATTTGGCAATATCCTAATCAAATGGGGGCGTGGGCAACCGTACATTTAGGTAAATGGGGAGCTTGGTCATTATTGATTGTAATGACGTTTACCATTGTGGCAAATTTGAAACATATTAAACAAACTATTCGGGTTTCTCGGGATTGATACTCATAAAAATTAAAGATAGCAAGGAATATATAATGAAATTAGTCATCATCGATACCGCTTGTGCCAATCTTTCCTCCGTCAAATTCGCTTTTGACCGATTGGGCTATGTGGCTGAGATCACAAGTGATCTCAATAAAATTCAATCTGCTGATAAGCTCATTCTGCCCGGTGTGGGAACGGCTGTTGCGGCAATGAAAAACTTACAAGAGAGAGGGTTGATTGAGGTGATCCAAAACCTCAGCCAACCCGTGTTGGGTATTTGTTTGGGGATGCAGTTAATGACGGCTTGTTCCGAAGAAGGTAACGTGGAAACCCTGAACCTAATGCCAAGCCAAACGGCGTTAATCCCTGATACAGGTTTACCTTTGCCGCATATGGGCTGGAATAAGGTGCATTATGCGGAAGGCTGCCTGCTGTTTGAGGGCATTGAGCAAAATAGCCATTTCTATTTTGTGCATAGTTATGCGGTTAGCCCGAATGATAACACCATTGCTACCAGCCATTACAGTGTGGATTTTTCCGCTGCTATTGCCAAAGGCAACTTCTACGGTGTGCAATTCCACCCCGAACGCTCGGGCAAAAATGGGGCGTTGTTGTTACGGAATTTTGTGGAGAATATATAAGGATAAAATCTTATGCAAAAGACAATAAGAAAATTATCTCAAAATCAAAAAGTTATAAAATTTTTGAAAGATAATTCTAATAAAAAATTTACTGCGAGAGAAATAGCGGAAAATATTACTCAACTCTATGAACAAGAATATGAGCTAAAAAGAAAACCTTTTTCATCGCATAATGATTTTATTAGTCAAGTTGTGTCAGAAATAGGACGTAATAAAGATTATTTGATTAAAGCAAGTATTCAATTACAGGATAAGCCTAGACCAAGAGTATTTTGGTATGATTCAGAAGAAATTAAAGTTCCAGGAAAGGAATTGGTTAATAAATTTTCTGAAAAAGATCTCTATCCATTATTGATCGAATTTTTGAATAATGAATTTGGATTATTCTGCCTGAGAATAAATGAAAAAACATCAAGTAATTTAAAAGGTTTAAATGGTAATAAATGGTTACACCCTGATATAGTTGCAATGCAGGTGCTTGATAAAGAATGGGATAGTGCAGTTCAAGATTGTGCGAAAGCCAGCTCAGGTCAAAATGTCAAACTTTGGTCATTTGAAGTGAAAAAAGAATTGACAAGTTCAAATGTAAGGGAAAGTTTTTTTCAAGCTGTCAGTAATTCCAGTTGGGCTAATGAAGGATATTTAGTTGCAACATCAATTCCAGATAATATATTAAATGAGCTTAGAATTTTATCTTCATTACACGGTATTGGCGTAATACTATTAGCCGAAAAAGACATTAGTGAAAGTGATATATTATTACCAGCAAAACAAAAAATAGAAGTTGATTGGCAATCCGTTAATAGAATTGTGAAAGAAAATAAAGATTTTAAAGAATATATTGATTATATTTCTGTTTATTATAGAACAGGCAAGATTTTTAAAAATAATTGGAATAAATAGCAGGAATAAACACAATGAATAAATCAATTATTATCCCCGCCCTTGACTTAATTGACGGTCAAGTTGTGCGGTTATATCAGGGCGATTATGCCCAAAAAACCTTATATAGCGACAATCCCGTGGCACAATTTCAGGATTATGTAAAGCAGGGGGCAAAACAACTTCATTTGGTCGATTTAACCGGGGCGAAAGACCCAACTAAACGCCAAACTACGCTGATTGGGGAAATTATCAATCAAGTCCAATGCCCGATCCAGGTAGGTGGTGGTATTCGCTCAGAGCAAGATGTGGCGGATTTATTGGCGGTTGGCGCAAATCGTGTGGTGATTGGTTCAACAGCGGTTAAGCAACCTGAATTAGTCAAGAGCTGGTTCAATCAATACGGTGCAGAAAAGTTCGTATTGGCGTTAGATGTCAATATTGATGCAAGCGGTCAAAAAATCATTGCGGTTAGTGGCTGGCAGGAAGCCAGTGGTGTTTCTCTTGAAGCCTTAATTCAAGATTTCCAAGCCGTAGGCTTACAGCACGTTCTCTGCACCGATATTTCCAGAGATGGCACATTGGCAGGCTCAAACGTAGCGCTTTATCGTGAAATTTGCAGTGCTTTCCCAGAGGTGCAATTTCAGTCTTCAGGTGGAATCGGCAGCCTTGCGGATATTGAAGCCTTGAAAGGCACAGGTGTAGCAGGTGTGATTGTTGGGCGGGCGTTGCTTGAAGGAAAATTTAATGTGGTGGAGGCGATCAAATGTTGGCAAAACGGATAATTCCTTGTTTAGATGTGAAAGATGGGCAAGTAGTGAAAGGTGTGCAATTTCGCAACCACGAAATTATCGGTGATATTGTCCCGCTTGCACAACGTTATGCACAGGAAGGGGCAGACGAGCTGGTGTTTTATGATATTACGGCTTCATCAGACGGTCGCACTGTGGATAAAAGCTGGGTAGAACGAGTCGCACAGGTGATCGATATTCCCTTTTGCGTAGCAGGGGGGATTAAAACCGTAGAAGATGCGGAAAAACTGTTTGCCTTTGGGGCGGATAAGATTTCGATCAATTCGCCCGCTCTCGCTGATCCCACTTTAATCTCCCGACTTGCGGATCGTTTTGGTGTACAGGCGATCGTGGTCGGGATCGATAGTTGGTTTGAGCAGGAAACGGGGAAATATTGGGTTAATCAGTACACAGGCGATGAAAAACGTACCCGCCAAACTCAATGGCAGTTGTTTGATTGGGTCAAAGAAGTGCAACAACGAGGCGCCGGTGAGATTGTGCTAAATATGATGAACCAAGATGGTGTACGAAAGGGTTACGATCTGGAACAGCTTAAAAAAGTGCGGTCGGT
>NZ_MLHL01000101.1 GCF_002000545.1 Rodentibacter trehalosifermentans | reverse complement strand
AGAACAAATCAACCAAATCCAAGAGAATATCGACCGCACTTATGGCATAGGCAGCCCAAATGGCATGGCAATCCGTGCAGTGACGGCAGCCCTTCAAGCAGCGGCACAAAACGACACCAATGGTGCAATCGTGGCGCTTGCTTCGCCTTATCTCAACAAGCAAATCCACGATATGACGAAGGAGAACACGGCGAAAGACAAGGCGACCAACCTGATAGCCCACGCCTTGCTTTCGGCGGTAGAGTTCCAAGTCACGGGCAAAGACCCGCTGACGGGGGCGGTTGCAGGCGTAACGGGTGAAGCCACGGCGACAATACTGACTAAAGCCCTTTATGACAAAACGCCGGACCAACTAACGGCGAGTGAGAAAGAGAATATCAGCACGTTAAGTCAAATTGCAGGGGGCTTAGCTGGCGCACTCACTGCGAAAGCAAATAATACCGCAGAGCAACAAGGTGGCAACTTCCTGACTGCAACGGCAGGCACGGACACGGCGAAACGGGCGGTGGAGAATAATTTCTTTGATGTTGACCCTCATCAAGAGCGCTTGGATGATATCAAACTCTTTGCGAAATTGTATTTCAACGGCGATGAAGAAAAAGCAGAAGCCTATTATGACGCAATGCAACAAGGCAAATCTAAAGGCGTTAAAGATAACGTGGTTGAAACGGCGGAAGCTATCTTAAATCTTGATGAAACCGTAAAATCGCTTGCTTATGCAATCACCCATCCGAATGAAGTGATAGAGCAAGTCTATGTTTCAATGGATGAATGGAATCAACAATATGAATACGCGGTAAAACATGACCCTGCGTTAGCAGGCGAAATGCAAGGCTATATTTTGGGTAACTTTGGTTCAACCCCGGTTAGCGGCATGGTTGTTGGCGCAGCTGGGGCGAAGTTGTTGCAGAAATCGGCGGGATTGGTGAAGAAAGGGGTTGAAAAAACGGGGCTATTACCTAATTGGGCAAATGCTAATTCAAACTTGCCGATTGTTGGAGAAGTTGCAGGTTATTCTACTACTAGGGTCACTATTAATGATAAAAATATTTGGTCTGAGACTAAGAAATTCTCCTCACAAGAGAATGCTTTATCTCACTGGGAAAAACATAAAAATGAGTTTCCTGAGTTGAAGAATAGTGATGATTATCTAAATTATGTTCATGATTTTATTAAAAATCCTCCTGAGGGAACTTTAATCAAGGAAAGGACTAATGGAGATAAGTTATTCTATTATCCAGAAAAAAATACATTTATATCTATAAATAAAGATGGAGTTCCTAAAACAATGTTTAAACCTGAGGCTGGAATAAATTATTGGGAGAAGCAAAAATGATGAAAAAGGGAGAGTATCTCTGTCCTTGTTGTATGAATTATTCGTTATCAACAGAAAGAGAATATGAAGTTTGTAGTATTTGTGGATGGGAAGATGATCCGGTTCAATTTGATGATCCAGATTTTTATGGAGGAGCTAATCAAATGAGTTTAAATGATGCACGAAAGTGTTTCGAAAAGTATACGAATATAAATTGCAAAAAGATCAAAGCGTAATTTTTGTAAACTATTTGGACTATATTATGAAAAAATGGAAGGGAATATGTAAAACGATAGTATTCAACATGCGCAATAGGTAAATGCACAAAACCTCAAAGCCGGTTACAAACTGTTGTCGGAAAATAATCAATGGCAAACCGTAAAAGGCGTGAGTATTAAACGTGAAAAATTGAGTGCGTATAACTTAACGGTAGAAACCGATCACACTTACTTCATTAAAGGTGCAGGTGGAGATAGTGATGGTGTATGGGTGCATAATGATTGTTGGCACGCCTTACCGAAAGATTCTAAGCGTATTAAAGATATTGATGGGCATAAAGCCTATCAATTTAAAGATCATAGTGGTAATGATATCACGGTTATTCAAAAGGATAGAAATCGTTTTGAGACATTAGACCATAAGGGCGTAGAGACAATTTTACCTAGACAACATAGTTGGGAGGCTGCTAGAAATCTTGCTTTAGAAAAAGTAGGTGATTTAGGTCTAGACTCTAAGCCATTTATTGGAACTTTAGAAATTAGTGATGGATACGGTAAAGTTGTAGGAAGAGTATCATCAGATGGAAAAAAAGGTTGGAGATTAGATTATGATCCCAATAAAGGAATGCATACACAAGACTTGAAGAAAGTGCAAGAGCGGCAGGAAATGGCGAGGGTGATAGGTGAGATTGCTAACAATGCCATCAGTATTGCGACTTATGAAGAGCGGGAGAAAATGAACAAGCTCGGGCTTGAGAAGTTTAAGCTGGAAGAACAGAAAAAAGCCCTTGGTGACAATGATGCTAACCGTGCTCAAGTGGCAGCGCTTGATAAGCAGATTGGCACTATTACACAGGAAATTAACAAAACCCAACAGAAGATTGATAACAACGTTGGCATTGGCAGCCCAAATGGCATGGCAATCCGAGCGGTGACGGCAGCCCTTCAAGCAGCGGCACAAAACGACACCAATGGTGCAATCGTGGCGCTTGCTTCGCCTTATCTCAACAAGCAAATCCACGATATGACGAAGGAGAACACGGCGAAAGACAAGGCGACCAACCTGATAGCCCACGCCTTGCTTTCGGCGGTAGAGTTCCAAGTCACGGGTAAAGACCCGCTGACGGGGGCAGTTGCGGGCGTAACGGGTGAAGCCACGGCGACAATACTGACTAAAGCCCTTTATGACAAAACGCCGGACCAACTAACGGCGAGTGAGAAAGAGAATATCAGCACGTTAAGTCAAATTGCAGGGGGCTTAGCTGGCGCACTCACTGCGAAAGCAAATAATACCGCAGAGCAACAAGGTGGCACGTTTCTCACCGCCACAGCTGGGGCTGAGACGGCGAAACGGGCGGTTGAAAATAATAATCTGCTCGCAGAGTCTGCGAAATTAGCAATAAGACCAACAATAAAATTGCTGTGTAGTAAAGAATGTATGACTGCTATAGGTATGGTCGGCACAGCTTATGTATTGTCTAATTCAGAAATTGAGGAATCTATTCAAGCAGGAATATCAGGAGATCCGGCTAAAATAGCGAAACTTACAGATGAGCAGAGAGCTTATTTAAATAACCAAGTTTTACTAGGGAAAGAGAGCTTTTTTGTCGGAACAGATGTTTGGATACCGAATGCAGATGGAGGCTTTTCACCGGTTGATCCAAATTTGGTTACAACA
Source organism: Rodentibacter trehalosifermentans (assembly GCF_002000545.1). Lineage (GTDB taxonomy): Bacteria > Pseudomonadota > Gammaproteobacteria > Enterobacterales > Pasteurellaceae > Rodentibacter > Rodentibacter trehalosifermentans. Next base: position 2,553 of record NZ_MLHL01000101.1, on the reverse strand, counting down.
ACGATTGAAGGTAAACCGATTATTGACCCAAGAATTTTTGTAAATCATACGGGAGGAATAGAATATCCATCGGACTATAATCTACCGACAAATACAGGTGGAAACCAAGTTGTTAGTAATGATAAAGAAGGTCATATATTGGCAGGAGGTGAAAGCCAGATTGGGGATTGGAGGGATAATGCGTTATTTGCAAGAGATAAAACTATTGATAAGGCAGCTGAGAGATTGGGATATAAGCAACGAATACCTCCACAAAAAGCTCCGTTTAACTCTCACGGGCAAGATGTATATTGGAATGGTAAAAATTATATTACACCGGATGTCGATGGGCATAATGTTTCTGAAGGTTGGAAATTATTTGATCGAAAAGGCCAGAGACTGGGAACCTATGATAAAGATTTAAATAGAGTTAAGGATTAATTATGTTTGGTATTTTCTTTAAAAATGAAAATCTATCCTTTGATAATGGATATGGGAAACATATTTTGGCTTATATAAAGCTAGGTAATTATGTTGAAGAATTACATATTCCCATAGATTATTGGAGAGCTAAGGAGTATATAAATAGTTGGATATCATCTTTAGTTGAGGGGCTTGAGACACAGAAACATTCTGTACTAATAACATCAATGCATGAAAGTAATTCTATTAATTTTATTAATTCTTGGATTGTTTATTATGATAAAGAGAATGCGTTTATACAGAATAAAATTATTTTTACAGGAGATATTCCAAATTTTGATATCTCTAAGATAAATTCATATATAGGCGATAGGGAAACTGTTAATGAAGATGGTTTTAAAATATCTGAATGGTTAGTGAAAAAAAAGGATGTTATTGATTTTTATGATTCTCTAAAGGTAAAAGAAATATAAAATGGATTATTGATTATAAATATAGGAGAGTAAATTAATTCGGTATATCTGAGAGAAAAATCAAAGTATCATTATTCAGAGGTAATATGAAAGAGTTAGAAAGATATATTGAAATATATAATAACTTTACAGAAGAACTTCTTGTTAGGATAAAAGTGAATATAGCTCAAGGCGATATAAAGAAACATATATCTGTGGATATTGATGACCCATTTATTTTTGGGGTGTATCAATTATCTAATGAAAATTTATCTAATTTGGGGATTACTAATTATGATGAAGAATATCTTAGCTTTTTTCTGACTTCCGAAGGATAAATTAGCGAGTGTGGCGATGAATGTGGACACGCCATTTCAACGTTGACGCAAAAAGTATGGGGAAAGGGGCGAGCGCTAATCAGGTGGCGGCACAAAACGACACGAATGGTGCGATAGTGGCACTTGCTTCGCCTTATCTCAACCAAAAAATCCACAAAATGACAGATGGTGATACCGCAAAAGACAAGGCGGCAAACTTAGCTGCTCATGCCTTGCTTTCAGCCGTAGAGTTCCAAGTCACGGGCAAATACCCACTGACGGGAGCGATAGCGGGTGTAACAGGAGAAGCCACTGCAGAAATCTTAACCCGAACCCTTTACAACAAAGCACCTAGTGAGCTTACAGCGAATGAAAAAGAGAACATCAGTACGTTAAGTCAGATTGCAGGAGGCTTAGCGGGCGCACTCACTGCGAAAGCAAATAATACCGCAGAGCAACAAGGTGGCACGTTCCTCACTGCCACAGCAGGCGCGGACACGGCGAAAAGGGCGGTGGAGAATAATTTCTTTGATGTTGACCCTCATCAAGAGCGCTTGGATGATATCAAACTCTTTGCGAAATTGTATTTCAACGGCGATGAAGAAAAAGCAGAAGCCTATTATGACGCAATGCAACAAGGCAAATCTAAAGGCGTTAAAGATAACGTGGTTGAAACGGCGGAAGCTATCTTAAATCTTGATGAAACCGTAAAATCGCTTGCTTATGCAATCACCCATCCGAATGAAGTGATAGAGCAAGTCTATGTATCAATGGATGAATGGAATCAGCAATATGAATATGCGGTAAAACATGACCCGGCATTAGCAGGCGAAATGCAAGGCTATATTTTGGGTAACTTTGGTTCAACCCCGGTTAGTGGAATGGTTGTTGGTGCGGCTGGGGCGAAGTTGTTGCAGAAGTCGGCGGGATTGGTGAAGAAAGGGGTTGAAAAAACGGGGCTATTACCTAATTGGGCAAATGCTAATTCAAACTTGCCGATTGTTGGTAAAACGACAGGGTATGAAAATCAAACGACAAGGATATCAACAGGTGCTGATAATGTAGCGTTGTATCCTAAATTAAAAGCAACTTTGATCTCTAAAGAGATTTCAGATGGACATGCTTTTTCTAAACATGTTGTTAAACAAGGAGAATTTAAAAATATATCCGTTTCTACTAGAGAACAATTTGAACAGCATATCGAAAATGTTGTAAATAACTACACATCATTTAAAGAATTATCCAATGGTCGTAGTGCTTACTGGCATGAAGAAAGCGGTACAGTTATTATCAGAAACCCAAAAGCAAAAGATGGGGGAACAGCTTTCCAACCGCGAGAAGGTCGTAAATATTTTGATGAAAAATTAAGGGGCTGACGTAGA
>NZ_MLHL01000100.1 GCF_002000545.1 Rodentibacter trehalosifermentans | reverse complement strand
GGGAGATTTGGCAGAAATGAAAACGGAGAAACTAGGTTATTTATGGCTGGATGGGTATATATCCTTTCAAATCCTGCAATGCCAGGATTACTAAAAGTAGGTTATACAGATAGAGATCCTTTTGCAAGAGCTAAAGAAATAAGTCAGGCTACAGGAGTTCCATTTGATTTTATAGTGGAATATCAAATTTATGTTTCTCATCCTTATGAACTTGAACAAAAAACACATCAATTACTACATAATCATAGGGTAAATAATAATAGAGAATTTTTTAACTGTAGTTATGAGGATGCTGTTGAAACAATTAGAATTGCTATAAATCATTTATATAGATATATTGAAAACTTTGTATTCGGCTCAGAATCATCACATAAAATAGAAAAAGAAATATTAGAGAAAAAATTAATAGAAAAGCAAGAAGCAATAAAAAAAACATTAGAAACCGCTAAGTTAGCGAAAGAAAAATTTATTAGATATGAAAAAGAGAAATTAGATAAAGCTATTTTGAATTTAGAAAATGAAGAAAAAGAAAAAATTTTAAGTGTAGAGGCGGAGTTTGTTAAACCTCCTTTTTATAAAGAATTTATAGCCACTGTAGTTATAACTGCTATGGCATTTGGAATTTTTTTACCTTTTGGATTTTTTGTACTTCCTATACCTATCATAGCCATCTTAATCATAATAGTTCTTTACTATTATATTTCATATAAAATTTATAAATTTTTTAGGACTTTTTTACCTGAATTTGTATATGAACAAAAAGAAAATGAATTAAAAAGGATTGATACCTTATATAAGACCCAAAAAAAATCTTTATATGAAAATTATGAGAGAGCAATAAATCAAATGAAAGAGAAAAACCAATGACAACCCAAAACTTCCTAGTAGAAATCGGCACAGAAGAGCTGCCGCCAAAAGCTCTTAAAACCTTAGCTACTGCTTTCGCAGATAATGTTCAGGCGGAATTAAGCCAAGCAGGTTTAACCTTTGACAAAATCGAATGGTTTGCTGCGCCACGTCGTTTAGCGGTGAAAGTGTTGGCACTTGCCACACAACAGCCAAGCAAAGAAATTGAAAAACGTGGCCCTGCGGTGTCGGCAGCCTTTGATGCAGAAGGCAAGCCAACCAAAGCAGCGGAAGGCTGGGCGAGAGGCTGTGGGATCACTGTTGAGCAAGCAGAACGCCTTGCCACAGACAAAGGCGAATGGCTGGTTCATCGTGCGAAAATTGAAGGTCAGCCAACTAAAAATTTACTTGGTGAGATTGTAGCGAATGCTCTAGCGAAATTGCCTATTCCAAAACCGATGCGTTGGGCGGACAAGACCGTGCAATTCATCCGTCCTGTTCATACCGTCACGATGTTGTTGGGTGATGAACTCATTGAGGGTGAAATTTTAGGGGTGGCAAGTGGTCGCACTATTCGTGGACACCGTTTCTTAGGTGAAGCTGAATTTGAAATCCAACACGCCGATCAATATCCGCAATTATTGCGTGAAAAAGGCTCGGTTATTGCCGATTTCAACGAACGTAAAGCAGTAATTTTGGCAAAATCTCAAGAAAAAGCGACCGCACTTGGTGGTGTGGCAGATATTGAAGACGATTTGCTCGATGAAGTTACCTCATTGGTGGAATATCCGAACGTGTTGGCAGCGAAATTTGAAGAACGTTTCCTTGCTGTGCCTGCGGAAGCCTTGGTTTATACGATGAAAGGTGACCAAAAATACTTCCCGATTTATGATAAAGCGGGCAAATTATTACCGCACTTTATCTTCGTATCAAACATTAACCCGGATGATCCAAGTGCGATTATTGAAGGGAACGAAAAAGTCGTTCGTCCACGTTTAACGGATGCGGAGTTTTTCTTCAAAACCGATTTAAAACAAAAATTAGTGGAGCGCTTACCTCGCTTGGAAACCGTATTGTTCCAACAACAACTTGGTACATTGCGTGATAAAACCGAGCGTATTGAACAGCTTGCCGGTGAAATTGCCAAACAAATCGGTGCTGATGAAGCAAAAGCCAAACGGGCAGGTTTGCTTTCAAAATGTGATTTAATGACTAATATGGTGTTTGAATTCACCGATACGCAGGGTGTGATGGGGATGCACTATGCCCGCCACGATGGGGAAGATGAAGAAGTGGCAGTGGCGTTAAATGAGCAATATATGCCACGTTTTGCCGGCGATGAATTGCCAAAATCTTTAGTGGCAAGTGCGGTCGCTTTGGCGGATAAATTTGATACTCTCACCGGAATTTTTGGGATCGGGCAAGCACCAAAAGGCAGTGCAGATCCCTTTGCGCTACGCCGTGCTGCATTAGGGGCGTTACGCATTATTGTAGAGAAAAATCTTCCGCTTGATTTAGAAGATTTAGTGCAAAAAGCCACCGCACTTTTCGGTGATAAACTGACGAATAAAAACGTGGTTGCCGATGTGGTGGACTTTATGTTAGGGCGCTTCCGTGCATGGTATCAAGACGAAGGCATCGCTGTGGATGTGATCCAAGCGGTGTTGGCTCGCCGTCCAACCCGCCCGGCGGATTTTGATGCTCGAGTGCGTGCGGTATCCCATTTCCGTACCTTAGATTCTGCGGAGGCCTTGGCTGCGGCAAATAAACGTGTGGCGAATATTCTTGCCAAAGTGGATATTACTATTGGTGAGATTAATTTAAGCGCTTGTGTCGAACCTGCGGAAAAAGCCCTAGCTGAAGCAGTGTTGTCATTAAAAGCCGAAGTGCAGCCGTTAATCGCTCAAGGTGAATATACGGATGTGTTGGATAAACTTGCCAACTTACGTACACCGGTGGACAATTTCTTTGACAATGTGATGGTGAACGCAGAAGATCTAGCACTGCGTCAAAATCGTTTGGCGATCCTGAATACGTTGCAAAACTTGTTCTTACAAGTAGCGGATATTTCAGTGCTTCAATAATTGCGTATAAGGGTGGTGGTTTTTTCAGCGACCATCCCTTTTCTTATAGACTTCAAGGGATTATTTCTCTATAATCAGCGCACTTTCCCCCCTTAGCTCAGTCGGTTAGAGCAGGCGACTCATAATCGCTTGGTCACTGGTTCAAGTCCGGTAGGGGGGACCAAACGGACCTTTCTCTTCTTATTTCCTCTTACGTTTTCATAAACTAAACCCTCATAAATACTGACTTCAAGGCAATTTTAATTTATTTCTTCTTACATTTCATACCCTTACAAAGGGGGATTTTAGGGATACGTTTTAAATTCATCGGATTTTCTTTCTTAAGATGTTCATAGTTCAATCCCTACAAGGCTTGAAAGTATTTTAAATCGTAAGGCTAAACATTACATAAAAGAAAAATAATCAAACCTTTATCTGCCAATACAGTTATCCCATTGATTTCCATGATAATTAAGCTTGGTAATCTAACTCTCCTAATGTTCAACTTTTAGAAAGAGGCTCATTACCTAACTTTATTTTTATCTAATAATTTTGCATTTTTTTAAATAAAATCTTTTTAACTCCCTTTAATTTTTAATATTCTTTGATTAATATCGTTTTTCTTCTGATTTTTTCCTACAATCTTGCTTTATTTTCATTTAAGAGGGGCTTATGGAACTAATTAACTATTTAGAACAACTACTGATCTGGATTGTTGATCATCTTGATGGACCGATATGGAATCTGACTATTGTCATTTTGCTTGGGGTCGGTTTATTTTTCACTATCACAACGGGCTTTGTGCAATTACGCTTATTCCCGATGAGTATTCGGGAAATGTGGTTTGGACGGGCAGCAGAAGGTAGCTCTTTAACGCCGTTCCAAGCCTTTGCAACCGGGCTTGCCAGTCGGGTTGGCGTTGGAAATATCGGTGGTGTTGCCACAGCGATAGCATTGGGTGGCGAGGGAGCCGTATTTTGGATGTGGATTACCGCTTTTATCGGAATGTCGAGTGCCTTTGCGGAATCAACTCTCGCACAATTATTCAAAATTCAAGATAAAGACGGTTCATTCCGTGGCGGTCCGGCCTATTATATGGTACAGGGATTGAAATCACGTAGTATGGCAGTGGCATTTGCGATCGCACTCATTTTTACCTTTGGTTTTGCCTTTAATTCTGTGCAGTCAAATTCGATTGTAGAAGCTACACGTAATGCGTGGAACTGGCAAGGTGAATATGTCGGCATTGCATTGGTGATTTTAACTGCCGCGATTATTTTCGGAGGGATAAAACGTATTGCCGTGATTTCCAGTAGCCTTGTACCGATGATGGCATTGTTTTACTTAATTATGGCAGTCATCATTCTTGGTATGAATATTGAAATGGTGCCAAGCGTGATCAATAACATCATTAAAAGTGCCTTCACCTTTGATGCTGCAGCCGGTGGTTTCTTTGGTGCTATGGTTTCTCAAGCTATGATGATGGGAATTAAACGCGGTTTATTTTCAAATGAAGCGGGAATGGGATCGGCTCCAAATGCAGCCGCAGCTGCTCATGTAAAACATCCGGTTAGCCAAGGCTTGGTTCAAATGCTCGGCGTATTTGTGGACACAATGATCGTATGCACCTGTACTGCCGTAGTGATTTTGCTATCGAATAATTATGGCGGAGAAGAACTCAAAAGCATTTCCCTCACGCAAAATGCTTTGCAATATCATGTGGGAGAATTTGGCTTACATTTCCTTGCCTTTATTTTACTGCTTTTTGCTTATTCTTCTATTATCGGAAATTATGCGTATGCAGAAAGTAATATTCGTTTTATTAAAAATAAACCTTGGTTTGTTCTGCTATTCCGTTTAACCGTACTCTTTTTCGTTTACTTTGGTGCGGTGCGTTCCGGTAATGTTGTGTGGAATTTTGCCGATACTGTTATGGCGGTGATGGCGATTTTAAATTTGATTGCGATCGTCTTACTTTCCCCGATTGTGTGGAAATTAATGAAAGATTATCAGCGCCAATTGAAAGCCGGAAAAACACCGGAATTTAAAATTGAAGATTATCCTGAATTGAAAAAATGCGTGTTTGAGCAACAAACGTGGAAATAGCAAAGTGGGCAGTATTACAGCACAAAATAATTATTGCAATGAAATGAGGAGTTAATTATCCCTTGCATATTTTACTTATAGTAAACTAACAATCCAAAAAATAAGGTTATCTACAGCCGTGCCTGGAAAAAATTCATTCTATGGCGTAGGCGTAGATAACTTTCATCAGTAAAACCGAATAGTTGTATTAACAAAAACTTTACAAACACTATGAACAATCTCAACCGCCGTCAATTTCTCACTCAAAGTGCGGTCATTTTGACGAGTGGATTTTTCCCCAAACTTAGCACCGCGCAACCGATTTCCTCAAACAAAAATAAAGGTAATACTATGAAACTGATTTGTGTAGAAGAACATATTTTAGACCCGAATATCGCCAAAGCCACGATGCCGCAAGTATTACAACAAGCCCCCTATCTCACCAACTGGGGCAAACGAGTGAAAGATGGCAATAACCCCGATCACAGTCACCCGCAAATTGAAAAAAATGATTTAATCAACCCGAAAGGTATGGAATTTGATGTGAATCGATTGGCGGATATGGATGAGGCAAACATTGATATGCAGGTGCTTTCCGTGGGCGGTTTTCCACAATTTGCGCCCCTTGAATTGCACCAACAGATAAATGATAAACTCGCCGAAGCCATCAAAAAACACCCAAACCGTTTTGCTGCAATGGCAACCCTGCCTTGGGCAGAGCCTGAACAAGCAGCGGAAGAGTTAGAGCGTGCGGTGAAACAACTCGGATTGAAAGGTGCGTTGTTAAACGGTCGCCCGTCTGACGATTTTCTCGATCACCCTCGTTATGAAAAATTGTTGGCGAAATTTGATGAACTGAACGTACCGCTTTATCTTCACCCCGGCATTCCCGTTCCCGCTGTGCAGCAAGCCTATTACAGCGGCTTTGATGATGAAGTCAGCGCTCGTCTTTCCATGTTCGGCTGGGGTTGGCACAACGAAGCGGGCATTCATTTATTGCGTTTAATGCTTTCAGGGGCATTCGACCGCTACCCGAATTTACAAGTTATCAGCGGACACTGGGGCGAAATGCTGCCGTTCTATCTACAACGCCTAGATGACAGCCTGCCACAAACCGCCACAGGCTTAAAACGCAGCTTAATCGACACCTTCAAACAACAGGTTTTCGTCAGCCCAAGCGGAATGCTCACCCAACCGCACTTCCAATTTATCTACGATTTAGTGGGCGCAGAACGCATTTTATTCTCGGTGGATTACCCCTATCAAACCCTCGACGGCGTGCGTGATTTCCTCGAAAATCTCCCGATTTCACAAGCAGAAAAAGAGCTGATTGCCTATAAAAATGCAGAGAAGTTGTTTGGGATTAAGGCGTAATCTCTTGTAAGCGTAGTGTGTGTGAAACACAGTTTTACGCACAAAAAATCAATGCGTGCGTAAATTTTTCAAATTCACACACCCTACGATTATAAGGTTTTCCCTAAAACTGAATTTATTATTCACCTACTAATCAAACAAAATAAAAGACGTATAATACGCCACATCAACAAACGACAAGCGGTGCAATTCGCAAAATCTTTTGCAAAAATGACCGCTCTTTGAAATGATTTACCAACAAATTTACGAGGAAAACAAAATGAAAAAATTACCAAAAATCGCATTAGGCACTTGGTCTTGGGGTATGGGAATGTTCGGTGGCGATGCCGTATTTGGCAACCATTTAACCGAAGCCCAAATGAAAGAAGTGTTCGACACCGCCATCGCCAACGGCTTGAATTTATGGGATACGGCTTATGCTTATGGTTTGGGTGATTCTGAAAAAGAATTAGGTAAATTTATCCGCCAACAACCGAAAGGGAGCGTGATTGTTTCCACGAAATTTACCCCAAATCTTGCCGATGAAAATCAAGCGGATCCATTTATGTCGATGTTGGACGGTAGTCTTGAACGTTTGGGCGTAGAAGAAATTGATATTTATTGGATTCACAACTCATTAGACGTGGAACGTTGGTCTCCTTATTTGATTCCTGCGCTCAAAAGCGGCAAAGTGAAAGCCGTGGGCGTTTCCAATCATAGTCTTGAACAAGTGAAACGGGTGAATGAAATTTTAGGTGAAGAAGGGTTCAAGATCGATGCTGTTCAAAATCATTTTAGCTTGCTTTACCGCAATTCAATTGATGACGGTTTACTTGATTATTGTAAAACAAATGGTATTACTTTTTTTGCCTATATGGTGTTAGAGCAAGGCGCATTGAGTGGTAAATACAATGTGGAAAATCCATTGCCTGAAGGTTCAATGCGTGCGGCGACTTATAATAAAGTATTGCCACAACTGCAAAAATTAACGGATGCGATGGCTGATATAGGGAAAGCTCAAGGGGGGAGTGCTGCCCAAGTAGCATTGGCATGGGCGATTCACAAAGGAACATTACCGCTTGTGGGAGCAACTAAAGTGCATCACGTGACTGATGCAGCAAAAGCCGCTCAAATTGTGTTAACCGATGAACAGATCACCACGCTTGAGCAACTAGCGAAAGACACCGGCGTTGATACCCGTGGTGGTTGGGAGGGCGAGGCGTAAGTCTCAATCCTTTATTCCTAGGGTAACAAGGTTACCCTAGGTTATGCATAGTTCCCCTTGAGGTTGATTTGCTTGTTCTCCAAAAGGGAATGTTTATGCTTAACCGTGGGTAATTGATTACCCACAGATCACAAAATAGGAAAAACAATGAAAAAACTTACCGCACTTTTAGGATTAACAATGGCTATCACAACAAATGCAACTCCGATGATGAATATCTTTGAACTCGGCGTGAAAAAAGGGGCGGAAGCGCAATATAATGCCGTAGCCGAACACAATATCAGCACCTCAATCCGCAATGAAAAAGGCACTCTGGCAATGTATTCGGTCAAATCCAAAACCGATCCTAATATGGCGTATATGGTGGAAATTTATGCGGATAAAAACGCCTACGAAATCCACCGCACTTCTCCACAATATCAAGCCTTTTTAGCCGCTTCACCTGAGATTTTAACAGATCATAAAAGACGTATCGCATTAATGCCGCAATTTCTTGGCGATAAAAAAGTGGTACAAACGCCTGAAATGCGGGTTAATTATGTCCCAGTGGGAAGTGAAACCTGAATATAACGACCGATTCAAAGCGATTGTTACCGCAGAAATGGCACAATCTCTAAAAGTGGAAGAAGGCGTGATTGCGATGTATGCCGCCACCGAACAGGAAAACCCGAATAAATGGATTTTCTTTGAAATTTATGCCAACGATGCGGCTTATGCTCATCATCGTGAAACGCCACATTTCAGAGATTACCTCAAACAAACAGGTGAGATGTTAAAAGATAAAAGCTATGTGGAAATTCGCCCTGAATTTTTGGGGAATCAGGGGGAACTATTATTTAATACTTTGAGCAAATAATAGACGATGACATTTTCGTTATCTCACTCAGTACCTATTTATTAATAAGAAAATAGAGTTAAAGCCTTGTACTATAAGCACTTTGCCCCTATCTTAAGGTGACATTTTGTTATACCGATTTTCTATTTCTTAAATATACTCATAAATTGCTCCGGCTCAATATCTGGATTCGCAACAACAGCTTCGCTAAGATCTACTTTGTTGTTAAGTAATTTATGTAATTGTATATCGAAGGAATGAATTTCTGGGTGAGTTGCCATTGGCAAATAAACATTCACTTGTTTTTTCTGCCCAATACGATAAACACGATCCGTTGCTTGCGCTTCTTTTGCAGGATTCCAATGCCGTTCTAAGTGAATAACATTATTCGCCCCCGTTACAGTTAAACCAACACCGGCTGCAACAGGAGACATAATCAATATGCCGAATCCTGACTTTGCTTGAAACTCATCAATAATATTTTTCCGTGAGCGACTATTTTTTGAGGTTGCCACCGCTGCAGTTTCACCATTGATGACATCAACATTAATCCCGTAAGTCATCATTATTAATGCCACCAAGTGAGATTGTACCGATTTGCTTTCCGCAAAAATAAGCACTTTTTCTTGTTTTTTCTCAATCTCATTTAAGATGTTAAGCAAAGAAAGGATTTTATTGGAAAGATTGCAATTTAATCCCTCTTTTGACTTTATTTCTTTGATGTGTGGATGGATGCTTATCATTTTGAGATTGCGTAGCCCCGCCAGCATCGCCCCTTGTTTATTGGTGGCAGAGCGAGTTTCACTGATCACATCGTTATAACACTGTAACTGTATGCCACTCATTTGTGCTTCAAGTTGAGGCAAATAATGTTCATCCATGCGGTAACCTGAATAAATAATTTTTTCAGGCAACCCTTCTAGTTTTTCAGCTTTTGTTCGTCGTAACATAAAGCGATCTACAGTTTCTCTTAATTCTCGTCCTATTTGATATTTCACCGTATCCACTTCGGCTTCATCAGCCTCTTGAATTGGGGCGACATATTGCTCTCTAAATTCTCTCCAAGAGCCAAGCAAGCCTGGTGTGGCCGTGTCCATTAAGCACCAAAAGTCTTTTAAACTATTCTCAATAGGCGTTCCTGTGGCGAGGAGTTTAAACTCTGCTTTTAACCCTTTTGCGGCACGAGTGGCGAGTGTATTCGGGTTTTTGAGATTTTGTGCCTCATCAAAAATCGCAATCCCCCAGTCTATACGGCATAGTGAAAATTGATAATCTCGCAGTGTTTGATAGGTGGTTAAGATTAATCGTTCCGGCATATCCAAACGTTCAGATTTGTACGCTTTGCCAATTTTTAATGAATAACGAATTTCATCGGCGGTGGCGATATCGTTATGTAAATGTTGCTTAATTTCACGTCCGCCAAGGCGATATTTTTTCATCCCATTGCCTTGCAGAACTACCACGTCCTTGAAAGGGGATTTTTTGAAGGTTTCACCAATCTCCGCTTGCCAATTTTCTAACAAACTCAGCGGCGCAACCACTAATGTTGGTTTTAAGGTTTTCTCTAATTCTATTTGGCGGCGGTAATATTCCGCCACAGAAACCAAAGTCATATAGGTTTTGCCTAACCCCATATCATCAGCTAACAATGCACCGCTCTCGGTTTGTTCGTTTTCCGCTGCTCTTAGGTGGGATAAAATCCAATCAATACCCTCTTGTTGATGTGGATAAGGGGTACGTTTAAGATTTGCTTGATTTAGCGGTGGAATTTCTTGCGAATTTAACACGGAAACGAACCGTTTGAATCGGTTTTCTTCATCGTTATCTTCAATATCAACCACCGCCGTTTCTGTTTTTTCTGCTTTGGCGTCCCCTCCATTTTGAGATTCATCGTCTTCTTCGTTTTTATCCTGAATATGCTTTGCGATTTTGATTAAGATTTTATCAATGAGTTGTTCATCAGAAATATCAATTTGTGTATCGTCAACTTGAATCACTGATGAGCCTAAATTTTGTGCATTTTGAATAAGAGATTTAGCTTCTTCAAGTTCCACATCCGATTGAATAAGGCTTTCAAGTATCAAAGGAGAATGAATAAAATGATTATCGCCAAGCCAATTAATCCCCGACTCTTGCTCGCCACCAAAATATTTATGTACAAATTTTTCGGCACCAGCAACGCGAAGAGAAAATCCCGTATCCAAATCAACAATAGCCGCATCTAAATAAGCAGTTGGGTTTTTTAAAAAATTTACTACTTCATTTTTATTTATTCGCCGAATATGACGATTTTCACCATTTTCATCCAGTGGGAATATTTCATCTATTGCCGAAATTGTACGTTCATCAAATAAAACAAATTTATTTTTCACTCTTAAAATACGGCTATCTTGCCTTTTTAATTGCCCTAATCTTTCTCGAATATTCTCAGCCTCAACGCCTTTAATAGCCGGGATTAATTCAACATCGCCGTTGGGTAATTGATGTACGGAAACACCAATGCTATCAGGTTTTACTAATTCAAGATTAGTTTGATTAAAATGAGATAAATCAATATCTAAACCTGCTTTTTTCGCCGTTTGGAGTTGGAACATTAACCAGTTATTTTCGTATTCTGTGCGTGCTTGATCAGGTAAATTTTGATACTGTTCTAATGCCTTTAATGCTTGATACTCAATGGAAGTGAGAGAATAGAGTTCTTTTTCTGTGAGTGCAAGAAATGCACCTTTTAATTTAAAATGAGAGACCAAACTCCCGTCAGACGTAATCAATTTGAGATTAACAGAAAAATTAGGCTTGGTAGTATTGCCACGAATATCGGCTTGATAGCTCCCACTAAAACGAGGTGGCATTTCAAATAAATCAATAAAATCATCACCTAAATCGGGCAAAATAACCGAATCAACAATAAATCGGCCAGAAAGAAATTCAATATCATCATAATGACTTTGTAATGTTTTCAAATAACCATATTGCAAAGCAAAGAATGGGTTTGATTTTGCAAAATGCTCAGGATTTTCTATCGCTTTCGGAGGGAGAATAAACTCTACGCTATGGTAAGGATTTAACACATAAGTAATTTTTTGTTCAAGTTTATTTTTTGATGAAAAGGACTTTTTAATTAAGTCTAATAATCCCATATCATATTTCCTTTTGTTGTTAATATCTCAACCATTTTAAATATTCATCTTTATTTAACACACTATCAACCGGTAAATTAACATCAGTTTTCTCCAGCCACTTTAACAATTTAACTTTCCAATTCCCATATGCATCATGAGGGGTGCTATCCATCTCTTGATGGAACTCCGAAAGATAATAATTTTCTAGATCGCTAGCTAATTCATTTCGTTCAAAATTACGATAATTATAATGCGTAATTTTAGATCTACTTGGTATCTCATCAAAATAACGGAGCTTGAAATTATGCGTACCTTCAATCAAATGCCAACCATTTTTAAGTTGTAAATAAATCACTGAGGATTCACCCTTAACTGTTGCATAAGCACTGAAACGATTTCCATTGGAATAATGTCGTCTTAAATAATCAAGTGCATCTTTTGTGAAGAATAAACGCGAATGTTGAATAAAGTCATTATCAAATAAAGCCTCTAAGAAACGTTTACGCCCCGCAAACATACGTTCCATATCTTCGTTACCTAAATCTTTTGCGCTTTGTTCCAATAATTCTAAGAATAATTTAAGATCGTAACGACTTAACCAAGATCGCATTTGTTGAATACGTTTTTCACCTAATGGGCGCCACCATGTATCCATTTTGGTTGAGGCTATACGTGGATCACCTGCAATATCTAAGATCACGCTTTGCCAATATTCCGAAAGATCTCCTCCCTCATTGATTGTACGATCAATAAGAATCTCAATGACTTTATGTCCAATCCAATAAGATTTATTATACTGAACTTGAATAATATCTTTTTTAGTGACTTCAGATAAAATCTTATGAGGTTTACCTAATGGAATCGTTTTTAAGGTTTCAATGTAATAAATATTTTGGCTAATATGTAATAATCTACCATTTCTAAATGCTGCAATGCCTAAATCTTGCAAGGTATAGGTAAAATCTTGCTGTTTTTGATGTGCAAATTTAACGATATTAAGAGGCGCTTGCCTGTTAAAAAGCCACTCGGCTTGCTCGGCATAGCGGGCTAAATCACTGCGTGCTAATTCATTTTCTTTTCTCTGACGAAATTTATTTAAAAGTTTAACTTGATGTCTTAAAAATTGGCATAAATAGTCAAAATTTTCGCTCGATTTTGTTAAGCCGTCAAAGCGTTCAAAATAAAGTTGAATCAGCATCATTAATGATAAATGGCTCATTGGGGATCGAACTTTGGCAAATTGTTCTAATAAGGGCGGTTCAAAGTTGATTTGCTCTGCCATCGACTCTTTGAGTTCTTTTTGTAAAGCAATGGTGAGATAAATATATATTTGTTTTGGAATCTCCAAAGAGAGAGGGAAAAACTCTCCCCGCTCTAATTGTCTAAAAATCTTTAAATAATTCTCTCTAAAAAAATCCGATCCCCGCCCCGCATTCATCGCCAAGCGCTTTAATTTTTTCACTTCTTTAGAAAGATCAATATTTCGTTCAGGCAAAGTAAAATTTATTGAAGGTAAACGAATAGTAGGTAATTTTAATTTCTTCATTTTACTTACCTTTAATGGATTTAAGTTCTTCAATACTTGGTTTTTTCACAGTGATGCGAATATCAATGCGGCGATTTTTACTATGACAAATATCATCGAATTTTTCACAATTTATCGCATCATCACGCGGGCGAGTTTCACCATAACCACTCACAGAGAAAAGGGCTTCATCGGTGTGATTTTTCATACGGCTTAATCCGTTACTTATTTGGTTCGCATCATCCGCCCAAAATTGCCAAACGGAAATCGCACGCATGGCAGATAACCCCCAGTTACCCCTTAGCATAGGGTTTTTATAGAAATTGTTATCCGTATGCCCCTCAATAAAAACCGTATCCAAAAACTCAAAACGTGATTTTTGATCGTCTTCCGCTTTATTGAGCGTTGCAAAAAGCACATTGCCAATTTCACGCACATTATTTTGTAACGATTCAGGAATATCTGAGCTTCCAGAGGCAAATCGAAGCGCACTTTCGGGAATGTGCAACACCGTATCATTATCTGATTTTTCTATCACGATTTGACGATCTTTCAACTCATTAACAATTTCATCAACAATGCGTTTTCTCACTTCTTCTGCTTTCGCCACTTCATCGACTTGCTTATCAACTTCCTCGCTTTTGGTCGCAAGTTGTAACATCAATGCAGCCGCTGCTAACATAAAAATCACCAACAAACTTGCCATCATATCGGAAAATGACATCCAATATGGATTTTCCTCATCTGTTGATGATGTATTAGGATTACGCCATCTCATCATTTACCTCTATTTTTTTGGCAATTTGGTTTCAATTTCATCCACTGTATTGCTTAATGCTTGAACCGCAGCCGTCATACTACTTGTATATTCTTTCGTTTGGCTATTCCAAACATCTAAACGCTCATTGGTTTGATCTTGAACGCGTTTACTGTAATCTATTAATAATTCACTCATCTCAGCATTAAGTTCTTCAATATGCTCTTTTAAGAGCGATGCAAAATGCGTGAAATTCTCTTTCATGCTTTCAAAGGCTACTTTCGTGGTTTGAGCCGTAGCATCTAAATGATTAACGGTTTTTTCTAATGATGTACCAGAGGTTTCTAAACGACTTGTCGCAACATTGAATAAGGTGGCGGTATTACTATTTTCTCGTGTAACTTTTTCAATATTGAGTATGATCGTCGCTAATTTAGCATCAAAATTCGCTAATGCGGTTTGCAAACGAGTAGCAACATGATCAAAATCTATCGCACTGTTATTGATTTTATTTGAGGCATTTACCATTGCCTCCGAACCAGCTTTATTAGCTTGAGCAACACGTTCAAACGAATCATAAAGTGCGGTTAATTTTTCAGAAAATTTATCATTTTGCTTATTTTGTGTTTCTAGCACATCTTTTACACTATCTGTTAAAGATTGTTGCGCCTGACGACCTTTTTCTGCTTGTTGCATAAATTCTGCCGCTCTTTCTTTGTCCATATCCGCCAGTGCATTAAGGCGTTCTTTTAAGCCTGATTCCATTGCTTTGAGCATTTCTTCGTTATTACGGTTTAAATCTTCAATGGCTTTCGCAAGTTTTTCCATAAAGCTATCCGCAGAAGCAGTCAGATTCTCTTCACGTTTCGCAAATTGTTCAGCTTGTTCAATCGCTCTTTCAGATAGTAGGGTTTGCATGGAATAAAGCATCTCTTGATTTTTTTGATTGAAATCTTGCATAGACTCTGCAAGTTTTTGGGTAAATTCCGTAGCTTGATCATTTTGTTGTTTAACTTGAGACTGCATATTACTCACTTGTGAGGCGAAATGGTCTTGCATTTGTTCCAACATTTGACGATTTCCATCACGCACCTCTGTCACTTTTGCATCAAGTTGCTCAACAAAAGTGGTTAAACGAATCATCATCTGAGAAGAGCTTTCTGCCAAGGCTTGACTAGCATTATCCATAGCTATTCTTTGGGTTTCCCCTGCATTACCGATCTTTCTGATAAATTCCTGCATTAAGGATTCCATCATTTTCTCGGAACCTTCACGGGAGTTATCCAACAGTTTTTCAACAGCTGGCGCAAGAGATTCTCTTAAACCGTCAGTAATGCTATTACTTATACTCGTTGCTGTTTTATCCATCACAATTTGCATTTGGTCACCAATTTTTTCACCCAATTCAGCCAAATGCATTTCGGTATCTCGGTTAATAGATTTAATTTCGGCTAACGTTTGTTCTGCAACTATACGAGGAAATATACGATCAATTCTTACTTGTAAACGAGCGATTCTCTCTTTTATTTCTCTTTCAAGCGCTTTCTCTTTCCTGTTAAAAGTAAGGCTTAAGCCCACTCCCCAAAGGGAAGTAACAAATGCTGTTCCGGCTCCGTTGACCATAGCATTAATACCCTCGGTGATTTTAGAAATATCATTATCTTTAAAATCGATGCCATTTAAACCAAAGGTTAAACCTAAAAAAGTCCCCAGCACCCCCATAGCGGTTAAAAAACCTGGCACAGCAGAGAAAAGACGATTTTCAGTTAAGCCACTTGCTAAGGTATGCCCATTAAAAAAGTAGGCAGCATCAATCGTATTAAAAAGTTTGGGGCTGACGTAGA
>NZ_MLHL01000010.1 GCF_002000545.1 Rodentibacter trehalosifermentans | reverse complement strand
CAATCATACTGCCTTTTTTCTGCGCATGACTTCCCCAAAGTAAAAAAACGAGATGTTCACGCTGCTCATTGAGTGCGGCGATAACCCTATCAGTAAAGGTTTCCCAACCTAAGTTGGTATGTGAGTGGGCAAGCCCCCGTTCCACGGTCAGCACCGTGTTAAGCAATAATACGCCTTGCTCCGCCCATTTCACTAAATAGCCATGATGTGGTATTTGAAAATCGGGAATATCTTGACTGAGTTCTTTATAGATATTCAACAAGGAAGGGGGAATGGCGACTTCGGGTTTGACGGAAAAGGCAAGACCGTGGGCTTGGTTTGGTCCGTGGTAAGGATCTTGCCCTAAAATGACCACTTTGACCTCTTCAAATGCCGTATATTTGAAAGCATTAAACACCTCGTTTTGCGGCGGATAAATGGTTTTTCCCGCTTGTCTTGCAAGGTGAACCTGTTTTAACGCATTCTGAAAATAGGGTTGTTCTTTTTCTTTGCCGATCACATCGGTCCAAGTTTGCATAATAAAATCCTAGTAAAATGAATGAACAATATTATAAACGAAATGGGATCATCTCGGTAGGTTAAGGTTAAATGTAAAAATAATATTAATAAAAACAAGATGGTTTAAGGTTTTATTCTAAATATATTGATTTATATCAAATTAATAAAAGTGTTTATAAAAAAATAACTTGTTCTTTATCAAAAGAATTTGAAGTCTTCAAAATTTTTGATAAAATTTGCACAGTTTTTGTGATTATACACATGCCAATTAGGAGGCTATTATGATTAAAGGTATTCAAATTACTCAAGCAGCGAATGACAATTTACTTAACTCATTCTGGTTATTAGACAGCGACACCAACGAAGCACGCTGCTTATGTGCAAAAGGTGGTTTCGAGGAAGATCAAGTGGTTGCGGTGAGCGAACTTGGTCAAATCGAATATCGTGAATTACCGGTAAATGTAGCGCCAACCGTAAAAGTGGAAGGCGGTCAGCACTTAAACGTGAACGTGTTACGTCGTGAAACTTTAGAAGATGCGGTAAACAACCCGGATAAATATCCACAATTAACTATCCGTGTTTCCGGTTATGCGGTGCGTTTTAACTCATTAACGCCGGAACAACAACGTGACGTGATTACCCGTACTTTCACTGAAAGCCTATAATTTCAAATTGAATAGGAGAAACCCCGATTTTATCGGGGTTTTGTTTTTTAGTTTGATGTTTTATTAAACTCTTTCACTAACTGAACCACAATACTTTTCTGAGATTGGCTTAGTTCTAGCCAAGTCCTATCTAATTCATCCTGATTCCATTCTTGTTTATCCATACAATCGGCAAAAAAATAGCTCATTGGGGTTTTTAAAAAAGTAGCAATTGCAACTAAATGTGTCAGATTAATTTTGTTTGTACCACGTTCATAGCGAGAGAGCTGAGGTTGAGAAATATCTACATATTCAGAAAGTTTTTCAGCTGTAAGACCAAGTTCCTTACGTTTTTTTTGGATGCGCCGACCAACTAATTGATCTATTTTGCTTGGAACAAATTTTGCCATATCTTTACATTATAAATATTCAATAACTGCATATTTATAGTGATTTTTATGCTTGTAAGAAGATTTATAAATGAATATAATCTTTTCAATAAATTCGTTTATGTTATATTTTGCTAAAGTAGAGGTTAAAAATGAGTAAATTGAAAAAAATTTGGAATTTTTTATTTGGGTTTAAAGGGCGTATTGGAAGATTGCACTTTGCAATTTTCTTGCCGTTTCTCTTAATTGTATCTATGGTGTGCTTTACTTTAATTCTTACTTGTTTAGACATTATTAGGGCTCCTCTTGTAGAAGTTATATACAAAATCATAGCAATTGGAATTATGCTAATTTTGTTTTTTTTCCAAATCATTTTCAAATATTCACATATTGCGAGACGTATACATGACTATGATAAATGTTTAGGAAATAGTGGGTTAGGTATAACAATCATTCTAATTGAAATTATTGCGATATTACTTTCCTTTGTTGGAATGGGTGAATACATAAGATTACTTGCAATCATCGGAATAATTTGTTTTATCGCACTTGCATTGATAAAAGGAACAAAAGGAGAAAATCAATTTGGATCAGAGCCGATTCCATTTTGGAAAAAACACAACATCACACAAAAACAGGAGTAACAATATGCGTAAGTTAGGGAAATTAATACTTGTAGTATTTTGGTTAGTAGCTTCTAGCGTAGCTCTAGCAGATTGGGAGTATGCTACTAATACTGGAGAGTCAGACACGGGAGATGTGTTCTATACTCGCTGTTATTATGAAACTTTAGGTGGTTTTAAAGTTTCTATTGTTGTAAAAGGGTTTTGTCCTATGTCTATTGAGGTTGATCCAGAAAGAAATAAGTGGAGAAGAAACTAATGACTAGATTTACATCATCTCACATAACAGAAACTAAAATTATCATTCGTCCAAATAAAGGCGTGGATATTGGAGCTTTTGTAAATAAGTTAGTTGAGAATGGCTATAAATACTTAGAAACTCAAAATGAAAAAGATCTATTTTTTTCAAGAGTTATTGAGTTAGCCGATCATTCTCAATATGAAATAGCAATAAAGCAAGAGTTAGAAGCGCTAGTTTCAGGTCAATTTACAGAACTAACGATTGAATATATTGATTTTGAAGGGAAAGCTATCAAACTTAGTTAAGTTTTGTTTGAAAAATATTTCACCAAAATAGCGATCTGATTTTTACATTTGCAATGTATGTTGAGCCAAATAATTAAAATTTGGCTCATTTCATTTTTATCCCCTAGATAGACCGCATTCATCAAGAAAAATCGCGAAAAATCCACCGCACTTTCCTTTCTTTCCTAGCGATTTTTATGCTTTTCGGGTAAAATCCGCCAGTTAAATTTAATGATTTTTTGAGAAAACCAACATTTTTATGAAGAATATTCGTAACTTTTCTATTATTGCCCATATCGACCATGGTAAATCCACTCTTTCCGACCGTTTAATTCAAACCTGTGGCGGGCTTTCCGATCGTGAAATGGAAGCACAAGTCTTGGATTCGATGGATCTTGAACGTGAGCGTGGCATTACGATTAAAGCGCAAAGCGTCACCTTAAATTACAAAGCCAAAGATGGCGAAACCTATCAATTAAACTTCATTGATACACCGGGACATGTGGATTTTTCCTATGAAGTATCACGTTCTTTGGCCGCCTGTGAAGGGGCATTATTAGTGGTGGATGCCGGTCAAGGGGTAGAAGCGCAAACCCTTGCCAACTGTTACACTGCCATTGAAATGGATCTCGAAGTGGTGCCGATTTTAAACAAAATCGACCTGCCGGCGGCAGATCCTGAACGTGTAGCGGAAGAAATTGAAGATATTGTAGGCATTGATGCCATGGAAGCGGTGCGTTGCTCGGCAAAAACCGGACAAGGCATTGAAGATGTATTAGAAGAAATTGTGGCGAAAATTCCTGCCCCTGAAGGCGATCCTGAGGCGCCATTACAAGCCTTAATCATTGATTCTTGGTTCGATAATTATTTGGGCGTGGTTTCTCTTGTGCGGATCAAAAACGGCACACTACGCAAAGGTGATAAAATTAAAGTGATGTCCACCGGGCAGGCCTATAACGTGGATCGTCTTGGTATTTTCACACCAAAACAAGTGGATACCACGGTATTGAACTGTGGCGAAGTAGGCTGGGTGGTTTGTGCTATTAAAGATATTTTAGGGGCGCCGGTGGGCGATACTTTAACCCATCAACATCATCCAGCAACGGAGGTTTTACCGGGCTTTAAGAAAGTCAAACCACAAGTTTATGCAGGGTTATTCCCTGTCAGCTCGGATGATTATGAAGCCTTTCGTGATGCGCTTGGTAAATTAAGCCTCAATGACGCTTCATTATTCTATGAGCCGGAAAATTCAACGGCATTGGGTTTTGGTTTCCGTTGTGGTTTCTTGGGGCTGCTTCATATGGAGATCATCCAAGAGCGTTTAGAGCGGGAATATGATTTAGATCTGATCACCACCGCACCGACGGTAATTTATGAAGTAGAGATGACAAATGGCGAGTTGGTTTATGTGGATAGCCCCTCTAAGTTGCCGCCACTGAATAATATTGCTGAAATTCGTGAACCCATTGCAGAATGTAATATGTTGGTGCCACAAGAATATTTAGGCAACGTAATTACGCTTTGTGTGGAAAAACGTGGGGTTCAGACCAATATGGTCTATCACGGCAATCAAATTGCACTGACCTACGAAATTCCAATGGGGGAAGTGGTGTTGGATTTCTTCGACCGCTTAAAATCGACCTCACGGGGTTATGCGTCCTTAGATTACGGCTTCAAACGTTTCCAAGCAGCGGATATGGTGCGTGTGGATATTATGATTAACGGTGAGCGTGTGGACGCTCTTGCGTTAATTGTGCATAAAGATAACGCTCAGTATCGTGGACGTGAATTAGTGGAAAAAATGCGTGAATTAATTCCTCGTCAGCAGTTTGATATTGCGATTCAAGCGGCAATTGGTAACCACATTATTGCCCGTTCAACGGTGAAACAATTGCGTAAAAACGTGTTGGCAAAATGTTACGGTGGTGATGTGAGCCGTAAGAAAAAACTTTTACAGAAACAAAAAGAAGGTAAGAAACGAATGAAATCTTTAGGGAATGTAGAAGTGCCGCAAGAAGCGTTTCTTGCTATTTTACATGTGGGTAAGGATAAATAAGGAACAATATGTCTAATTTATTTTTTGTGATTTTTTTAGCGGTAGGATTTGGCATTTGGAAAGCGTTGGATTATTTCCAATTGCCTAATACATTTAGCATTTTATTGCTGATTTTGACCGCACTTTCGGGCGTGTTATGGTGTTATCACCGTTTTGTTGTCGCCCCTAAGCGTCAGCGTCAAATCGCCCGAATGGAGCAACGTTCCGGTCAAACGCTCAGCGATGAAGAAAAAGCAAAAATCGAACCCATTTCGGAAGGTTCGGAATTTTTATCTTCTTTATTCCCAGTGTTAGCTGTGGTTTTCTTGGTGCGTTCTTTTTTGTTTGAACCTTTCCAAATTCCTTCCGGTTCAATGGAATCCACATTGCGTGTCGGGGATTTTCTCGTTGTCAATAAATATGCCTATGGGGTTAAAGATCCGATTTTCCAAAATACGATCATTGAAGGGGAAAAACCGCAACGTGGTGATGTCATCGTTTTTAAAGCACCGGAACAGGCCTTACTTCGTACAGGACTTGGTGCGACCCGAGCCGCTTATGCGGAAAATTTAGCCTTAAGCTCAAAAGAAAATATGTCCGCAGTGGATTACATTAAACGTATTGTTGGGCAAGGTGGCGATCGTGTGATTTTCGATATAGATCAAAAAACCTTGAAAATTGTATATGGTAAAGAAGGGAAAGTCTGCGAAGTAAACTGTGAAAGCAAAACCTTTGAATATCACCAAAATCCTACCAATCCGGCATTTCCAAATGAATTGGAATTGACCGAGCAAGGCGATGTGGTACATAACGTGTTAATCAGCCCTTATCGTCGTTATTCCGGTCCGGAATTTTTCCCACAAGAAGGCAACCCAACGGCGGAATGGGTTGTGCCGGAAGGGCAATATTTTGTTATGGGGGATAACCGTGATCACAGTGATGACAGCCGTTTTTGGGGATTTGTACCGGAAAAAAATATCGTGGGGAAAGCCACTTATATTTGGATGAGCTTAGAAAAAGAACCGAATGAATGGCCGACAGGCTTACGTTTCGAACGTTTTTTTACGGCAATTAAATAAGATGAATCATTTAGCGAGATTAGAGCAAAAAATCGGGTATCAATTTAAGGATATTTCGCTTTTAAAATTGGCGCTCACCCATCGTAGTGCCGCCACAAAACATAATGAACGCCTAGAGTTTCTCGGCGATGCTATCCTCAATTTCACTATTGCGGAGGCGTTGTATCATCAATTCCCTCATTGTAATGAGGGGGAACTAAGCCGTATGCGGGCAACCTTGGTAAGAGAAAAAACGCTCGCGATGTTAGCCCGTCAGTTTGAACTGGGCGAATATCTCTCTCTTGGTTCCGGTGAGTTAAAAAGCGGTGGTTTTCGCCGTGAATCGATTCTTGCAGACTGCGTGGAGGCGATTATTGGGGCGATGTCGTTGGATCAAGGCATTATTCTCACCACCCAAGTGGTTCGAACTTGGTATCAAAGGTTGTTAGCCGAAATCAAACCCGGTGATAATCAAAAAGATGCCAAAACCCGCCTGCAGGAGTATTTACAAAGTAAAGGGCTGGCATTACCAAGCTATGAGGTGATTAACATTCAAGGGGAACCTCATTGCCAGACTTTCACTGTGGAATGTAAAGTGAAAAATATCGATAAAATTGACCGCACTTTTGTAGCGAAAGGCTCAAGCCGCCGTAAAGCAGAACAGGCGGCAGCAGAACAAGTATTAAAAGAATTGGATATCAAATGACAGCACAATTTGACAAAACCTATTGCGGTTTTATTGCCATTGTAGGCCGCCCGAATGTTGGGAAATCCACGCTCTTGAATAAAATTTTAGGGCAAAAAATCTCAATTACATCACGCAAAGCGCAAACCACCCGCCACCGCATTGTGGGGATCAAAACCGAGGGGGCTTACCAAGAAATTTATGTGGATACCCCGGGCTTGCACATTGAAGAAAAACGTGCCATTAACCGTTTAATGAACCGAGCGGCAAGCAGTGCCATTGGCGATGTGGATCTCATCATTTTTGTGGTGGACGGAACCCATTGGAATGCCGATGATGAAATGGTGTTAAATAAACTTCGCAATGCGAAAGCCCCGGTGGTATTGGCAATTAACAAAGTGGACAACATCAAAAATAAAGATGATTTATTGCCTTTTATCACCGAATTAAGCGGAAAGTTTGATTTCGCCCATATTGTGCCAATTTCCGCCCAACGGGGAAATAATGTTCACCAATTGGAAAACATTGTACGCACAGCGTTACGCGAAGGTGTGCATCATTTCCCTGAAGACTATGTAACAGACCGTTCACAACGTTTTATGGCATCGGAGATTATCCGTGAGAAATTGATGCGTTTTACCGGTGAGGAACTGCCTTATTCGGTTACCGTTGAAATTGAACAATTTAAAGTCAATGAACGTGGCACTTATGAAATTAACGGATTGATTTTGGTGGAACGTGAAGGTCAAAAGAAAATGGTGATTGGCACGCAAGGGCAAAAAATCAAAAGAATTGGTATGGAAGCCCGTGCGGATATGGAACGCTTATTCGATAACAAAGTGCATCTGGAATTATGGGTGAAAGTGAAATCCGGCTGGGCGGATGATGAGCGTGCATTACGCAGTTTGGGCTATATGGATGAGTAAAAGTGCGGTCATTTTTGACCGCACTTTTTACTTTCTTACTAAAATCAAAAAACGGCAATCGTAAGGATTGTTTTCGTCTTTTTTTCGGTATTCCTCAAATTCAATATGCCATTCATCCCAATTTATGATCGGGAAAAAAGTATCTCCCTCAATTTCTGTTTGGATTTGGGTTAAATAAAGTTTATCCGCTTGGGGTAAATATTGCTTAAAGAGTTCACCGCCGCCAATCAGCATAATTTCTTCAGAATCTTTGACAAAATCAACCGCACTTTCAAGGCTGTTTTTCCAGATGATGCCGTCGTGTTCGTAAGGCTTGCGGGATAACACGATATTGACCCGTTTGGGCAAGGGACTCCCAATACTTTCAAAGGTTTTACGCCCCATAATAACCGGTTTCCCTGTGGTATTTTTTCTAAACCAAGCAAGATCAGCGGGAAGATGCCAAGGCATTTGGTTATCTTTGCCAATTACGCCGTTGAGGGTAGTGGCGACAATTAAACTGAATATCATAAAAACTCCTTGTTGAATTGCTGAGCAATATATCACAGAGCCCTATAAATTTAATGCTTTTTCATCAATTTAATGCTAACTTAACCGGCATTTTTTGAAACGAAAACGAGAAAAAATGAATAAGAAAACCATTGTTGTCAAATTTGGCACC
This sequence comes from Rodentibacter trehalosifermentans, assembly GCF_002000545.1. Lineage (GTDB taxonomy): Bacteria > Pseudomonadota > Gammaproteobacteria > Enterobacterales > Pasteurellaceae > Rodentibacter > Rodentibacter trehalosifermentans. The sequence goes on along the minus strand of NZ_MLHL01000010.1, from coordinate 47,850 downwards.
AGTACCTTAACCCAAGGTTCGCTAAAATTAAATTCGCCGCATATGATGGAAATTGTCAGACAGATCGCACAACTTCATCATGAGGGCTTTCGTATAGTGATTGTCACTTCCGGTGCCATTGCCGCCGGCCGCCATTATTTAAATCATCCCGCACTTCCTTCTACTATTGCATCCAAACAATTATTGGCAGCTGTGGGGCAAAGCCAACTGATTCAGGCTTGGGAGAGGTTATTTGCGATTTATGATATTCATATCGGACAAATTTTATTGACTCGTGCGGATATTGAAGATCGCGAGCGTTTCCTGAATGCACGAGATACTTTACACGCTCTTTTGGATAATCAAATTATTCCGGTGGTTAATGAGAACGATGCCGTGGCGACGGCGGAAATTAAAGTGGGAGATAATGATAATTTATCAGCGTTGGTGGCAATTTTGGTACAAGCGGAGCAACTTTACCTTTTAACGGATCAGCAAGGATTATTTGATAGCGACCCACGTAAAAATCCGGAAGCAAAATTGATCCCGGTGGTGGATAAAATTACCGCTCATATTCGTTCCATTGCCGGTGGAAGCGGTACAACTCTTGGCACCGGCGGGATGAGTACGAAAATTATCGCTGCCGATGTGGCAACGCGTTCCGGTATTGAAACCATTATCGCACCGGGTAATCGTTCAAATGTGATTGTGGATTTAGCCCATGAACAGGATATTGGTACGAAATTTACCGCCCATCACTCAGATCGTTTAGAAAGCCGCAAACAATGGCTCTTTGCCGCCCCTTCAGCCGGGGCTATCACCATTGATGAAGGTGCGGAACAAGCAATGCTTGTGCAAAATAAATCTCTTTTATCGGCAGGTATTGTTGCCGTGGAAGGGCGTTTCTCCCGTGGTGAAGTGGTGAAAATTCGTAATCAGGCGGGCAAAAATATTGCCCTTGGCATGCCACGTTATAATAGTGATGCGCTATTGTTAATCAAAGGAAAAAAATCTCAAGAAATTGAAAAGATTTTGGGCTATGAATATGGTGCAGTTGCCCTTCACCGTGATGATATGGTTATTTTATAAGGATTTTATTTTGAAAAATTCCTTTATTTTCATTATGTTATGTGTTTTTATTGCGGGCAATACCGTTGCCGGGGGCAGTGAGATTCACTATTACGACAGCAACGGGCGCACACCTTTTAATGTGAACAGTTCGGCGAAACGTTTAAATACGGCGGATTGCCAAGATGTTGATGATTGGTATTTGGATGGCTTTCGGGTGGGGAAAACTTTCAGTGCCTATCAACAAAGTTTGTTACAGCAGCGTATCAATTATTGCCAACAGTACGGTGGCGTGTCAAACGGGTTGAAATTGGCATGGCTACAAGGTTACAAAAAAGGCGTGCCGGTTCAGAAAAAACAAAGCAAGAAAATGCGCAAAAAACAGGCTCGAACTTAGTTTGAATTGATAAAAGAGCGGTCAAAAATCTCGGTATTATGCAGTTGTTGCGCAAGTTTGTCTTTATTTATCCATAGGGTGTGCGGATTGGGCACAATCCACGCACATATCGGTTTTTTTGATATTATTCGTGCGTGAATTTAAAAATTTACACATTCTATGCTTACTTAAAATCAACGTTTTGTGTAATTGTTACATGATACCGAAAAATCTTACTGATTTTTAACCGCACTTTTTAGATTATTGTTCGGCAAATTGGCGAATTTTCTCCGGATTTAAATGGCCCGGTAGGGTTTTTTTCACATTCAGTTCAGGGTCTAAAAAAACATTAAAAGGATAACCCCGCACACGAACACGATCGATGATTTCCCCTTTTTCATCTAGTAATAGGGTGATGTTTTTGTAATCTAAACCTTTGTACCATTCAATGAAATCAGCCGTTGATTTTTCCCCTTTATGAGAAGGTGAAACGACGGTAATCACTTCAAAATTTTGATTTTTCTCGGCGCTGAGATCATCAATTTCTGCCAAACCGGCTAAACAGATAGGACACCATGAAGCCCACATTTTGACATACACCGGTTTACCTTTGTATTTCGCCAGACTAACGGGTTGGTGGTTTAAATCTTTGAGGGATATCTCTGCCAAATTGGTGGTGGCGAAAGCGTGAAAGCTGAACGTCATTAATAAGATTGAGAGTAATTTTTTCATTGGTTTTTCCTTTTTATTGGTGAAAGGGTATTGTGTACATTACATAAGATTATTGGTGATTAATAAAAGGCCCATCACAATAATCAATATTCCTCCGATAAGTTTGAACTTATCTAAGTGGCGATTGAGGCTTTTCGTTCGGTTAAGTAAACGCTCGGAAAATATTGAGAACAGCATAAAGGGGGTGGCTAAGCCAAAGACATAAACCAGCATCATTGCTGCCCCGTAAAGTGCCGAACCTTCCTCACCGGACAGGGCAAGAACGGAGGCAAGAATAGGCCCAATACAAGGTGTCCAACCAAGACTAAAGGTTAAGCCAAGCACGAACGCTTCAAGTGCGGTGGATTTTCCCGAGGTTTTGATTTCCACTAATTTGGTGCGTTCCAGCAGACCAATGTTGATGATACCCAGTTGATGAACACCGAGAATAATCACGAGGAGGCCGGCTATCACCCTTGTGGTATCACTGAATAAAATATTGCCTAAAAAGCCAAAACTAAAGCCAAGGCTCACAAAAGTGAGTGAAAGCCCCAAAATAAATAAAAAAGTATTCAGGACTTTTTTCCCGCCTTTGCTGAGAATACCAAAATAAATGGGAATAATCGGAAAAATACAGGGAGACAGAAAAGAGGCAATACCCGCTAAAAATACCGTTCCGATAAGCAATTGTTGATCTAACATTGTTTTATTTCCTTATATTTCCCCCCGTCTAAAATTAAGCGAGGGGAAAGGGGTTATTTTTTAACGGTTTTTACCAAATAGCCATATCCGGCTTTTTTCATTTCTGCTAATGGAATAAATTTGATAGCGGCGCTGTTGATACAATAACGCAAGCCGCCTTTGTCTTTCGGACCGTCATCAAATACATGCCCTAAATGGGCTTGACCGCTGCGACTAAGCACCTCCGTGCGTTGCATATTAAAACTGTTGTCTGTTTGGTAATGCACCACCTCTTTGGCAATTGGGTGGGTGAAACTTGGCCAGCCACAACCCGACTCAAATTTATCATTAGAGGAAAACAGCGGCTCACCGGTGGTGATATCCACATAAATGCCCGGTTGGAAGTTATCCCAATATTCATTACTGAAAGAACGTTCGGTGTTTTTTTTCTGCGTGACGGAATATTGCAATGGGGTGAGTGTAGCTTTGAGGGTTTCATCGCTCGGTTTTGGATAATCTTTCTCGTTAATCATCGGTTCGTCCGCCTGTGTAATGTCGATATGGCAATAGCCGTTCGGATTTTTTTTCAAATAATCTTGATGATATTCTTCCGCTTCCGTGTAGTTTTTAAGGGGCGCGACTTCAATTTGAATTTTATTTTTGTATTTCGTTTGAAGTGTGGCAATCGCTTGGTCGATGACAGGTTTATCTGCGCTATCAAGATAGTAAATCCCTGTGCGATATTGGCGGCCTGTGTCATTCCCTTGTTTGTTTACACTGGTCGGATCGATCACTTTAAAATAATATTGCAACAATTTATCCAGTGAAATTTGGTTTGCATCGTAAGTGACCTTTACCACTTCAGCATGATCTGTCACCCTTAAAAGGGGATAGCTGGTTTTATCCGTATTGCCATTGGCATAACCCGAAACGGCATCTTTCACGCCATAAATGCGTTCCATATAGGCTTCTACGCCCCAAAAGCACCCGCCGGCTAAATAAATTTCCCGTTGATTTTGTTGATGTTCTGTCATCGTTTTTTGCTCCATATTTTGTATTGGTATGGTTTTTTCTAATGCCAAAATAGATTGGCTTGTAGCACAAAGTGCGGTTAAAAATAGAAAAATTTTTGAAAATTGCATAATAGCGTCCTCCTTTAAATTCAAGTGATATTGTGTTAGACGAGGAAGTGGTTGGTTTCTTACAGATTTTTTAAATTAAGGAGGATTGGAGGGTAAAAGTGCGGTAAAAATAACGGACTTTTTATTCGCAAATTTTTAGATGACGTTGGGATTTATCTAAAATCCCCTGCTTTTTCAATTCTCGGCTAATACGAATAGCGGTTTCGGTTTCGCAGCCGCAAAACTCGGCGACTTCTCGGTAAGTCCAAGGATAATCGGGGTAGTTTTCCGTTAAATTTGTAATAGCCTCGATCACACGTTCATAACTTCGTTTGTAAGCTGTATTGGTCAAGCGATGTTCCGCATCATAGAGTTCATTGGCTAATTGTTTAATTAAATATTGTGAGAATTGGGGATTTTCTGCTAAAAAAACCGCTTTTGAAACTGGATGAATACGAACGATTTCGGCATCTTGCAATACGCGGGCGGTACAATGATAATCGGTGTCGCTAAATAGGGTGCGAAAACCGAAATACTGATTGGCGTGATACAAACGGATGAGCGTTTCTTTTCCATTTTCCAAGCTATGATAAAGTCCCACCAGCCCTCGCTGCAAAAAATAGAAAACTTGTGCGGTTTCACCTTGGGAATAAATCAAGCTGTTGCGTTCAAGACGTTTGGTTTCCGTTAGGCGGCATTGTGTTAATTTTTGAGGTAAAGAAAAGCTCGGCATCACACTTCCTCACAATTATGGCGTTCGTGTCACTATACAAATTCTTTGCCGGAAATGCCACAGACAACATTCAAAAATGTTAAGCGGATAACAAAATTTTGATTGGGAAACAAAAAACCACCCTTTCGGGTGGTTTTTAGGAGGATTAGTCTAAGCGACCGAATCTTCCGGCGTGTACATCATTGAAGGCTTCAATGATTTGCTCACGGGTGTTCATTACAAACGGCCCATAACCCACAATCGGCTCATTAATCGGTTCACCGGTTAAAATCAACAATTTTGCATCATTGTTCGCTTCAATCAGAACATCGCTACCGCCACGCTCGAAAGTGACTAATTCACCACGGCGGGCAATGGCATCACCGCCCACTTGAATCGTACCGTCTAATACCAAGATCACCACATTATGACTTTCCGGCACACTAAATGTGTGTGAAGTATTCGCATTCATTGTAGTGTCCCACATATTAATTGGGGTAAAGGTACTTGCCGAACCTTTGGTATCAAGCAATTCACCGGCAATTACCCGCACAGAGCCCGCGTTATTCGGGAGTGTCACCACTGGAATATCCGCTGATTTAATGGCTTGATATTTCGGTGTGGTCATTTTATCTTTTGCAGGTAAATTGACCCAAAGTTGCACCATTTCAAATAATCCGCCTTCTTTTGCAAACTTTTCTGAGTGCATTTCTTCGTGCATCACACCTGAACCTGCTGTCATCCATTGCACATCACCGGTACCGATAGTGCCACCGCCACCGTGAGAGTCACGGTGAGACACTTCGCCTTGATAAGCGATAGTCACGGTTTCAAAACCACGGTGCGGATGTTCTTCCACGCCGCGTAAGGCAAATTCGGAATTATCACGGCGACCACCTTGGAAAAATTTCGGTGCGTTGTAATCCATTAAAAGAAACGGATCAAGATTTTTATCTCTGTCGTTGTAACTAAACATAGAAGCCACATGGAAACCATTACCGACCCAGTGTTTTTCCGGTGCAGTGAAAACATTTGCAACTTTTTTCATATTCATCTCCTTAATTTATTGTTAGAACCTATCGTTCTGTTGATGGCGTGCATTATACACTTGTTAAAAAGTGAATAAATAGCGGTTTTGTTAAAAGATATTTTACTGTAATGAAATAATAAGCCAGGAGAATCAGGGATAAAACCTGACCTCAAATCTATTTTCTGCTAAAGTGCGGTTTATTTTTTTAAGGAGTTTTATGATGAAACAACTTTATCTTATTCGCCACGCAGAAAGTCTTGCCAATGCAGGGGGGGAAAGTCTGCCTGATCGCAATATTCCACTCAGTGAAAAAGGCAAACAGCAGGCACAAGCGTTAATTCATCGGTTACCGAAACCCCACCAAGTTTTCACTTCGGAATTTCTCCGCACGCAGCAAACGGCAGCTCCTTATTTGCAGTATCACGGCTTATCTGCCGAACCCTTGGCATGCTTGAATGAATTTTCCTATTTGCCTTTTGAGACTATTCAAAGTTTAAATGCCGAACAACGTCGCCCATTTTCTCAACAGTTTTGGCAACAAGCAGAACCGACATTGCAACTTAGCCCTCAGGTGGATAGTTTTGTGTTGTTTAACCGCCGTATTGATGCGTTCCTCGCTTTCGCCAAACAAGCGGAAAACCGGACAGTTTGCTTTACCCATGGCATTTGGTTGAGTTTATTAATTTGGCGATTATTAGGTTTTTCTTCGGATAGTTCACAAATGATGAAACAATTTTACTCCTGGCAGAAAACCTTACCTATGGAAAATACCGCTATTTGGGTTTTGAACGATGCTTGTTTTATAACGAAAAAATCTAACTCATAAATAAATCGTCTTGTTTTTTATTAAATGGGGCTTTTATAATCGAGGCATTGCAAACACATTGATTTAAGAGGAAACAATGATGAAAAAATCCTTATTTTTGACCGCACTTTTATCTGTTGGGATCGCTTTTTCAACCTTTGTTAATGCCGGGGAAATTGCCGATCGTGTAGAAAAAACAAAAACATTATTAGTGGGAACGGAAGGGACTTACGCGCCTTTCACCTTCCACGATAAAGACGGCAAACTCACCGGGTTTGATGTGGAAATTATTGAGAAAATTGCACAAAAATTAGGTTGGAAAATTGAGTTTAAAGAAACGGCATGGGATGGTATGTATGCCGGTTTAAATGCAAAACGCTTTGATGTGATTGCCAACCAAACCAATCCAAGCCCGGAACGTTTGAAAAAATATGACTATTCCGCCCCTTATAACTATTCTGCAGGCGTTATTGTGACCCGAGCCGATAATGACAGCATTAAAACCTTTGCCGATTTAAAAGGGAAAAAATCCGCACAATCTGCCACCAGCAACTGGAGTAAAGATGCCCGTGAGCAAGGGGCGATTATCGTTACCGTTGATAGCCTTGCACAAAATCTTGAAGCAGTAAAACAAGGGCGTGTTGATGCCACGGTAAACGATAAATTAGCGGTGTTGGATTATCTCAAAAAACAACCGAATTCCGGTTTAAAAATTGCCGTAGAAAGCGATAAAAAAATCCCAACAGGATTTGCTTTCTTAAAAGGGGAAGAAGAATTAATCGCTAAAGTGAATCAAGCGCTTGAAGAACTCCGTCAAGAGGGGACATTAAAACAACTTTCAATAAAATGGTTTGGTGATGACATTACTCAATAATTTATTGACAAGCCTTCCATTTATGAATGCAGAACGGGCTGATTATGCGATCAGCTCGTTTTGGCCTATGTTGGAAGCCGCTATTTTATACACGATTCCTCTGGCGGTGATCGCGTTTTCCTTTGGATTACTCATTGCCCTCGTTGTGGCGGTGATTTGCACTTTGCCCGGTCCCAATGTGCTCACAAAAATTTTGCAAAGCCTTTGTCGGGTGTATATTTCCATCATTCGTGGTACACCTATGTTGGTGCAAATTTTTATTATTTTTTATGGTTTGCCTGAGGTGGGCATTACGCTTGATCCTTTCCCAACCGCGATTATTGCGTTTTCTATCAATATCGGGGCTTATGCCGCTGAAACGGTGAGAGCGGCGATTTCAGCCATTCCCAAAGGGCAATGGGAGGCTTCCTATGCCATTGGAATGAATTATTCGCAGGCCTTTATTCGCACCATTATGCCACAAGCCTTACGCATTTCCGTTCCTTCTTTATCCAATACGTTTATCAGCACGGTAAAAGACACCTCCCTTGCCTCATTGGTTTGGATTGCCGAGTTATTTCGTATGGCACAAAATATTACGGCGGAAAACTATGAATTTATTCTCATTTATACTGAAGCCGCGTTGATCTATTGGATCTTCTGTTTTCTTCTTGCTATGGGGCAAATGCGTTTAGAAAAGCATCTGTCACGCCATTTATAGGGCTCATTATGTTAAAAGTCAGTAATATTCAGAAAAATTTTAATGGCAACCAAGTGTTAAAAGGCATTGATTTTGAAATCAATAAAGGGGAAGTGGTCGCCATTTTAGGGCCTTCCGGTTCGGGAAAAACCACGTTTTTACGTTGTTTAAATTTGTTAGAGCGACCGGAGCAAGGCAGTTTGACATTCACAGATGGCAGTTTAAACATTGATTTCAGCCGAAAAATCAGCAAATCTGATGAATTGAAATTACGTCGTCGTTCTTCTATGGTTTTCCAACAATATAACCTTTTCCCTCATCGCACTGCTCTTGAAAATGTGATGGAGGGAATGGTGGTGGTTCAAAAACAACCCAAAGATCAGGCACGAGAGAAAGCACTGGGTTTGTTAGAAAAAGTGGGGCTTAAAGACAAAGCAATGCTATTTCCTTCCCAACTTTCCGGCGGTCAGCAACAACGGGTGGGCATTGCTCGGGCCCTTGCGGTAGAACCTGAGCTTATTTTATTAGACGAGCCCACATCTGCGCTTGATCCAGAACTTGTCGGTGAAGTGCTACAAACCTTAAAATTATTGGCAAAAGAAGGCTGGACGATGATCATTGTCACCCACGAATTACATTTTGCCAAAGAGGTGGCAGATAGCGTGGTGTTGATGGCAGAGGGGCATATTGTGGAACAAAATAGTGCGACAGGCTTTTTTAGCAATCCGCAAAAAGAGCGAACCAAACAGTTTTTATTACAAGCGAAAATGAACATCGATTTAGATTATTATATTTAGAGAGAATAAAATTTTCATTTTCTCTATGATAAGATGAATAGCTAATACGCAAAGTGCGGTGAGTTTAGGAAAAGATTTTATGCATGCTATTTTGCCTGCCGATTTCGGTTATTGGCTCCTCACACAGGGGAGCCATTTGTATTTAATTCAGGGGAAGTTGCCTTATGGCAACGCATCGTCATTCGGTTTCGATCATCTGAAGGGAATGAGAATTGGCGAGTGGGATAACGAGCCTTTGTGGCTTCTTGAACAACATGATGAAACACGAGATTATGTGAATTTACGGTCGTTGCTTGCTTTGCCCGAAGAAAAATTTTATTTGTTAAGTCGTGGTGTAGAAATTAATCATTTTTTGAAAACCCATCAATTTTGTGGTCGGTGTGGTCATAGGAATATGCAAACGGAAGATGAACTGGCAATGCAGTGTGGTCATTGTGGTTATCGCACTTACCCGGTTATTCATCCCTCTATTATTGTTGCCGTACGCCGTGGCAGGCAGATCTTACTAGCCAATCACAAACGCCATTATCAACCGGAAGGGGGGATGTACACCACCCTTGCTGGTTTTGTGGAATCGGGGGAAACTTTTGAACAGGCGGTTATGCGTGAGGTGTGGGAAGAAACCGGCATTAAAGTCAAAAATATTCGCTATTTTGGTAGCCAGCCTTGGGCCTTTCCCAATTCGCAAATGGTGGGATTTTTAGCCGATTATGACAGTGGTGAGCTTGTTTTACAGGAAACAGAAATTCATGATGCACAATGGTTTTCTTATCATCAGCCCTTGCCAGAATTACCACCAACAGGTACTATCGCACGAAAATTAATTCATGCTACCCTTGAACTTTGTCAAGCAGCAGATCACAAAAAGGAAAGTTAAATGTCAGCGCTTAAAAATGATCGTTACTTAAAAGCCCTTCTACGTCAACCTGTGGATTGCACACCCGTATGGATGATGCGCCAAGCCGGGCGTTATTTGCCGGAATACAAAGCAACCCGTGCACAAGCAGGGGATTTTATGTCCCTTTGTCGCAATGCTGAGTTAGCTTGCGAAGTGACTTTACAACCCCTTCGCCGTTATGATTTAGATGCGGCTATTTTATTCTCTGATATTTTAACCATTCCCGATGCGATGGGCTTAGGGTTAAGCTTTGGTGCGGGCGAAGGGCCAAAATTTGCCAGACCGATTGAAAGTAAAAGTGCGGTGGAAAATCTTCCTATTCCTGATCCTGAACAAGAGTTGCAATATGTGATGAATGCAGTGCGTACTATTCGTCGTGAATTAAAAGGGGAAGTGCCCCTTATCGGTTTTTCAGGCAGCCCATGGACACTGGCGACTTATATGGTAGAAGGCGGCAGTAGCAAAACCTTCAGTAAAATTAAAAAAATGATGTATGCCGAACCGCAAACATTACATTTATTGCTCGAGAAATTAGCCAAAGCGGTTACCCTTTACCTGAATGCCCAAATCAAAGCGGGGGCACAATCGGTGATGGTGTTTGACACTTGGGGCGGTGTATTGGGGCATCGTGAATATTTGGATTTTTCACTGCAATATATGCACAAAATCGTCGAGGGATTAATTCGTGAAAATGAGGGGCGTATAGTGCCGGTCACTCTCTTTACCAAAGGGGGAGGATTATGGCTTGAAGCCATTGCTAACATCGGCTGTGATGCGATAGGTTTAGATTGGACAGTCAACCTTGCCGAAGCCAAAGCCCGTGTAGGACATCAAGTTGCATTGCAAGGCAATATGGATCCGAGTGTTCTTTATGCGCCGACAGCCCGTATCGAACAAGAAGTGCGGTCGATTTTAGCGGATTTTGGTGAGGGAAGCGGACATGTTTTTAATTTAGGACATGGTATTCACCAAGATGTACCGGAAAGTGCACCAAAGGTGTTTGTCGATGCGGTTCATCATTACTCCAAAGCCTACCATAAATAGGAAATCCCAATGCAAAGAGCGCTGAGAAATCCTATTCATAAACGTTTAGAAAACCTTGAAAGTTGGCAACATTTGACCTTTATGGCGGCATTGTGTGAGCGTATGGCGCCAAATTTCAAATTATTCTGCCAAATGAACCATCAAGAAAGAGAGGCTAAAATCTATCAAAATATCCTCAATCTTATTTGGGAATATTTAACGATAAAAGACGTCAAAATCAATTTTGAGAACCAGTTGGAAAAATTGGAAAATATCATTCCTGATGTGAATGATTATGACAATTTTGGCGTTGTAGCCGCATTGGATGCGGCGGAAGCGTTAGCCGAAATTTTACATGCAATTATGGCTGGAGAAACCCTAGAAAAAGCCATTGAAATCAGTCGAATTTCCTTGGGAACGATCACATCATTATTGGAAATGGAAAACAATCGTGATTTTTCCGAACAGGAATTGAAAGAAAATGAGGATATCCAAGGGGAATTGGATGTCCAATGGCAAATTTATCGCCTGTTAAAGGATTGCGAAAAACGTGATGTGGCATTGATTTTAGATCTAAAAAATGAAATCAGAACTGAATGTATATCCAACATTGGCATAGAATTTAATCAATAACGTGAGATTTATCACAATTTTTGAAAATCTTGCTTTTATTTCCTTAAAAGTTAGATTATGCTTTCGACCAGCTGTTGTTGCCTAGTCATAGAACTTGGTAGCGCGCTTTATTAAATAAACAAAGTAAATTAACAAAAGGTAAAAATTATGAACAAAACAGATTTAATTGATGCAATTGCAAGTGCAGCTGAGTTAAATAAAAAACAAGCAAAAGCTGCATTAGAAGCCACTTTAGATGCGATCACCGCAAGCCTTAAACAGGGTGAGCCGGTGCAATTAATCGGTTTCGGTACATTCAAAGTAAACGAGCGCGCTGCACGTACAGGTCGTAACCCACAAACCGGTGCAGAAATTCAAATCGCTGCCTCTAAAGTGCCGGCATTTGTTTCCGGTAAAGCATTAAAAGATGCCATCAAATAATTAAAGTCAGAATGATAATAAGCCCTGCTATTTAGCAGGGTTTTTTGTTGGCTAAAATTTACTTTACAAAGTGATATTGCTTCTATAAACTTCCGAACCGAAATTTATCCCTTATAATCATAAGATCAATAAAATGAAACGAAACAGCCAACCACGCAATACTCAACAACGCCGACACGCTATTATGCAACTTTTACAACAGCAAGGTGAAGTGAGCGTGGAAAATTTGGTTCAATTATTTGATACTTCAGAGGTCACGATTCGTAAGGATTTAACCGCATTGGAAAGTAGCGGTTTTTTATTGCGGAAATATGGCGGTGCAATTTTAATGCCAAAAGAAATGATTGACGAAAATGAAGAACTTTCGAAACGAAAGTTTGTCATAGCCAAGGCGGCAGCAGAGCGAATTCGTGATCATAATCGGATTATTGTTGATAGCGGTAGCACAACGGCAGCGTTGATTAAGCAGCTTAATCGAAAACAAGGGTTGATTGTGATGACCAATTCCCTTTCCGTAGCAACAGAACTTAGGGCATTGGAAAATGAACCAACATTGTTGATGACAGGGGGGACTTGGGATACCCGTTCAGAATCTTTCCAAGGCAAAGTGGCGGAGCAGGTGTTGCGTTCTTATGATTTCGATCAGCTTTTTATTGGTGCCGATGGCATTGATTTAGAACGGGGAACCACCACCTTTAATGAATTAGTGGGGTTAAGCCAAGTGATGGCCGAGGTGTCACGAGAAGTGATCGTGATGGTGGAATCTCAGAAAATTGGCAGAAAAATGCCCAATGTAGAATTAACCTGGCAGCAAATTAATGTATTGATTACGGATAGTGGGCTGTCAGAACAAGATAAACAGGCGATTTTGGCGCAGGGCGTAGAGGTCATCTGCGTATAAAGTGCGGTCAAAATTATCATTATTTTTTTAAAGTGTTAATCAATAAGGAAAACTTATGTGTGGTATTGTCGGTGCAGTTGCGCAACGTGATGTAGCAGAAATTTTAATCAATGGATTACATCGTTTAGAGTATCGAGGTTATGATTCAGCCGGTGTGGCAGTGGTCAACGAACAACATGAATTACAACGGGTGCGTTGTTTAGGCAAAGTGAAAGCTTTGGATGAAGCGGTTGCGGTGAAACCGTTAATTGGCGGAACCGGTATTGCACATACACGTTGGGCAACCCATGGTGAACCTTCAGAAGCCAATGCGCACCCACATGTTTCCGGGCATTTTGCGGTGGTGCATAACGGGATTATCGAAAATCACGAAGAATTGCGTGAATTATTAACATCTCGTGGTTATGTGTTTCTTTCACAAACAGATACCGAAGTGATAGCTCATCTTGTGGAATGGGAAATGCGTAGCACGGATTCCTTACTTGAAGCGGTCAAAAATGTGGTGAAACAGCTGACCGGTGCTTACGGTATGGTGGTTATGGATAGCCGTGAGCCGGCGCATTTAGTGGCCGCCCGTTCCGGAAGCCCTCTTGTTATTGGTTTAGGGATTGGTGAGAATTTCTTAGCATCAGACCAGTTAGCCTTATTGAGTGTCACCCGCCGTTTTATTTTCTTAGAAGAAGGGGATATTGCCGAAATCACTCGTCGTACCGTGGATATTTATGATGTTCAAGGCAATAAAGTCGCGCGTGAAATCCATGAGTCTAACCTTGAAAATGATGCGGCAGAGAAAGGCAAATTTCGCCACTTTATGCAAAAGGAAATTTTTGAACAACCGACAGCCTTGATTAATACGATGGAAGGGCGTATCAATCACAACAATGTGATTGTGGAAGCCATTGGCAATGGAGCAAAAGCCATTTTAGAGAACGTCCAACATGTCCAAATTGTGGCTTGTGGGACTTCTTACAATTCGGGTATGGCGGCACGTTATTGGTTTGAAGCCCTTGCCGGGGTCAGCTGTGATGTGGAAATCGCTTCTGAATTCCGTTATCGCAAGTTTGTTACCCGCCCAAATAGCTTATTGCTCACCCTTTCTCAATCCGGTGAAACGGCTGATACCCTTGCGGCCCTTCGTTTAGCGAAAGAAAAAGGCTATATGGCGGCTATGACCATTTGTAATGTTGCAGGCTCCTCTCTTGTGCGTGAATCGGATCTCGCCTTTATGACTCGTGCCGGGGTGGAAATTGGTGTGGCATCAACCAAAGCCTTCACCACCCAACTTGCTGCGATGCTAATGTTAGTCACAGCAATAGGTAAACTCAACGGTAATATTTCTGATGAAAAAGAAAGAGAGATTGTCAAAGCATTAAATTCGCTTCCTGCAGATATTGAAAAAGCCTTAGCCTTTGATAAAGAAATTGAACTGCTTGCAGAAGATTTTGCTGAAAAACATCACGCATTATTCTTAGGTCGTGGCGAATATTATCCGATTGCAATGGAAGCCTCGTTGAAGTTAAAAGAAATTTCCTATATCCACGCAGAAGCTTATGCGGCAGGGGAATTAAAACACGGCCCATTAGCACTGATTGATGCGGATATGCCGGTTATCGTCGTGGCGCCGACGAATGATTTATTAGAGAAAGTGAAATCAAATATTGAAGAAGTGCGTGCCCGTGGTGGTCAGCTCTATGTGTTTGCGGATAAAGAGGCAGGATTTAGTGAAACGGAAGGCATGAAAATTATCACCATGCCAAAAGTCAGTGAAATCATTGCACCGATTTTCTACACTGTGCCTATGCAATTACTTTCCTATCATGTGGCATTAATTAAAGGAACTGATGTGGATCAACCTCGCAACTTGGCAAAAGCGGTAACTGTTGAATAAGTGCGGTTAATTTTATCGATGTTTTTAAAAGCACGGAAAAGCAAATTCCGTGCTTTTTTATTGCCTAAAAGAAAAAGATTCTTTACACTACGCGCGATTTTTAACCTCGCAATTTGAGGTTTATCACTCAACGCTCTTCACTTTAAACACTACCTGTGAGTAGTAAAAGGACATCAATATGACTCATCACGTCAATCAATATGGCTGGAAAGCCCTTCTTGGCTCTGCCGTCGGCTACGCAATGGACGGTTTTGATTTACTCATTCTTGGTTTTATGCTCACTGCCATTTCCGCAGATCTTCATCTTACCCCGGCTCAGTCCGGCTCATTGGTCACTTGGACATTAGTCGGCGCGGTAGTCGGTGGCATTGTTTTCGGCGCATTAAGCGACAAGTATGGTCGTGTACGGGTGCTAACTTGGACTATCGTATTATTTGCGGTGTTTACCGGGTTATGTGCACTTGCCCAAGGTTATTGGGATTTATTAATTTATCGCACCATTGCCGGAATTGGTTTAGGCGGTGAATTTGGTATCGGTATGGCGTTGGCAATTGAGGCTTGGCCTGCCCGTCATCGTGCCAGAGCGGCCTCTTATGTAGCATTAGGTTGGCAAGTGGGCGTGTTAGGAGCGGCATTATTAACACCGCTGTTGCTGCCTCATATCGGTTGGCGTGGTATGTTTATTCTTGGGATCTTTCCGGCGTTTGTCGCTTGGTATTTACGTTCCCGCTTACATGAGCCTGAAATTTTTACCCAAAAACAGACCGCACTTTCCCGGCAAAAAACATCAAAATTGGAATCCTTCAAACTGTTGGTAAAAGATAAAGCCACCGCTAAAGTGAGCCTTGGTGTGGTGGTGCTCACCTCTGTGCAAAATTTTGGTTACTACGGCATTATGATTTGGATGCCCAATTTTCTTTCCAAACAACTGGGGTTTAGCTTAACGAAATCCGGTATTTGGACAGCGGTTACCGTATGTGGAATGATGTTAGGCATCTGGGTTTTTGGTCGCCTTGCCGATAAATTTGGACGCAAACCAAGTTTTTTATTATTCCAGTTTGGTGCCGTTGTGAGCATTGTGGCGTATTCGCAACTTTCCGATCCGACCGTGATGCTCATTGCCGGGGCTTTTTTAGGTATGTTTGTTAATGGAATGATGGGCGGCTATGGCGCATTAATGGCAGAAGCCTATCCGACACAAGCCCGAGCAACGGCACAAAATGTGCTGTTCAACATAGGGCGTGCAGTAGGCGGTTTTGGTCCTGTTGTGGTAGGGGCGATTGTTTCTGCCTATTCATTTAGCCTTGCCATTGCCTTTTTAGCCATTATTTATGTGATTGATATGCTCGCTACAATGTTTTTGATACCTGAATTAAAAGGTAAAGCATTACAATAAAGTGTGATTAATTTTTTAGTTCCCTTTTCATTAAGGGGGATTAATACGGGATTTCAGCTTTTCACAAATATCTGTCACAGAAAGGGTTAAACAGGAGCGTAACCGCTTCTTTTTGCTGTTGCTTCATAAGTTTTTCATAAATCAAATCTGATGACAAAAAAATCCTTTTATTTTTGACCGCACTTTTTAGGAAAAAAAACAGTATTACGCAATTGTGAACAAGCTTGTTTGGCTTAAAAAAGCATTTGACTTTGTGGGTGGGAGACAGTATCTACACTTACTTAAAATCGCTATTATGTAGCAGTTGCTATATTTTTTCCTTTTGTCCATTTGCTACATGATACTGCTTAAAATAAATATTTTTGCAACTGTTACATAATATCGGGAAAAAAGCGAACTTATTCGCTTTTTTATGATTTCATACCTATAATGTTTAGAAATTTGTTTTTAAATTGGGAAGTTTTCACCATCCATTCGTTAAATTCTCCAACATTTCATCATTCAATGTTTGCTCTAAAATCTTAGGGCCTCCTGCTTGAGTTTTTTTCATTTAAATTTAGAATACGCCCATTATTGAACAGGGTTTTCTTTCTTAATGTCTGTTCAAATTCTACCTAATCTAATCAGGAATAATAAAATGACCGAAGCCAATATTGCCCTTAAACTTTGTTCCGATTCTATGATGGTTCATTTCACCCGGGAGTTTCTTGCAGAGTTAAAAATCCATCCTTGGAGCCGTGAATTAGGCACAAAGGATAAACTTCAATATACGCAAGATCATACTTTTTCTGCCATTTTTGTGGATGCCGATCTGTCTTATTCCAAAGAAAACCTTTTATGTTGGCTGAGAACACTGAAAAATAATGGTTTTTTGTTAATGGAGTGTATTGATAAAAAAAACCTGAAATGTTGACCGCACTTTTCCCTGAACTTTTAACTTTCTGCGAAACACCAAATCAAAATGTTTGGGTATTTACTAAAAATGCTGTTGATGTTGGCGGAATGCACGCACAGATAATGCAAGCGATCAATGAAAAAGCACCGCTTGCCCGGCTTTTACCTTTATTGGATAAAATGGAATATCTCGCCCCTCAATCGACATTGTATAATTTTACTCGTAGCAAACTACTCCACGATATTCCCACGGTGGCACATGGCTATTGGCAGCGTTTTTTTGATAGAACGCTGACACCGGTTGCATATGTTTATACGGTTTTAGATATTTTAGAAAGCGGTGATTATCAAAACGGATTCCGGCAAAGGGAAATGCATCTAGGCAATGCACATCTTCGCCGAACCCCAACACCGCCGCAGGAAGTACTTTATGAGAAACGTTGGAAAGGGGAAAATTTATCGGGAAAAACTATCGTAGTTTGGACTGAGTTTGGTTTAGGCGATGAAATTATGTTTGCCCGGTTAGCCTATTATTTTAAACATCAAGGGGCAATGGTGAAATGGATCGTACAAAGCCCGATTGTTTCCCTTGTTTCCAGCCACCCCGATATTGATTGTGTGATAGATTCCGCCACATTGAAAGATCAATCAGTCGAGCAATCAAAGCTCATTGGCGAATTTGATTATTGGGTTTATCCGCATGAAATTTTAGCCTATCTCAGCACACCGTTTCCGCATTTACCTAAACGCTTGCCTTATCTTTTTGCCACTCCCGATATGCAGAAAAATACCGCACATTTATTTCCGGAAACGGGAAATTTAAAGGTCGGCATCGTTTGGCGCGGCGACCCTACTCACGAAAATGATGCCTACCGCTCTATTCATCATTTAAGCTATATTGAAACCCTATTTCAAATGGAAGGGATTGATTGGTATTGCGTTCAAAAAATCTGTAATGAACAGGAAATACAATTGCTGGAAAAATACAATATTCCCAATGTGGCGAAAAATGCAAAGGATTTTGCTGAAACGGCGGCAATGCTGCCGCACCTTGACTGCCTTGTTTCTGTTGATACTTCCGTAGTTCACGTTGCCGGTGCGATGGGGATCCCAAGTTTATTAATGTTGCCCTATATTGTAGATTGGCGTTGGGGCTCGGTTGAATCAAGCAATCTTTGGTATCCAACCGTTCAACTTTTCCGTTGTCCCTCACCGTTACCTGTTTGGGATGCGGTGATTGAAGAAATAAAGCGGGAATTAACCGAACGCAAAAATTGGAAACAATAAAAGAATTAACCGCACTTTTGATCATTCAAAGTGCGGTTAAATTTTTCCTACGTTATAGTCCTACCTCTTTAGGTGTATTTTGATTTTTTCCTTTGATCTAAAGCAAATTTTTCATAAATAGCTCTAGAAAATCACCGCACTTTTGCTATTGTTATTCTCGTAATGTAGTATCTTTTTTAAGTAATATCAATGATTTATCAATAATGGTTCGCATTTGAATTACTTTCTTTTTCCCTCACTTTTCTATGGAGTGTTTATCGTGAATACATTAAGAAAAAGTCTTATTTTGGCTGCCTCTTTCGCAGCCTTAGGCGCCTATAATTCGGCAATGGCTGAAATGGTTTATAAACCGGTTGAACAACCCGTTGAAGCCCCAAACCCGAATTTAAAGATTGAAGCAGTGAATGAAAAATTTGCTGAAAAATATCCAAAACAATTCCAGTCTTGGAAAGCAACGGAAAAAGGCGACAAATTAATTTATGCCGATGAAGAAGATCCGCGCTTAATCGTACTTTGGGGAGGCTATGCGTTCTCTAAAGAGTACAATGCACCACGTGGTCATGCTTATGCCATTAAAGATGTGCGTGATATTCTGCGTACCGGTGCCCCAAAAACCGCTAATGACGGCCCTCAGCCGATGGCGTGCTGGACTTGTAAAGGTCCTGATGTTCCCCGTTTAATCGCTGAATGGGGCGAAGAAGGTTACTTCAATGCCAAATGGGCAAAAGGCGGTGCTGAGGTGGTAAACTCTATTGGTTGTGCGGATTGTCACGATACCACTTCTAAAGACTTTGCAGAAGGCAAACCGGCATTGCGTATTGCCCGTCCGCACGTTTTACGTGCTTTAGATCACCTCAATAATGCTTTACAAGCTAAAGCAAAAGCTGCGGGAAAAGAACAACCAAATCTTAGTTTCAATACTGCGGCACGTACAGAACAACGTGCGGAAATTTGTGCGAACTGTCACGTTGAATACTATTTTGCCGGTGACATCAAACAAGTGACCTTCCCTTGGAATAATGGTCAAACCGTGGATGATATTGAAAAATACTACGATGATATTGGGTTTAGCGATTGGACACATTCCCTTTCCAAAGCACCAATGTTGAAAGCCCAGCACCCTGATTTTGAAATTTGGTCTTTAGGGATGCACGGTAAAAACGGTGTAACCTGTATAGACTGCCATATGCCGAAAGTACAGGATGCGGATGGTAAAGTTTATACGGATCACCAAATCCAGAATCCATTTGATGCCTTTGATTCAACCTGTGCGAACTGCCACGATCAAAGTAAAGAAAAATTAAAAGATATCGTGGCTTCACGTAAAAAAGACGTGAAAGATGTGATGGGTCGTTTAGAAGATCAAGTTGTAAAAGCACACTTTGAAGCCAAAGCCGCTTGGGATGCCGGTGCAACCAAAGAAGAAATGGAGGCGGCATTAATGGATATCCGTCACGCGCAATGGCGTTGGGACTATGCCGCAGCAAGCCACGGTGGTCATATGCACGCCCCTGATGTAATGCTTCGTGTATTAGGCTCAGGTATCGATAAAGCGGCAGATGCACGCACTAAACTCGCCGCTATCTTAACCAAACACGGAGTGAAAACACCGGTTGAAATTCCTGATATCTCGACCGCTGAAAAAGCGTGGAAAGTGATGGGAATTGATATTGAAAAAGAACGTCAAGCCAAAGAAGAGTTCTTAAAAACAGTTGTACCTCAATGGGAAAAAGAAGCGAAAGCTAACGGCAAATTAGCCGAAGATAGCGTAACAAAACAGTAAGAAAAAGTGACCGCACTTTTCGCTAAAAGTGCGGTCGTTTTCCAGAATAAATTTGAGGTTCCAAAATGAATTTAACGTCTTTTCTTCGCAATATGGCAAAAGCGGCTGCATTTCTTCTCTTTGCCTCTGCAACGCCAATAATTGCCCATGCACAAGCGGGTTCAGCGCTCAGTTATGAACCGCAATTAGACAATCAACGTGATCCCAACCAATATTGTGCAAAATGCCATAAATTTGACAAAGTGGATAAAAACCAAACCTTAGATCAATCCGGGGGGGAACTACACTTTGGAAAATTCCATGGTACACACTTAAACCAAAAAAATCCGAACAACGGCAAGCCTATCACCTGTGTAAGCTGTCACGGTAATATTACAGAAAACCACCGCCGTGGTGCGAAAGATGTCATGCGTTTTGAAGGGGATATTTTTGGTGAGAAAAAACCAACCTATTCCGTAGAACAACAAAACCAAGTCTGTTTTGCTTGTCACCAACCGGACAAACTGCGTGAAAAATTATGGGCACACGATGTCCATGCCATGAAATTGCCTTGTGCAAGCTGTCACACGCTTCATCCGAAAGAAGATGCCATGAAAGGTATTCAACCAAAACAACGGGTTAAACTTTGTGTTGACTGTCATGGCGAACAGCAAAAACGCCAAGCCGAAAAAGAGAAATCAACAGAACAAAAGGATAACCCATGACAACTTGCTCACGCCGAAACTTTGTTTCCGGCATGGGGGCGGTGATCCTTATGACGGGAACCTCTTTAACGTCTTTAGCAAAAGAAGGCAAAGCGGATAAAACCAAACGTTATGCCATGATACATGATGAAACGGCTTGTATTGGCTGTACGGCCTGTATGGATGCCTGTCGTGATGTCAACCAAGTGCCGCAAGGGGTCTCTCGTTTAGAGATTTTGCGCAGCGAACCTTATGGCGAGTTTCCAAATCAGGAATATGAGTTTTTCCGTCAATCTTGCCAACATTGTAGCAACGCCCCTTGTGTCGCCGTATGCCCGACGGGTGCTTCATTTATTGATAGTGAAACAGGCATTGTAGATGTAGAGAAAGATTTATGTGTCGGTTGTCAATACTGCATTGCCGTTTGCCCGTACCGTGTACGCTTTATTCACCCGGTTCATAAAACGGCGGATAAATGTAATTTCTGTCGTGATACCAATTTAGCCAACGGTAAACAACCTGCTTGCGTGGAAGCTTGTCCAACAAAAGCCCTCACCTTTGGTGATATGAACGACCCGAGTAGTGAAGTGGCACGAAAAGTCAAAGAAAAACCGGTTTATCGCACCAAAGTGGAATTAGGTACACAACCCAATCTTTACCATATTCCATTCCAACATGGGGAGCCAAGAAGATGACATTAGATTATCCAGTTCCGTTCCACACGCCCAATTTAGTGTGGGATTCTACCATTGCGATCTATCTGTTTTTACTTGGGATCTCATCCGGTGCAGTCCAATTGGCCATTGCATTCAAACGCAGCAATAAATTAGAAAATCCAAGCCAAAACTGGATTATTCGTGCCGGGATCATTTTAGGCTCCGTCCCTACATTAATCGGTCTTACTCTATTAATTTTCCACTTGGCACGCCCTTGGACATTTTGGAAATTGATGTTTAATTATCAATTCAATTCCGTCATGTCCATGGGGGTAATGCTGTTCCAAGTGTATATGCTGTTTTTGGTCTTATGGGGTGTCGTTATCTTCAAAAATGAGGTGAAAGCACTCATTGAGCGTTTTATGCCAAAACTGCAATTTGTGATGAAATTAATTGGCTTTGCAGAGCGTTTAATAAGCCCGGTAGAGGTGATTTTATTCGTATTAGCGGCAGTTTTAGGGGCCTATACCGGTTTCCTACTTTCTGCGCTCATCAGCTATCCAATGCTAAATAATCCGGTATTGCCGGCATTGTTCTTGGCATCGGGCACCTCATCCGGTATTGCGGCGACCTTCTTAGTTATCCTAATAGCCGGCAAATTGAAAGGGGATTCTCACGAATCTCACTTCATTCACAAATTTGAAGTGCCGATTATGGTGACCGAACTCGGCTTATTAGTGTGCTTCTTCGTCGGATTATATTTTGGTGGCGGACAAAAAACCTTAGCATTATACAACGCCCTTTCCGGTTTCTGGGGCGCTGTATTCTGGATTGGTGTGTTCTTTATTGGTATTTTGATCCCATTAATCGCCAATATGTTTGCCTCTGACCGATTCAAATATAACCGCACCTTTATTATTTGGGTGTCGATTTTCGACTTAATCGGGGTGCTCTGTTTACGCTATTTCATTTTGTATGCAGGGCAATTAACCGTGGCATAAGCAAAGGTTGTTTTATGAAGAAAGGCGTATTACTATGCGCCTTTCTTTTTTGAAACCTGATGTTAATCACTGAAAAATTTATTATGCTTCCAGAACTTGGCTTCCTCTCCCTTTTAATTGCCACCCTCAGTGCATTATTTCTTGCATTGTTACCACAGGTAGGGTTATTTAAAAAAAATCCCACGCTCATCAACAGCGCTTGGTGGTTAAGCTATGTACTCACGATGACCACCACGCTTTCTCTTGCCATTCTCGCTTATTCGTTTGCCACCGATGATTTCACCCTAGAATACGTTGCCGCCCATTCCAATTCCCGGCTGCCTACCTTTTTCAAAGTTGCGGCAACTTGGGGCGGGCACGAAGGATCAATGTTATTTTGGCTATTTTCACTTAGTTTATGGCTTGCTGCTTTTGCTTTTTTTAACCGAAAAAATGACCGCACTTTTTCCGCACAAAGCCTTGCTTTACTGGGGTTAATTTGTTTTGGTTTTGCGCTATTTATTTTGTTTTATTCCAACCCTTTCGGGCGCATTTTCCCGGCTCCAATGGAAGGGCGGGATCTCAACCCAATGTTGCAAGATATCGGGTTAATTTTCCATCCCCCACTCCTCTATATTGGCTATGTGGGCTTTGCGGTGAATTTTGCCATGAGCCTCAGTGCCCTCATTTATCGTCAACCCGTGCAAAAAATCGCCAACAATATGCGAAATTGGGTCTTAGTATCCTGGTTATTTTTAACCCTTGGTATCCTATTAGGGGCATGGTGGGCTTATTACGAATTAGGCTGGGGCGGCTGGTGGTTTTGGGATCCGGTGGAAAACGCCTCACTGATGCCATGGCTACTCGGGCTTGCCTTACTACACAGCTTAGTGATCGCTGAAAAACAAGGCACATTACCTTATTGGACCACCTTATTTTCACTGCTTAGCTTTGCTTTCAGCATTCTCGGCACCTTTATTGTACGCTCCGGTGCTCTTACCTCCGTTCATGCCTTTGCAATTGATAACACCCGAGGCTATGCGTTGTTGCTCATTTTCTTTTTGCTCACCTTATTGGCTTTCGGATTATTCGCACTACGTTCAAATAATAGCCAAGAAAGTGCGGTCAAATTTAGGCTAATTTCAAAAGCAGGTGGGGTTTTATTTCTCAATATTTTATTAACCGTCGCCACCGTTTCCACCTTTTTAGGCACTTTCTACCCCATGTTGTTTCAAGCGATGAATTGGGGATCGATTTCGGTGGGTAGCCCCTATTTCAATAGCATTTTTTTACCGCTTTTAACGCTGATGTTAATGGCTATGGTGGTTTCTCTCGCATTACGCTGGGCGAAGTTTGAGGCGGTATTTTTTATCCGCCGTTTATTATTACTTATCCCTGCAAGCGGCATCGCTTTATTGATGATTTGGCAACAAATTCATCATAATGAAGCACTCCATTTCCATGCGTTTGCCTTCCTTTTATTAACCCTTGCCATTTGGCTTTGCTTTGCGACCTTATGGCAAAATTGGCGCAAAATCCACCTTGTACAATGGGGAATGATTTTAGCCCATTGCGGTGTTGCCATTGCCACGATGGGGGCGGTGATGAGCAGTTATTTTGGCAGTGAAATCGGGGTTCGCCTTGCTCCACAACAAAGCCAAAAACTGGGGCAATACGAATTTCATTATCGTCAATTTTCTAATGAAATCGGCCCTAATTTCACCACCGAAGTGGCCTTTTTTGACGTTACAGAGAAAGGGAAACCTTACACCACTATCATTCCGGAACGCCGTTATTATGATGTGCGCACGATGACAATGAGCGAAGTGGGACTAAGCGGTGGATTTTGGGGAGATCTCTACATCGTGATGGGCGATTCCCTCGGCAAAGGGGAATTTACTTTCCGTTTGCATTACAAGCCGCTCATTCGTTGGCTATGGGCAGGAGGAATTCTAATGGCATTAGGAGCACTTTGTAGCACATTGGGTTTACGCCGAAAACAGGAAAGATCATGAAGAAAAAACTGCTTTTTTTTACACCGCTCTTTATTCTATTGGGCGTCTGCTTTTTGTTGATCGCAGGGCTTAAGCAAGATCCGAAAAAGCTTGCTTCAGCACTCATTGATAAACCCGTACCGGAATTTTATCAAGCCAATTTATTTGAACCTAACCAAACCCTTAGCCTAAAAGATTTCCCTAAAACCCCCTTTTTATTGAACGTATGGGGCAGTTGGTGTGGCTATTGCAAAGAGGAACATCCACTATTAATGGATATCGCCAAAACACTTCCTATCATCGGTATTGATTATCGGGATAATCCACAAAAGGGACGTGAAATGCTAAAAAGAATGGGTAATCCTTTCCTTCTGACAATTGATGACAGCCAGGGAGAACTTGCCATGAAACTCGGTGTCGATGGCGCACCGGAAACCTATTTAGTGGATGCTCAAGGTATTATTCGTTATCGTCATTCCGGCTTACTGGACAGAGAAACTTGGAAGCAAGTCTTTGAGCCTAAAATTCAAGAATTAATGAAAAAATGAGAACTTTTTTAACCGCACTTTTATTCTGCTTTAGCTTGTTTGCCCAAGCGGAAATGGTGGATACTTACCAATTCAAAACCTCAGCAGATCGCACCCGTGCAGTGGAACTGGCGAAATCGCTACGTTGTCCGCAATGCCAAAATCAAAACTTAGTGGAATCCAATTCCCCTATCGCCTACGACCTGCGTATTGAAGTCTATAATATGGTCAATGAGGGCAAAACCAATCAGCAAATTATCGATACAATGACGGCACGTTTCGGTGATTTCGTGAATTATAAGCCCCCTTTTCAATGGAATACGGCATTATTATGGTTATTGCCTATTGGACTATTCCTGCTCGCAGCAGGGTTGGTTTGGTCTTCTCAGCAAAAAACCGCTCAGCTCAAAGGTCGCCCCCCCTCTTCTGCATTAAATTCGGTTGAACAAAACGAGCCCGACACACTTGCCCCCCAAAAGCCTAATGGAAAAATCATCCTTAGTATTTTGGCGTTAGTCATTGCCATTCCCCTTGGTTATTATCTATCCCTTGATCGTTTCTCCCGCCTCCAAGCAGGCGAACAAGCGATGATCGCTCAACATAACAAACAAATTGAAATGGCGGACTTTCACAAAAGAGAAGATATGGTAACAAAAATTCAAGATAAATTACGCACTGATCCGAATAATACCGAGGCTTGGATTCAACTCGGTGAGGCTTATGTGCAAAACAATGAATTTGATTATGCGCTCATTGCCTATGCCAATGCGGAAAAATTAGTCGGCTCTCAACCCCATATTTTAGGCTTAAAAGCCACCGCACTTTATTATCAAGCAGGCCAACAACTGACACCTGAAGCAAAACAGCTTTTAAACCAAGCCCTCAGCCAAGACCCGAAAGAAATTGCCAGTCTTTCTTTGCTTGCCACCCTTGCCCTTGAAGTACGCGACTATACACAGGCAAAAGATTACTTACAACAATTGTTAGATAGCGGCAATGCAGCCGTTGATCGCCGTATGGTGATTCAACGAATGAAAATGTTAGAATTTTTAGACCGAGGGCAAGCACAGTGAAGCATTATTCTGAAACCCTCATTATCGGCGCGGGGGCTGCCGGGTTATTTTGTGCCTCTCAATTAGGGAAACGGGGAAAAGAAGTCACCATACTGGATAACGGCAAAAAAATCGGACGAAAAATCCTCATGTCCGGTGGCGGCTTTTGCAATTTTACCAACCTTGATGTAACGCCAAGCCACTATCTCTCGCAAAATCCGCATTTTGTCAAATCTGCCCTTGCACGCTATACCAACTGGGATTTTATTTCCCTCGTGGCGGAATACGGCATTGGCTATCACGAAAAAGCACACGGACAACTTTTTTGTGATGAAGGGGCAGAGAAAATTGTTGAGATGTTGGCAACAGAATGTAAAAAACACCAAGTCAATATCCATTTACGCCGTGAAATATCACAAGTTAAACGCCTTGAATATGATGACAAAGTACGATTTGAAATCACCGCTAATGCCGAACAATGGCACTGCAAACACTTAGTCATAGCCACCGGTGGCTTGTCTATGCCGGGTCTTGGTGCCACCCCTTTCGGTTACCAAATTGCCGAACAATTTAATATCCCAATCATTCCACCACGGGCAAGCCTTGTCCCCTTTACTTACCGTGAAACCGATAAATTTTTAACCGCACTTTCAGGCATTAGCTTACCCGTAACTATAACGGCAAAATGCGGAAAATCTTTTCACAATCAGTTACTTTTCACCCATCGTGGTATTTCCGGCCCTGCAGTATTGCAAAGTTCAAATTATTGGCAACCAAATGAAAGTCTGGACATTGATTTACTGCCGACACACAATATTGAAGAAGAAATCCAACAAATCAAACAGCAATCCCCAAAAGTGATGTTAAAAACTGCGCTAACACGCTACCTTCCTAAAAAGCTGATTGAACTTTGGTTAGAACAAGGTGTTATTCAAGATGAAATCGTTGCCCAGCTCAGTAAAGTGCGGTTAAAAAATTTGGCAAATTTAATCCATCACTGGCAATTTACCCCCAATGGCACAGAAGGCTATCGCACGGCAGAAGTAACCATAGGCGGAGTCGATACCCATTATATTTCTTCCCAAACGATGGAAAGTACGCAAATCAAAGGCTTATATTTTATTGGTGAGGTGGTTGATGTTGCCGGTTGGCTTGGAGGTTATAATTTCCAATGGGCGTGGAGTTCAGCCTATGCTTGCGCCTTTGGGATAGGGGAGAAAAGATAAATTAGCACCGCATTTCAGGCAGGGCTATCATAGCAATTCTCCCCTTATAGCAACGAATGAAAACTAAATAAAAAGTTTATAACCGGAAAGATAAACCTTGAGTAATATCACTTTAATTTTTAAGTGTTCCGTCTAACCGCCATTTTCCTTGCGCCAAAATATTAAGCTGTTGTGAATGGAAGGATTTCAGTGTGGAGCGGTGTCCCACGCTAATGAGCGTCATCTGGGGCAGTTCGGCTTTTAATAGGCGATACATCGCTTCTTCTAGCCCTTCATCCATACTGGCGGTGGCTTCATCTAAAAAGGCCACTTTAGGCTTATGCAATAATAATCGGGCAAATGCCAAACGTTGTTGTTCCCCAAGGGAAAGAATGCGCGTCCAATCTTGCGTTTGGGTTAACCTTTCTATTAAATGACCCAGTGAGACCTTTCGTAAAATCGCTTCTGCCAAAGTGCGGTCAATTTCTGCTTCATTTTTAGGATAAGCTAAGGCGGTGAGCAAACTGCCTTGCGGTAAATAGGGCTTTTGTGAGAGAAAAAGCACTTCTTGAGGACAATAAACTTTGCCTAAAGAAAAAGACCAAAGCCCGGCGGCAGTGCGTAATAGCGTAGTTTTTCCCACCCCTGAATTGCCTTGAATTAACAGCGCAGAACCCGCCGGTAAATGGAGGTTGAGATCTGAAATAAGGGTTTTACCGAAGGGATTTTTAATGCTTAAATGCTCAAAAATCACTTCATTTTCAGTAGGATAAATCGTTGTTTTAGACTCTCGGTTTGCCATATCAATGGCATAAGTAAAGCCGGTTAAACGGTCAAGGGTGGCTTTATAGCCGGCAAAATTATCATAGGTGTTACGGAAGAAAGATAAATTGGCATGCAATTTGCCAAACACCTGTAATGTTTGCATTAAATCGCCCAATTTGATTTGTTTTTCAAAATAGCGTCCCACTTGAATTAACAGAGGAAAGACCACAGAGGTTTGACTCACAATTAAATTGAACCCTGAGAATTTTAACATTCTAAAGACAATATCCCACATATTGCCGATAACGGCACGGAATTGGCGATAAAGTTGATGATGTTCGACTTTTTCCCCGGCATAGAAGGCAATGCTCTCGGCATATTCTTTAATGCGAATGAGGGAATAACGATAGTTTGCGTTTAACCGTTCATTGGCAAAATTGAGGTGAATTAATGGTCGCCCGAGCCAAAAGGCAATTAATGTGGTGAAGATGACATAACCAAACACTAAAAAGACCATCATATGGGGAATTTCTTTCCCTAATATCATCATTGGGCCGGCTAATCCCCATAATAATACGGTGTAGGAAATGATTGAGGTAACGGCATCAATCACACCGGTACTGAGTGAAAGGGTGGTTTTGACATAAGATTGAATATCTTGTTGAATTCGTTGATCCGGGTTGTCTAAATTGGCAGATAAATACTGTGTTTTATAATAGGCACGGTTTGCCATCCACTTACCCACCAGTTCATCATTGAGCCAACTAATCCAATCAATGACAAAGCGTTGTTCAATATAATAGCTGATTAACGAGGTGGAAACGGCACTGGCGGCAATGACACAAAACAAGCCCATTTGCTGCCAGAAAACCGGTTCATTAAATTCTTGTAGCGAGGTGTACATATTGTTGTACCACTCAGAATGGACTAATCCGATACGCACGCTCACTAAGGTGAGTGCCACAATGAGCAAGAAAAATAACATGGGTTTAAGGCTTCGTTTCGGGGAAAGATAGCCGCCGGCAAACAACCAAAATTGTTTCCCCCAGTGAGTGAAACGTACCAGCAGAAAAATGCCGAAACTAAATACCACAGCCGTCATCGTGAGGGTTTTTAAGATCCATAGAAGTGAGGTGATGGCTTCTTGTCCGTAATCCATAAAAGTATCCGTCAATAAACCCTATTATGTTGCCTTTGTCCAATTTCATTTGGTTGATTGGCAAGGCGATGTCTTGCGTTTGACATAATCAGGGGTAAAAAACAAAGTGCGGTCATTTTAGGTAGAGTTTGTGATTAAGCAAGAAAAAAATGTGATTAAGTTATCATTTTTTGAGTTTGGTTAAGTTTTCAAAAAATCAAGTTGTTATAATCCTTTTTAGGTAAATTTAATGAATGAGGTCACTATGAGTGAAATTGCAATCACGATTAGTCTCCTTGCCCTTGTTGCGGTTATCGGCTTATGGATTGGGCATTGGAAGATTAAAGGCGTCGGTCTTGGCATAGGTGGCGTGTTGTTTGGTGGGATTATTGTGGCTCACTTCACCAATCAATACGGTTTAGTCCTTAATGAGCATACCTTGCATTTTGTGCAGGAATTCGGTTTGATTTTGTTTGTTTATACCATTGGGATTCAGGTGGGGCCGGGTTTTTTTGCCTCTTTGCGCCAATCGGGGCTTAAGCTTAATGGGTTGGCGATTTTAATTGTGCTGATAGGCTCATTATCCGTTTTTATTTTGCATAAAGCGGCCAATGTACCTTTAGATATTGCCTTAGGCATTTATTCCGGTGCAGTAACCAACACGCCCTCTTTAGGTGCAGGGCAGCAAATTTTGACTGAACTGGGCATGCCACAGGCCACCGCAACAATGGGGATCGCCTATGCGATGGCTTATCCTTTCGGGATTTGTGGGATCTTATTGGCAATGTGGTTGATTCGTTTATTTTTTCATATAAAAATTGATGAGGAAGCCCAACGTTTCAACAAGGAAAGCGGGCAAGAGAAAGAAAGTTTACACACGATCTCAGTGAAAGTGATCAACCGTAATTTAGATGGTCTTAAACTTATTGAAATACCGGGATTTGATGATGAGGATGTGGTTTGTTCTCGTTTAAAACGGGGTGAAGAAGTTATCGTGCCAAAAGCAGATACGGAAATTCACCTTGATGATATTTTGCATTTAGTGGGGGATGAACAGGCACTGAAAAAAATGCACCTCGTGATTGGCGATGAGGTGGATATGCCCGTTATTTCCGCCGGGGGGGAAATTCGTGCCGAAAGGGTAGTGGTGACCAATGAGAAAGTGTTGGGGAAAAAAATTCGTGCACTTCAGATCCATCAAAAATACGGTGTGGTAATTTCCCGTCTGAATCGTACCGGGGTAGAGTTGGTGCCAAGCGGGAATACCTCACTGCAATTTGGTGATGTGTTGCATATGGTGGGGCGTACAGATGTATTGGATAACGCCATTTCGATTATCGGCAATGCCCAACAAAAGCTCCAACAAGTTCAAATGTTACCGGTTTTCCTTGGTATTGGGTTAGGGGTTTTATTGGGATCTATTCCTTTTTATATTCCGGGTTTCCCCGTTGCCCTTAAACTGGGATTAGCCGGTGGGCCACTGGTGGTGGCATTAATCCTTGCCAGAATCGGCAGTATCGGGAAGCTTTATTGGTTTATGCCACCCAGTGCAAACCTTGCCTTGCGTGAAATTGGTATCGTACTTTTCCTTGCGGTGGTGGGGTTAAAATCCGGGGGGAATTTTGTGGATACCCTCGTTAATGGCGCAGGGCTTGAATGGATGGGCTATGGAATGTTTATCACCTTCGTCCCATTAATGATTGTTGGGATTCTTGCCCGCCTCTATGCCAAATTGAATTATCTCAGTATTTGTGGGTTACTTGCCGGCTCAATGACTGATCCGCCAGCCCTTGCCTTTGCGAATGAAATAAAAGAAGACAATGGGGCTGCTTCACTTTCTTATGCCACGGTGTATCCGTTAGTGATGTTTTTAAGGATTATCTCACCGCAGTTATTGGCCGTATTACTTTGGGTAGCTTAGGGCGAGATTCGGATAAGAAAAAATGGGTTGGTATTTTTAATACCAACCCATTTTGTTTAGAAAAGTGCGGTCATTTTTGACATGGTTTTATTTTACTAGCCCCCCACTGGCTTGGAGATCCGCATGATAAGAGGAACGAACAAATGGCCCGCAAGCGGCATGTTCAAAGCCCATGGCATTGGCTTTTTCACGGAATTCATCAAACTCCTCAGGCGGCACATAACGGGCAACAGGCAGGTGGTGGCGGCTTGGTTGTAAATATTGACCTAAGGTGAGCATGGTTACCCCGTTATCGCGCAGATCTTGCATCACTTCTAAAATTTCTTCATTGGTTTCACCAAGCCCAACCATTAGCCCTGATTTAGTGGGGATATTTGGGAACATTTCCTTAAATTCACGCAGGAGTTTGAGCGACCACGCATAATCGGCACCCGGACGAATTTCTTTATATAAACGGGGCACATTTTCTAAATTATGGTTAAAGACATCAGGTGGATTCTCTTTTAATTTTTCCAATGCTTGGGTAATGCGTCCACGGAAATCGGGCACTAAAATTTCAATTTTTATTCCCGGATTTAATGCTCGCACTTCCTTTACACATTCAGCAAAATGCCCGGCACCACGATCGGGTAAATCATCTCTATCTACCGAGGTGATGACCACATACTTTAATTGCATATCTTGAATGGTTTCAGCCAGTTTACGGGGTTCTTCCGGGTCGGGCGGTAAAGGTTTTCCGTGAGCCACATCGCAAAAAGGACAACGACGGGTACAAATTGCCCCTAAAATCATAAAGGTGGCCGTGCCGTGGTTAAAGCACTCGTGTAAATTCGGGCAAGAGGCCTCTTCACAGACGGAATGTAAGCCATGGCGGCGCATGCCATTTTTGATACGCTCAATTTTGGCAGAACTGGCCGGTAGCTTGATTTTCATCCACTCCGGTTTTTTTAGTAATTCTTGGTTTGGATCGATATTTTTAACGGGAATAATGGAGGTTTTGGCTGCATCACGATATTTGACGCCCCGTTCCATTTTAAATGGCGTTGACATGATTTATTTCCTAAAGAAAAATGCCTAGAAGAGGCATTCTTTCTTGTCGATGTTAAATTTTCGTTGCATTATAGCCCAAAAGCTCGGCAAAGTGTTTAATTAATTTGGGCGAGACCTTTTCTAAGGTTGCTTCTTTTTTCTCGATAAAATCAGCGAGTTGACACATTTCCAAACCGGCGTAGCCACAAGGATTAATGTAATGGAAGGGGGTTAAATCCATATTGATATTAAAAGCTAATCCGTGGAAGGAACAGCCTTTACGAATACGCAATCCTAATGAGCAAATTTTTTTTCCATCAATATAGACACCGGGCGCATCGGCTTTGGGGTAACCCTCAATGCCGTAATCAGCAAGGGTTTTTACCACCGATTGTTCAAGTGCGGTCACTAATTGACGTACATTTAAGTTTTGTTGGCGGCGAATATCAATTAACACATACATCACCTGCTGACCGGGGCCATGATAAGTAATTTGCCCACCCCGATCCGATTGCACAACGGGGATTGCGCTACTTTGTAGCAAGTGTTCGGGTTTACCGGCTTGGCCTTGGGTAAACACCGGGGGGTGTTCAACCAACCAGATTTCATCAAGGGTGGCGGTTTGACGATTATCTGTAAAATCCTGCATTTTATGCCAAATTTCTTGATAATCTTGTAAGCCTAATTGACGTACGATAAGTTGACGTTCGGTCATACTAAATCACCATTTTAACGCCTTCAACTTTAGCGAGTTCCTTATAGAGGGTTTCCACCTGCTCGAAATTTTGGGCAATCACATCAATGGAAACCGAATTATAAGTGCCTTTGCTACTGCGTTTTTCTTTGGGAATATAATCCCCCGGGAGATATTTTTGCACAACGGCAATTAAGTCCTGTGCTAAATTTTCACGATTAATGCCTGCTACTTTAAAGGTCATCGGTGCAGGAAATTCCATTAATTCTTTCAGTTTTTCGTAATCTTGTTCTGTTGCCATAATTATGCTCTATTTTGAGTGAGATAAAGGGCAGATCCTAAATCTGCCCCGTTTGAGATCATCTGTACCCTCATAAAATGGGGAAGTGCGGTTAAATTTCAAGGTGTTTTAGAAAAGGCTTTTTACGGTGAGGACTAACCAATCCCACGCATTGCCAAAAAATCCGCCTTCTTTGACTTCTTGCATTGCCTGTAAATTCACTACCGCCACATCTTTGCCGTCAAGTTGATAAATCACTTTCCCCACCACTTGACCTTTTGCCAATGGCGCTTGTAAGTATTTGTTATCCAATTCATAACGGGCTTTTAATTCCGCTTTTTTGCCTTTTGGTACGGTAATGAAACTGTCTTGTAATACACCGAGTTTTACACTGCCTTCATCGCCATAGTAAACCGGTTGTTCGGATACCTCTTTATTGGCTTCAAGGGTTTTTAATGTTTCAAAGTTGGCAAAGCCCCATTGCAATAATTTCTTACTTTCTACTTCACGACCTTTATACGTTGGCACGCCCATCACCACGGAAATTAAACGCATATTGCTTGGATTGGTTGCCGATGCCACAAGATTATAGCCTGCCTGACTGGTATGACCGGTTTTCATCCCGTCCACATTCATAGTTTTATCCCACAATAAACCATTACGATTAGGTTGTTTGATTTTATTGAAGGTGAACTCTTTTTCGGCATAAATTTTATATTCTTCCGGTGTATCACGAATAATATGCGCACCGATGATCGCCATATCTCGAGCAGAAGAATACTGGTTTGGATCATCTAAACCATGGGGGGTTGTGAAGTTGGTATTTTTTAAACCAAATTGTTGGACGTATTGATTCATCGTATCCACAAAGTTTAATACCGTGCCTGAGGTATGCTCAGCTAATGCCACACTGGCATCATTACCGGAAACAATAATCACCCCTTTATTGAGATCTTGCACTGAAACCTGTTGATTGAGGTTTAAGAACATTTTTGAGGAATCCGGGAAATTGCGTCCCCAGGCACTTTCCCCAATGGTCACCATATCGGTATTGTGAATTTTCCCTTGTCTTAAGGCTTGTCCCACCACATAGCTTGTCATCATTTTAGTTAATGAGGCGGGATATTGGCGTTGATCCGGATTTAATGCCGCAAGCACGGCACCAGAGTAATAATCCATCAAAATATAGGTTTGCGCATTCACTTGTGGTGGCGTGATGCCATATTGCATCTCTTCTTGGGCGATAGCTGCGGAAGAGGCAGCAAGCATACCTGAAAGAAGAACGGTTTTCGTGAGTTTAGCACTTTGCTTTAACATAGTATTTCCTTAATCAAATCTTAATTTTTATGGGTATAAACGATGAGCGGGTTTTCACCGGCAATTTTTTGTAATTTGGCTTTTAACTGTGTGGTACGTTGTTTATCTTCCAAAGGACCGAAATGGATTTCATATTTGCCATTACGATGGTTGATTTCTGCATTAATATTATCCAGTGCGAGGCGTGTAATGATGTTATTCGCTTGTTTTTCACTAGGAAAATTGAGCATTTTTAAGGTGTACTGCTCTTTAACTGCTTTGGGAGCATTTGGACGGTCTTTTTTTTCATTTTTTTCTATGTTGACAAGGCGCTCGGAAGCAACCTTTGTTTTCGCATATTTAGCAAGGGTTTTCGTTCCTGCACCTGAAATATTACCATTCGGTGCAATATGGAGTGCCTCCACTTTGACTTTTCCAGTGCCTCGTGCAATCAAGCCAATTTCTTTCGCTGCCACATAAGATAGATCAATGATTCGATCATAGCTAAAGGGACCACGATCATTAATGCGGACAATGGTTTTACGGTTATTACGTAAATTAGTGACAACGGCATAAGAATTTATTGGTAGAGTTTTATGTGCCGCAGTATAGAGATTTGAATTATAAATTTCACCACTGGAGGTTCGGCGACCATGAAATTTTCGATGGTAATAACTTGCTACTCCTACCTTGGAATATTCTTTTGCCGCTGTGTGGCTTTGTGTTGTATAGGTTTTTCCTCTTACCGTATAGCTTTTAGGCGAATTATGTGGAGTCGTTCGACTCAGGTTTGCGCCTTTTATGCCATATAATTTATCCGTATCATTTTTTGCCTGCACAGGCGAGATTCCCATTGATAGGGTTAAAAAAAGTGCGGTCAATTTTACCGGTGTTTTGAATGTCATAAAGTTAATTTTCCATCAAGTTATGTTTTGTATAAGAACCTTAAAAACATCAATTAGTTCCCGTTGATAAATTTTGTGCGATGTGTATGGATGGACATCACCAAGCCGAAACTTGCCATAATCGCCACATAAGAGGTACCTCCATAGCTAAATAAAGGTAATGGCACACCGACTACGGGTAAAATCCCGCTTACCATACCAATATTAACGAATAAATACACGAAAAAAATTAGCGTAGTTGCCCCCGCTAAAATTCGTCCAAAAGAGGTTTGGGCATTGATAGCAATCATCAACCCACGAACAATAATGAACAGATAAATCGCAATTAAAATACCAAAGCCGACCATACCATGTTCTTCACTCATCACGGCAAAGATAAAATCGGTGTGGGGTTCCGGCAAGAACTCCAATTGGGATTGCGTTCCTTGCATCCAACCTTTCCCCCAGATCCCCCCTGAGCCAATAGCAATTTTAGATTGCAGAATATGATAGCCTGCGCCCAGTGGATCTTTTTCCGGGTCTAGTAAGGTTAATACTCGGGTGCGTTGATAATCATGCATTAAATAAAGCCACATAATGGGGATAAATCCTGCTAATCCTACTACGGCGGCAAGAATGAGCCACCAACTCATCCCGGCGAGGAAAACCACGAATAAACCTGAAGCACTAACGAGAATTGAAGTGCCGAGATCCGGTTGGATCGCGACCAATAATGTGGGGATGAGAATCATCGCAATGGCAATAAAGGTTTCGCTTAATTTAGGAGGAAGGGGGCGATTACCCAGATAAACCGCTACCATTAATGGCACGGCAAGTTTTACAATTTCCGAAGGTTGGAAACGAACGAAGCCGAGATCCAACCAACGTTGTGCGCCTTTACTGGTTGTCCCTATGGCATCCACTAAGACGAGTAATACAAATCCTATTAGATAAAGGTAAGGGGCAATGTGCTGATAAAACTTCGGGGGTAATTGTGCCATCACAAGTAGCACGATAAAACCGAGACAAACTTGGATAATTCGGTTTCGGAACATTGTTTCACTTGCACCGGAGGCACTATAAAGCACAAGCATCCCATAGCCTGTGATGGCGATAAGCCCGAGTAATAGCCAAAAGTCTAGGTGTAACGACTTCCACAAACGAAGCCAAAGTGGTGTTTTTTCTTCCATTATTCAATTTGTCCGTTTTCCGGTGATGATTCTTGCGATGTTTTTGGGCTTTTATCCGTTGTGGTTTTCCAGACAATTTCCGGCAAGCGTGTATTAAGATAATAATCCATAATTTGACGCACAACAGGGGCGGCATTGCTTGAACCTCCGCCGGCATTTTCCAAGATAATCGCCACCACCATTTGTGGATTTTCATAAGGCGCATAGGCGGTAAACCAAGCGTGATCGTGTAATTCTTTTTTCAACCCCGCAGCATTGTATTTTTGGTTTTCTTTTAAGCTAAACACCTGTGCTGTACCGGATTTACCCGCAACGTGATAGTGGGTTCCCGCAAAGGCTTTTCGACCTGTCCCGGTAGCGGAATTTACGACATTAAACATTCCCCGTTTTGCCGCATCCCAATAGGCCTGCTTCGGTTCGGTAATATCTTCGTAAAGTAGGGGATCACGATAAGGTTCAATAGTTGCCCCTTCAATGGATTTCATCAAATGAGGGGTATTCACTTTCCCGTTATTGACTAAAATGGCGGTGGCTTTGGCAACTTGGAGTGGTGTGGCCGTCCAATAACCTTGACCTATCCCAACCGAAATGGTATCCCCTTGTACCCATTGGCGTTTATAGCGTTTTTGTTTCCATTCTTTGGTGGGCATATTGGCGGAAACTTCTTCATTAATTTCTATCCCTGTTGGCACACCAAAACCGAAACGTTTCATCCAAGAAGATAAGCGGTCGATCCCAAGGTTATAAGCCACTTGATAGAAATAGGTATCGGAAGATTCGGTAATGGCTTTGTTTAAATCCGTATAACCGTGTCCGGATTTTTTCCAATCACGGAAACGTTTTGTGGTATTTGGCAAGATCCAATAGCCGGGGTCAAAGATAGTGGTATTTTGATTGACGATATTTTCTGTTTGTGCCGCCACGGCAATAAAGGGTTTTACGGTGGAGGCAGGAGGGTACACTCCTTGGGTTGCACGGCTATAAAGCGGACGGGCGGGATCTTCTAATAAACGCTTATAATCTGCACTAGAAATGCCATCTACAAATAAATTATTGTCATAACTTGGCGTGGAAACCATAGCTAATACACTGCTGTCTTTAGGATCTAACACCACCACAGCGCCTTTTTGTCCGCTCAGTAAATCGGTGATGTAACGTTGAAGCGCAAGATCGATGGTTAAGTGAATACTTTTTCCGGCAATTGCTGGTTGTTCCCGTAATTTACGCACCACCTTCCCCCGATTGTTAATTTCCACTTCCTCAAAACCGGTTGTGCCGTGTAATTGATCTTCGTAATAGCGTTCAATCCCCAATTTTCCCATATCGTGAGAACCGGCGTAATTGGTGAATTTTTCCTCTTTTTTCAGCCGCTCAACATCTTTATCGTTAATTTTTCCCACATAGCCGAGAATATGGGTCATCACATCACCATAGAGGTAATTACGTTTAAAATAAGGGCGAACCTCAAGGCTTGGAAATTGGTATTGATTGACGGCAAAACGGGCAATTTGTTCTTCCGTTAAATTCGGTTTGAGCATGATTGAAGTGTAACGGGTGCCACGGCGGCGCTCTTTTTTGAAATTTTCAATATCCTCGTCCGTGAGCCCCACAATATAACGGAGTTCATCAAAAGTGCGGTCTAAATTTTCTGTTTTTTCAGGCACGATATATAGCCCAAAGAAGGTCAGATTTTCGGCTAAAAGCTCACCATAACGATCATAAATCAGCCCACGGGTGGGCGGAACCGGTAAAAGTTTGATACGGTTACCATTAGAGCGGGTTTGATAGGTATCAAAATTCACGACTTGAAGATGATAGATGTTGGCAAATAACACGGCGGTGAGGGCAAGAATGCCAATAAATGCCACTAACGTTCGGCGTGCAAAAAGATTTCGTTCCGCTTTTTTATCACGAATCGGCTCATGGGGTGGGGCAATGAAGAACTTTTTTAAATTCATCTAAAATTGACCGCGTTTTATTCTCGATGATAAGGATGGTTTGTTGTTAGCGACCACGCACGATATAAACTTTCTGCCACGACCACACGCACCAACGGGTGAGGGAGGGTTAAAGGCGAAAGTGACCAACTTTGTTCTGCTGCCGCTTTACATTCCGGTGAAAGCCCTTCCGGCCCGCCAATGAGCAAGCACAGATCACGTCCATCATTTTTCCATGCCTCTAATTGCTCGGCAAGCTCCGGCGTTGTCCAAGGTTTGCCGGGAATATCAAGGGTGATGATTTTACTTTTACCGCAAGCATTTAGCATTGCCTTGCCTTCTTGTTCCAAAATTCGCTTAATATCCGCATTTTTGCCTCGCTTTCCGGCCGGAATTTCAATCAGCTCGAAAGGCATATCTTTAGGGAAACGGCGTTGATATTCCGCAAATCCTGTGGTGACCCAGGCAGGCATTTTGGTTCCGACAGCAATTAATGTGATTTTCACAACGTTTCCTTCTATAAATGAGGGATAAATTTAACGGTATTTATGACCGCACTTTATGCCCAAAGTTTCTCTAATTGATAAAGTTCTCGGGCATCCCGTTGCATAATATGAACAAGGGTTTGACCTAAATCGACCACAACCCAATCTGCGGTATTTTTCCCTTCTTCCCCAAAGGTTTCGATGCCGGCTTTCTTACATTCAGCGATTAAATTGTCTGCCATCGCCGCCACTTGACGGCTTGATGTGCCGGTACAGATCACCATATTTTCAGTGATAGAGGATTTCCCCCGCACATCAAAATGCACAATATCACTGCCTTTTAATCCCTCTAGGGTGTCCATGATAAATTTAACTAACGACATGATTTTCTTTCCCCATAAAAGTGCCGAATTCTATCATTGAATCCGCCCAAGGACTAGGTCGGGGGAAGAAAAAGTCTGATAAAATACAAAGGATGCTCGCACTTTGTTTTAAAATCCGTAAGATCTTTTTTATGAACATAGAGGTATTCGAATAATCTAACAATGACATATAAAAATAATCAATCCGTTTTGGTGGTGGTTTATTGTAAACATTCCAAGCGGGTGTTAATGCTACAACGCTGTGATGATCCTGATTTCTGGCAATCGGTTACCGGTTCAATGGAAGAGGGCGAAACCCCAAGGGAGACGGCAAAACGTGAACTGAGGGAGGAAGTGGGATTAAAAATTTCGGAAAATTCGACCGCACTTTTTGATTGTCATCAATGTGTAGAATTTGAAATTTTTCCCCATTTCCGCTATAAATACGCACCGAATGTGACCCACTGTCGTGAACATTGGTTTTTATGTGCAGTGGAAAAAGAATTTGTGCCGCAGTTAACGGAACATTTGGCGTTTAAATGGGTTTCTATCGCTGAGGCGATAGCAATGACGAAATCGCCGAATAATGCGGCGGCAATAAAGCAGTATCTCAATTTATTGAAAGATTAAAATATAGAAGGAAATCAAATGGCAGGTCATAGTAAGTGGGCTAATATTAAACACCGTAAAGCGGCACAAGATGCACAACGTGGTAAAATTTTTACTAAGCTAATTCGTGAATTAGTGACAGCAGCAAAATTAGGCGGGGGCGATGTGAGTGCGAACCCTCGTTTACGGGCTGCGGTGGATAAAGCACTGAGTAATAATATGACGCGTGATACGATTAATCGTGCGATTGATCGGGGTATCGGTGGTGGCGATGACACCAATATGGAAACCAAAGTTTACGAAGGGTACGGCCCGGGTGGCACGGCGGTAATGGTAGAATGTTTAAGTGATAATGCCAACCGCACCATTTCTCAGGTTCGCCCGAGCTTTACCAAATGTGGCGGTAACTTAGGCACAGAAGGCTCCGTAGGCTATTTGTTCAGCAAAAAAGGCTTAATTTTAATTAATGAAGCCGATGAAGATGCTTTAACCGAAGCGGCAATCGATGCCGGTGCAGAGGACATTCAGCCGCAAGATGACGGTTCGTTTGAAATCTACACGGCTTGGGAAGAATTAGGTAACGTGCGTGATAACATTGAAAAAGCCGGTTTTAAAATTCAAGAAGCGGAAGTCACTATGATCCCTTCTACAACGGTTGCCCTTGATCTGGAAACCGCACCGAAACTGCTTCGTTTAATTGAGATGTTAGAAGATTGTGATGATGTGCAAAACGTCTATCACAATGGTGAAATTAGCGACGAAGTTGCCGCACAACTTTAATCTAAATGGGTAGAAAGACTACCCATTTTTTTATGGAAAGTAATGAGTATTATTTTAGGTATTGACCCCGGTTCTCGAGTGACAGGTTATGGGGTGATTCGCCAAACCGGTCGCCATTTGGAATACCTCGGTAGTGGGGTGATTCGCACGCAAGTGGAGGATCTTCCCACCCGTTTAAAACGTATTTATGCCGGCGTTACGGAAATTATCACGCAATTTCAGCCGGATATGTTTGCAATCGAACAGGTTTTTATGGCGAAAAATGCCGATTCAGCCTTAAAACTGGGGCAAGCTCGGGGGACGGCCATTGTTGCTGCCGTCAATTATGATTTACCGGTGTTTGAGTATGCTGCACGTTTGGTAAAACAAACCGTGGTGGGGATCGGTTCTGCGGACAAAATACAGGTTCAAGATATGGTGATGCGTATTTTGAAATTATCCGATAAACCTCAAGCAGATTCTGCCGATGCTTTAGCCATTGCCATTACACACGCCCACTCAATACAGCATTCATTGCATATTGCTGGTTCTGTTAAGATAACCGAAACACAGGAAAAAATGACCGCACTTTTAAAGACCCGATATAGTCGGGGTCGCTTTCGATTAAAAATTTAACTGGATATTCGTCCAGTTTTATTTTATGCTATGGGGCAAATTTTGTGCCTTATGGATAAACTATGATTGGTCGCTTACAAGGGGTTTTGTTAGAAAAACAACCACCCGAAATTTTACTTGATGTTCAAGGCGTGGGCTATGAATTGCTTTTGCCGATGACAAGTTTCTATAATTTGCCGGAAATCGGACAAGAAACCACCTTATTTACCCATCTTGTTGTGCGTGAAGATGCGCATTTGCTTTTTGGTTTT
This sequence comes from Rodentibacter trehalosifermentans, assembly GCF_002000545.1. Lineage (GTDB taxonomy): Bacteria > Pseudomonadota > Gammaproteobacteria > Enterobacterales > Pasteurellaceae > Rodentibacter > Rodentibacter trehalosifermentans. The sequence goes on along the minus strand of NZ_MLHL01000010.1, from coordinate 6,561 downwards.
GCGCAAAAAACTGACCGCACTTTATTCCGTGAACTGATCAAAACCAATGGGGTCGGGCCCAAACTGGCGTTAGCAATCCTTTCAGCAATGTCGGTAGAGCAATTTGTTTATGCCATTGAACGGGAAGAGCTTTCTAAACTGACGAAAATTCCGGGAGTAGGGAAGAAAACCGCAGAACGTTTACTAGTGGAATTAAAAGGGAAATTCAAAGGGGTGAAACAAAGTGATTTCTTTGTAGAAAGTTCGCATATCCCAACGGAATCTGCCCCATTATCTGTACAAGAAAACGCCATTGATGAGGCGGTTGCGGCATTGATTGCCCTCGGATATAAACCAACAGATGCAGAGAAAATGGTGAAACGTGTTGGAAAAGCGGAATTAACCAGCGAACAACTTATTCGAGAAGCCCTAAAAGCCGCATTATAATTAGAGTTGAATGATGATTGAAACCGATAGAATTATTAGCGGTCAGGCTAAATTTGATGAAGAAGTGCTTGATCGTGCTATTCGCCCTAAATTATTGGCGGACTATGTAGGGCAGCCTCAAGTACGGGAACAGATGGATATTTTCATCAAAGCCGCTAAATTGCGTCAAGATGCGTTGGATCACCTCTTGATTTTTGGTCCACCCGGGTTAGGAAAAACGACCTTGGCAAATATTGTTGCCAATGAAATGGGGGTGAATATTCGGACGACTTCCGGCCCTGTACTGGAAAAAGCAGGGGATTTAGCCGCAATGTTAACAAACCTTGAACCTTATGATGTTTTATTTATTGATGAAATTCATCGCCTTTCTCCTGCTATTGAAGAAGTGCTTTATCCGGCAATGGAAGATTATCAGTTGGATATTATGATTGGTGAAGGGCCGGCAGCCCGTTCGATTAAATTGGATCTTCCGCCCTTTACTTTGGTGGGCGCAACTACTCGGGCAGGTTCTTTAACTTCCCCTTTGCGTGATCGTTTTGGCATTGTGCAACGTTTAGAATTTTATTCTGTTGAAGATTTAACCGCCATTGTGGCACGAAGTGCGGGGTGCTTAAACCTTGAGTTAGAAAAAGCCGCCGCTTTTGAAATTGCCCGCCGTTCCCGTGGCACCCCGCGTATTGCCAATCGCCTTTTACGCCGGGTGCGTGATTATGCCGACGTGCGCAATGGCGGTGTGGTTTCTGTGGATATTGCCAAACAAGCGCTTTTAATGTTGGATGTGGATGATGCAGGGTTTGATTATTTAGACCGAAAATTACTTTCCGCCGTGATTGAGCGTTTCGATGGTGGGCCCGTTGGCTTGGATAATTTGGCGGCCGCCATTGGTGAAGAGCGCGATACCATTGAAGATGTGTTAGAACCCTATCTCATTCAACAGGGTTTTTTACAACGTACACCTCGTGGGCGAATCGCCACCTCACAAACCTATCGTCATTTTGGATTACAAAAATTAACGGATTAGTTGCAAAAAAAAGCTTATTGGAAGTAGATTTCTCCAATAAGCTTTTTTATATTGCCTGTCAAATTAGTGGGCATCCTCAGAATAGCTTTTCATATTATTCAATTTTGCTAAACCAATATTACAACTTTTTAACTGAGTGGCTAATTCCATTTCAAGGATCTGTTTTTTGCTTTGATTGAGTTTATTTTTAATCTTGCTCACTTGCGTGTGGGTGCCCGGTTGTTTTTCTGCTTGGGCAATTAAATTCTCTGTTTCTTTAAATAATTGGGCACACTGTTCCGGTAATGTTTCCACTGTTTTTTGTGGCGCAGCAAGAGTAGAAAACGATACCGCTGAAAAAAGTGCGGTTAAAATGATTGAAATTTTTTTCATTCAAAAATCCTTTTGTGCAAATTCACCAAATACGATTGGGCGAGAAAATAGCAAAATATCCTGTAGATGTCTAGGCGTAAGCACAGACTTTTTATAAGAAATGAGATCTTCATCATATTTTAGATAAAAAAGTGTGGTTAAAATCCCTTTGAATTTTGACCGCACTTTAGCAATAGTTAAGTGATTGGAGGCACCGGTCTTGAAAACCGGCGAGGGGCTACGCCCTCCGTGAGTTTAAATCTCTCTTCCGCCATTAAATTTTAAACATCCCCTAATCGAAAGATTGGGGATTTTGCTTTTCTCTTTGAATTATCCAATTTTGACATTTAATTCATTTGAAAAAACGCTGAGTAGCTCCCACCATTCTAGAATTTTCTTATTGCCTATTTTGAGTAAATCTTGCTCAATACCACTATGCCATATCGGCGAGAAAAACATTAAAAAAAGTGAATGTAAATATATGTCATGGATATAACAACCATCAGCAAACCAATCTGAAAAATAATGGTTTTGTCGAAAGATTTCCACAAAATGTTTGGTTAGACTTGGATTTTTTTCTATATAAGATTGAAATCCCTCTATTTTCTTTATCATATTATAGACACAGGTGTATCGATCACAGTGCTCAAACCAACCGACAATTACTTTCCAGTTGGAAAACGTAAGCGGGAAATCGGGTGTTCCTTGAAAATGTAATTTATGATAAATCCGGTCAGTATCGAACGGTTCTTTATTTTTCCACTCAGGTTGTGCCATTAATCTTTGCTGTGCTTGAAGTAACAGATTAAATTCCTCTTCATTGTGAATGAAAAATTTATCCCTCTTACGCAGCTGGTGGTAATACAATTTTTCACGTTCTGTTTCATTCAACCAATTTAGCCAACTTTTTTGTTTTAATATAGGCTGAATCAAGTGCCAATGATTTTCATAATATGACCCTAAATTTCGATAGGGGTTAAAAACACTTTTCATACTTTTCAGTATTTCTTCTGTGGGGTGTTCGGATAATTCATAATCTTCAAGTAATTTGTATAAAATTTCTTTTTTTTCATCAATAGAAAGTTTTTTCATTATTTTTTTCCATAATTCTTTGGTGTGTTTTCTCAAATTTATTTTTAGATAAAGACAAAATAACAATAATTTTCTTCAATTATTTTTCCGAATTAGGTTTATTTTCTTGTTGTTCTTTAAAGGCTAAATATTCTTCCAGAAGATCGATAGCATCTTGGCATTTTTGACGACGGAGTTTATAGCCTTCAGCCAATCTCATGGCTTTTTGTTGTACCTCAGGATTGGTTTCTACATGGATAAGATCGCATTGTTGCTGATATAAATGATTTAGCTGTTCAAGAGCTTCATAATATTTTCCCAAACGTTCGCGCGGAGGTAGTTTGTGAACATTATGGGAAGCTTTTGGTTTTGCTGATTCGGATGGTTTGGGGGGAATAATCCGATTATTTTTTCTATTTAATGCTTCTGATAGTACGCTGCATTGTTTGAGTAAATGCTCAGTAATGAAGCGATAGTGATTGAAATCCGTAGAATGAAGGGATTTTATTTTTTCCAAGGTTTGCTGAATTTCAGAAAAATAAAAGGATACGGTTTGTCCATTTTCACTGAATAAAGTGCGGTCAAATTTTGCCAAAATTTTTTCTTCTAATTTTGATGAATAGGCATGTTGAAGCTGTTGAACTTTTTGCTCTAATGTATCAATAAGCGATTGAATAACCATAAAAAATCCCCCTAAGTGGGGGATTATAATCCTTAAAGATACATGGCGGCAATCCAGCCGAAGATAATCAGTGGAATATTATAGTGAATAAATGTCGGCACAACGGAATCCCAAATGTGATCGTGTTTACCATCCATATTTAAACCTGAGGTTGGCCCTAATGTTGAGTCTGAAGCAGGAGAACCTGCATCCCCTAAAGCGGCTGCAACCCCTACAATCGAAACGGTGGCGAGAGGTGAAAAACCAAAGGATAAGCAAAGGGGAACATAAATTGAGGTAATAATCGGCACCGTTGAGAAAGAAGAGCCGATCCCCATGGTGATTAATAGCCCGACAATCAACATTAAAAATGCCGCAAGCCCTTTGCTTTGAATAGCACCATTGCTTAAATTTTCTACGAGTTCAGTCACGCCACTGGTGGCATTGATCACATTGGCAAAGCCTGAAGCGGCAATCATCACAAAGCCAATCATCGCCATTAAACGTAAGCCTTGTTGGAAAATATCGTTACTTTCTTTGAGTTTGAAAATGCCAAACACGGCAAAAATCACCAAACCCACTAAGCCGCCAATAATCGTGGAACTGGTCACCAGCTGAGTGGCAAAGGTTGCCACAATGGCAATTAAACTTGCGCTAATGTGTTTTGGTTGGATATTGGCAATATGTGCTTCAATCTCTTTTGTGGTTGGTGCGTCAAGCGTTTCACTATATTCACGAGGTTTGCGATAGGTGATGAAAACAGCAATTAATAAGCCTAAAATCATCCCGATGACCGGTAATAGCATCGCAAGAGACACTTGTGTAACATCCGTTTGTAATCCTAAGGCGGCGCCTGCTTGATTGATATTTTTCACTAAAATACTTTCAATAAAGATTTTCCCAAAGCCCACCGGCAAGAGCATATAGGTGGCAGTAAGACCGAATGTTAACACGCAGGCTACGGCACGGCGGTCGATTTTCAAACGGTTAAAAATTGAAAGCAACGGAGGAATCACAATCGGGATAAAGGCAATATGCACCGGTAAGAGATTTTGCGAGGAAATGGCAAATAGCGCCAATATGGCAAAAATGGCATATTTAAACCAAGCCAAATTATTACTGGTTGGCGTTTTGTTGATTTTTGTGATGATTTTATAGGCGAGTAAATCGGTAATACCTGATTTAGAGATAGCAATAGCAAAAGCACCAAGCATGGCATAGTTCATTGCCACTTCGGCACCGCCGCCTAGACCGCCGGTGAAGGTTTCGATGGTTTTAGTTAAACCAAGATCACCGCATAAACCGGCAGTGAGCGCCGCAATGACAAGGGCTATCACCACATTAATACGCAGCAAACTCAAGGCGAGTAAGACGATAATTGAGATAACAACGGGGTTTGATAACATTGTGTTTTTCCTTATAGGTTAATGTATAAAAAATAAAAGGTGAAAAAGTTAAAGTGCGGTTGTTTTTTCTTCTCTTTTTATAGCCATCGGTAGATGAGGAAAACCGCCAAGATCTTTCAAATGATTGACCATATAACAGAATAATTCCGCTGTGCGTTCCGTATCATAAAGGGCAGAATGGGCTTGTTTACCATCAAAGGGAATATTCGCCGCTTGACAGGCCTTGACAAGCACCGTTTGCCCGAACATGAATCCTGCCAGCGTTGCGGTATCAAATAGACCGAAAGGGTGGAAGGGGTTACGTTTTATACCGGTACGTTCTGCGGCAGCCATCACAAAGCGCTGATCGAACATCGCATTATGGGCCACAATAATCGAACGTTGACACTCAGCTGCCTTTTGTGCACGGCGTACCATTTGAAATAAGCCTGTTATTGCCTCTAATTCAGAGACTGCACCACGCAGTGGGTTGTGAATATCAATGCCGTTAAATTTTAAGGAATCCGGATTGATATTTGCCCCTGCAAAAGGCTCAATATGAAAATGGCATTTTTGATCCGGATGCAAATAGCCGTTTTCATCCATTTTTAAGGTGATTGCCGCAAGTTCCAATAAGGCATCTTTTTCGGCATCAAACCCCGCCGTTTCCACATCAATAATCACGGGAAAGTAACCACGAAAACGATTTTTCAGTTGATGGTGATAGGGGATTTCTTGAGCATCGGGCATAGCATATCCTTAAAAAATAAAATAACGCAGGGAAGCCTACGTTATTAAAACATCATAGAAAATGACCGCACTTTTAATTGCCGAGTCCGGCTTTTGCTTGTTTATTTTCGATAAATTCGATTTTGTAGCCATCCGGATCTTCGACAAAGGCAATCACTGTTGTGCCGCCTTTCACCGGGTCGGGTTCACGGGTGATTTTTCCACCATTGGCACGCACGGCATCACAGGTGGCAACAATATCATCTACACCAATGGCAATATGGCCGTAGGCAGAACCAAGATCATATTCCGTTACGCCCCAATTATAGGTGAGCTCAATGACGGAAGATTTATCTTCATCATCATAACCTAAAAATGCCAAGGAATATTTATATTCAGGGTTTTCACTGGTGCGCAATAAACGCATTCCCAGAACATCTTGATAAAATTGAATGGAACGATCCAAATCGCCCACGCGTAACATGGTATGTAAAATTCGCATGATTTCTTCCTTTTCAATAGAAAACGAGTGGTGGGATTATGCCACAAATTGAATCTTAAATCAGTACAAGTTTATTCGGTCTTCATCTTTTTAATGGGCATAAAGTGAAAAGTCGCAATGATTTGATTTAAAACAAAATAGAGAATAAGCAGAAGGATTATATTTTATGCTAGGTTTTATGCCTTAATTGTTTCCTGTTTCTTAGGTTTCCTCTTCATTGCGTTCACCTTATTCCATAAGATAAATAGTGCAAAATAACCTTTATTTCTTTAGCTAAAAGCGCGGTCAATTTTGAGCGTTTTTCAATTGGCCGCGTTTTTTTAATTAATCTTAATGTAATAGGTTAATTTGATCACTTTCCACAGAAAGCACACCTTTTGTTTGTTTATAGAAATTTTGGGGCTGAAGTAGATTA
>NZ_MLHL01000001.1 GCF_002000545.1 Rodentibacter trehalosifermentans | reverse complement strand
AAATAGGGCTGAAAGCCCAGGCTCTATATTTTTTTGTTTTCTTGTTTGTAATCTTGTTTGTAGGTTATGGATTTCCTTGTGGCACAAGGCTTGAGCGATTTATATGTGTAGAGATTTATTGTTAATGTGTAGAAATTTATTGTTTAATGTGTAGAGATTTATTGTTTAATATTAGGTTGATTTTTCAGTCTACACATATTAAAGTATTAGGTGTAAATTTTATTCTATATATAATCAACAAATTTCTACACATTAAGGGTATAAAATGAGCAATAATACTGATCTTACTATCTCAAAAGCTAATAGCTTTGTTCAGGCTAGTTACTCTATGACACTCGATGAAATGCGGATTTTGTCTTTAACTTTGGGTGTTTTTAACCCTAAAAATCCGTCTAAACGTGGATTTGACTTTACGGTAGCTGATTTCTGTAAGCATTTCCCTGATGTCAATCCTGAGATAGCTTACACACAAGTTAGAAATGCCGTTCTAAAAATTTCAAAGCGTTGGGTTACGTTGGTTGATAATGAACACGAATTAACTGAAGTTGCGTTAATTCATAAGCGTTCCTATTTTAAAAAAGAAGGTCGGTTTTACATTGAGTTCCACGATGAGTTGATCCCGTATATTTCTGAATTACACGAGAACTACACAAAATATCAGCTTGTAAATATAGGTGCGTTTAGCAGTACTCACGCCATTCGTCTTTATGAATTATGTTCTCAATATCGTGATACTGGTTGGCGTCAAACAAGCATTGAAGATCTAAAAGATTGGTTCCAAGTTTCAGATAAATACAGCTTGTATGCTAATTTTAGAAAATGGGTTATTGAGCCATCTATCGCTGAAATAAATGCTAAATCTGATTTGCTTGTATCATACGAACCTATTAAACGTGGTCGCAGTATTGTAGCGTTGAAATTTACTATTCAGACAAAGAAAAGTGCGGTTAAAACGGAATTAAAACGCCCTAAATTTCCGCATAAAAACAAATACGGTAAGTTTGTAAAAATTGATCGTCAAAATCCTAAAATGAGTTCCGCTGAATATGGTAATTATGCGAAAGATTGCCTAAAAATCTTGGAAGATTTTTATCAAGACATCGAAGATGTGCCGAATGAAGATTTGTTGTTTTATTGGATTTTCCTATCCGTCAATGAAAGCCATAAATCGAGATTTGGTAGAAAACAAATCTTTGCCGAAAAACTGAGAGAGCGTGGCTATAAAATCATAGATTGTGAATTGGTTGAGATTGATAAAAAACAAATTGATTTTTTTCGTTAAAGTTTTTAATAAGTCAAAATAAAAATATAAAAAAACGCAATAAATAGCGAAGTCTTTTATTGTGTTTTTTTATATTCGGCAACCGAAGGGCGACAGTACATAGTTCAAAATATAGTCAAATTTGAGCACTGTGTGGTGCTGTATAGCACTATGTAGCACAAAATAGTAAAAAATTTATTAGAAACAAGATGTTATAAATAGTGTTATGAAGATGCTAGATAGTGCTCAAAAATACTGTACTATTTTTAATCAATTCTTGCTATTCCATTGATATTTATTGCTTTCTTTGCAAAACGAAGTTTTGCGTTAGGTGTGTAAATGAAGTTTTTTTTGCTATACATTTGGAATATAAGAATGGGTTTATATATACGTTCTAATCTAAATAAAAATACCCCTTATCAGACGAATGTATGTAATCCAAAAAAGATCTTTATTTTAAAAACTCACAAAGAAAAAATAGATGATTTTGTCAATTACTTTAAAAATTAAATGTTCATATAATCAATATAAATATTTAACTTTTTAAATAAGGAAAATTTAATGAAAAAAATCTTAGAAAAAATAAAAATTAAATTTAAACTAAACGTTAAGATTAAAGATTATTTTCAAATTGAAATAGAAGCTAATTGCGGATAAACAAAACCGCCCTTTTGAGGCGGTTTATGTTACAATGAATTTGGGTGTCGGGGGAGCTGTTAAGTTCCTCGACAAGCTCCCCTGATGTGTTATTAACTCGTTCAATTCGAGGTAGAACATCAACAGAGGAAAACGTGGAGATGAGTAATCTCATCAAAACCGTTCTAATCGTGGGAGCTTGCCTGTATCTTGGCGGATGCGCAAGCACTCGCGGTTTAGAGATCTACGGTTATTTCGACACTCAACAAAAAAACGTATGCGTTAATTGTCGTTACACACAGTGTAGCGATTAAACACTAAGTTTTCAAGGATTGTTAGTTAAACTAGCAATCCTTGTTTTTTTATTAAATTAGACTAATTACTCAAATAAACTCTCAAAAACGTCCTAAAACGCATTTTAAGCGACTTTTATCCTTTACCCTGATGATCTTATACCTAATAGGCTATCGCACTCGCTACGCTCGTTTGATGAACCTTTACGACAGCGAATAACAAGTTCTTCACTGTCGCAAAGGTTTACAAATTCAATCATAAAAATAAAAAAATAGGGCTGAAA